>JBMFOE010000006.1:0-107297 GCA_049969795.1 Desulfomonilaceae bacterium
GCATGGTTCTCTTCAGAACGGTATTTTCATCTCTGGTTGTGACCCGTTAGTCATGGGAGTTCGAGCGAAGCGAGAAATCTTTGCCCGCTGTTCTCCATATGGTCACATATACAGCCGGTAATTTTCGATGAGCTGACTCCGCGCGCTCGGGTCCTGTTCATCGAACAACAGAGCTGAAACCGTGTTAAAGATGTCTGAGAGCTTCACAATACCCTCAAAGCGTCCCTTGGTGATGACTGGTACGAGGGATACCTCGTGGTCGAGCATGATATCAAGGGCTTTGAGAATGCTGTCGGAACCCTCGACAGACCCGGCGAATTGTCTTGCAATGTCCTTGATTGGCCTCGATACCTTTTCCAACGCGCAAGACTCGCCGCTGCCAAATTCGCACATCTCTCTCACGTTCTTTAAGAGATCGGTCAATCTCACAAAGCCTAGGAGTCGGTATTCGTCGTCGAAGACCAACGGCGTCGAATGCCCTTGTTCGAGTTTGTGATCCTCAGTCATGATTCGAAGGATCTTTATTGCATCGCCCACTGACGTGTCGGCCCGTAATTGAGGCCACGTGTTCGGATGGGTCATGAGTTCGTGAACAGGCACTGAATGCGGCATGGTTCAACCTCGCTGGTTATAGGCGTCACGTATTTTCCTGGCGCGCTGTGCACACGCGCGTCCAAATCGAGATGGAAAAGGCTGTCTAATCTCCTCGGCGCAACGCGATGTTCAACGCCCGCGCCTCGGCAATCTTGTCTTCCTGCTTGGTTTTCTTGGCCTTGGCTTCCTGGACTTTGCTCATGAGCAGGTCGGTGTCGCACGGCTTCATGAGGTAGTCCAGGGCCCCCAATTTCATGCCCTCGATGGCTGAATCCACCGTTGCATGGCCCGTGAGCATGATCACTTCGACCAGGGGCCTCATTTTTTTGATTTCCTTCAGCGTCTCGATGCCGTCCATCTCCGGCATCTTCACGTCGAGGATCACCACATCGATGAGTGAGTCCTCTTCCAGGGTCTTGAGCGCCTCGGGACCGCTGGCTGCTGTCAGTACGTTCAAACCTCGCTTTGTGAGTCGTTTGGACAACGTGTCGGTAAAGGCTACTTCATCGTCCACCAACAATACTTTAGTGGAACTCATGGCTGTTTCTCCTTCAGTGTTTGCAAAGAGTCATCAGTAAGGTAACGCCGTCGCGCTGGATGGCGTTGCCGCCTCGATGGTTCAGTTTCTGGTTGGCTCTGAGGCGCTGCTGGATTCGCAACCAGGCGAAACCTCAGTAGGTGATCAGGAGCCAGACCGAGGAAATAATGAGACTTATGATGGTAATCGGGGCAGCCTCTTTGACAAACCCCATAAACGTCATCTTATAACCCGCTTTCTCCGCGATGCCCATGGTGACCACGTTTGCCGAGGCGCCGATGATCGTCCCATTCCCGCCAAAGCACGCGCCGAGCGCGAGAGCCCACCAAAGCACGCCGCTTTCAGCGCCAGGGATGGTCTTTCCCAGGAAGGCCACAATAGGCAGCATCGTCGCGGTGTAAGGGATGTTGTCAACAATGGCTGAGACGAACCCCGAGACCCAAAGGATAATGAGCACCGCCAACACCAGGTTTCCCTGGCACACGTTGAGTATCCAGTCGGCAATGGCCTGCAAAATGCCTGTCTGCTCTGCGCCGCCCACCACGATGAACAGCATGATGAAAAAGACCAAAGACGGCCACTCGATCTCTTTCTCCAGCAGCTCGACGATGTTCATCCTGTTCAACACGATGATCAGCGCGGCGCCAAAAAGCGCGGCGACGCTCACCTCCATGTGAAACTTGCCATGGAGAATGAACAAGACTATAACCCCCAGGAGGACGGTCCCGCCGATGGTGAGCACCTTTCTGTCCGTGATTTGGTACTTTTCCCTGAGAAAGGTGATCATCTTCGGGACGTCTTCCACCTTAGCCCTCTTGTACTCTTTGCCGTACAGGAATTTATTGTAGATGAGCTGAGCCGCCATCACGATGAGCACCACAGGGGTAAGCTCGATGACAAAATCGTTGAAAGTCAAGCCCGCATAGGAACCGATCATGATGTTAGGGGGGTCGCCAATGAGGGTGGCGGTGCCGCCGAAATTTGAGGCCAAAATCTCCGGCAAAAGGAATACAAAAGGCGATACGCCAAGTATGACCGAAATCTCGAGAGTCACCGGCGTCAACAAGAGCATGGTGGTGACGTTGTCCAGGAAAGCGCTCGTAAACGTCGTCACCACGCAGAGGGCGCAGGATAGGAGATAGATCTTGCCCCGGGCAACCTGAAAGGATTTGTACGCCAACCATTGAAAGACGCCGGATTCCTTCAGAACGCCGACTATGATCATCATCCCCATGAGCAGAAACACCACGTTCCAGTCCACGGTGTGGAGCGCCTGTTCATACGTCAAAATCTTGAAGGCGTCGTCGAATGTACCAAAGGTGTGAGTGATCACCAGGAGCGTCGCCGCGCCCAAGAACGCTGCCATGGTGCGATGCAGAATCTCGAAGGCAATGAGTACATATACGGCGACGAATACCGCGAGGGCAATCCAGAAGGCTGTCCCCTGCATGCGCTGCAGGGTGACATTCTGGTGCGCCACGTATGTTGCGACGCCCTTGTCGCTCACACCTTGTTCAAAAATCTTGGCAAGCGAAATCATTTCAGAGGGACGAAAACTAGCCCTCGTTACTTTCACCGACCACTTGCCGTCCTTGATTTTCTCGGAGGCGACGGGGAGCTCAACTCGATAGAGGCCGTTGCGGCCTGTGGAAAAGCCCTGTTCATGCGCGGCGCCATGTGCGGGCGGTAAGATAGGCTTTCCATTGAGATACGGGATGATCTGGGCGTTCTCGATGGGATTGCCGGATGCATCGAGCACCTTTCCCTGGACCACCAAGAGTCCATCCGGGGTTTGGTGTTCCTTGGCAGGAACGACGTTGGAAACAAAGATCGTGAGAACAGCGAGCAATAGAGTCCACAACTTCACTGGCATAACAAGCGCTCCTTCGTGGTTCTAACGCTATAAGCGCCCAACTCAACGTCAATGTCACATGGCGCGGGGCGCGGTCACCGGCATCCCCAAAAGGGGCCACAAGATGAAGCAGGCCAAACCGACTACCACCATTAGTAACACGCTCGCGGGAATTCCCCACATAAAAAATTCGCCGCTGGTGAATTGCTTGGAATCGTAGGCGATGGCATTGGGCGCCGCGCCGACGAGGAGCAGAAAAGGCATGCCGGCAGTGGTCAGAGACGCAAACATTACGACTTCCGGAGCCACCCCGAGGTACGGGGCGATGACCAACGCCACCGGCAGCGAAATCGCTATGGCGGCCACGTTCATGATGAAGTTTGTCATGACCATGACGAAAAAGGCGATGCTCATCACAAACACAAACCAGTTGGCATTTTTGAACATAACGAGCCAATTGACTGCCAGCCACTTGGCCGCGCCTGTTTCCCACAGGCAAAACCCGATGCTCATGGCCCCGGAGAACAGCAGGACAATGTTCCAAGGAATCAGCTCGAGGTCGTTGATGTCAAGAATTTTGAACACGAAAAAGAGTATGGTGGCAAGCAGCATGATTGCGGTCTTGTCCAGACTCTGCAGGGAGGGGATCATCACTTGGAGCGACATGACCACGATGGCGGCAAAAATGATCGCCAGCCCCATCTTTTCATTTTTCGACATGGGGCCCTGTTCTCGACTCAGCTCCCTCACTCGCTCACGAAGACCTTCTATGACCCGCTTTTCGGGCTTGAAAAAGACCGCAAAGAAAAGCCACAAAAGTATCACCATGAGCCAGCCCACGGGGGCCATGTAATAGGTCAATTCAAAGAATGAGACGTCTTTGCCGGCCATTTCTTTGAAGAAACCCAGGGCGACAATGCCACGCGCGGCGCCAAGGAGCGTGATGATGCTGCCGGCGCCGCATACATACGCCATGCCTATAAAGAGGCCTTTTCCGAAACGGGTTTTTTTGTCGCCTTCGCCGTACAGACTGTAAATGGCCAAGAGCAGCGGATATATGGTGGCGGCCACCGCGGTATGGGCCATGATATGAGTAAGAATGGCAATGAGAACAAAGACCCCAAGATAGATCGTGGTGGTCTTCTCTCCGATAAGGGCCAATATCTTGTAGGCCATTCGTTTGGTCAGGCCGGTCTTGGTGAACACCAATCCAATCACCAAGGAGCCGAAGATGAACAACACCGAGGGGTCCATGAAATCCTTGAACGCGACCTTAGCCGGTCGGATCATGAACAGGGCTTGGGCAACGCCGATCAAGAGGCTTGTGACGCCGATGGGGACCACCTCGAATACCCACCACGTGCCAGCCAGGAGAAATACTGCAAGCGCGCCTTTACCTTCCACGCTCAGAGGAAAGTGTTTGCCCATGGGGTCCACCGCATCGGGCCAAGGAGATGAATAGTACACCACGAAGAACAGCCCAACGCCGGTCAACATGGCAACGAGTCTCGTCCAATTTATTTGTATTCCTGCAGAAGGAACGGCGGTATCTGTGCTCATGACTGTGGAATCCTCCCTCACCTTTTGTACGTGGTTGATTCTTTACACCTTGCATCTTCGCATTCTGGCGGCAACTTCTCCGAACACATCGGAAAGCCTCAGTATTCCTGCGACCTGTTCGCCTGCTTTCACCAGCAACGATTGGTGGCGCCCCATGATGAGCTGATGGACGGCCTGGTTGAGAGACGCCTCGGCGTCGATCATTTCCGCCTCTTCTGGCGAGGAAACAATGTCGCCCACGCGCAGGTCCGAAGCCTTGCGGCACAGATCGTCCAACGGACGCTTCCATAATTCGAATCTGTCGATCATGGAATGGAGAAATTCGGCGCTCAATCCGAATCCGGAGAGTTTTTTCAAATCGCCTATTTGATTGTATTTGGGTTCCAAGCTGCGCAGCACATCCCACTGGCTCAGCTTTCCCACTATCGCGCCCGTCGCGTCCTTTACGAGCACCGCGCGATGGCGGTAGCCCCGCGTGTCATATTTGAGTCTGCTCTCCTCGAGGGCGCGCACCGCGTCAAACAGCGTGGCGTCTTCGGATATGACTGCATATTCGTCGAGGGGCACCATGAGATCTTTCACTTTCATCGCTTCCATCGTTACCTCCACCATTGCATGGCCTCAATGCCTCGCATACGGCGCCGCTGCGCGTCAGGCTCAGAGAAGACGTTCCACGCCAGTGGGAGGCCGCGCCACGGCGGGACGATCGCCCCTTAACAGGGCTCACCAGCCTCGGCTCTGCACGATTCGCTCGACCTCGGCGTTCTTGATCCGCTGTTCATGTTCAGCCTTGCGTTGTTTGGCTTTCTCAATCTTTTCAATGAGGTCTTTGGTGTCAGTCGGCTTGATCAAATAATCATACGCCCCAAGTTTCATACCCTGTATGGCCGTGTCAACGGTCCCGTGGCCGGTGAGCATAATCACCTCAGTCAAGGGACGAAGGCGCTTTATCTCTCTGAGGGTTTCTACCCCGTCCCTCCCGGGCATGACCACGTCCAAAATCACGACATCGACCTCGTCCTTCTCTAAAAAGTCGAGGGCGTCGTCTCCCGAAAAGGCCGTATGCACCACAAAGCCCCTCGTTTCAAGCCGGCTTGACAGGATTTCTACAAATTGCTCCTCGTCGTCCACCAAGAGCACCTTCGTTTGCATGGAACTTCTCCCTGGATCGATAATTGTACGCGAGAGCCGCTGAGAATTTCGCCGCGGTAGTCGGCGTTGCTAAAGGTGCAAGCAATTATTGTGCCAACGGAGTGCAACAGTGAGCTGAATGGCGCGATGCGCTCGTGGCGAGACGGCGCTATCAGTCGATAGCCGGTATGCATGCTATGGTTGAGGTCATAGATCTCTTCTTGCAATTTCCGTGGGAATAGCGCGCGTGGCACTGCTATAATGATGATCTTCAAAGTTTCCGTCGCGGTGGAGGGATAATCATTCAGTACGTCCACAGGGCTCAATTTGTCGCCTTGTACGCGATTCGGCATCCAGAAATCTCGCTATGGATTCCCACTTCGGAGGGAAGGACAAGCGGCCGCGCAGAGGTTTCATAATGTGCCAAAATGGCTCACGAGGGTAATTCAGAATGCGACAATATGGAACGGTTCGTCACATCTTCTCCGCCAACCAACTATAACGAGGCTCCACCGTCCCATTCCCCACCGCAATCTCCAACGCTCGGCGGCTCGCTATCACCACGGCCAACCGGCGCGCTCTGGTTATTGCCGTGTATAATAGGTTCCGGCGCAGCAGCACGTAGTGCTGCGTTGACAAAGGGATGATCACCGCTGGATATTCGCTGCCTTGGGATTTGTGGATGCTCACCGCATACGCCAGAGAAAGCTCATCCAGTTCGCTCACGTGGTATGTCGCTGTGCAATCATCGAAGGAGACCGTTACTTCGTCCCATTCCGCGTCGTGGGACGTAATTCGTCCTATATCCCCGTTGTACACGTCCTTGTCGTAGTTATTTTTCAACTGCATGACTCTGTCGCCGACGCGAAAGCGATTCCCCCGGACAGGATCGCCGGCGGGGTTGATCAAGGCCTGCAGTTCTTGATTCAAATTCTCTGTTCCAAGGATGCCTTTGTGCATGGGGCTAAGCACTTGGATGTCATCAGGCCCGGAGAACCCGAACCGATCCGGAATGCGCCTGGAGGCCATCTCCTTGATGGCGCGCAAGGCGTCATTGGGGTCCTCCCGCTCGATGAGGTAAAAATCGCTTTCCCCAGAGCCGGGCGCGCTGATCACCGGCATCTCGCCCTGATTTATCAGGTGGGCGTTCATCACGATCTGACTGCGAGAGGCTTGGCGGAAAATAGTCTTGAGTTTGACCACCGGGACGCGACCGCATCTGATGAGGTCGCCCAGCACATTGCCCGGCCCGACAGATGGCAACTGATCGGCGTCGCCAACGAGAAGAAGAGTCGCCTGAGGGCTAAGCGCGTCAAGCAGGTGGTTCATGAGTCGGAGATCCACCATGGACGCTTCATCCACGATGACGTAATCCGCGTCCAGCGGCCTCTGGCTGTTCCGTAGGAATCCGCCCGCGCCGGGAGAGTACTCGAGGAGTCGGTGAATCGTGCGCGCTTCTTTTCCGGACGCCGCGGTTAACCTCTTTGCGGCCCGGCCGGTGGGCGCGCAGAGGAGGACGCGAATATTTTTGGCTTCGAGTATCTGTGTGAGGGCCCTTAAGAGGGTTGTTTTGCCGGTGCCGGGGCCGCCCGTGATGATGAGCATTTTCTGGCGGATGGCTTCGGCCAGCGCGAGTCTTTGGGCGTCGGACAGCCCGATGTTGATGCGAGCCTCTATCCATTGAATCGCGAGGTCGATTTTTATGGGTGGCAGCAGTCGAGGGCTTGTGAGAAGGCGGTTTACCTTTGCCGCTACGGCATTTTCCGCGGCCGCCATGCCCGCCGCGTATATCCGCTCGTCCTCGACGGCTATATGCCCCCGTTGAGCCAACTGAGCCAGCGCAGCCTCGATGATGCGCACATCGATCTCGAGCAACTGCTTCGCCTTCTCGAGAACCACGGCCCGGGGATAAAAGACGTGCCCTTCTGCTTGGCCCGTATCGAGGACGTGCAGGACGCCGGCCCCGGCGCGGAGGGGGGACTTCATGTCCATGCCAAGGCTGCGCGCCACCTTGTCGGCAGATTTGAACCCTATGCCGCGGATATCCGTAACAAGGATATACGGATTTTGAGAGATTATCCTGGGGGAATCAGCGCCGTATTTTCTGTAGATCTTGAAGGCGTAGCCCGTGGAGATACCGTGGCTCTGAAGGAAGAGCATGACGTCTCGTATGCCCTTGTGTTCTTGAAATGCCTTGGAAATACGCTCCGCGCGCTGTTTTCCTATGCCCGGGACTTTGCGGAGATTTTCGGGGCTTGTTTCGATGACCTGCAGCGTTTCCTCGCCAAACATTGCGGTGATCCGTCTGGCCATTTCAGGTCCTATCCCTGGCACCAATTTTGACGACAGATACTTTTCGATGCCGCGAACCGTTGCAGGGGCCTTCACCTGCGCGTCCACAAATCGAAATTGTTCGCCGAAGCGCGGGTCGAATTCCCACTTGCCTTTCAGGATCAGGGTCTCTCCGGGATGAGGCTCGGGGAGAAGCCCCACGATAGTGACGGGTTCCCTCCTGCCCAGCACCGCCAATCTCCCCACCAAAAAGTCGTTATCAGGTCGAGAAAAGACCACCGCATCGAGCACCCCTTCCATGGTGATCTTTTCTTCGGTCGGAGGTGTATCAAAATAATTCGGCATCATCCCAGAAATACGGCTTATGGAGCGATACTCGTTTTGTCCCGCAGCGCACGACTCATGAGCGGCGCCGAGACCTCATGAAAGCTTGAACACAGCAATCATGATCGAGCGCGTCGGGCCGCCGAAGCGCGTTTCCGAGTCCTCGCGGCCCTCACAGGGCGCGTTGCTTCGTCCCGCGAGACCTTCACCTACGAATATAAGCCATGCGTCACAGAGAATATATACCGGTTCTCGGAGTGAATCACGAATTCGATGAAGCGGCGCTATAATGTGCGCTCTATTGAGCGTCATTTCGAGCGAAGCGAAAGGCGGATAAGTTTTGAGAGGATCTCGAGCGTCGCGCTGGATTCGCTGTCATCCCCAAGAGGGGCGCACAAAAAAAATAACGGGGACTGTCAACGTCCCCGTGATTGAGAAGGATCGAGAATGTGTCTGTTATGAACGTCTATTCGTTTCGGATGCCTGCGACGCCTACCGGAAGCGAGACCACACCTCAGAGACCGAGCCCGATTCCTCCAGTGAAACTCCCCAGTATGTTCGACCCTAAATCGAAGAGAGGAAGACCGCTGAAGATACTATTTGCGGCATACGGAGCTGCAGGGGCTGCATAGACCGGGGCTGCCACGCCAACCCGGGGAACACGCGCAGCCGCCGCGTACGCGGGGCCAGGGATCGGCGGATACGGTCCCACTGTATTGCCCCCCAACAGACTTCCCACCACCAGAAACGGCAGCGCAACAACGCCTCCACACATGCCGGGAAATGGGGCGTCTCCCCAGTACGCGCACGGGTTGCCGGCCACGGCATACCCGCCCGGGCCGCAAGGAGCCGCCTGACTCACCGCCACCGGCGCGCCGCCTGCCAACGCCCATGTCCCCGTCATCACCATCGCCGCTACGAGCAAGATTCGTCCGACTCGTTTTCCCATTACACCCTCCTTTATTAGGACAGCTTCTTACACTGCAAAAGTGTGCACCGTGAGGAAATACTTTAAGAAATACTTCCCTCAAATGTCCTAGAGGCGCAGCTATCACGGTCTCATGTGGGTGTCAAGGAAAAAAATACTGATGTTGGTTGGTTATATGGCATC
Source organism: Desulfomonilaceae bacterium (assembly GCA_049969795.1). GTDB lineage: Bacteria > Desulfobacterota > Desulfomonilia > Desulfomonilales > Desulfomonilaceae > JAUPKT01. The sequence continues at coordinate 9,403 of JBMFOE010000006.1, forward strand.
AAATAAATCATAAACATGTCTCGATCTTAACATATTATAATAACAGAAGGTTAGCGTAGGCCAGATGGAGCCTGCACGCGGACGTCAATGCCTGGCGGCGCGCATGACCGGGGTGTCCTGCCCCGATTGGGAGGGCCGTAAGGGGCGGTGGCAATACTGCGTGCGCGTGAATATACCGTTTCTGGAGATTTCTGTTGGAATGAGGCGCGCCTTGATGTGAATATGATAACTTTCAAAGTCTGTGGCACAGCCCCTGATATGTCAGGCCGGACTCGATCCGGCGCCGAGCAAACCCACCATGGATTCCCACTTGCGTTGAAATGACTTGCAGCGGCAAAGCGGCGCTCTTCGCGATTATTTTCGAGATTAGCTATAAATTAAGAGAACCCCTGTAAATTAAGAGAACCCCTGCAGGGGCTGTCAAACGTGTGCAGTGGGTCGCTCATTGACAAAATGTAAGAACTGCTGACAGTGCGCTGCGAACCTGAGCCATGGAACTCGCGGACTATTCGACGCGGGCTAAGTATTTCGGCGCCTACCGCGAAGGCGGGCCTTGGCACAATCATTGCTCATCCTTTGCTCATGCAGAACTGTTTCCCGATGCGCCGGCCCATACGATGAAGGTTCCACGAACGCCGTATCGATCACTCCGCAGAGACATTTTCAGCGTGACGCTTTGTTTTTCGTTCATCCCCCTGGTGCTCGTAGGGAGTTGTTTGTATTATACTTTTCAGTCTGTTCACTCGGACGCCATGGGTGACGCCCTGGTCAAGCTGTCTCAAAATCTAAAAAGGGGGCTCGATATCTTTTTCCAGGATCAGTCCGCGCAGCTCGTGACTATTGCGCGGACCCACACCTTGACGGCGCTCAACGACGAACGGTATCTCGGGTCGATATTCGATCTCATAAGGTCTCGTTCCAGTTCCCTGGTTGATATCGGCGTAATCAACGAACGCGGCGCGCATGTGGCCTACGTGGGCCCTCATTATGAAGAGCTCAAGGCGGTCAATTATGCAAACGAGGATTGGTTTTTCGCGGTCATGGAGAACGGCATTTTCATCAGCGACGTGTTTCTGGGATTCCGCAAGATCCCGCATGTCATCATTGCAGTAGCAAGGAGAGAAGGGGGGCAGACGTGGATCCTGCGGGCGACCATCAACACGAATCTCATACACGCGCTTGTGGAAGGGGCTTGGCTTGGGAGAAGAGGGGACGCGCTCGTCGTCAATGGCGCGGGTGTTCTTCAGGTTTCTTCGCGTTTCCATGGCTCGGCGCTGATGGCATTAGCCCCTTCTGAAGTAGGCCTAGCCTCTGAATCCGAGGTCTTGAAAAAACCCTGTAATGGGGCTGACATGATCTGCGCAATAAGCCGCCTGGAGAATCCTCGGTGGACTTTGATCCTCACTGCGGAGTCGTCAGAGCACGTGGACGCGCTTCTCGAGACTCGATGGTGGGCGCTGGTGGAGCTCTTTTTAGTGGTGTGCGGCGTGATTGCAGCCGCGCTCCTGACGGCGAAGGCGTTGACAGACAAGTATGCAAGACAGGAAGCAGAGAAGGCCAAGACAGAAGAGCTGATGATTCAATCGAACAAGATGGCTGCGTTGGGCAAGTTGGCGGCAGGGGTTGCCCATGAAATCAACAATCCTCTCCAGATCATCAGCGACCAGGCGGGGTGGTTGAAGGACTTACTGGGGGAAGAAGACGTCAGAGGGAGCGCGAGTTTCTCCGAGTTCAAGGAGGGGGCTATCAAGATTGAACGAGCGGTGGACCGTTGCCGATCGATCACACACCGCCTGCTGGCGTTCGGGCGTCGCATGGAGCCTTCCCAAGAGTCTGTGGATGTGAACGACGCCCTTCGGGAGGTTGTGACGCTGTTCGAGGACGAAGCGGCGCATCGAGGGATACAGATAGTTGCAGATTTCGACCAGGCCGCGCCGACCGTTGTGACTGACAAGAAACAATTGCAACAGGCGTTTCTGAACCTGCTGGACAATGCAGTGGATGCGGTGGGTAAGGACGGGACCGTCGCCGTAAAAACGCGGTTTGAGTCGGGGCCGCCGGATCAGATCGTCGTGTCCATCGCCGATACTGGCCCCGGCATTCCGGCGGAGTGGATGCACAAAATCTTTGATCCATTCTTTACGACCAAAGGAGGCGCTGGGGCCGTTGGCCTTGGTCTTTCGGTCGTGTATAGCATCTTGGACGGGCTTGGCGGGTCCATTCGAGTCGAGAGCGAATTGGGACGCGGCGCCACTTTCGTCGTGACCTTGCCAGTGTCTCGCGGCGCGTCGGACAGTCCTCCTCCTGGACCTCGTTGCTGAGTATTCTCGTGGCGCCGCTTGACCGCAACTCTCATGACGGCTATGTAATTATGACATCGATCAATACAAAGACGGGCGGCGTTTCACACGTGGAAGTACATCTTCCCATCATAATTGTGGGGATCTTGGCCGGCGCCTACATGGCGTGGAATATAGGCGCCAACGACGTCGCCAATTCCATGGCCTCATCCGTAGGGGCGGGAGCGATCACGCTTCGTCAGGCGCTGGTTCTCGCAACTATTTTGACTTTTCTGGGCTCAGTCTTTGTCGGGTCTCACGTGGCCCAAACCATTCGCAAGGGCATCGTATATTCCCAGGTTATAGGTGACGTTCGCGTGATCCTCCTGGGATTGCTGGCCGCGTTGCTTTCAGCCTCTTTATGGGTGTGCCTCGCCACTTTCAAGAATTTACCTGTGTCCACAACCCACTCCATTGTAGGCGCGATGATAGGCATCGGGCTCATTGGCGGCGGCGTTTCAGCCGTAAACTGGTATCAAGTGCTCGCCATTGTCCTCTCCTGGGTGCTTTCGCCGTTCTTGAGCGGATTGACCGCGTTTGTGCTGTTTCGCCTCATCGATCGATTTATCATGTCGAGAATGGAGACTGTCTCCGGCGCATTGAAAACAATTCCTGTGCTTGTTGCGTTAACTATTTTTGTCATGAGCGTGTCAGTATTCCTGGATACGCCCTTGGGGAAACGTCTTGGCATGGAAGGATTTTCGGTTTTCTATGCGCCGCTGGCCATTGGAGCGGCCAGCTTCCTCCTCACGGGTACGCTCCTCAAGATTGCCGCAGCACGGGGGAGATTCTCCCAGGCTGAGGAAATCTTCCGTTACTTGCAAATTGTCACGTCGTGTTACGTGGCCTTTGGCAACGGCGCGAACGACGTAGCAAATGCCATGGGCCCGTTGGCGGGGATATACTTCATCGTCGCTCATGGCGCGGTATCCGAGACCGCGCCGGTGCCAGTTTGGATGCTCGCATTCGGCGGCGCTATGATTTGCGTGGGTATCTGCACCTGGGGCTATCGCGTCATCCAAACGGTGGGGTTCAAGATAACGCATTTGACGAGCGTACGAGGGTTTGCAGTGGAATTTTCAGCGGCTACCGTGATTTTGATCTCGTCGATCCTTGGGCTGCCGGTCTCTACCACTCACGCCGCGGTGGGCGCGTACGTAGGGGTTGGCCTGGCACGCGGGCTCGAAGCGCTCGATGTAAGCGTGCTCTGGAAGATCATGCTGTACTGGCTGATCACGGTACCGGTAGCGGCTGCCACCGCTGTCCTCATCTTTCTCTTCCTCCAAATACTGTTTTAGAGAGGTGGGTCATGAGAATCCCATTAGTAAATATGTTGAGGAGATCTCCTCTGGAAAACACGCTGCGCCACTCGAACAAGGTCGCCGAATGCGCGCCATTTTTCGTGGAGGCGGTAGAGAGCTATTTCTCGGGAGACAGGGACCGTTTCGAGCTGAATAAAGAAGATATACGAGATATCGAGGCCGAGGCGGACAGAATAAAGCGCAATATCAGGTCTCACCTGCCGCCTTCCATTTTGCTGCCCTTTTCCCTTCCGGCCTTTTTCTCTTTTTTGCGCGAGGCGGACAAGGTAGTAGATTGCGTCAAAAATTCGCTGTATTGGATGTCATACATGCAGCTTGTTCTGCCCCCTGACATCGAACGGGACTATATCACATTGGTGAGGTCAGTGGGCGAGTATCTCGGGCTGTTACCAGAGTTGGTGAGCCGCGCCCATACATATTTCGAGACAAGGATGGAATCTGATCGTCAATTGGTGAAGGAAGCGGTCCGTGAGATACGCCACAGAGAGAAGGCGTCCGACGACATGGAAAAGACTATCCTCATCCGTCTGTGCGCGGCCGAGGAGGTCTCGGCCAAGACCTTTTTCATTATGACCCGCCTTGTGGAGACGACTGGCGATATCGCTGATCACCTTGAGAACGCGGCTGACATGATGAGGGTCCTCATTGCAAGGTAGCCCAAAGGCTGCCGCGTCTGATGCACATTTGCGCGCTTGCCGCTACGCGCCCTGCGGCAGGCAGCGCATCGCCTACGCTGAATATCGGAGGTCCCGTGGATAAGTCGAGAACTCTGCGTTGGCAGTTGTACGTATCTTATGTTGCGGCTATCGCAATCTCCTTCGGGACACTTGGATGGTACGCGGCCTCGGCCCTCAAAGAGCAGGCCTTTCGGGACGCTGCTGAGACCTTGGAGAGCCAGGCGCTGATCCTTGCGGAACTGCTGAAGGGCGACATCGAGGAGGGTAAGACAGGGCAGGCAAAGCAATTTTACCAGGCCATGAGCGCGTCGTTGAAAAGCCGCATCACCATCACCGCGGCTGACGGACGCGTCATTGACGACTCCCACGAAGACCCGTCTCGAATGGACAATCATGCCTTCAGGCCAGAAGTCAAAAAGGCGTTGGCCGGAGAGATCGGCGTTTCCCAGAGGTACAGCGATACGGTCAACGCGATGATGGTGTACGTCGCTGTACCCGTCATGCAAGGGGGTCGGGTTGTGGGGTCCGTCAGGGTATCGAGGCCTGTGGGCTTGGTACTCGGGTCCTTGGCAAGCATCTACCTCGGCCTGCTTGTTGCTGCGCTTGCGGCGATCGTCGTCGCTGCGCTGCCGACGGTTTATTTTTCCTTCCGGATCAGGAAATTGGTTCGTCAACTGGAGGAGGCTGCGACCAGGTTTGCTGACGGCGATCTCTCTGGTCAGATCGAGCTGCCTATATGGCGGGAGTTTACGGGCCTGGCTACTGCTATAAATCGCATGGCGGAGCAGATGCGCGAGCGACTGGATGCTCTGACGAGGAGGAAGCTGGAACTGGAGGCCGTACTGGGCAGCATGGTGGAGGCCGTGTTCATGGTGGACAACGAAGAACGGCTCATCAACATGAACCAGGCGGCGATCGCGTTGTTCAGACCCCGGCAAACCGAATTCGCAGGGAGAAACTTTTTGGAAGTGATACGCAATACCGATCTTCAGGGCTTCGTCAAAAGGGCCGCGGCCAGCGATGTGCCCGTAGAGGAAGACATAGTCATCATAGGGCCGACCGATACGCACCTGCAGGCCCACGGCACCGCCCTGCGCCGTGCGGACGGTCATCGCATGGGCACGCTCATCGTTTTGAACAATATCACTCGTCTCAAGAATCTCGAACAGATCAGGAAGGATCTCGTCAGCAACGCTTCTCACGAACTAAGGACCCCGGTCACGTCCATTAAGGGCTTTCTCGAGACGCTCCGAGACGGAGCCCTGGACGACCCGGAAGCGGCGCGGCGGTTTGTGGACATCATGATTCGCCAATCGAACAGGCTGACCTCCATCATAGAGGATATGCTGACGCTTTCCGAGATAGAAAAAGCGCCGCAAAAAGGGTCCCTACGAGTGGAACGGGTGGAATTGAGCGCGATATTGCAGGCGGTCCACAAGGAGTTTACGCCGATCGCGCAGGAAAAACAGATCGATCTGCAGGTCCAGTGTCAGCCCGGGCTCACGGCCATGATCAATGAACAGCTTTTTCATCAGGCGCTCGTCAATTTGGTGGACAACGCGATAAAATACACGGGGACGGGGGGCAAAGTCGAGATCCACTGCCGCCGCGAGGGTGACGCGACGTCAGTATGCGTCGAGGACAACGGGATCGGCATTCCGAGGGAGCATTTATCTCGGATCTTTGAGCGATTTTATAGGGTGGACGCCGGCAGGAGCCGCAAGATGGGCGGAACCGGCCTCGGGTTGGCCATTGTAAAGCATATCGCTGCCGCCCACGGCGGGGACGTCACGGTGCAAAGTTCCCCCGGGGTCGGCAGCAAATTTTGTATCCATCTCCCGAAAGGGGCCCCGGGCGCATGATCCGATGAGCGCCATCAATCTTGTCCGATCTTTCGTGAATCGACCCTCCGGCTGTCGGACAGTTCCGGAGTTGTAGAGTTCTCATAGCGTACTCTGCTATTATAACGGGTTGACATCGTGATGACGTTGTATGTTGGAGAGCAGAGAATGGGAATTTTGGATCTGATAGGAAATACCCCGTTGGTGAGAATCGCGCATCCGGACGCCTCCAATGGGGTGCGCCTCCTGGGGAAGCTCGAGGGAAACAATCCTGGGGGGTCTGTAAAGGACAGGGTTGCCCTGTACATGATTGAGCAGGCGGAACGGGAAGGCCTGCTTTCGCCAAATAAGATCATTTTAGAGCCGACGTCGGGCAATACAGGCATTGGACTGTCCATGGTCGCAGCGTGCAAGGGTTACCGGTGCCTCTTGACGCTCCCTGAGTGTGTGAGCTTGGAGCGCCGAAATACGCTCCGCGCCTTTGGGGCAGACTTGGAGGTGACGCCGGGTTGCGAGTCAACGGATGGCGCGATCCGAAGGGCGCACGAGATATTCGAGAGCGAGCCAGAAAAGTACTTCATGCCCAATCAGTTCGAGAACATCAACAATGTTGAGGCTCACTACATGGGCACCGGCAGGGAGATAATCGATCAGACGAAAGGCGAAATCGACGCGTTTGTGGCAGGCATGGGCACCACGGGCACGCTCATGGGCGTCTCGAAAAGATTGAAGGAGTACAACCCCTCAATCGAAATCGTGGGGATTGAGCCCGTGGAGGGGCATACGATTCAAGGCCTGAAGAATATGAGCGAGGCCATTGTCCCGGCAATATACGATCCCAGCAGAATTGATCGAATCATCCGCGTGAATGATCAGCAGGCCTATGACACATGCCGCTGGCTCGCGTTGACCCAGGGCATTTTTGTCGGCATGAGTTCCGGGGCAGCGGTGTATGGCGCCATACAAGTTGCGCGTGAGCGCCGGTCGGGTACGGTGGTGTGCATCCTGCCTGATAGAGGAGACCGGTATCTCAGCACGACACTTTTCAAGTCCATCTGCGCCAAGTGCCCCCCTTGAGAGCGACGGCTCGTATGGATCATATTACGCGTCAGAAGAACTCGTAACACTCTCCAGCGGGTACCCGGGAGTGGTCGAAGAGAAAAATACGGGCGCCGTTGTGATCAGGGAGGGCGAACTTTACGGTGTTTTTTTTGCCATGTTCCAGGTAAAGGCCGGCGTTCATCAGCTCGAATGCGACCAATCGGCCCTGGGAATAGAGGGGCTTGGCCTCGACGACGTTGCCGTTCACGGTCCATACTGGCCTAGGGATGAAAAAGGAGTACACGGGAAAGTGACCTATCACCTCGATGGACGGCATGATCGCCCCTGTCTTGGCCTTACAAATTTTCACGCTGTCAATCTTCCACCGGGTCGTGGAATTGGCCGCCTCTGCGGCGAGGGAGTGTGCGCAGGTCAAAAGCACGGCGAACAGGGCAATGGAGACGGATACAGCGCGTAGGGACAAATTCGCGCCAAAGCGTGGGCTGAAGGCGGCCGCGCGTTGAAGGTCGCGTCCAGGTGTTTTCGGTGGTGGGCCAGTGTAGCGCTGCAAAACGAAACCCGTGTCAACAAGGGCTAGAAAATTGTTTATTATATAACCGAAATACGTTGAAAATACAAGAAGAGAAATGAGTTACTGTTGACGAAATAACCGGTATGAACTAGAATTTTGAACACGTCTTTTTTCGAACAAGGAGGCAAAAGATGACCATTCGCTTGGCCATTAATGGATTTGGGCGCATCGGACGCACTATAATGAGGAACGCCCTGAACAACCCCAACGTAGAGGTAGTTGCTGTCAATGACCGGATGGATCCCAAATTGATGGCTTTTTTATTCAAGCACGATTCCGTGCACGGGCTCTACCCGGGAGAGGTCACGTATGGGCCGGATTTCCTGAAGGTGGACAGCACACAAGTAAAGGCGCTCAAAATCACCGATGACCTGCTCAACTTGCCGTGGGCGGACTTGGGGATCGATGTAGTCCTGGAATGCACCGGTCTTTTTAGAGATCGCGAGCGGGCGGGGAAGCATCTGACTGCAGGGGCCAAGAAGGTGATCATCTCGGCGCCCGGCAAGAAGGTGGACGGAACGTTTGTTATGGGCGTAAACGAGAATTCTTATGACCCGTTGTCTCATCACGTCATTTCAAATGCCTCCTGTACGACAAACTGCCTATCGCCGGTGGCAAAGGTGCTGTTCGACGAATTTGGGATCGAGAAGGGCCTTATGACTACTATCCACTCGTACACCATGGATCAGAGTCTCCTGGATACCGTGCATAACGATTTTCGGCGGGCGCGCGCCGCGGCCATGAACATGATACCGACCACCACGGGGGCCGCGATTGCGGTGGGACTCGTAATACCTGAACTGGCGGGCAAGCTGGATGGTCTCGCTATTCGGGTTCCCACGCCGAACGTCTCTTTGGTGGACCTCACCGCGGTCTTGAAGACAGACGCCACGGTGGAAGAGGTGAACGCGGCGATGAAAAAGGCGTCGGAAGGCAGAATGAAAGGAATCCTCGCCTACATTGACGAACCATTGGTCAGCATGGATTTTGTAAACAGCACGTATTCATCGTTGTTCGACGCGCTGTCAACGTTCTCCATATCCGGCAACATGGTGAAAGTTCTCTCGTGGTATGATAATGAATCAGGGTATTCGGCGCGTATGGTGGACCTGGCGGTGTATATCGGCGAACGATTAGTATGAGGTTGGATTTTCAGACTGTTGGTGAGTTGGGAAGACCGAGCATGATGACCTGTACCTGAGGAGGAGTGGAATGGCTATCAAGGGAATACAGGATCTCGCCATTAAGGGCGCTAGCGTTTTTTGCCGGTTTGACTTCAACGTGCCCATGAGTCCTGACGGCACCATCGGCGACGACACGAGACTCAGACGCGCGCTGCCGACTTTGAAGTACATCATTCAAGAGGGTGGGAAATGTATCGCCGCGTCCCACCTCGGCAGGCCAAAGGGGGAAAAACGCCCTGAGCTGTCGCTGCGGCCGGTCGCGGCGCGATTGGGCGCGCTCCTTGGTAGGGAGGTCGCTTTTGTCCCTGATTGCGTCGGCGACGCAGTGGCAGAGGCCGTCTCTCGGATGGTGGACGGAGATGTGTTGCTCCTCGAAAATCTGCGCTTTTACCCGGGTGAGACAAAAAACGACCCTGCATTCGCAGCCCAGCTTGCCTCGCTGGCTGACATCTACGTGAATGACGCGTTTGGAACAGCCCACCGCGCCCATGCGTCTACAGTGGGGGTGCCAAAGCTGCTCAAGCAAAAGGCCGCAGGACTGCTCATGAAAGAGGAGCTGGACAATCTGGGAAAGGCGCTTGAAAACCCACCTCGTCCGGTGGTTGCCATATTCGGCGGCGCAAAGGTCTCCGACAAACTCGGCATCCTCCAGAATTTTTTACGGTCAGTGGACGCGATGATCATCGCGGGCGGCATGGCCAATACTTTTTTGGCCGCCCAGGGCGTGCGAGTAGGGAGGTCAAAAGTCGAGGACGATATGTTCGAGACCGCTCGGCAGATCCTGGCAGATGCGTCGGCGGCGGGCTGCAAAATCGTGTTGCCTGAAGACGTCGTCGCGGCGGCCGCAATGGATGGGTCAGGCGACGTTCAGATCGCGCCGGTGTCAGACATACCCGAGGAGTTAATGGCGCTTGACATTGGGCCCAAAACCGTCGAGAGGTTTGTGGAGATCATTCGGACCGCGGCGACAATCATCTGGAACGGTCCCATGGGGGTTTTTGAGACGGAGGGGTTTGCGCGCGGCACCATGGAGGTGGCGCGGGCGGTGGCTCAGTCCGCGGCGTTCTCCCTGGTAGGCGGCGGAGACACGATACGGGCTGTCAGAAAAGCCGGCGTGGAACAGCGGATATCTTACATCTCCACCGGAGGAGGGGCGTTCATGGAATTTCTCGAGGGAAAAACGCTGCCCGGGGTGGAGGCGTTGGAATCGTGACTCGAGGCGCGAGGCGCTCACGGCATGGATGTAAGGGTTGCCGTTAAGCTGCTAAAGGCGCGGAGACGAAATGCGCGCCGCGGGGCTTAAATCAGGAACGGAGGCTGTGGATGGCGGCAAGGCGGAAGATGGTGGCGGGCAATTGGAAGATGCACAAGACGGTGTCAGAGGCCCTGGAGTACGCGCGTGAACTGGGAGATGCGTTTGTTGAGCGAGGAACGCCGTGCGAGGTAGTGGTGGGGCCGCCGTTCACTGCGCTGGCCCCGGTCGCGGAGGTCTTACGGGTGGCTCCCGTGAAGATCGCGGCTCAAGATGTGTTTTGGGAGCCGCAAGGCGCGTATACCGGAGAGATCTCGCCGCCTATGCTGAAGGAAATTGGCTGCACGTATGTGATAGTGGGCCACTCGGAACGGAGACAATACTTCGGGGAGACCAACCGCAGCGTAGGCAAAAAGATTCGGGCCTGCCAGCGGGAAGGACTGATACCCATATTTTGCGTGGGCGAGACGCTCGAACAGAGGGAGAAAGGCATTACTTTCCCCATTGTGCGTGAGCAGCTTCTCGTGGGTTTGGAGCAGGCAGACTCGAGCGATCCTGGGCGGTTGATTGTCGCGTACGAGCCGGTTTGGGCCATTGGCACAGGAAAGACGGCGACGCCGGATCAGGCCCAGGAAGTGCACCATTTTATTCGGTCGGAGTTGGCCGCGGTGTTTGGTAACGGTTTTGGCGAGGCCGTACGTATACTCTACGGAGGGAGCGTAAAGCCGAGCAACGCGAGGGATCTGTTCACCTGCGAGGATATCGACGGCGGACTGGTGGGCGGGGCCTCCCTTCACAAAGATGAATTCCTGGGGATAGTGTATTCCGGATTCGATAGGGATTGAGAGGATAAACATGCTGACGACTTTTGTATTGATCATTCACCTGTTGGTGTGCATAGCGCTCATACTCATCATCTTGCTGCAAACGGGCAAAGGAGCGGATATCGGCGCGGTGTTCGGCGGCGGTTCAAGCCAGACCGTGTTCGGAAGCACTGGGGCGACCACTTTTTTGAGCAAGGTGACGATTGTCGCCGCGGTGCTCTTCATGTGCACATCCATCGTACTGACCTATTTCGCGGGCAAGGGCGTGGCGATAACCGAGCGGTCCGTGGTCACCGAGTCCTCGGTTCCGGGCGTCCCAGCGGCGCCTCAGCCGTCCGCGCCTGCGGTGCCCAGCGCGGCGCCGACTACCGAGACTGCGCCGGCCTCCGGCGGGGGCCAGACTACGCAGGGCGAATAGGCTAGAAGTGGAGTTGGGTTACCGCGCGGGTCTGCGGCGTCAGTAGCACGCGGCGGAGACACCGAGAGACGCCGTCAAACAAAGTGTGAGAAGTGTTCCACGTGGAACAGAGGGCGCCCACAAGCGATCTGCGGCTCCTTTCGTACGCTCACGCACGCATTACGCGGCGCCCTTTCCAGTTGCCCTCCCGCCAGCCTCCGTGACGCATCCACTTCCAATCAGCCTCGCAGCCACCCCCACACGCGCCCCTCTCCCCCTTTCATCACAAAACACGCCAGGCGCACACCTCTCTGCCGCCCTCTGCGCCCCGCGCCTGCCTCACCCCTGCGGCTCCCCTCTATTACTTCTCGACATTTCTGTCGCAATGAGGCCCCCCGCGGCGTGACTATGATAACTTCCAAAGTCTGCGTCACAGCGCCTGATATGTCATGCCGGACTCGATCCGCAGCCAAAAAGCGAAGAATGGATTCCCACTTGCGTAGGAATGACATGCAGCGGGACAACTGCGCAGTTCGCGATTATTTTCGCGAATAGCTATAACCCAGCGAAGGAGCGCGGCCAGAGCCACCCCTGCTTCCTTCACTCTATACTTCGCCCGTACGATCCCCATAGCCATGCGCGCTGTAAACCCTTCCACTTCTCTCTTACTTAAACAGCCTCGCCGCGCCGTCGTACGCCTTCCTCAACTCTGAAACCGCCCGGTCAACTCCATCTCGCATTTCCATCCACGCCTGATAGGTGCTCGCCTTTAGCTCGCCCAGCTTTTTCTCCGCTGCCGCCTGCCGCTCCTTCAAGTCGCCCATTTTTTCTTGAAGCGCCCGCAAAGATTCGCCTGTCGCCGTCTGAGCCTTTTCCTTCAACGCTCCGATCTTCGCTCCGAGTTCGCTCAATTCTTGCTCTACCTTCTGTTGATACTCGGCCTTCTGTTGCAGCGCGTATTTCTTCGCCGCGTCAAGGGCGTCTTCCGCCTGCTTTCGCACATCTCCCCCGGTCACCTTTCCTTCGTCGCCTCGCACCAAACCGCCGTAGGCGAACACGCCTAGTACTACCAATACTCTCACCACACTCATGAATCTCATCATTCTCTCCTTTCCTTGCGCTCTTTCTCTCGATCTCACCCCATCTGGCATCGTAACACTACAGAAATGGAACCCTGGGGTCAACCGCCGCCTCCTGCACCGAGCCTCTTCATTACCTCAGCCACATCGCCTCCACCATGTTCGCGCATTTCGCCTACGTTTTTTCAGAGCACTCGCAACTCACGGCGTCTCTACGCTTCCTTTCCCTCCCTCTCCTTACATCTCACTCATCTCTGAGCACGACTCCCCCTCGCGTCTCTTCCGAAACTGAATTACCAATCCGCCGCCCGCGTTTGCGCCCCTCTCACGCCTGCTACCATTGCCTCTTCTCGTCGGGTTCACAGTTATCCGAAGAGTCCTGCACCCTCTGCCATGCCAGCCGCGGAAACGAATCCACAGCCACTTTTCCAGCCATCAGAAACCTGCCCCCACCCACTCTCATCTACCACGGACGCGCATATATGCTACCTCCGCAAACCACTGTCGAAATGAAGCAGCCCGCCTCGTGCTTGTGCTCACTTTCAAAGTATGGTCACCGCAACCGCTTTGTCACGCCGGACTCCGGGCGGCATCCAGGAAGTTGACCCTGGATTCCGCCTTTCCTGGTAATGACCAGCCCCGGGTCCTCAACGCAGTCCGCATATTTTCCAGACTGGCTATACCGCAACCGCTTGGCCTCTTTCTCCGTCCCCACTCCCTTTAAGCGCCGCCCACGCCAAAATCGCTCGACCGCGCAATTCCACATTTTACATGGTCAGGAAAAAGGGTATAATCTCAAACACGTTCGCAACGACGACATGCATTGAATGCCCGCCGCCACGGGCTCCGACACTTGGCCACGGGCAATCCTGCACACCATCGCGCCGACTCCTGCGTCTAGCCGCGCCTCAGCGAGTTCTAGGACCGGCCATTATCACCCGGGAGGCTTCCATAATTGTCATGGCCCACACCTATTATTTTATCAGCGACTTGCACATCGGCGGCGACGAGGCCCTAGGCGTTTGCGATTACGAGGCGGAACTGGTGGCTTTCCTGGGACGGTTGGCTGACGAGGCCGAAGACGCTGAACTCGTCATCGTGGGCGATGTCTTCGGTATGTGGGAATTCACCGACATCAATGGTCCTGATAAGCTGCAGGCCCTGATCGATCAGTTTCCCAACATCTTCCAAGCGTTCCGCCGGGCAGGGGAAAAGGTCAAAATAACCATCCTGCCAGGCAACCACGACTACGAAATCGCGTGTTACCCCGAGTTCGTGGGCATCCTTAAGCGCTTCAACGTCCATCTCGAGCAGCAGCCTGCAATAACCAGAGACCTGGCCGGCAAACGTATCTGGATAGAGCATGGCAACCAGTATGACGATTTCAATCACATGCCCGATTTCGGCAACCCCTATGCGCAGCCCGTCGGGTATTTCATTACCAAAGCAATGGTGAGTGGGGCAGGCAAACGTTCCCAATACGGTCGGTACAACTGGTTGAAGGATATTCAGTCAGTCTATCCGACGGAACAGATACCCCACTGGGTCATCTCAAATTACTTTTATCACGAAATGAGTCCCTGGTTGCGTTGGCTGATTCTGCCGTTTCTGCTGCTCTCCGGCTTGACAACGTTCGTCCTGGCTGGCGCTGCGTTGGAATGGCTGGGCGTCACCCACACTAACATTTTCCTCTTCAACGGTCTGCTCGCCCATTTGGGCTACCTTGGAAACCTTTTACAGCTCGTGCTCATTATTGATGCTTTTTTCTACGCTGTTGCTCTCATTCTCTTCGCGCCGTTGAGCCTCATACTTCGCGATGTCAAGAAAACGCTCAAAAGATTCCGCGTGATAACCAGCCCAACCGCCCTTGACCTCGGGAAGGAAGAGCGCTACCTCAATGCCGCGCAGGGGATTTTCGAGCGCGATCCCGGAACAGTCATCTTCATTTACGGCCATACCCATGCCCCATCACTCCAATGGATTGGCAATCGCGTGGCGCTCAACACCGGCACCTGGCTCAAGCGCCTGGAGAGAGTGCCGCTTCGCTTCGGCTATCTTCCGGACGTCTATGTCCCCTTTTACTTCCTCGATTATTTCAAACTCACAGAGTCCCAGGGCGCCATCACCATTGAGTTCGAACGAGTTGACAAGGCTCAACCCCCCGAACTCAATCTCTTGCAACGTGTCCTGCTATCGAGAAAACGTCGCCAGCACGACGAGTCAATACCCCGGCGCACCATCATGTATATCTGAGCCTGTTTTTCGTCCCCACAACTGTCTTGTCAATGTCAGGCAACTTTCACTCGCAGCTTCCCTTCCACAACCTGCAGTGACAAACAACCTCACTCGTGCTATAGGATTTCTCAACAGTTTTGTCGGAATGAGGCGCGCCCCAGCGGCAATATGATAACTTTCAAAGTCTCCCTCACGGTACACACGAAATCAATCGGCGCCGTGACCGCGCCCTATGTGTTACGCCGGATTGGACCCGGCATCCAGGAAACTCGCCATGCATTCCCATTCACGTGGGAATGCCATGCAGCGTGTCGCCAGCGCACTTCGCGCCATTTTCGAGAATGGTAACCGCTGCCCCATTCAGCGATTCTCTGGCGCAACCTCGAATTCGGGAGAGGTCTCTCACCTCGATCGAGGTGAGTCGAGATTGCCCCTTGCCATCGGTCCCTCGCAATGACAAAAAAACTCTTGACGCGTCATTCTGAGCCCAGCGCCGCAATCCTGAGTTAATTTTGAGAAGCCCGACGGAATGTATCTGGAGCCTCCTATGAAATTCCTTGTCACCGGCGCCACTGGTTTTATCGGCAGCCATCTCGTGGACCTTCTACACGCCAGGGGCTTTGACGTGGTCTGTCCCGTGAGGGACCCCGCGTCGCTGCGCCACCTCTCTCCCGCTGCCGCCGCCGTTATCCCCCTCGCCGCCCTGGAAGACTACGCAGTGTCCCACGCCCCTTTCCACTACGTGATCCACGCTGCAGGGGCCACTCGCGCCCTTTGCTACAAGGACTTCTACGACGCGAACGTTCGCCTTACCCAGCGACTTCTCGCGGTTTTTTCCCACGAGCCACTTGGCCGTAACCTGAAACGTTTTGTTCTCGTGAGCTCGCAGGCGGTCGCGGGGCCATCCAACAATGGCGACGCCCCCCTCGACGAAGACGCGCCGCCCGCGCCCCTTTCTTCGTACGCCCAGTCAAAATACGAGGCAGAAAAAGCGGTACTCGAGTGCGCCCACTCTCTTCCCGTCACCATCGTACGGCCCTCCACCGTGTTCGGCCCCCGAGACGTCGATGTCCTCGGCGTCTTTAGGGCCGTACAATGGCGGATCGCTCCGTACATCGCCGGTCCCGACCGCCTGGTCAGCATCATCTACGTGCACGACTTGACAGAGGGCATCCTGGCCGCCGCGCTTTCCGAACGCTCCCCCGGCCGTGTGTACTTCCTTACCAACCCCCTTCCTGTGGTGTGGCGAGACTTTGTGCAGTTAGCCGCGTCCGTCTGCGGCAAATCGGCCATTCCCCTCCCCGTCCCCCCGTCGTTTCTCCGCCTCACCGCGTGCCTCGGGGACGCTGCGAGCAAGCTCACTGGCAAGCCCGTGCTCATACGCTCCGACAAACTTCAAGAATTGGTGCAGACCGCCTGGGTATGCAGCCCAGAACGAGCGTGGCGCGACTTTGGCTGGCGAGCGTCAACCCCTTTGGACGAGGCTATCCGCCGAACCTTCCTCTGGTACCAGGAACATGGCTGGTTGTAACCGTTCCTTCAGGACGATCGCGTCTCTACCCATTCCTCACTTTTCCCAAGAACCGCCGTCCTCATGGTCGAACTCATGCATACTCTCGAGGCCTTATTGCCGTTCTCGACAATAATCGCGAATTGCCACGAACTCCCGCGCCGCGTCATTTACACGTACGTGGCAATCTATGGTTCGTTTGCTGCATGCCGGATTCCGCCCCGTACGACATATCAGAGGCCATGACCGCGCCCATTGAGTACGTGCTCACCCTCACGCAGGCTATGAAAATCACTATATTCCCCACGCCGAGCCTCATTCTGGCAGACGTTTCGAGAAGTGCTATATCCCTTTGACAGATTTTGCAGCGCCTCCCTTGTCTCCTCTTGCACTGGTTCCACTACCATGGATCGCGACGCTCAGGCGAACACGATGATCACCTCGGCTCGCACGCATTCCTGCCCCTCGGCGTAAAGGCTGCATGCGAGCGTTCTGCTCGTTTTGCCCCTCGTCTTCATCCTTGCTCTCAACGTAATCTCAGCGCCCAAGGGGGTCGGTCGGAGGAACTCAACATGCATCGCGCGCGTCCAACCGGTTTTTGCATCCGCGCTATCCTCCATGGATATTCCATCCTCCTTGCACTGGAGCGCGAAGGCGGTCCACGCGCTGTGGCAATCGATGAGTGTGCACGCGACGCCGCCGTTCAGATAGCCTGGATAAGAGCAGTGATGGGGCTGCGCCCGCCATGTACTCACCCCTTCGTCGCCAATGAGGAAACTCTTTATCCTAAGGCCCTTCTCGTTATCTGCGCCGCAGCCGTAGCAATGACGGATGCCAGCTTCTGGATTCAAACGGTCCTGGAGAGGAATTCGCTCAGTTTCCGCCATTTACCTTCGCCTTTTCCTCAAAATACCCGGGCGCTTCATGGGGGAATATCGCATGAATTAGAATATCTTCGTCGGTCAGCCCGGGGAATTTTTTCTCGAGTTCCGGCCAAAGGGGCGGCAACAGTTCAGCCGGTCGCACCGTGACCGGGGCCTCGCCCTTCAATACCCGCTCCTGAAGCTCTTTGTTCACGGGCGCGGGCGTTTCCCCATAAAGACCCTTCAGTAAATTAGCAGTGTGATTGGCGATAATCTTGTACCTTCCCAGCAAGACATTGAAAGTCGCTTGAGAGACGACGATTTGAGAGGTCGGCGTTACCAGCGGTATCCAGCCGAGGTCTTCTCGTACGCGCGGTATCTCTTCGATGATCTCGTCGAGTCTGTCGAGGGCGTTTTGAAGCTTCAACTGACTGGTGAGGTTGGACATGACGCCTCCCGGGATTTGAGTGACCAGCATACGGCAATCCACGCCGTCGTAAGGCGCCTCAAATTCCGCATACGATTTGAGCACAATTTTCGCCTCTTCCGCCGCTTCGGTCAGTTTCTTGAGATCGCAGCCTGTTTGGTATCCGAGCCGATGGAGAGAAAACACCAAGGCTTCTGTGCAGGGGTGACCCGTGCCTCCTGCAAAAGGACTCAGCACCGAATCGAGCATGTCGCAGCCCGCTTCTACGGCCTTCAACGCCGACATCATGGCCATGCCGCAGTTGTCATGGGTATGAAGATGAATGGGTACGCTCACCGCTTTCTTCAGACTACTTATAAGCTCGAACGTGGTCTGCGGGTCAATGAGACCAGCCATGTCCTTGATGGCAATCTGGTGGACGCCCATGTCTTCCAATTGTCTTGCCTTGGAAACGAATTTCTCTATGGTATGAACTGGGCTGATGGTGTAGCACACCGCGCCTTCCGCAATCTTCCCCGCTTCCTTCACCGCCTTGATCACTGTCTGATGATTTCTCACATCATCCAGGGCGTCGAAGATGCGAAACACGTCGATCCCATTGCGCGCCGCGGCCACCACAAATTTCTCCACCACATCGTCCGGAAAGTTGGTATATGCCACCAGGTTTTGGCCCCGGATAAGCATCATATTTTTTACGTTGGGCATGGCCTCCTTCAGTTTTCTTGCGCGCAGCCACGGGTCCTCTCGCAGAAACCTCACACACACGTCGAACGTCGCTCCTCCCCACGTCTCTGCGCCATAAATACCACTCTGCCCCAGTTTTTCCGCGATCCTCAGTAAGTCATCGAGCTTGATCCTCGTCGCGACCTTGCTCTGGGAGCCGTCTCTCAGAGTGATGTCAAAAATCTTGATGTGTCTGCCAGCTTCTGATGTCATAATCTCCTCCGTTGAAATCCTGCCTCTCATCAGCCCTCTCAGGCGCCATAGTGGTGTGAACCGGACAGGGCTTCCCCTGCTTCGAACGCCAGCTCGAGATATGGCGCGACGCCCTATGGTGCTTGACGCCGCGACAGAAATCAAGTCGTTTGACGGTTCTGCCCGCTCATTCTGTTGGTACGAGATAGGCTCTGCGAATCAAGTTTCTTTCCTCCTCGGCGCTTGAGACCTCCCCATCGAGCCGCGCGTCGCGCAGCCGGTTGAGGATAGTCGAAAAAATCGGCCCTGGCTCAAAGCCCATGGCCTTCAGGTCGTTTCCTGTAAGCGCAGGTTTCACGTACCTCAACGAGCTAATGTATTCTGAAATCCACTTCCGAGTCACATCACGCGTCGTCTTTGCCATCATGAACAAGAGGGCCTCGAGCGAAAGAGGCCTTAATATGCGGACCACGACGCTGGGGCGAACGACGTGGTTCGAGGCGAAAAACGTCAGCGCCATTCTTATTTCCGAACGCTCCACAAGCGCCCTTTGACGAGCGCCGCCCGGGAACCCCAATCGTTCCAGCACGCTCGCGTATTCTTCATGAGACAGCGCGTCCGTGAGCGCCAGAAAATACACTCGCCATGGCTCGACCCTGTCTTTTTTGAAGAGATACTTCCACCATGAGAGGACCCCAGCCGCCGACTCGAAGAGGGCTCTCGCGCGTTCGTCAAAGCTGAGCGCCGGGTGTATCGCCGGCAACACCCCATAGCCAGCCATGACGCTGAGGCACGAGCCCGGGGACCGTTCCTCGAGAATATGGATGAGCTCGTTGGCGATCCTTTTCCCCTCCACATTGGCAAACACCTGCATTTTAAGCGCCCCCTTAATCAACGTCGCCGTATGCTTCGAAATCACGAAACCGAAACGACTGCTGAACCGGATTGCCCTCAAAATCCTAGTGGGATCCTCGACGAATGCGAGATTGTGGAGCACTCTGATCACTTTTTCCTTGATGTCCCGGGAACCGCCGAAGAAGTCGAGCACCTGACCGAACCGGGACGGATTCAAGCACACCGCGAGGGTGTTCATGGTGAAGTCACGTCGATACAAGTCCCGTTTAATGGAGCTGGTTTCGACGGTGGGGAGCGCGCCGGGCCGTTCGTAATACTCAAGCCGGGCCGTCGCGATATCGATTTTGAAGCCATCGGGGAAAAGCACGACCGCGGTCCCAAATTTCTCATGGCTCCGTACGCGACAACCTGGAAAGCGGTCGGCCAACGCCCGGGCAAACGGGATCCCTTCGCCCTCGACCACCAAGTCTATATCGAGGTTGCTATCCCTCAACAACAGGTCCCGCACCGTCCCACCCACAAGGTACACTGATTCCTGCCGCTGTTCTGCGATGTCCCCCGCGTTTTTTAGAATGTTCAACACATGTTGCGGCAGTCGTTCTTCTAAGAGCTTTCGCACGCTTTTGGCGCGGGGCCTGCCAGAAGGAAACTCATCCGGCGTCGAGGAGTCGCTGCTTTGCGGCAGCTTCAGGTGTCCCAGTAAATCGCTGCGCGAGATCACGCCCACGAGCCTGCCGTCGTCCATTACTGGCACAAGCCTCTGCCGTCCTTCTACCGTAAGCCGCACCACCTGTTCGATGGGGGTGTCTGGCGTCACCGTGGGCGCGCCTGGGTTCATGTAGTCGGTCACCGGGTGCTGGTCCAGGCCGTGATGCACCGCCTTGTCCACCGCAGTCCTGTGGAGTATCCCCAAAATACCCTCGCGCCCCGCCACGGGCAGCGAACTCACCTGATAACGGCTGAGAAAAACCGCAGCCTCGGCAATCGTCTGATGAGGCTCCAATGCAATCACGGGGCGGCTCATGATTTCACCGGCGGTTCGTTTCGGCTGCACGCGTTCATGCAGCAAGTTCAGCAACTTCTCGTGGGCGGTATGGATGGTCATATCCCTGATGGTCGCGCTGGCAGCCTGCGCGTGGCCTCCGCCCCCGAATTCTGCCGCGATGTCGCCCGCGTTCACCTCCGCGATCGCGCTCCGCCCTATGAGATGCACCCTGTCTTCCATACGGACAAGCGCAAAAAGGGCGTCGATATTCTCCATGTCTTTGAATTTGTGGACCAGCAACGCGAGGTCGCCCACGTAGTTTTCCGCGGTCGCGGTCGTCACCACGATCTCGATCCCTCCTATATTCAGGGTCTCGGCCTCGTGAATGAGCTGATGCAGCACCTCTATCTGATCCTTGTTCAGGTCCGCGGTCATCATGTTCGATATGATGTTGAGATTGGCGCCCTTAGAAAGAAGCCAGGCCGCGGCCTCCATGTCCGCGCTGGTGGTCGAGGGAAACGTGAAGGAACCTGTGTCTTCGTAGATGCCCAGAGCAAGCACGGTTGCCTCTTCTGCATTCAGTTCAACGCCCCGTTTCCTAATCTCTCGAATCAGGATGGAAACGGTAGCCCCAATTTCTTCTATTACTTCGACGTCGCCCTTGACATCATCCTCAGACGCGGGATGGTGATCATAAATGTGGATCTCGGCCTTCCCCGCCTCCGCCACTGAGGCAAATCTGCCGATCCGACTCTTCTGCCTCGTGTCCACCAATATGAGTCGCTTGACCTTGTCCAAATCAATGTCTTTGGCCCGTTCGATCGAAAGGATGTACAGCGTCGATTCAATAAAAAAATCCCTTACGTTTTTGCCCTGCGACCCGGGAAAACTGACCGCGGCGTCGGGATACAGCTTTTTCGCCGCGACCATGGACGCAAACGCGTCAAAATCAGCGTTAAGATGAGTGGTAATAACTTCCATGCATACTCCAAAAGCGCCTCGGACGCCCTATAGCCATTCTTGAAAATACTCACGAATTGCGCTGCTCCTTGACATTCTCACGGAAGTGGGAATCCATGTTCGGTCTGCTGGATGCCGCATCAAGTCCCGAATGCTATATCAGGCGCCCATACGGTTCCTGCCGCAGCCAGCTCCACGATCGCACGTTCCGTGTAACCCAACTCGCCCAGTATTTCCCTCGTGTGCTCGCCGAAACGATAAGGAGGCGTCCTGACGCTACCTGGCGTTGCGCTGAATTTCAATGCAATCCCCGGCTGAGGCGCGCCGTTGGGTGCGCGGTATAGCATTTTCCGAGCAGCCGCGTGCTCATCCTCCAATAGTTCAGCGCCAGAAAACACCCCGGCGACGCAGTCATTTGGGTCGCTAAACACGGCGAGCCATTCGTCGAGATCTCGCTGCGCGAAAGCATGTTCAAGATATTGAGCAATTTCCTCGGCAGCCCCCTTGTCGTGCTGTTTGTCCGCGTAAAAAGGGCGCTCTAGTTTCTCACAAAGCTGCTTCCACAAATGTTTCTCGAGCGCGCCTACTGCGAGGTACCGCCCATCTTTTGTCCGATAGCACCGATAATATGGCCGCGGCGCGGCGCCTGTTCGCCTCGCCTCGGCCCTCGCATCCGTCGCAGCCCTGTGGGCCTCTGCAAGCGGCAGCGCCAAGAGCGACGCAAGACTGTCGCTCATCGAGACGTCGATGTATTGACCGGCGCCTGTGGTACTGCGCGCGTGAAGCGCAAGCAGCACGCCAATTACAGCATAAAGGCTCCCTACCAAGCCGGCGAGAGGGATGCCCGGCTCGATGGGCGCCCCCTGGGAGTCTCGCAACAGGTCCAATACCCCGGCGTATGCAACGCAATTCAGATCATGCACGGCTTTTTTTGCCAGCGGCCCATACTGACCGTATCCGGACAACGAGCAGTAGATAATTCTGGGATTCAGCTCCTTGACACTGTCGTAATCCACTCGAAGATCCTGAACAACTCCCGGCCGAAATGCTTCCAGGATCACGTCCGCCTCAGCCGCCAACCTCATAAAGATTTCGCGGCCAGCCTGGTGTTTCAGGTCCACGGCCATGTGCCGCTTGTTTCTCTGAACCATTGGCACATCGACAATTACTGAATTATCCCGGAAACGGGGCGCTTCGATTACCGTCACCGACGCCCCATAGTCCGCCAAAATAGCGCTGCAAAAAGGACCGGGCAACAGCCGGCTCAAATCCACGACCCGCAGCCCATGAAGCGCAGCCTGCATATGATTGACGTCCATCTCGTTCAATACACCAGGCATTTCCTCACCCTTTACAATCTCTACATTCCTCACGACATTGCCTCGCTTCCCTCGCGATGCCCCGGGGATGCCTTTTCGTCATTCCGAGCAACCGAAGGCCACGCGGCAGTCTCATCCACTTCAGTCAAGTAGAGAGCCTTCTGCCCACTTCTCACTCCACGTCGAGAATCGCTCAAAACAAGGATATACAACCTCTTAATTCAACATAGCCAACAGAGGCGAAAATGCCAACGCCTCGGACCATAAAAATACAACATGCTGGACAAACGATTTCCCACCAAGTATATGATCGTGCATTGCCGTCGGAGCAAATCGATGGAGGAAAGAAAAATGAAGGCCCACCTCAACCCCAGCGGCCGACCCAACAATGTCTCAGACATTGGTACCACATGCCGTCGGGCCACCACTCACAGCCTTTACGTTGGTTGCTCCTGCCATCTCCTGGTCTGCCTGGCGGTAATAATTCTCCTGGGCGTGCTTCCCGCGGCTGCGGCCGATCTTGGCGTAGCGGACAACTCTCATGCAGCGGGCCGGCAGGACGTGAAATCTGACACCCAGAGCATGCAGTCTGAAAACGCCGCCGTTGCCTCGCCTGCGAATGACGCCGCAACCAAAGCTCCGTCCCCTAAAAAGAAAGAACGCGGAACCCCGGCAGCGCCGCAGACTGCTTATGGATATGCGCCAAGCGCTGGGATCGATCAATCGAAGTATCGTAAGGCTCTCCAACTCGAGCGGGAAGTCGGCCAGAATATGAGAAGCATCGACAACGCAATACGACAAATGAATACAGATATCAACAGAATACGAACTCTTGAGAGAAGATTCTGACTGCAGAGGTCAACTGGATGGCAAAAACGTTGCTGGTGGTTGAATCGCCGGCCAAGGCGAAAACCATAAAGAAATATCTGGGTAAGGACTACGACGTCAGGGCATCGGTGGGGCATGTGAAAGACTTGCCCGACGGGTCGGACAAAACGACAAGGAGAACCGGTTTCCAAAGCCCCCCCCATAGTTCACCCGTCGTCGGCGTGGATGTGAATGACAACTTCAAGCCCCATTATGAAATCATTCCCGGCAAAGAGAAAATTGTCAAAGAGCTCCGTGAGGCCGCAGCAAAGGCTGAAAAACTCTTCCTCGCGACCGACCCTGATAGAGAAGGGGAAGCGATAGCCTGGCATTTGAAGGAAGAACTGGGAAAGCCGGACGAGCAGACTTATCGCATCTTGTTCAACGAATTGACCGAGCGCCGCATCAAGGAGGCTATTGCCTCGCCGACGAGACTGAACGCCGACAAATACAATGCGCAGCAGGCCAGACGTATTCTCGACCGGATAGTTGGGTACCAACTGAGCCCTTTGTTGTGGGAAAAGGTTCAATCGGGCCTGAGCGCTGGGCGGGTGCAATCGGTGGCCCTGCGGATCATCGTTGATCGTCAAGACGCCATCGACAAATTTACGCCACAAGAATACTGGACCATCACTGCAGCGCTCAAGGGAGAAAGACCTCCAGCCTTCCAGGCAAAACTCGTTGAAATCGACGGCGAGAAGTCTGACATAAGGGATCTACAGGCTGCCCAGGCCGCGTTCTTTCAGGCGCAGTCCGAAACGTTCGTGGTTTCGGACGTCCAGAAGAAGGAGAGGAGCAGGAAGCCGCCCGCCCCTTTTATCACGTCAACCCTGCAGCAGGAGGCGTCAAAGAAACTTCGATTCACCGGAACGAGAACCATGCGCATCGCCCAACAACTTTACGAAGGCATCGAACTGGGCAGCGAAGGCGCAGTGGGCCTTATCACCTACATGAGGACAGACTCGACGAGGGTTGCTCCGGAGGCCATCGAAGCCGTCCGTCAGTACATTGCGACGTCTTATGGGCCCGAATATCTGCCTGCAAAACCGCACACCTACAAAGTGGGGAAGTCGGCTCAAGAGGCGCATGAAGCAATCAGGCCCACGTCGATGGAGAGACCCCCGGAAAAAGTGGCCCCGTTTCTTGATAAAGCCCAACTCGCCTTGTACACCCTGATTTGGAATCGCTTTGTAGCGTCACAGGCAGCCCCGGCGATCTTTGACATGACCACCGTGGTGATTGCGGCGGGAAACCTGCGCTTCCGCGCCGCTGGGGCCGTGATGCGATTTGACGGCTTTACCCGCATTTATTCCGTTGAGTCGGACGAAGAAACCGAGGGGCAAAAAAATACCAGCGAAGAGTCGGCAAAGTCCTTGCCTGTCTTACATGTCGGTGAACGGCTCACTCTCGTCAAGCTAGACCCGAGACAGCATTTCACCCAGCCGCCTCCAATGTTCAACGAAGCTTCCCTCATCAAAGAGCTGGAAGAGTTGGGAATAGGCCGGCCTTCCACGTACGCAGAGATTATTTCCACGATTCAAAAGCGCAAATACGTCGAAATCGAAGACAAGAAATTTCGGCCCACGCTGCTTGGCCGCATTATATCAAGCCTTCTGGTGGACAACTTCCCCCGTCTTCTCGACACGCAGTTTACCGCGCAAATGGAGTCGTCCCTTGACCGGATCGAAGATGGCGAGATTTCCTGGACTGAAACGCTGCGGGACTTCTACGAGCCCTTTCAAGAAGATATCAAGCTCGCCAAGCAGGCTATGCAAAACATTAAGAAGACAGGCCTCGCCATCAATGAGTCATGCCCAAAATGCGGGCAGCCGCTATTGATCCGATCGGGGCGCTTCGGGTTGTTCCTCGGCTGTTCCGGCTATCCAGATTGCGCCTACACCTCCAATATCCAATATAAGAAGCCCGAAGCGCCGCAGCCTCTCGCGTCAGATCAGACCTGCGACTGCGGCGCGCCTATGGTGATGAAGACGAGCAGCAAGGGTTCATTCCTGGCATGCTCCCGATATCCTGAATGCAAGGTCACCAAACCGTTGGGCATCGGCGTGGCGTGTCCGAAATGTGCGAAAGGCGAATTGGTCCGTCGGCGCTCAAAAAAAGGGCGGTTTTTTTACGGGTGCAGTAGATACCCCGACTGCGACTACATCCAATGGAACCGGACGAGCAAAACGGGGAATGAGAAGCCCCCCGAGTCAAAGCTGGGTTGATTCAGCGATGAAAGGATGAATTTTCGGAGGCGCCATGGCTGAACATATATGCCCTTGGTGGATGGGCTACGTACTTGCAAGTCCCATTCGAAGGTTCCTGGAAAAGCCAGAGGAGCTTGTAGGCCCTTTCCTCCGTGAAGGCATGACCGTCATGGACTACGGCTGCGGCATGGGGTTCTTTACCATCCCCATGGCGCACATGGTCGGTACGTCCGGCAAGGTTCTGGCTGTGGACATCCAAGAAAAGATGCTCGTAAGCCTGCAGCGCCGCGCCCGGCGAGCGCGATTGTCAAACATCCAGTTGCTCACGCCACATGACTTGCCCCACCTCCCCGATCACACGGTCGAATTCGTGGCCGCCCTCCACGTGGTCCATGAAATTCCTGATCCCGCGGCCTTCTTTCGTGATATGGCGCGCCTCATGAAACCTCATGGGAAAATCCTGGTGGTCGAGCCCAAATTCCACGTCAACGAAACGGAATTCCTCAAATCAATCGACGTGGCTCTACCTTTTGGATTTACGCCGACCACCGAGCGTGTGTGCGCCACACGCGCGCAGGTGCTGCAGTTGACCCCGTCTCCGGCGCCTGCCTCGTCCTCGTGAGGCGCTGCAAGACAGCGTCCCTCCCTTCGGTTCCGTCGGAATGCTGCGCGCCCCGTTCAATCGGTGCGTCCTTGTAACTGCTCCGGCAACCAGGAACGCCGACCTTTCGGCATTTTAGTTGCAAATGGCATAGAGCAACTCTTGCAAATAACCGCGTATTGCGACGTAGTCCCGCACCGCTTCATTCCCACTAGCCTGACTTCCGCACAATTTTGGTGAAACTGTAGTGATAGTAGGAGGTTAGGCGTTCTTCTGGGCACTACCTTTCTGTGGATTTAGTAGTCCATTTTTTTCTGGCCGGTATGATCTGCAGGGGGACGTCGAGAAGGCGATAGAGCTCTTTTTGGTGGGGCTCCGGGCTGCTGCATTTTTGTATGCTCAGGATTCGATCGTCGTCTGTGTGCATGACAATGGTGCATACCTGATGAGATTTGAGGGCTTCTCGGACTGCGGCAAAAGATATGGGACGGCCCTTATCCGATAAGGTCTTCTCTATTGCCGTGAGGAGGTGATATGCCAGGACGCAGAGGAATATGTGGGTCTCGACCCGTCGCTCGAGCTGATGGAATATGGGTCTCTCCGCCAGGGGGCTCTTCATGGCGCGCAAGGCTGCTTCGGCCTTTGTCAGCAGCGTATAGATGCGCCATATCTCCTCGGCTGAGAGGTCTTGACGGTCCGTCTTGAGCAGGTGGCAGCCGTCGAGGTTCTCGGCTGCCCGCAGCTTATCCTCGCCCATTTTGTACGAGAGCGTCTTGGCGGCCTCGTCGTAGGCGATGCAATGGTATCGAGCTGCTCGTGGATAACGGTCTTTGAGTCTGCCTATGGCCTCCCCGATCTTCTCGGGCCTGACGAGTCTTCCTTGGCGATCCTTTTCTCAAGCCTCATGAGATCATCGAGGCGTCGCCTCTCCTACTTTTCGAGAATGGCCCTCTCCTCCAAGGTAGGTCAAGCATCGTCCAATACTGATACCCCATGAACAGCCTCCCCCTCCCGATGGGCTTCTGTGGTGGTCTTATCTACCTTGATCGTGGCCAGTTCTTCCCCTGACGCAGCCTGTCTGCCCTCCTTACGACCACCGGCTCTTCGGCCAGACCCCGCCTTGACCCTCGCCACGTTATCATTGACTTCGGGGGAATAATCCGCAAAGAGATCCGTATGTAAAATCCACCACTATGTGGGGGGAGCCCAGCGAACGGTTACGAAAAGAAAGGTCCCGACCAATGGCTAAAAAACCGAAAACGAATGCGCCGTCTTGCGCTACATGTCCCCACGATTCGCAACACATGATTTGTCTCGAAAAAAAAGGCAAGAGCCACAAAGGATGCCCCACTGTTTTCCACAAAGAAGTGCTCGAAAAGGCCAATCACGAATATGACCGCGCTGACGTCGGTTTTTTCGCCCATGAAGCGTCGGTTCAAGAAGCCGCGTGCTACGCAAACCGCCACGAGCGTCCGTATGTGATGCAACCCACAAAGACGCGGATCCAGGAAATATGTGAATTCAGCCGACGCATGGGTTACACGCGACTCGGCTTGGCCTTTTGCGTGGGGTTGAAGACCGAGGCCGGCATAGTGGCAGCCATACTGAAAGACAATGGCTTTGAAGTAGTTTCCGTGTGCTGCAAGGCTGGCCGGACTCCCAAGGACCTCATCGGCGTCGCAGACGAGGACAAGATTTATCAGGGTACCGACGAGTCCATGTGCAATCCGATCTTTCAGGCGAAGGCGCTCAACCACGAAAAGACGGATTTCAACATCGTGCTGGGTTTGTGCGTGGGCCATGACTCGCTGTTTTTTAAGTATTCACGAGCCATGACCACAGTGCTGGCCGCCAAAGATCGAGTCACGGGGCACAACCCCCTGGCCGCCGTCTATCTTCACCATTCGTACTATCGCAAGCTCCACAAGCCGGTTTCCGATGGGTAAGAAGCCAGCGACCCTGGTCTGCCTGTCAATGGTTGTGGCCTGCTTTCCCCGGCTTTTCATGCTCCATTTTGAGCATTTTCCTTTTCGGCTTCAGGTGGTCCATGGCAACTTCCCCATAGGCAAGCACCGCCTTGCCTGCATGATCGGCCTTGAATTTCTCGGCAGCCTCCCTCGTGGAAAAGGGGATCGGTTCAGGCCCCATTCCACTTGTCACGTTGCTCCCGACCACGTAATAGGCCTTTGTGGCGTCGATAAATTTTTTGCCAGCATAATCAGTGACGAAAAGATGCTTGATGTCTGCTTTCGAGACGCCGTACTGGGCAGCCGACAAGACGAAGCGGAAAAAGTCCATAGGGCCGTCGAATACTGTGACTGCGCCGTTGGCCAAAACCACGGCCGCAGGTCCCAGGGTTCCCGCTTCAGCCTTCATATGGCACACAGGGCACTGGGAAGAGAGGTCTGCTTTTGATCCATCGGGAAGTTCGACAACCGCAGCCTGGGCGTCGTTGATCATCGCAACAGCCGCCATCAGGGTCGCTGCTGCACACGCCATTAAACGAGTTCTCCATGTCATGACTTCACTCCTTGTTGGGGGCCGAACCCCCTTTTTTTCTTTTGAATTCAAGCTCCTTGACCAAGCAATAAATATTGGGGACCACAAATATGGTGATCATATCGATGCACATTCCTCCGAAACTCGGCAAAGCCATAGGCACCATGACATCGGCCCCTTTGCCCTGGGAGGTGAGCACAGGGATGAGCGCCAGGATCGTGGTGGCCGTGGTCATGAGCGCGGGTCTGACTCTTTTCATGCCAGCCTCGACGGTGGCTTCCCGCATTTCTGCCACAGAATGGAACGTGTGGCGCGCAAAGACTTGATCCAGATACGTCGAGTAAATGACGCCGTCATTGGTGGCTATACCAAACAAGGCCAGGAATCCAACCCACACCGCAACGCTCAGGTTGTATGGCCGCACCTGAAACAGCTCCCTCATGCTCACGCCAAATACGTCAAAATTCAGAAACCATGGCTGGCCATAAAGCCAGAGCATCATGAAGCCCCCAGACCAGGCCACGAATATGCCGGAAAAGACGTTCAAAGAGGTCGGAATTGACCGAAACTGGAAGTAGAGCACCATGAAAATGAGCAGCAGAGATAACGGGATGACGACGCGAAGGGTCTTCTCGGAACGCACCTGGTTTTCGTACGACCCTGCAAAGGTGAACGAGGTCCCGGGCGGGATCAAGAGTTCGCCAGAGTGAATTTTGCTTTTTAGATAATTTTCGGCCGCCCTCACCACATCGACCTCTGCCGCGCCAGCCTTCTTGTCGAACAACACATAGTTGACGAGAAACGTGTCTTCGCTCTTGATGGTCATGGGGCCGGGCGCGTATCTGATGGTTGACAGCAAGCTCAGCGGGATTTGAACCCCATCGTGGCCGGGGACGAGGATATTGCCAAGCGCTTCGATGGAATCGCGTAATTCCCGTTGATAACGGATGCGCACCGGGTATCGTTCGCGACCCTCCACGGTCGTCGTGATGCGCTTTCCACCGATCGCTATTTCAATGACATCTTGTACGTCCTGTATTTTGATGCCGTACCTGGAAACCGCCTTTCGATCGATGTCGATTTCGAGGTATGGGCTGCCGATGACCCTGTCAGCCACCACCGAGGACGATTCCACTGTGGGAACTTCCTTGAGCAGTTTTTCGATTTGAAACCCCACCTGTTCGATCTCGGCCAAATCTTTTCCTCGTATTTTGACGCCCATGGCAGCCCTCATGCCGCTCTGGAGCATGACGATCCGCGCCGCAATCGGCTGCAATCGAGGCGCGGAGGTCGTGCCCGGTATTTTTGCGGCCTTGACAATCTCCTTCCAGATGTCCGCCGGCGACTTTATCTCAGGGCGCCAGTTTCGGATGGGCTTTCCAACATGGGGATCGACAACGCGATCTCCGGTCAAGGGGTCAATTTTGTACTCTGGCAGGTAGGTGATAAGCGTCTCGATCATTGAAATGGGCGCCGGGTCAAGTGCGCTTTCCACGCGGCCGATCTTTCCGACGACGGATTCCACCTCAGGTATGGAGCGGATGGCCATATCCTGCTTCTGGAGGACATCCAGCGCCTCGCCGATGGATGCATGGGGCATGGTCGTGGGCATAAACAGAAAAGCCCCTTCGTCCAGGTCGGGCATGAACTCTTTGCCAAGCCCCGGAAACGCGTGCGACAACTTCGACCATACCCAGTTGGAACGCACGAGACTCGTTCCGAGAACCTGCGGTTGAGGAGGTCCTTTGACGCTCTCAAGGTGTGTATGGCCGGATATCGCCGTCGCCGCGGCTTCTGGCCTTCCGAAGACGTGCCCTTCCAGCCATGGGATGAAACCAAATACTGTGTCGAAGCCTAGCCACACGGTGAATCCAAAGACCACCAGAAAAAGCGGTATAGCGAGGAAAGCAGCCTTGTGATCCAGGCTCCATCTCAAAAAGGGCCGATAAAAATGGGTGAGTACCTTTCTGATGGCGAGGAGCCCAAACACAATTCCCCCGGCAAAAATCAGGTTGCGCAGGAATCCTCGTTCCGGCCCGAGCGGCAGCCAGTGTTCGGTCAGCAATACAATCACGAAGGCAAGGGCGGCTGTGTTGAAGACCATGGGCAACCGGGTTGCCATGCCAGAAGGAAGCCACAGACTCACGAGCCGTACGACGCCTGCAAAGGTCACTGGAAGTCCCACCCACCATGACCATGAAAAGCCCAGCCATAGTCCTCCGAGGACGACCGCGCCGTTCACCATCACGAGGGTATTTCGCCGAAAGTTCCTCTTGGAGAACAATACGTGCGCCAGCGGCGGGATGAGCGCCAAGGCCAAGATGAGCGACGCCGCCACTGCAAACGTCTTGGTAAACGCAACCGGCTTGAACAGCTTCCCCTCGGGGCCTGTCAAGGCAAAAACGGGCAGAAAAGATATGATCGTAGTGAGCGAAGAGGTCACCACCGCGCCTGCCACTTGACTTGCCGATTCGCAAATGATGTCAAGCAAACTCTTGCCAGGCGGGTCCTCTTCGATGCGCCGGAGAATGTTTTCACAGAGAATGATCCCCATATCCACCATGACCCCGATGGCAATGGCTATGCCGGAGAGGGCCATAATGTTCGCGTCAATCCCAGCGCCTTTCATGAGGATAAATGTGAACAACACTGCGAGGGGAAGCACTGCGGAGATTAACGTCGACGCCAAGAAATGATTCATCATCACAATGACAACGATGATGGTGACGAGGATTTCTTCGGTCAACGCCTTCTTCAAGGTGTCGAGGGTTTCATGGATGAGGCCGGTCCGGTCATAAAATGGTACGATCCTCACCTGAGAAACCTGTCCATCTGCGAGGGTTTTTTTGGGAAGACCCGGGGATATCTCCTCTATTTTTTTCTTCACGTTCTTGATGACTTGCAGCGGGTTTTCTCCGAACCTCACCACGACCACCCCGCCAACCACCTCCGCGCCTTCTTTATCCAGAGCTCCTCTCCTGACCTCCGGACCGAGGCTGACTGTCGCCACATCCTTGATGAGCAAAGGGACTTTGTCGTTGACCTTGATAACGCTGTTTTCCAAGTCCTGCACAGACCGGATGAATCCTAGGCCTCGAATAGTATATTCGACCCTGTTTACCTCTATTGTCCCCGCGCCTACATCCAGATTCGCGCCGCGAACTGCGGCAAAAATCTCTGGCAGGGTTATTTCGTGAGCCCGCATGGCCTCCGGATTGACGTCAATCTGATATTCTTTGACAAAGCCGCCGATGGATGAAACCTCGCTGACGCCGCCCGCGGATTGGAGCTGGTATCGGACATAGTAGTCTTGAATGCTCCGAAGCTCGTCGAGGCCAAAACCTCTGCCCTCCAAGGTGTACCAGAAAACCTGTCCCAGCGCGGTCGCGTCCGGTCCGAGACCGGGTTGAACTCCTTGCGGAAGAGTGCCGGACGGCAGCGAACTGAGTTTTTCGAGGATGCGAGACCGAGACCAGTAAAAGTCGATATCATCGTTGAAGATCACGTAAATGGCGGAAAAGCCGAAAAACGAATTACTCCGAATGGCCTTTACGCCGGGCAAGCCAAGAAGCGACACCGTCAACGGATAGGTGATTTGATCTTCAACGTCTTTGGGAGACCGCCCTTCCCATGTCGTGAAAACGATCTGCTGGTTCTCACCGATGTCCGGAATCGCGTCGACTGGGACCGGAAACCGTGGCAGCCACGAAATTTCCCAATCAAATGGCGCCGTAGATAAGCCGAAAAGAACCGTCGCCAGAAGCACGACAAACATGAGGAGCTTTTGCTGCACCCAGAACCTCATGCCCTTGGCGAAGATCGAATCCGATCCTATGGGAGAGTCGCTTTGCCATGGTCGCTGATCGGGAGTCATTTCGAGCCCCCTGTATCTGCCGGATGGTCGCCATGCTCGCCGGTGTGAATTTTCCCGCGTGATGTGTCTTGTGCAGGAGGCACCGATCCCGAATCAGGGTCAGGCGGGATCCTTTCCACCAGTTCGCCGCATCGAAGCATGTCCTGGCCGTCAAATGGCTTGCGGCCATAATAGGGGTTTAGGATCTCTTCCCTCGCGTCTATCC
Source organism: Desulfomonilaceae bacterium (assembly GCA_049969795.1). GTDB lineage: Bacteria > Desulfobacterota > Desulfomonilia > Desulfomonilales > Desulfomonilaceae > JAUPKT01. The sequence continues at coordinate 42,273 of JBMFOE010000006.1, forward strand.
AATACGCGCCTTGTCCGGCAAAGGCCATGGGGCAGAAGTAAACGAGGAGAGGCCCCGTCCTCTTGTGGCGAAAGGTCATAAGAAGCTTCACTAACGCCTCGGACAGAGGATCAAATGCCTTTCGCTGCTGTTGGATATCGCCGGCCGATGTGACGTCCTCAAGGCCTCGTCTGATTTGGGCGGACAAAGCATTCCACGCGTCAAGACTCGGACCGGCCAACTCGGACGAAGGAACGTTCGGCAGCAACTCGAGAAATCTTGCCGCAGATTTCTTGATAGCTTCCCCGTCTTCTTCCACCAAGCCGTCCTTGATTGCGAGATACTCCGCGATCAGGGGCGTCAGCGACTCGATAAAACGGGGAGAAGCCTCGAGGCGCTTCACAACTTCTTCCGCTTTTTTGGGGCCAGCCTCACCCTTGCGACCATTGGTCTGGTGCATCATGCTGGGCTTCCCCAGTATCTGCATGGCGCTGTCTATCTTGAACGCCCCGCGGGTTACGACCCGCTCGCCTTCCGTCAGGCCGTCGTACACGATGTATTGATCGCCGGCCCGTGGCCCGAGGGTGACCTCCCGCAACTCGTAGGTAGGTTTATCGCTCTCCGGCGCCGCGACATACACTACCGCCCTCTTCCCGGTGATAAGCGGCGCCGTGGCAGGTATGACCAGCGGCGGCTCCGTGTCTTCTCCCTCGGCGTAGCCGTAAGACGAAGCGGGCCGCATTTCCATCCCGCTGTCTGGGCATACGCCGGGGGTGGGACTGGCGTCGTCCCTTGGATGCACTGGACAAATGTATTTGCCGGTCCACTCGGATTTGATGACCTTTCCGGTCTTTCCGATTTCAGATTCAAGCTCTGCGGTCACGAACATTCCTGGCCGCAGCTCGTAGTCGGGATTGGGCGCTTCAACCCTGATCTTTATTGTGCGAGTCCTCGTGTCCAGGACTGGATCTATGAAAAGCACCTTTCCTTTGAATTTCTTCCCTGGGTATGCCGCCGCGACAAATGTTACATCCTGGCCGTACCGTATCCAGGGAATGTCGGTCTCGTAGGCATCTAGCTTTATCCATACGTGGGACAGGTCGTTGACGATGTACATCTCGGTACCTTCTTTGACGAACTGCCCCAAGACCGCCATTTTTTTCGTCACCGTGCCGCTGATCGGCGCTTTGAGCGTCACATAGAGGATCGGTTTCCTCTTCTCTTTGATCTCGTCAACCTGTTCTCTCGTCAAGCCGGCTTGGATAAGCTTTTCTTCGGCGCCCTTGACCACTGATTCGTCCGCCGCGCCGCCTCGAAGCGTTTCAAAGAGCTCTACCTGATTCTTGATCAAAGTTGGGCTCCAAATCGTCACCATTGGATCGCCTTTGTTGACGTGCACGCCGGTAAAATCGACATAGATTTTGTCCAGACGACCTTCCACCCTCGACGTCAGCGCGGCCACCCTCGTCTCGTCTTCAGTCACCATCCCCAGCATACGCACCAGCACCTTGGCCTTTTCACGGCGCACAACAGAGGTCTCCACTTCTGCCAAGGCTTTGGCAGCCTCTGACATGGTGAAACGAGACGCGGACGACGAAGCTTCGTCATCGGCATCGGTTTCCAAAGGGATGAGATCCATGTAGCAGATAGGGCACTTACCAGGGTTGGGAAGCCGTATCTGAGGATGCATCGAGCATGTCCAAATTTGTTGTTTTGGCGCCGGGGCCTGAGCGGACTTTGGCCCAGGCTGCTCATTGGCCGCAGCGGGGCCTGTGTTAGTCGCGGCGCGATGTGGCGTTGAATACGGGCTTGACCCGATGAAAAAATAGACGAGAAGCAACACGATGACTACTGACGCCGCAACAACAATGCCTCTCCTGGTTGCGCGAGAAACAGGGGGCAAAGGATCTCTTGGTTCCATAACAGCCTCGAGAATGAAGTCTCTCAAAAAGAGAGGTGATATACGTGTCGTGATTCGCCAAAGACTGGTCAGGTCAGCGCCGAGTAAACTCAGGAAGTTGTACTCGCGCGTGACTTTGATAAAGAATTATGAGCCAGGGCGTAACAGCCAGGGAAAAATCAAAAGAGGAAAGAACAGGTCTTGAGATTCGCCTTCAAAATCAAAGGAGGAATTGATGCATAGGGGGCCCGTGCGTGATGCAGCGACAGCAATTCCACGTCGCGATGGACCGGCTGCGCTTTGAAAGTAAGATTGGGCTGTGCGGTGTCGCTTCCGCCTGCGCCGCCCGTTGCGCCTACCAACCTCATCTGTTCGAGGCATCTGCAAGACGAGCACGAAGGCGTCAACGAGCCGTCCGGTGCGCCGGAGTCTTCACAAAGACGGCAATGCGCTGCTGAATCCCGGCAATCAGCCATGGCAACCGACGCCGCGCCTCGCTCGTGAAGCGATCGTGAACACCCGCCATGGACAGCCTTCGCTTTTGCTTTGCAACAGCACGGGAGCCAAGATGCTGGTACAGCGCTGCTGCCAACTATGCAGATGCACAAGCAAATTACGAGGACGCGGGAACTCATGGTCTTTTTATTGCCGCCTTCTTCTTTACAAAATTAGTATATATCTCGGCCAGGCATGTCAATACTTTTTACCTGAAAATGCCATGGTTTTTCACAAAGGTATTTTCAGGTAAATGACAGAGGATGAAGCCTTGAAATAAGAGCCGCGGCGTTGATCGAAAAGAGCATCCATAGTATGGTGGGGAGCCAAGCCGATACACGGAAAACGTCTTCCGAAGACTTCGGAAAAGGAGATTGTGTGAAAAAGGTTGCGAGCGCATTGTTTTTGAGTCTTTTTGTGTTGTTGTCGTCCGTCCAAGCGGAGACAGACATTGACAAAGTGTATTGTTGCGTGAAGGGCTGCGGCGGTTGAGCGAAGACAAAGCCGCAATGCATCCGCACTACGGCCGAGGACTGTAGGCGGCGAGGCGGCGAAGTAGTCGGCGACTGCTTATTCTGTTCTTCCCAAGGGATGTACGACGATCATACGGACAATTATTGACAAAAGGGGCATTGCCACGTGGCCTCTGAGCGACTCGCAACCGCGTCGAACAGACTCCGCAAAACTCAGAATAGATTATAAGGCCTGCCGTTTTTCGGAGGAGCGTGGTTTGGGCTGCTCTGCCTTGTTCGATTTTGAGCTGACCATGGCCACTTCCTGTCGGCCAAAGGTGCGCTGAAACACTATTTTCCCATTTTCCCCGTAGAGCAGAATCGATACGGCCGAGAGGGAAGCAGAAGGCCGAGGGTCTCCATACGGCAGTTCGACCCGTGAGTTGAACTTAAACGCAATCATTTCCCCGTCTCGAAAATCGTAAGGCAGGTCGCCTTCGCCCAACCGCGTCTGCTTTGGGTACACGTAAATTCTATTCTCCCCTCGTTTGTCCTCCATTTCCACATACACGAAGAGGTAGCCGGCGAACTTTATATCTGGTTGGTCTTTCACCAGCCGAAAACTCAGTGTCCCGTTGTTCGGAGTTTCGACCGTCGCGGTGACCTGCTGCGCGTCGAAGTTGATGACAAAGGGCTCAGCGCCGGGCTGGCTTGCCGCCGCGGTCGCGTCCCCGCTTATCGCTTGACTAGGCTGTTCTTTGGCGACGGGTTGGGCCGCTTTTTGGTCGCCTGTTTGCGCAGACCCCGCGGATTCTTCACGGAGCGCCTCGGCTCTTGGTTGTGCGGCGTCTTGTGGGGGCGCAGGCGTTTGAGCGCCAAGTGAATCCGTCTTGTTGGTTGGGGGGGCTGGCGTCTGAATCGGTCTGGTCCCAGCTTGCTCAGCGGGCGCTGGGGGCTGAGACGCCGCGGTCACCGATGAAACTGCCGCGAGATGCTGCCGAGAGAAATACTTCACCATGCCAAACGCGACGATCACCAGAAATACGAGCGCGCCCGCGCTGAGAGCCGCGAGAATCTTCAGCCGTGACTTACTCAGCGCAACCTGTTTTGCGTCTCCTGATTCAGGCAGCACCAGCACCGTGTACCGATCCTTTGGCCGCGCTTTTGGCTGGGGCGTTTCGGGGAACGTCGGAGGCGTGACCACGAGAGACCTCTTGGTCCTTTTCTCTTCGAGACGGCTTGGACGAGTCGCGCCCCGGACTTTTTCAACGAGTTTGTTCCACAAAGCCGTTACCTGTATCACCGCTTTTTCTCCTTGCGTCCAGTGAATGAACCCCATCTATGTCATCGATCCCTTCATGCTCTTTGTCGGCGGCGATGCGAAGACGCCTGCCAGGGTCTCCATGCGCGCGTGACGTGTGAGGCAGAGGTGAGAACTTCCTCGTTGGGACCGCCGCGGCCTCTTTTGACCGCGACCCGTCAACTCTCTGGCCAATAGGCGCTTATCTTGGCGCCAAGAGGTACCAGCCATTCTAAATCCTCACTTATAGCCGCATTCCGGAAATGTCAAGAGATTTTACCTGAATTTGTAAGCATAACCTCTCAAGAGACATACTAAAAAACGCGTGCAAAAATGGCGTCCACCCAGCGAAGGGCGTGATCAAGACTGAATGCTCCTTCTATCTCAGCCGGACTGAGGCGCTCGAGTATCTCCGCGTCCTTAAGAAGTAAGTCCTTGAAATCTAGTCCTTGTTCCCAGGACTTCATGGCGTTGCGCTGTACCAGGGAATACGCGTATTCCCGGGTGAGGCCCCGATCGACAAGCATCAAGAGGATCGCCTCGGAAAAGATGAGACCGTGTGATAGCTCGAGGTTCTTGAGCATCTTTTCCGGATACACCTGCATATTGCGAATCACGGAGGCGAGCCTGTGGAGCATGAAATCGACGAGCGCCGTGGCGTCGGGCCCTATGATGCGTTCGACTGATGAGTGGGAAATGTCCCTTTCGTGCCATAAGGGAACATTTTCCATTGCCGCCAACGCGTATCCTCTGATAAGCCGCGCCAGACCGCTCAAATTCTCCGTCAAAACTGGGTTGCGCTTGTGAGGCATTGCAGAGGAGCCTTTTTGACCGGCATGGAAGAATTCTTCCAGTTCGCCTACTTCGGTGCGTTGCAGGTGCCGAATCTCCACGGCAATTTTTTCGATGCTGGATGCAATGAGAGCGAGCGTCGTAAAATATGCGGCGTGCCGGTCGCGCTGAAGGATCTGATTTGAAACAGGCGCGGGTCGCAGTCCCAATTTTGCCAAGATAGCTTCCTCCAATGCTGGATCGAGGTGCGCAAAGGTACCCACAGCGCCTGAGATCTTGCCCACGGAAATGGTCTCCAGAGCGGCGTCCCACCGGCCGAGGTGTCGTTTCATCTCGTCATAATAGAGGGCGAGCTTGAGGCCGAGGGTGATCGGCTCCGCGTGGATGCCATGGGACCTTCCCACCATCGGCGTGTATCGATGCTCAAACGCGCGGTCCCTGAGAGCGTCCATGAGATCGACAATGCCCTGCCTGATGATAAGGCCCGCTTCCTTTAATAGGAGGGACAGGGCGGTATCCACCACATCGTAGGAAGTCAGCCCACGGTGGATGTACCGAGAGTCCTCGCCCACAAACTCAGCTACTGAGGTCGTGAACGCGATGACATCATGCCTCGTGATCTTTTCTATTTCATCAATGCGCTGTGGATCGAAATTCGCGCGGGTCCTGATGCGTTCCATGCTGTCACGCGGGATGACCCCCCGCTCCGTCCACGCCTCACATACGGCGAGCTCTATTTCGAGCCATTTCTGGAAACGATTGCGCGGCTCCCATATGCGGGCCATTTCTTGTCTCGTGTATCGCGGTATCATGATCTTTTCCTTTCCAACGGCGCAGCGCCGTTCGTTTGCGTCGAGGAATGGGCGACGGCTTTGTCATACAACACAACCCGCAGTTCACGCTACCCTGGCCAGAAGAGCCAGCCAGCTCCCCGGCGTCGGACAGCCTGGAAAAGCGGGTTGACTCCTGAAAACGTGAACCCCATGCAGGCATGATTGACCTTGAATCATCGCCGTGATATTTTCAAATTACCACAGAGAAAAAGGAAAAGAATACTCTTGCAACACGGATCTCTTTGTGGTGGGATCCGACAAGGCCGTTGGGACAGAGGATAAGCCTGCTGCCAGGATGAGCGCGTACTGGTAAAATCCTCGAGAGAAAACTCAAGTCCATCTGACGCTGTGAGGAAGGTATGGCAACAAGGGATCGAGAAACGCTCTTGGAGACCGACGAACAAACCGTGACGGTCCCGAGGTCCTGTCTGCCGCATTTTCCAGACGGAGCCGCGATCATCGCGGCATTACGCGGTTCAGCGACTCAGGGCCTTTGTATTGAAAAAGCGGCGTTCCTTTCATGGGTCGATTTCACCCTGGAACATGCTGACGAGATATGGGAAACCGAAGTCGCCGACGATGGGACATTGTTCCACTACATCTCCTTTTTTGGCGAGGGCAACAACGTACCGGTGTTCTCCGTGGAAGTCTTTGGCACAGAGGAAGCCCTCTGGGTCCATAACTACGGGTTAGTCGTCCGTGAAGACGATTTGGTAGCGCTCCGCCTCGGCAGGCTAGTGTACAGCAGAGCCCTGGAATGGCAGCGAGAAACCCTCGTGAGGAATCTCAACGAGAAGGCCCTGACAAATTACGACCAGGGCCAGCTCGAAGAGGCCAGGGAACTCATCGATGTCGCCATACGCTATAGCGGGCAGTCTGCCGCGTATCTGTTCAACAACAGGGGCTTGATCTGCTGGAAGATGGGCAAAATAGAGGAAGCGAAGCAAGATTTTCTGGCCTCCATCAAGCTCGACCGGAATAACGGCGATCCCTATTTCAACATTGGCCTTATTTACTTTGACGAGTCCAATTACGCGCAGGCGCTGCATTATCTTCGCCGCGCGGTGGAGATCGACCCCCGCGACAGTCAGTTTCTCACCGAGTTGGGCCACTTGTACCTGGAAATGGATCGCGAAGAAGAGGCTATGGCCTTATTCCGGCAGGCGTTTCAAAGCGATCCGGATGACGCGCAGGTGGATTTCCATTTGGGGCATTATTTTCTTTACAAGAAACGAGACCCCAAACACGCAGTAAAGTACTACGAAAAAGGCCTCAAAAAAGATCCGGAAGACCAATTCGCGCTTGCCGATTTGGCGGTAGCGCACTGGATCCGAGGAAACAGACGAAAAGCCTCGAATATTTACAAGATATTACAGCGACGGGGACACCTGATGCCTTATACCATGAGCCGGCTGGTGTACCTCAACGCTGAAATGGGAAATTACGAAAACGCCCTCAAATTTTATCGCAAAGCCCTCAGCCAGTCCGAGCTTTTTGAACCTGAGTGGCTCCATTACAACGCCGCGGTGGTTTATGCCAAGACGGGCATGTCAAAACAAGCTCTGGATATTTTGGTCCTCGCAGTGAAAGAAGGCGGTCAGGCCGTGGTAGAAAAGGCAATGTCAGACACGGCGCTGCAAGGCCTTACGAACACCGCGCACTTTCGCAAGCTCTTGAAGATGGCGGCCCGCAGACGAAACCGTTAACCAATTCACATCTTGCACTGGGCCTCGAGCTGTCCTTGTAGCTCTTCCCAGCGTAATTCAAGCTCCCGAATCGCGCCATCGAGGACAGGACTTTCCTCGAGAAGCGCGCGCAGCTTCTCCTTCTGGTCATAAATGGACGGATCAGAGAGTTGGGCCTCGATTTCGCGTTTGCGCGCCTCTTTTTCCGCGAGGAGCGCCTCGAGTTGCTCGATTTCGCGTTTTAGCGGCTGCTGCTTCCTGAAGAGCATGGAGCGCGCGTGGGCCTCCAGGCGCCTGCGCTCCTTCTTGGACGTTTTCTCGGTAGTTGGACCCGCGCTCTGCGCCGCATAGAGGGGCTGGGGGACGCGCGGCTGGTCATTCTGGAGATTCGTTGCGTTCTTTTTCGAGGAGTAATCGGAGTAATTGCCGACATAGCGCTCTACCGAGCCGTCCTGTATCTCGATAATCGCGTTGCAAACCTGATCCAAAAGTCTTCTGTCATGGCTGATGAGGACGAGCGTTCCTTGGTACTGCTCGAGCGCCCGTTCCAACACTTCGCACGCGGGAATATCCAGGTGGTTCGTAGGCTCGTCCATGAGCAGGAAGTTGGGGGGATTCAGCAGGATCTTGGTCAGCGCCAGCCGGCTCTTTTCGCCGCCGCTGAGCACCTTGACCTTTTTCAAAACGTCGTCGCCAGAAAAAAGAAACGCGCCGAGAAGGTTCCGCACTTCTTGTTCGGGCAGCTTGGGGCCGACTGAACACGCTTCTTCCAGCACGGTTATCTCCGAATTCAGACTTTCGGAATGGATCTGGGCGAAATAGCCGACATTCACGTTTTGACCATATTGGATAGACCCCTCATCATAGGGAATAACGCCTGCCAGCATTTTCATCAAAGTGGATTTGCCAGCGCCATTGGGGCCTACCAAACCGATGCGATCGCCTCGGTCTATATAGAGGTTAAGTCCTCGATATACCTCACGGTCGCCATACCGCTTCACGACATTTCGCATCTCGACGACCCGTTTACCGGAACGGGTGGGCTGGGGAAAAGAGAACCTCACCGTCTTGGTTCTTTGAGGCAGTTGCACCAATTCCATTTTTTCGAGCATTTTCACACGGCTTTGCACCCGGCTCGCAGTACGCGCCTTGACCCTGTTCTGGTTGATAAACGCTTGTATCTTCTTGATCTTTTCCTGCTGATTTCGATACGAAGCAAAAAGCACCTCTTCTTGCATTTTTTTCGTGGTTTCGTATGCATCGTAGTTCCCGGAAAAGCAGTTCACCTTCCCGTTGTCAACTTCGATGATGCGTTTTACCAGGCGATTGAGAAACGCGCGGTCGTGAGAAACGAGAACGAGCGCCCCTTTGAAATCGTTCAAATAATTCTCCACCCACAAGAGGCTGTCCAGGTCGAGATGATTCGTCGGCTCGTCCAACAACAGGAGATCCGGATCAGACAGGAGTAACTTCGCCAATTCCACGCGCATGCGCCACCCGCCTGAAAACTCTTTCCACGCGCGGGACGCGTCCCGAGAGGAAAACCCAAGCCCCTGCAGAACCTTCAAGGCCCGGGACTCCAACGTGTACCCGTCGTAATGTTCAAATTCGCTTTGAAGCCGGCCATGCTCCTCGAGCAGCGCCGCGGCTTCCGGACTGTCGGCCGATACGCCTCCCAGCTTGATCTCCAGCGCGGAAAGACGCCGACGTATTTCTTTCAAGTTATCCGACGCATTGGTGACTTCTTCGAGAATCGGCGTATCGTTTCCCACGCTCAACTCTTGGTGCAGCACGCCCATGCGAATTTTCTTCTCCACCGATACCTCGCCCTCGTCGCACGACACAATGCCTTCCATGATCCCGAGAAGGGTTGACTTCCCGGCGCCATTGGGCCCCACGATGCCAACGCGATCCCCGCGATGTATGCTGATACTCACTCCTTTGAACAGAGGCCTTCCATTGAAATACTTCGTCACATTGTTGAGAAAAAGCAATTTGTTACCTCAAACGCAGAAATATAGTCAGTCCTACTATAAAGAATTCAGCGGCGCAAGAATCGTCCCACAGCGCATCGAGCTATGCGAAACCTCCATAATGCGCTATTATAGCCATTGTCAAAAATAATCGCGAATTGCGCTGTTGACCCGCTGCATGTCATTCCCACGTAAGTGGGAATCCATGATAAGTTTCCTGGATGCCGGATCGAGTCCGGCATGACAAGTCAGGCGCCGTGACGCAGACTTTGAAAGTCACCATGTTCTCGCAGCGGCGCGCCTCATTCCGACAGAAGTTTCGAGAAGTTGTATAATAACCTTATGGACAAACGTCTGCTGCGAACGATCACCAAATATGTGGGAAAAGCCATCGCGGATTTCGACCTTATCCACGACCGCGACCGCATCCTTGTGGCCCTTTCTGGCGGAAAAGATTCGTGGTCTCTTCTTTATACGCTTCTGGTCTTGCGGCAACGTGCGCCGGTGGCCTACGACCTGGCAGCGGCCACGGTGCATCCCGGGACGCCGGACTTCGATTCAGAGGCGATTTCAACGCGCCTGGCGCGTGAGGGCGTCGAGCATTACGTGTTGGGAGGCAATATCCTCGATCTCGTCAACGAGAAACTCACCCACGGTACCAATCCCTGCTCTTTTTGCTCACGACTCCGACGGGGATTCCTCTATACGTTTGCCGCGGCCAATGGGTGGAACAAGATTGCCCTCGGCCATCACCAGGACGATTTTGTCGAAACGCTTTTGCTCAACCTGTTTTTTAACGGCGCGATCAAAGGGATGAGTCCCAACTTGCTGGCGGATGACCGCAGGAACAGGATCATTCGACCGCTGGTGTACGTAAGGGAAGAGACGACGCGGCTTTTTGCCGGGAGCCTCGGCGTCCCTATACTCGGCTGCGGTTGTACCTACCAAGGCATGGTCGGGTCGCGGCGTCGGTGGATAAAAGAACTGCTCAAACAAATAGAAAGAGAAGCGCCCGATGTAAAGTCGAATATCCTCCATGGGATGAAACGCGTCCACCAAAGGCACCTTCTCAGCCGCGATTGCGCGCAGACGCTTGCGGCGCCGTGTACAAATGACCACATTAAGATTGAGCTGGCCTCAACAAGGAGCGAGTAGATGTTCACGGGCATCATACAAGATCAGGGCAAAATCGTGGGTATCGAACCGATGGGCGAGTTCGTGAGACTGAAATTCTCCGCCGCCATGAGTCTCGATGACGTGAACATCGGGGATTCCATCTGCGTGAACGGCGTATGCCTCACCGTGACCCACCTCGAGAAAGACCGCGGCCAATTCTGGGCAGACGCCTCGCCGGAAACCCTGAGAGTCAGCACCCTCGGGTCCCTGCGGGTAGGCTCTGTGGCCAATCTCGAGAAGGCGCTGCGGGTAGGCGACCGATTGGGCGGGCACATCGTCTCCGGACATATAGACGGAGTGGGAGTTATCGCAGACAAGAGGCCTGTGGGATCGGGATTCAGCCTCGCGGTGGATGCGCCGTCTGGACGATACCTCGTGGAAAAAGGGAGCGTCGCGGTTGACGGAGTAAGCCTCACGGTGAATAGAGTTGAACACAATCGTTTTTGGGTCATGATCATCCCTCACACCTCTATCCGCACAGGGTTGACCGAAAAAAAGATCGGTGATAGGGTAAACATTGAATATGATATGATCGCAAAATACATAGAGAAATTTGTGACAAACCAGAAAGTGAACTCGGGCATCACAGAAGATACGCTCAGAGAATATGGATTTGTATGAAGGAGGATGCGCTGATGAGCGCACTCGTAGGTATTGAGGAAGCTATCGAAGAGATAAAACAAGGTCGTATGGTGATATTGGTCGACGACGAGGACCGTGAAAACGAAGGCGACCTCACCATGGCGGCCGAAAAGGTTACCCCCGAAGCTATTAACTTCATGACCAAATATGGGCGAGGGCTCCTGTGTCTGTCTATGACGCGCTCCAAGATCGAATCGCTCGACCTCCCAATGATGGTCGCCAACAATAAATCGCCGTACGGCACGGCGTTTACCATTTCCATAGAAGCTGCAAGAGGCGTGACCACCGGCATTTCTGCGTACGACAGATGCACCACTATTCTCACCGCGGTGGACAAAGACGCCACGCCTCAGGACCTAATTTCTCCCGGGCATGTGTTTCCTCTGATGGCCAGGAACGGGGGAGTCCTTGTGCGGGCCGGCCAAACAGAAGGCAGCGTCGATTTGGCAAGACTCGCGGGCTTCGAACCCGCAGGCGTCATCTGCGAAGTCATGAATGATGATGGTTCCATGGCCAGACTGCCTGACCTCATGGTCATGGCCGAGCGACACGGAATCAAGATATGCACCATCAAAGACCTCATTCAGTATCGTATGAAGACCGAAAGACTCGTGCGCAGAGGCGCTGAAACGGTGTTGCCCACGGAGTACGGCGGGGAGTTCCGCCTCATCGTGTACGAGAACGACGTGGATAATCATAACCACGTTGCCCTGGTCAAAGGCGAAATCAACCCGGACGAGGCGGTGCTTGTGCGAGTCCATTCGGAATGCCTCACGGGAGATGTGTTCGGGTCCAGAAGATGCGACTGCGGCAACCAGCTCGAAAAGGCCATGCGCATGGTTCAAGAAGCAGGAAAAGGGGTCATCCTCTATATGCAGCAGGAAGGTCGAGGCATCGGCCTGCTGAACAAGATCAAGGCGTACGCCCTGCAAGACCAAGGCTGCGACACCGTCGAGGCCAATCTGAGGCTGGGATTCAAGCCAGACCTCAGGGACTATGGCATTGGCGCTCAAATGTTGGCGGACTTAGGCGTGAGGAAAATGCGATTGATGACGAACAATCCCACGAAAATCGTAGGACTCGAGGGATATGGATTGGAAGTCGTCGAACAGGTCCCCATCGTCATAGAGCCTTGCGCCACAAACCTGAGATATCTCCTGACCAAAAAGGAAAAGATGGGACATCTCTACGAGTTGAAGGTTCAGACAGGCACCTCGACTGATTGAATTGGATCACCAAGCCCGGGAGAGCTGACGGCAATCCTGTGGCGACAAAGGCGTTGGCTTTCTGTAAGATGGCGTCGCACGAAGGATTATACGACAACGAAGCAAAATACACGGAGGCGATATGGCAAAAATCCTAGAGGGTGTTCTCAACTGTCAAGGGATGACTGCGGCCCTCGTGGCGAGCCGATATAATGATTTCGTGGTTTCCAGGCTCATAGCCGGCGCAGTGGATGCCCTGGTTCGGCACGGCGCGCGTGAGGAAGACATCACCGTCGTGAGAGTGCCAGGAGCCTTCGAGATTCCTCAAGCAGTCGCCAAGATCGTCAAGGCTGCCAAGTATGACATGGTCATAGCCCTTGGAGCAGTAATTCGGGGCTCCACCCCTCACTTCGATTATATCGCCGCTGAAACCGCGAAAGGCGTCGCGCAAGCCGCGCTTGAATCGCCAGTTCCAGTTGCCTTTGGCGTGTTGACCACCGACACCCTCGAACAAGCCATAGAACGAGCCGGGTCCAAGGCGGGCAACAAAGGAGCCGAAGCCGCAATGTCAGCCATTGAAATGGCCAATCTTTTCCGACAATTTTAGCAGGGAGCGCCCTGACTTATCTTTTTCGTTGCACAATACAGCCCATATTTGTCGTGCCATCAAGAAGAAAAAGTAGAGAGTTTGTCTTGCAAGTGCTCTTTGCAGCCGACGCACGGAACCAGGACCCTCTCGAAACCTTTGACTTCCTGGGCGAACACTTCAGCAACGAAGAGGACGAAGACCTCAAAATGCATCGCGTCCTCAAAGATTTTGCGCGAAATCTCGTCAAAGCGGTCTCAGAGAACAAGGACGCCATCGATTCCCTCATCGCCAGGCTCTCTCACCATTGGAAACTCTCCCGAATTAGCCGCGTCGATCGAAACATCCTCAGAATGGCTATTGCCGAATTTACGACTTTCCATGACGTGCCAAACAAAGTGATTCTCAACGAAGCCATTGAAATTGGGAAAAAATTTGGCGCAGAGAACACCGCCGCCTTTATCAACGGGATCCTCGACAAAGTCAATCTCGTGGAAACGCGTCCCCATTCCGTTGCCCAGTTGCTTGAAATTTTACAAAAAGTCGATTAAAATTACAGAAGAAATCTAGTCTGCTGATAGGACAGACGACAAATGATATTCATGAGAATCGTTAACCATTCGCATTCGCGTAGGTCTTAGTACATTATGAGGCGCGCCATGCTGGGGAGCCGTCAACTTGCGTTGCTCATATCATTGATCTGCCTCTTGGGCGCCGTGGGTTCGCCGAGGGCGCAAGATGGCGCCCCGCAGAAGCGGTCTTCGGCCGCGGGGGCTCAAGTCCCTGCCGAGAGTCCGTCCACCCAGATAGGAGATTCCGGATACAAGGTCGCCATCCCAGAAATTAAATTACGGAGCATTATTGGAGGAAAAGCCACGCCGAAGCCGCCGCCAGAGGGCGCCGAGGCGCAGCCCGCTCCCGTCCCTGAAAGCCCTACGAGGGAACAGCCTGCAGAGAGAGAGCCGGAGAAAAAGGTCGATCGGCTGCCCTTTGATCCAGTTGACGTCGGGCAGACGGAACCTGTCAGAGTTCCTGAGACTGCGCCAGTTACGCCGTCCGAGCCTGCAGACGCGCCTCAACCAGAACCAGAGCGGCCCGCTGAGAACACGCCAGCGCCAAGGCCCTCAGAACCCGCTCCGCCTGCAGCGCCGCAGGAAGAGCCCAGCCCTGTCTATCACCCGCCGGTCGCTCCTGAAGAAACGCTTGACGCAAGCTTTGTTCCCAAGAAGGAGGTTTTGCGAGGACCTACGCCGGTAAAGCAGATCCCCATATCGACCCTGGAAACAAGAGCGTCCAAGGCGAGCAGGCTCGAGATCGCCGCGAGCGAGTCAAAGGAGCTGGTGAGTCCGGAAGACTGGATCGCCCTTGATGCCAGGAAAAGCCCTCTCATGGTCGAGCTTCCTGCTGAGGAAAAGGAAGAGCCTCAGGAGAGTCTCCCAAGAACAGCTCGTTCGCCTGATGCGTCGGCGCCTCCGGCAGAGGCTACGGAGGCGCCAACCACGGAGACTCCGACCGTGACGCCGCCCCGGGAAATTCCCAGCGAACCGCCGCAGGAGGAAAAGCCCGCCCAGGAATCCCTGCCGCGCGAACAGTTGCCTGTAGAAAAACCGCCGCAAACCCGCGCAAAGGAAGTCATCCCCTCCCCTCTGGATGACGACGCGCTGGCCAGTCGTGAAGCGAGGGATTACCTTCGAGAGACCGCGCCCATACTCGAAGAGCTTTCCCTGCTCATGACGCGCGCCCCTGGGCTGAGCATCGAAGACTATGATCCCTCGGATGCCAACTCCGCGTTGGTGCCGGCTGACATAAGACTCAAGATGACCTCTCTGAAAAGAGAACTTCAAATCCTTGACTCAAAGACCTTTGCCATCATCCCCCCGTCGCGATACCAGGCGTTCCATTCCCTTGTGAGAGAATCCATCGCCCACGCGTACCAGGCATGCGATGCAATCATCAACTACTTTGAAGAAAACAATCCCGAGAATTTTGTCAAAGCCAAAGAACATTTGGTGAAGGCCGGGGAACTCATCCGAAAGACCATCAAGCAGGGGGCCAGTTCCGGATAATCAGATATCCTTTGAGTCGAAAGCGCGGCTGAGGTTGACATACGCGTCCCCCGGGCGTTGCCCTGGGCTATGGAGAAAGGCCCCGCAGGAGCGGGGCTCAAAGACCGAATAAGGAGCCTCGGGACCGAGTGCAAATAGTAGGTTGCGTCATGGGGGCAGCGCCCCCTTGTCATTTCGAGCGCAGCGAGAAATCTCGACCCGAAGGCGAACATTTCTCAGTCACAAGGCCTCTCATAGTCGTTCGAGTCCGGCGCCATCGAAATGACAGGTGGATGCGTGTGCGCGGCTGTCAGGCGAGGTTTTCGAGCGCTCACCTACGTGATGATGTGGCATGCATCCCCACAGGAATGTCGGAAATTGGTGGACATTACGCCTCGCGTCCGAAAACCCGCCCGTCTTTCAGGTCAACTAAGGCAACCACGCCTTTTCGCTCATTCAATAGCCTCGGAGTGGCAGGGCAGTACACGGGAATGTAATTATCAGTCCTCACGAGTAAATGGCCGGTCAAGGGGTCTGGACCGGATTCCACCACGACCGAAAAGGCCTTTCCGAGGCAGCGCTCGAAAAACGCGGCCCTGAGACGCGCAGACAATTGTCTCAGGATATCCACACGCGTGCGCGTGACAGAATCAGGGATCCTTCCTTGCAGCGCGGCTGCGGGAGTTTCCGGCCTCGACGAGAACGGGAACACGTGCAGATAGCTGACGCCGCACTCCTCGATGAACTGCACAGTATGTTCAAAGGCCTCCTCAGATTCGCCAGGAAAGCCGACGATGACATCAAAACCGATGCAGGCCTCCGGCGCCTTTGAAAAGATCGTTTTCACCAGAGATTGCATAAAAGACGCATGGTAAGGCCTGTTCATCAGTCTCAAAATCCTGTCATCGCCGCTTTGCAGGGGAATGTGGAGATGACGACACAATCGATCATGGGAGGCCATGAGATCGATGATACCCGGTGATATGCGCTCCGGCTCGAGGGAACTCAATCGGAAGCGCGGCCCTGATTCTCTTGACAAGAGAGTCCGCAGCAGGCCTTCCAGATTGACGGGCGGGATCAAATCAGTTCCATACGCGCCTAAATTCACGCCGGAGAGCACAATTTCCGGCGCGCCGCTGCTGGCCATGGTCTCGACATGGCCCAACACAGTCTCTACACGAAGACTGCGTGCCGGACCGCGAGCCTTGGGTACGATGCAATACGAACAGCGTGCAGAGCAGCCGTCTTGGATCTTGATGAATCCTCTGGTTCTAGAGGGAACCGCGGCGATCCCAAAATCAACAAATTCGGATACATCGTGCGCTTTTTCTGGACGCGGGCAAGGCGCGGCTTTCCCGGCCAAAACGTCTTTTAACTGAGTCCTGGCTGATCGCGGAAAGACGAGCACACGGCCGTCAGACGCGTCAAAGGAGGAGGGGTGTATCTCCGCAAGACAACCCGTCGCCAATATCATCGCCTGGGGATAGATTCTGCTGAGGCGATTGACGAGCCTCCTCGATTTTCCCTCCGCCTTGGACGTCACGCAACACGTATTGACGATCACAACGTCCGGCGACTCCCCTTGTCCGCAGATTCGGCAGCCAGCCTGCGCGAGCATCTGTTTCATGCCATCTGCTTCGGCCTGGTTTACCTTGCAGCCGAGGACGTATATGGCCGCAGATCGGAATCTCTTTTCGCTATCCTGAGTCATCTCTTTGACACTGTTCCCTCATTCATGGTAACAATCGTCTCGAGATCGGTCAAATGGCGGCGAGTCTTTGGGACGACCGGAGACATCAGGTGAACGAGGACCACATTCGCCCACAGACTGTAATGAGGAACCGCGCGATATGAAGAAACTTCTGTGCATCGTAATGGCGGTGGGTTCATGCGTTATTGCGCCGAGCGCTCTCCTGGCTCAATCCCAAAAATCATCCGACGCCAACGTTCAATCTGCTCCCCAAGAGCTCAACGGAGGGTTTTTCAAGATAAAAATTCCACAGGGATTCCAACAAGATCCGGTGGATGAACCCGGCGTCTATAAATGGAGAAAAGATTCCGGCGAGATTTACATCGTCGCCGGAGATTCTTTTTTCCAGCCTCCTGACCCTGTTTTGAAGGCCCTCCGAAATGCTGCTGAAAAAGACCCCCAGATCGACGAAATCAAAGAGATAAAACTGAAGGGCGGGAGAGCCCTGCTCTGCAAGGACAAGGGCTCAGACCAGCCCAACGGTCTGCGTGCGTGGCGCCTCATTGTGTTTACCGATCAGAAGATGATGAACATCGACTTTACCGCGCCCACCAAGGACTTCATGTCGTACGCACCGGCCTTCGAAGAGGCGTTGCGCTCTCTGAAACTCATTTCTCCTTCTTGAGGGGCGTCCGCGTCATGAATCGCATCTCATCAGACGCGCTTCTGCGATCAATACCGTCCATGGATAGACTGCTCAACGATCCTGGGCTCGATCCTCTCAGGGCAACATACGCCGAAGAATTCGTGAAGCGTATGGCGCGGCTGGCCTTGGATGAGTTGCGTCGAGAAATTCTTGGCGGAAGCGAAGATGAGCGTCTCTGTAGTCTGCCGGCGGTGGTGAGGAGGGTGGAGAAAATAGCCGATCGTATGCTCGGCCGCAAACTTGTACCCGTCATCAACGCCACAGGAGTCATTGTCCATACCAATCTGGGACGCTCTCCCCTGTCAGAGCGGGTAATTGAAAGAATCGCTCAGGCGGCGCGCTCTTATAGCAACTTGGAATACGACCTCGAGAAGGGGCGACGAGGCGAACGGAACGCGCATTTGAAGCTCTTGATGCAGGAACTCACCGGCGCAGAAGCGGCCCTTGCGGTCAACAACAACGCCGCCGCAGTGCTGCTGGTCCTCACCAGCCTGGCCGCTGGAAAAGAGGTGGTCGTTTCCAGGGGCGAGCTCATCGAAATAGGTGGATCTTTCCGCATTCCCGACGTCATGAAACGATCAGGCGCTATCCTTCGGGAAGTGGGAACCACGAACCGCACGCATCCCCGCGACTATCTGGAAGCCATCAACGAACGAACCGCGCTGATTCTCAAGGTCCATACGAGCAACTACCATATCGTGGGTTTCACCCGTGAAGTGGGCGTCAGCGAGCTTGCGGCCATCGGCAGAGAAAAGGGCGTCGTGACCATGATGGACCTGGGCAGCGGCTGCCTCGTGGACCTGTCTCGGTACGGTTTCATGTCCGAGATCACGGTGCAGGAAGTCCTCGGTGCAGGCATCGATGTGGTGACCTTCAGCGGAGACAAACTGCTGGGCGGTCCCCAGGCAGGGGTCATCGCGGGAAGAGAAGACCTGCTCATGCGCATCAAGGCTGATCCATTGGCTCGGGCTCTCCGCATGGACAAAATGACATTAGCCGGCCTCGAGGCCACCCTTGAAGAGTACACCAAACCAGACGGCGCGCAGCGGCATGTCCCCACCCTCCAAATGATTGTAAAGGATGCAGGAGAATTGCAGCGAGCCGCAGAGCGGATTGCCGCCCAACTGAAGGATGAATTGACGAACCTCGCTGAGGTTGATGTGCACCCCGGGCCCGGGAAGGTCGGCGGCGGCGCGTTGCCCCTGGGAGAATTGCCCGGCTCACGAGTCGTGGTACGGCCTTTGAAGATATCCGCCGCGGCCCTGGAAAGAGGCCTCAGAGAAGGAACTCCGCCCGTCATAGCGCTGGTGAGAGAAGAGGCTGTCCTGTTCGATACGCGCACCATTTTCGAAGATCAGTATCCGTTATTGCCATCCCTTGTGCGAAAGGCATTTGAAAGAGCCTGAGACTTTGGAATATATCGTGCCAGTGGATGCGCCCCCGCAAAGGGCGGATAAACTGCTTTTTGAATTGCTTGCCGGATCTTTTTCCCGGACGCACATAGCGAGAATGATACGAGAGGGGAGGGTCCTCGTCCACGGCCGCAGAATAAAAGCATCCACTGTGCTGAGACCTTCAGAAAAAATCGTCATTGAAGCAGCCGACGCCAAGCCGAGGCAACCCCCAATAGAAGCGCCTTGCATGTCATTGTCCATCCTCTTCGAAGACGATCATGTCATGGTTATTGACAAGCCGCCCGGGCTCACGGCGCATCATGGAGGCGGCCGCAGTTTCGGGACGCTCGTGGACATACTCGTTCGAGACCGTCCGGAGATAATCGGGGTGGGTGAACCTGGCCGGTGGGGAATTGTCCATCGCTTGGACAAAGACACCTCTGGCGTCATGGCGGTCGCAAAAACAAACGAGGCCCTGGCAGGGCTGTCCCGACAATTCAAGGAGCATTCTGTCACGAAAATCTATCATGCCATCGTGCGCGGGTCGCCTCAAAAGGATGAAGGGGTCGTCAGCCGGCCCATAGGCCGCCACGCCGCTGACCGCAAGAGGATGTCTGTCGCGGCGACCAAATCGAGGACAGCGGTAACCAGATGGCGCGTCGTCGAACGCCTCGGTGACATCGCGCTGCTCGAAATACGGCCTGAGACGGGACGGACGCACCAAATACGCGTCCACCTCGCAGCCGCAGGAATGCCCATTTTGGGAGACCCCGTGTACGGGCGCATGAGGCGCGGCGCAAAACATATCCCGCCTCAGGTGAAAAAATGCGCTGATTTGCTGAACCGGCAGGCGCTTCACGCCTCGACGCTCGGCCTTGTGCACCCCGTCACAGGCCAATACCTCGAGTGGACGTCCCCAATCCCGCGAGACATGGAAACCGTTATTGCACGCGCCAGAGTATACATCTGATTGGGGATGCCTTGAATGCGGCAAAGGCCGCCTCGCAAATCGGCAGCGATACGCTTGTTATAGCCAACTTGATCGGGGATCCTTCCGTCTGTCATCTCCGACCTGATCGGAGATCCATTCCTCCCTGGATTCACAATTGCGCGGGAATGACACAATAGCGAGGATAATTGCCACACATGCGGCCCTTGAATTCCCTCTTCCGAGGGAATGGCAGACCTGCACGGACAGGCGCCGACCCTGAGGCCCGCTCCTGCGGGGCGCAATACAATAACCCACGGCAGCGCCGTGGGCCTGGGGCCAGTCTCGACAAGGCGCAGGAATCAGGGATTTCCGGCTTTCAGCGCCCTGTTGAATGCCCATCTCTCCAACTGCTTGATTTGTTCCTTCATGGTGATGGACAGAGGCACGATGTTTTCCAGCGCAATGTGCAAGTCTTCTTGCCGGACTTCTCGGTTGGCGGTGAAGGCCCGGAAGAGGGCTCCGAGAACGCCCTGTTCGAGTTCTGCTCCGTTGAAACCTTCGGTGATTTTCACGAGAGGGGCGTAGTCAAAGGCGTCAGGGGGGATGTTCCTTTTGGCCAGGTGGATCCGCAGAATTTCAGCCCTCTCCGCGTCTTGGGGCAATTCCACGTAAAAGAGCTCGTCAAAACGCCCTTTTCTCAGAATCTCCGGCGGCAATAGCTCGATGTTGTTCGCTGTCGCGCCGATGAAGACAGGAGATGTCTTTTCTTGCATCCATGTGAGGAACGACGCGAGTATGCGGGAAGCCGCGCCGCCAAGAGATTTCTGGCCCGCGTTGGCAATGCCGGCCTCGATTTCATCGATCCACAACACGCACGGAGACGACGCCTCCGAGGTCTTGATAGCCTTGCGCAGGCATTCTTCCGGCGTCCCGTGGATCCCGTCGTAAAGCCGTCCCATATCCAACCGCAGCAAGGGAATATGCCAGAACGCGGCAATGGCTTTGACGCAGAGACTCTTCCCGCAGCCGCTTATGCCCATCAAGAGGACTCCCTTGGGGAACGACAAACCGTAGTCTCGCGCCCTCTTCGAGAAAATGTCCTTCCTTTGGATCAGCCAATTCTTGAAATTGCGGAATCCCCCCAGGTGTTCAAACAAGATGCCAGGCGGAACCAACTCCAGCAAACCGCTTTTCTTGACTATTTGTCTCTTCTCTTCAAAGAGGGTTTCTATTTCTTTGTCCCCAATGAGCTCCTTCCCAGAAAGGGTCTTCCGAAATATCTGAATCACCTGCTGACTCGGCAAGCCCGCGCCCGCCTTGATAAACTGATCTCTTACCGCGTCTGTCAACGAAGCCCTGAGTCCTTGAGCATTTTTTTCTTTCTGGATAATGCCCTCGAGAATTCTCTCGATGTCCTCCGTTTCTGGCAAGGGCACGTCAACCACCACCATTTCATTGGCCAACTCAGGAGGAATGGCAAGGCTGGGAGAAACGAAGAAAATTGTCTTGTGCGAGTTTTCTATGCGTCGGAAGATATCCTTGATCTTCCGTATTACAGGGGGGTTGTCTATGAGAAAAAAATGAGCGTCCTGAACGACAAGAAACGCAATTTCCTCGAGATTCATGAACCAATCGAGGGCGTCTACCAACGCAGCCGCCGGCAACGCCACGGCATCGTCCAACGCGACCCCCCGGGTGCAGGTCCACACATAGACGCGTACGTTGGGCCGAAACGCGGAACCAAGATGCCGCACCTCAGATTCGATCCGCCTGTCCTCATCGGAGAGGAGATACACCAAGGAAGTCTTGCTGATCACCAATTCCTTCAGTATATTACGGACGTTTTGGGAATTTTTTTCCGCCATGGTCTTTGCACCGCGTGTACGCGTTCAAAAAGGGCTTGTCATCGCAGGGAAACTTTAGTAAAAAGGTCAATCATACGTGCAGCAGTTCAATACTAAAATAATAGAGTTTGCGGCCTTGACACGCTGCCGGAAGAGACGCACCATCATTACAGCGCCCAACAGCATGATCAGAGAGCAAACCACCGTGTCCAGCGAGGTTGTCCCATGAAAAAATCCATAGAGAGCTACGGTTTTGACACCTTGGCAATCCATGCAGGTCAAGACCCAGACCCATGCACCCTCTCCCGAGGGGTTCCTGTGTACCGGACGAGTTCCTACGTGTTTCGAGATTCGAAGCACGCAGCAGACCTTTTCTCGCTCAAAGAGCTTGGCAATATTTATACCAGAATAATGAATCCGACAACAGACATCCTGGAGAAAAGGATTGCCGCTCTCGAGGGGGGAGTTGCGTCGTTGGCGCTGGCGTCAGGAACCTCGGCAGTTTTTTATGCGATCATCAACATCCTGGAAGCGGGCGAAGAGTTCATTTCGAGTCGCAATCTCTATGGCGGCACGTACACCATGTTCAACGACGTCTTGCCGCAGTTTGGGATAACCGTTCGATTTGTGGACTATGACGATCCCGGCCAGTTCAGGGCGGCTCTCACCGACAAGACCAGGGCCATATTTGTCGAGTCCATCGGCAACCCGACCCTGGGCGTGCCTGACTTTGAAG
The DNA here is from genome assembly GCA_049969795.1 of Desulfomonilaceae bacterium. Classification (GTDB taxonomy): domain Bacteria; phylum Desulfobacterota; class Desulfomonilia; order Desulfomonilales; family Desulfomonilaceae; genus JAUPKT01. The sequence continues at coordinate 64,637 of JBMFOE010000006.1, forward strand.
CGATCTCCGCCATTGCCAGGGAGGCCCACGTGCCGTTGATCGTGGACGCCACCTTTACCCCGCCGTGCATGTTTAGGGCCTTGGATCACGGCGCGGACATTGTAGTGCACTCATTGACGAAGTGGCTTGGAGGCCATGGAGCTGGCATCGGCGGCGTGGTGGTCGATTCGGGCAAATTCGATTGGACCGATCCCAAATTTAAGCTTTACAATCTTCCTGAACCTTCTTATGGAGGTCTTCGGTTCGCGCATGACCTTGGGGATCTCCAATCCCTGGCATACATATTACGTATGCGCCTTGTGCCGCTGCGGAATCTAGGCGCATGCATAAGCCCTGACAACGCGTGGATATTCCTCCAAGGCATCGAGACCTTGTCGCTGCGCATGGAGCGTCATTGCGCCAATGCAGAGCAAGTCGCAAATCATCTGCTGAATCATCCTAAAGTCCAATGGGTTCGGTATCCAGCTCTGGCTTGCGATCCATCATATCCATTGGCTCAGAAATACTTTGCCGGCGGCAAAGGGGGAGGCATGGTGGTGTTCGGCGTCAAGGGCGGCGCTTCAGAGGCGGAACGCTTCGTGAATCGCCTCGAGCTATTTTCGCACTTGGCCAATGTGGGAGACGCCAAGAGCCTTGCAATACATCCAGCGAGCACGACACATTCTCAGCTCAGCGCGGCGCAGCAGACGGCCGCAGGGGTGCCTCCGGACCTCATCAGGCTGTCCATAGGACTCGAGGACATTCATGACATTATCGACGACATAGATCAGGCGCTCGGCTGACAACTTAGCCTAGTAGGCTGTTTTGAGATATGAGTAAGGTTTTTTTGGAGACAAGGCGACCTCTTCGCCTATTTTCCCTGGAGACAGAGATGCCCGACACTCGCATTAAGGAATATGCAGATTCTGATGGGAGCTACGGCCTTGTGCGGACGCAGCAGGCCGAATTCGAAGGCATTCAACTGGAATCAGGCATTTTTTTGGGGCCTCTGACCGTGGCTTACGAAACTTACGGAGAGCTATCCCCCGATAAGGACAATGTGGTGCTCATCCTCCACGCGCTTTCCGGCGACGCGCACGTGGCAGGGGTCAACGAGAAGGGGCGGATTGGTTGGTGGGACGCCCTGGTAGGCCCGGGCAAGGGCATCGATACCAACAAATATTTTGTGGTGTGCTCCAACTGCCTCGGCGGTTGCAAAGGAACCACAGGACCTCGAAGCATCAATCCGCTCACCGGCAAACCCTACGGCCGGAGCTTTCCTTTGATCACCATGGGCGACATGGTCAACGTCCAATATCTCCTCATGAGACATCTCGGTATCGAGCGCCTCCACAACGTGATTGGGGGCTCCATGGGCGGGATGCAGGCGTTGGAATGGGTCATTCGCTATCCCGATTTTGTCGAATCCGCGATTGTCATAGCCGCGACAGCGAGGTTGTCCCCCCAAGGCATCGCGTTTAATTGGGTAGGCAGGAACGCCATTTACAGCGACCCAGCGAAGCCTCTCGGTGAAGGCGACGCCGCGGGCGGCTCTCAAAAGATGGGGCGTGGACTGGCCGTGGCCCGGATGATCGGCCACATCACCTACCTTTCCGAAGATACCATGGAAGCGAAGTTTGGCCGAAAACGGAGCTTCAAGGACGTGGACGGGTACCGGTACACCTTGGGTGAAAATGGCAAAGAAGGAGGGGAATTCGAAGTCGAGTCCTACCTCGAACATCAGGGCAGCGCGTTCATGGAACGCTTCGATGAGGACTCCTATGTGATCATCACCAAGGCCATCGATCGATTCGACCTTGAGGCGGCTCATGGAGACCTGGTGAGCGCGTTCAAGAATATCAAGGCCAAAATATTGGTCATTTCTTATACGTCGGACTGGCTTTATCCCACGTCGATGTCCCTGGCCATCGTGAGGGCCTTGCAGGCGACGAACAAACACGTGTCGTTCGTAGAGCTAGACCTCCCGTACGGCCATGACTCATTCTTGGTGAATGACGGGATGCCAAGCCTCACGAGAATTGTCCGAGGATTCCTGAGCAACGTGAGCCGCTGATCCTAGAGGACCGGACGTCGCCGAGTGACGACGTGTCTTCGGAAATGGCGCGCATCGCCGAATTCGCCGGTCTCCTCGAAAACTGCCTTATGAGGAAAAGAATTGGGTACCGTTTTTCGGTATCGAGGCTTACACGGCGCTGGCATGAAAATCATCTTCAATGGATTTGCGGAAGACTTTGATCGGCCTGCATTAACCATCCAGGAACTGCTGGACCTTTCTGAGGAGGATGATCCCGCGGTCATCGTGGAAGTGAACGGCCGGTACGTCTATCGCAGAGACTTTACCGCCTTTTCTCTCAAGGACGGGGACAGGGTCGAATTCATCCATCCGTCGTTTGGCGGCTGATCTCGTCCACGTTTTTTGAGGCAAAACCTTTTTAGGTTACGGGCGACGGTCGGGCCGAGGCGAGACCTTGGAGCAGACGCACCCAGGATCGGGTTCCAGCGGCACTATCTGATACTGGTTTGCCCACAGTTCTATCATGAGCAGACCTGGTATGAGGTCATCCAAGCTCCCGACGAGTATTTTGAGGCATTCCGCAACCTCGATGGATGCCACGGCGCTCGCCGCGGCTGACAAGACGCCGACCGTGGATGCCGTGGGGTGATTCCTTACCGCTTCAGGATCGGGCCACAGGCAGCGGAGGCAAGCCGTGCGACCCGGCATGATGGACATCACATTCCCCACAGTTTCCACTGCGCCGCCGAACACATATGGGATGTTCATGGAAATGGCGCAGTCATTCACGAGATACCGCGTGGCGATGTTGTCCAGGGCATCGACCACCACGTCCATTCCCTCGAGCAGCGGACGCACATTCTCGGCGTTCACGAATTCCGCGCAAGATTCGACGACGATCGTGGAGTTCCCTTCCAGAAGGCGCTTTTTGGCGGCATCCGCCTTTGGGAGACCTTGGCGAACGTCAGCCTCGGTGTACAAGATTTGCCTATGGAGATTGTGCAATTCTGGGGCGTCTCCGTCCACGATTCTGAGATAACCCACTCCTGCTCGAGCGAGAAGCATGGAAATTGTCGAGCCGAGGGCGCCAAGCCCCACAACCAGGACCTTAGATCGTTGAATCTTTTCTTGACCTTCCGGCCCAATGACTCTGAGCAGCGAATGCCTGCTGTAACGATCGATCATCTACTCCTCCTGGTTCTCCACGCCCTTCATGCGTCATCCTTTCCGATGATAATACCACGCGAATCCTGAAATTTCATAAGAACAAAACGCTCTTGTCGTCGCTCACGGCATTCGACGCTGGCGCAAGCCGCAATTGCAGAGTCGCTCTGGCCTGTGGTATAGAATGACCGGCGCCGCCAAAAGATTTACGGCTATTTTCTCAGAGAAAGGAGATACCCTTGAGGGTTTTGTCCGGGATCCAGCCCACTGGTCAACTTCACATCGGAAATTATTTGGGGATGATGAAGCCAATGATTTCATATCAGGCCAATAGCGATCTTTTCGTATTCATCGTCAATCTTCATGCATTGACCAGCGTCACCGATTCCAAGCGCTTGTCCGAGAGCACCCTCGACGTGGCGTCGGACTTTCTCGCCCTGGGGCTCGATCCCGACAAAAGCGTTTTCTGGGTTCAATCGGACGTCCCCGAGGTCACCGAGCTCACGTGGATACTTACCTGCATTACGCCCATGGGTTTATTGGAGCGATGTCACTCCTATAAGGACAAGATCGCGCGCGGTCTTTCACCGAATCATGGCCTCTTTGCGTATCCGGTCCTGATGGCGGCGGATATTTTACTCTATCAATCCGACATTGTGCCCGTGGGGAAGGATCAGAAACAACACCTCGAAGTGACGAGGGATTTGGCCATGAAATTCAACCGAATTTTCGGCCCCACCTTCGTCGTCCCCGAGGCGGAAATCAACGACGACGTCGCCACTATCCCCGGCATCGATGGTCAAAAGATGTCCAAATCCTATGACAACACCATCGAGATATTCTGCGACGAAGAGAGTCTCAAGAAAAAAGTCATGTCCATCAAGACGGATTCTATACCGGTGCACGAGCCAAAGGATCCGGAACGGTGCAATCTCTTCAACATATATAAACATTTCGCGCCTTCCGAACGGGTCGCAGAAGTGCTCCACCTCTACCAAGAGGGCGGCGCTGCCTATGGGACGTTGAAGAAGGAACTCGTGGGGTACCTGTGGGAATATTTTGGAGAGGCCCGTCGCAAGAAGATGGAATATCTGAAGGACCCTGGGCTCGTACGAGAAATCTTGCGCAAGGGGGCCGAAAAAGCTCGGGAGATCGCCTATCCCACTATCGAAGACGTGCGAAGAAAAGTTGGCATAATATATTGATATGCCGCCAGAAGTGGACGAACACATTCACGAAATTATTGCCTTGCTGCGGCAGGCGGTGCGAGAATTTGCCAGTCCTATTGTCACGGAGATAACTCAGAATACCCTCGATCCGTTCAGAATATTCATATCCACGTTATTGTCTCTTCGGACGAAGGATGACGTGACCAGAGCAGCGTCGCTCAGGCTTTTTCAAGCGGCCAAGACCCCCCAGGATATACTGGCAATGACTCAGGAGCAGCTTGAGGCCCTTATTTACCCCGTGGGATTTTACCGCACCAAGGCCAAACGCATCCGAGACATTTGCGCGGAGCTTGTGGAAAAGCATAATGGTCGCGTCCCAGACGACCTCGACGCATTGCTGGCGCTCAAAGGCGTGGGGCGAAAAACCGCGAACCTCGTCGTGACCATGGCGTACGGGAAACCAGGGGTCTGCGTGGATACGCATGTCCACCGGATAAGCAATCGCATCGGCTACGTTGCGACGAAGACCCCGGAAGAGACTGAGATGGCCTTGCGACAAAAGCTGCCCAAGGAGTATTGGACGGAATACAACGACCTCTTGGTCACCTACGGTCAAAACATCTGCAAACCCGTGTCTCCCTTTTGTTCCAAATGCAAGATTCGGTCACTCTGTAAGCGTGTGGGGGTTGTCCGCTCACGATGAACCGCGGCATATTCATTTGTGATCGCGGGACAAGATCATCCATGGCCTGCCGGTTTGTCGTCGCGTTTGTTCAACCCTTCGTTGAGGTCAGAGAGAAGCTTCTCGTAGGTCATCCCCAGCGCGAGCGCTTTCCTGCGACAATGCTCTTTTTGGATGTAAAAGCCGATCCAATAGCCCGCGCATCCCACCGCGATTCCCACGAGAAGGGCAGCGATGGTCCAACGCACGAGGAAATCCCACCCCAAGCACGCGAACTGGCGGGCTGATTGCCAGAAAAAATCTGTCTTCAATATGGGATCGAGCAGGCCTTTGAAATCCACCGCGGAGAGCGCCGGCGGTTTGTTGAGGATGACTGAACCCAAATAATAGTACCCGTAATACATCGGGACCACGGTAAGCGGGTTGTTCACCCACGTAAACGCAAACGCGATCACGGTGTTGAACGGGAATAAAGCTCGCGCCAAGCCCAGTACAATCATCTGGAAGCCAATGGGAACTGAGAACCCGATAAAAAGACCTATGGCTATGCCGCGGGCGTCATACCACGGAGGGGCGTTTGACGAGACCAGCGGATCGAGGAAATATTTTCTGAACATGCCACGCTCATTGCCTCCATTCGCGCGGCGCGTGTCGCCGCGCCAACGGATCAATAGATGAAAAAATGACACCTCTATCATCTCACAATTCCTGCCGCGGCATCAAATCTTGTCGCCTATTTTTGCAAAAAACCCCAGCGCCAAAGGCGCCTCAGAGGTCATCTGCTGCGGTCAACAGAGGCAGCGCCAGACATTTTCGGAAGTGAATACAAGATGTTGACAGTTCATCAAGAAACGTCGTTGACAAAATTTGGCCATGGAGTATTAGGTTGATGCCCATGGACAGGGGATGAATCTATTCGTGAGCGGGATTTGCGGCAGCATCCAAGCGAAGATTGAACGCGGCAGAGAACCAGCCGCAACTCTCGAGAATTGCGTCGGTCCAAGGTCGGTTGCGCAAGGAGCGCCGTAATTCTCGAAACGCCCGGCATGTATGAAAAAGGTCCGGAGTTCTTATCTTAGAGCGTCGAATTTGTCGCTCCCCTCACGATCGGAAATCCACGCTCATGTTATGTTCGACTGCGTTGCGGAACCATCTGTGTCGTGGATTCTCACCTCCGAGGGAACTACTTCGTGAATACTTTCAAGAACCGCTGCAAGCTGTTCAGAGAACCATATAAGGAGCGAGCGCCATGAAACCAATATTTATCGAAGCCACGACCATTCCAGACGCCTGGTTTCAATGTCTTTATACATTGATTGAGGAGTCTCGGAAGCCTGACGGGGCGGCCCGCCGTTACACGGTTGACACGGGATCAAACCCTGGCGCGGATCGAATAGAATTCGACCTTGCGGTTGTTCACATCAAGCATCCAGGCGTTCGGCCGTTGCTCCCGCAGATTCCGGAGCATCTCAATTTGCCGCCCGTGGCCGACGAAAAGTATCTGTCCGAGTATATGCCCTACTTGTTGTCCTCGCAAAAAGCGCCGGGCGAGCATTATACCTATGGCGAGCGGCTGCAAATCGCATGGCAGTTCGTGATCGACTATTACAAAAAATACGGCGGACGCACCAATCGTATGTGCATGGAGATCGGCAGGCCGGAAGACATATTCTTCTACGAAAAAGAGGACGGTTCAAGTCCCTGTCTTCGCATTGTGGATACCCGCATCATGGAAAACAAGCTGCATTGGATCGTCTATTTCAGATCGTGGAATTTGTGGTCTGGCTTTCCTGTGAACCTTGCTGGCTTGCAGCAAGCAAAAGAGATTATGGCCATGGAAATCGGCGTCGATGACGGCGAGATCATAGCCATATCAAAGGGTCTCAATATTCGCGATTACAATATCGAAGTCGCATTGATGCGCCTGCAAAAAGATACCGGACTGAAGCTGGGCGCGCGGAGTGAATAACACCGAAGGGTTAATGAGGCAAGTCCTCAGGCTTAGTCGCAAATTGGATGCCGCAGCCGCATTTTCGAGGCTTTACTCCATCTCCTTTTACCTGAAAAGGCCATAGTTCTTGTCAGAACGGCATTTTCTTCTCCGGTTACGACCCTCTTGTCGTGGCAGCTCAAGCGAAGCGAGCGATGTCGTCACAAATTCCGAAAACATGCGTCGAGCGTCGGGACGACGCGAATTGAAGATCCCCGCATCTCGTTCCCACGCGCAACGCACACTCCTCGATAAGCCTTGGCAGGACGAGGGATCGGTACCAAAACCACGGGGAACAAGAGCCACAGCGTCAAAAAGATCGTCCTTCGTCTTCAGCCATTAGTTGGACCCTGAGTCCGTCTTTCCCCACTTCATTTTTTTCGTCACCGGCTCCTGAGGCGCTGTTTGAGTCGCGGCGCTTGGGGCGCTTGTCTGTCCAGGAGTGACTTGCGCAGGCTGCCCCGCCGGCGGCGGGGATGTACTCTGCGCGCCCGGTTGGGTGATCGCCGGTCTTGGGGAGACAGTCTGGACTGTTGTCTCAGCCGGCGCGGCTTGTTCGGTCCGCCGCGGGGTTTGCGTCCGAACAACAGGCGCGCTCACGGAATCCTCGGTGGCCCTCAATGGCGCAGTTCGCGGCGGCTCGTCCACAGAGAGGGGCTCGATCTCCGGCAGCTCATAATCGTCATACATCTTTGGCGCCTTTTGTCTCGCGGGTTGGATAGGCCGACTATCCTGGGGCGCTGCCTCAGGTTCACCCAGGGTTTCCAAGTCAGGGGTCTCGAAATTCCAATACATGCTAGAATGGGCAGCAGGAACAGTGCCGCCGACCAAGAGAAAAAGGCAGATGCCGACAGCGATCAGGTATCTCATCGTGTTTCCTTTCGATGTGTTGCCTCAGAGGTAATGTACGGCGCTTACTTCTGATCATTTGGTGTATTATATTATCATAACGGGCGATAATGAGTCAAATTTTCGGTCTATCAGGAATGAAATTAAGAGCCGGCAAGACCAAGCAGGACCTTTCTTCGGCCCCGACGCCTTGCAAAAGCGCCCCAATGTTTGTAGGGTTCTGATAAGGTGAACGAGTTCCAGGCTTATTCCAAGGAAGTATCCCCAATGCGGCGGCGCCAAGGAAATAACCATCGACTGCCTCAACTTGCAAACATGCGCCTCATCCAACGAAGAGCGCTCTATATTCTTGAATTATAAGAGGTGATTATGTGGGAATACAGCGACACCCTAAAAGACCACTTTTTCAACCCGAGGAATGTGGGTGAACTGGAAGACGCCAACGCCGTGGGAGAAGTAGGGTCTCTCGCGTGCGGGGACGCGTTGCGCCTTTATCTCAAGATTGACCCCGAAACCGAAAAAATTGTGGACGCTCGCTTCAAGACGTTTGGATGCGGGAGCGCCATTGCCTCGAGCAGCGCGCTCACCGAGATGATCAAAGGAAAGACCATTGAGGAAGCCCTCAAAATTACCAACAAAGATATAGCTGAATACTTAGGAGGCCTGCCGCCGGAAAAGATGCACTGTTCGGTCATGGGTCGAGAGGCGTTTGAAGCCGCGATCGCCTGCTATAGAGGGGAACCCGCGCCGCGGGAGCAGCTTGAAGGCAATCTCGTATGTGAATGTTTCGGCGTGACCGATGAACAAATTCGGAGGGCAATACGCGAAAACAATTTGACAACCGTGGATCAAGTGACGAATTACACCAAAGCCGGTGGCGGTTGCGGCCAATGCCACGATAAGATCGAAGCCTTGATTGCCGAGGTGCAGGGGGTCTTAAAAAAAGAAAAGGCCCAGAGCCAAGCGCCGGCCAAACGCATGACGACTATTCAGAAGATCGCCAAGATTCAAGAAGTCTTGGATCAGGAAATTCGCCCGTCGCTTCAAAACGATGGCGGCGACGTGGAACTGGTGGACCTGGATGGAGACAGGGTCGTTCTCGCCATGAGAGGGATGTGCACGTCGTGTCCGAGCGCATCGGTCACTCGGCGAGTCATAGAAAGCAAGCTCAAAGAACTCGTTCATCCGGATCTCGTGGTAGAGGAGGTTGAGGCATGAAAACAATTTACTTGGATAATAACGCAACGACCAAGGTCGCCCCAGAGGTATTTGAAGCGATAAAGCCTTATTTCATGGAACGCTACGGCAACCCTTCGAGCATGCACAGCTTTGGGGGAAAGCTTGCCCGCGATGTCGCCGCTGCCCGGGAAAAATTGGCGGCGCTTCTCGGAGCGCAACCCCAGGAGATAGTGTTCAATTCGGGAGGCACGGAGTCAGACGCCACTGCCATAATGAGCGCCCTTACTACCATGCCTGAACGTCGCGAAATCGTGACCACACGCGTCGAACATCCCGCAGTGCTCAATCTTTGTAAATACCTGGCGCGTTACAAGGGCTATAAAGTCCACTGGCTGTCCGTGGACAAGAAGGGTTTGCTCGACATGGATGAGGTCAAGGCCAAGATCTCTGATCAAACAGCCATCGTATCTGTCATGTGGGCCAACAACGAGACGGGCGTCATCTTCCCGGTGAGAGAAATAGCAGAGATCGCCAACGAACATGGCGCCCTCATGCACACCGACGCGGTCCAGGCGGTGGGGAAAGTGCCCATAGATCTGAGCGGCGCCGCAATACATTTTCTAAGCTTGTCGGGACACAAACTCCACGGGGTGAAAGGTATCGGCGCCCTGTACATCAAGAAGGGGACCCGCTTCTCTCCGTTTATCATGGGCGGCCACCAAGAATCTAATCGAAGGGCTGGCACCGAGAATGTCCCTGGCATTGTGGCCTTGGGCGTCGCTGCAGAATTGGCGCAGAAACACATGGCCGAAAAGGCCGCCCACATGGCGCGGCTGCGGGATCGTCTCCAGGAAGGATTGCTCGCCGCCATCCCCCATTCCCACGTCAATGGCGCTCTTGACCCCCGATTGCCCAATACCCTGAACATCGGCTTCGAGTTTGTAGAAGGAGAGGCCATTCTCATGCGCATGGACGAAAAAGGCATCTGCGCCTCATCCGGTTCTGCATGTACATCCGGCTCGTTAGAGCCTTCCCACGTCTTGCGCGCCATGGGCGTGCCATTTACCGCAGTTCATGGCTCCATTCGGTTTTCTCTGTCCCGTTACACGACGGATGAAGAAATAGACTTTGTGCTGGACGAGGTTCCCAAGATTATCGCGTTTCTGAGAAGCCTCTCGCCTTTTGGTCGCACTGACTTTGATCGGGCGTGCGTGGTGCAGTGACGGAGAAAGGCCATATTTCTCTGAGTTGACACAGCGTGATGCATTCCACCTGGCCGCGCTGGTTCAACCATTGGAAAAAGGTGTCCAACTTCTTGATGAACGATTGCACGTGTCTGACGGTGGGATGAAGCGGATTGTGGGCCGGCGAGAGCTCGGAAGAATGGAAGAAAAGGGTCAAAACCTGTCCGCCCCGCCGCAGATGCAACGCTGACGCGATTTTCAGTCTCGCGATTCCAGTCCAAGCAGGCTGCACGGGGAGAGAACACAAACGCGAGGCGGTCCAGCCCACGGCGGCGTGTGTACGAGGCCAACGCCTCCGGACCTTTTCCAGCAAGCGCCCGACATGCGGGTGGATAGGAACGATGGTGATCGGAACCTCGAGCAGGCGAGAGCGTCCGAAGGACGTCACGTCGAGAGGGTCGGGCATATAGGGATCGATGGGCGCCGTCAAATGATCCGGGCCGCCATATTGGGTCCTCAGGGGGGCCACGCTGCTGTCCACGACGATCGGGGAATCCTCCAGGAGCGCGCACATTTTTGGTCCAAAGGAAAAACGCCCCATACGAAACGATCTGGGAACGATATGCATGGGCTCAAACGCTTCAAAAAGGGAATCCAGCTTTTCTCGCAAGAGCTCAGGGGGCATGCATTCGGAAGGAACAGGATCCGGGAACGGTAATGGACGAATTGGCGGCGTGTTCCAGTGATGGAGATGCGCCCCTATTTCGCCTCCCCAGCGTTCGGCGAGGCCCATGAGAAATTCCTGAAGCCTTCTTTGTTTAGCCACGTGATAAGTGATCAGCAACGTCGGGTGGATGTTCCACTTGAGAAAGACATCGTCCAAGAGTTCAAGGGACGATACGTTCGTCGTCTCCGCGTGAAAAGGGTCATATTTCCCTTGAAAAAGCCCCTCCTCCTCGACGTCGATGGTGACCACCAGTTTCATGTGTGCTTAGCCCCGAATGACGCGTCCATGTTCAACAGGCTCATGTGTTTCAGCATTCCACAGAAGCCCATATTCTGGCATATTCCTGACGGAAAGAATAGCATGCGAGGAAGTGCACGGCTTGCCATAGTCCATGAAGAGATTGCGTGTCTTTGCTCGCAATGACGCACAAAGGGCTGTCTTGTCATGGTAGAGCGCCCCACGCGACGAAGCGATCTCAAGTGGCATCGCTCGAGCGGAAAGGCCGCAATCGAATTCGCTCTTTTCTTCCAGAACTGCTATATCATAATGATCTCGTCTGGCCGGTATTTCAAATGACGCGTTCAAAGCAATGCGAGCGCTGGAGGTAACCTGCATGGACTTGTACGACAGGGTGGTTCGAGCCGCTGACTTCATTGCGTCCCATACGCACATTGCCCCGCGCGCCGGCGTCATTTTAGGAACCGGTCTCGGCGGCCTCGCGGACGAGTTGGAGGCGGAGGCAACCATTCCTTATGAAGACATCCCAGGTTTTCGTGCGGCTACAGTACTCGGGCATCGGGGGCGTTTGATTGCGGGGACTATGGCTGGAAAACCCGTCGTCGTGATGGATGGACGATTCCACTATTACGAAGGATTGACGCTTCAGGATGTGACCCTGCCAGTGAGGGTGATAAAGATGCTGGGGGCGGATTTTCTTATTATCAACAGCGCCGCAGGCGGGTTAAATCCACTTTTCAAGCCGGCAGACATCATGATAGCGACTGACCACGTGAACTTGCAGGGAGAAAACCCCCTGCGGGGCGTGTTCGACGACCGGTTGGGTCCTCGGTTTCCCGACATGAGCTGTCCCTATGATCCGGAGCTGAGGGAAATAGCGACGCGCGCAGCCTTGGAACTAAGAATTCCAGTGCGGCATGGCGTGTACGTTGCAGTGAGTGGTCCCAGCTTGGAAACCCCGGCGGAAACGCGTTTTATGAGGCTTTTGGGGGGCGACGCGGTCGGGATGAGCACCGTTCCCGAAGTCATCGTGGCAAGGCAAGCCGGATTGCGGGTGCTTGTGATGGCGGCCATCACCAATGTGAACCTCCCAGACGCAATGAAGCCCATCACGGTGGAGCAGGTCGTCAAGAATGCAGGTCGGGCCAGGTCCAGCCTTGCAAAGCTCTTAAAGGCCGTGTTGGAAAAAATCCATTAGGAGGATTCCTCGTGCAACTCGTCAATGAGCAATCAGATCGGCTTAGCGAGAGTCGCCAATCCCCCCGTAGGAGACGGCTATGAACGCATCGCGAGACGCAGTGGATATAGTACTTTGCGGCGGCCACCTCCTGTCGAATCCCGATGTAGGCGACGTACCCCCCCACGGCATGACAGTCATAAAGGATCATACACTTGTCGCGGTAAACGTCCCTTGGGATCCAGAAATTCGCGCGGACAAAGTCATAGACTGCACAAACTGTTTGATCATGCCAGGCATCATCAATTGCCACACCCATGGCGGTATGGGACTTTTGAGGGGATTGGCGGATGACATGCCTCTCGATACGTGGCTGCGACGTTTTATCTTTCCTGTGGAGCAGCAATGGGTAAAACCGGACTTCGTGTATCTCGGGTGTCTCGTGTCCATGGCTGAAATGGTCCTCAACGGAATCACGACCTGCGCGGACGGGTATTACTTCATGGAAAACGCCGCGCGCGCCGCGATCGCCATCGGCATGCGCGCCATAGTCGCACAAGGGATACTCGACGTACCGACTCCTGATGCCCATGAACCTGAACGCTGTATGGACCGTGCAATGGAATTTATTGAATGCTGCCCGCGTCATCAATTGATACGGCCTGCTTTGTTCTGCCACTCCCCGTACCTGTGCAGCCCTGATACCTTGATTGCTGCGGCCGATGCGGCCAGGAATCATTCCCTGCGCCTGTTCTGCCATGTGGCAGAGACCAAAGACGAGGTTCGGGCCATTCGCGCTCGTTATCACGCCTCGCCCGCTGCCCATCTCCGAGATGTCGGGGTCTTCGGGGAGAACTTTGTTGCGGTGCATTGCACCCACGTGAACTCCGAAGACATGGACATGATCGCCGAGACGGGCGCCAAGGTGGTTCACTGCCCAGAGAGCAACATGAAACTGGGTTCAGGCGCGGCCCCTGTTGTTCAGATGCTTCATCGACAAATTGGCGTTGGCCTTGGCACGGACAGCGCGGCGAGTAATAACGACCTGGACATGTGGGGAGAAATGCGCACGGCAGCCCTGCTGGCCAAATTGGTTGCGTCGGACCCGGCGGCCTTGGACGCCAAAACTGTGGTGCGCATGGCGACGATGGAGGGTGCGCGTGTCCTCGGGCTAAGCGATATGGTGGGCTCTCTAGAGCCCGGCAAACGAGCCGACGTCGCCGTCATAGACATGACGGGGATGCATTTGACGCCGATGTACGATATGATTTCACATTTAGTATATTGCGGACGCGGTTCGGATGTGCGGGACGTTCTCATCGACGGACAGGTGGTCGTGAGGAACAGAGAAATCCAAACGGTGGATCAACAGGAAATCAAAGATCGGGCAAGAGAAACAAGCCGAAATATAAAGGCAGGCTTATAGTCTCGCCTTGGATGGGGTTGGCTGTGGGCGAAAAAATAACGTACAAAGACGCGGGCGTAGATACCGAGCTTGCGGATTCCGTCATTAAATCGTTGGGCGACGAGTTGCGCACGACGTTTCGGTCTGAAGTGTTCGGGCAAATGGGGGGTTTTTCTGCGTTATTCAGGCCCAACTGGCGTCAATACAAGTCCCCGATCTTGGTTTCCACGACAGATGGAGTGGGGACCAAACTCAAAATAGCCTTCATGACCGGCATTCACGATTCCGTCGGGGTGGACCTTGTGGCCATGAATGTCAATGACATTCTGGTTTCAGGAGCAGAGCCTTTATTCTTTCTCGACTACTTTGCCACAGGCAAATTGGACGCCCACACCATGCAAACAGTCGTGAAGGGAATAGCCCGTGGCTGCCTGCAGGCGGGCTGCTCGCTCATAGGAGGAGAAACCGCGGAAATGCCTGATTTCTACCAGCCGGGCGAGTACGATTTGGCAGGTTTCTGCGTCGGCATGGTGGATGAAGCAAACCTTGTCGATGGAACCCGAGTTCGAGAAGGAGACAACCTGATAGGCTTAGCGTCTTCCGGCCTGCACAGCAACGGCTTCAGCCTCGTGAGAAAAGCGCTGTTGGAAAAGAAAAAGTATCCTCTCGATCGCCATATCCCCGAGCTGGGGAAATCTTTGGGTGAGGAACTCCTGACTCCCACCGCAATCTATGTGAAACCCATCCTCAAGCTCATGGAAAAAACCCCTGTCAATGCGATGGCGCACATCACCGGCGGCGGTTTTGTCGATAACATCCCGCGAGTCTTTTCTGAGAACCTCAAGGCGGTCGTAGAGTTGGGGACGTGGACCGTTCCCCCGATTTTCGGCGTCATTCAACGCGCGGCAAACCTCGAGAATCTGGAGATGTTCCAGACATTTAATATGGGCGTCGGTTTCGTCGTCATCCTCGGGAAGGAGCACACCGACCGCGCCTTGGCCTTGCTCAACGCCCAAGGGATGACCGCATCTATCATCGGCGCGATCGAGGCCAGATCGCCAGGAGAGGAGCAGGTGGTCTTTGTATGAAAAGCCGCGGGAGCGAGGGCGTGTATAGGTTTTACAGTATGGTATCAATAGGTTGCGTTGCTTCGATGGCTATGACGCGTCAACTACCCTATTATCGTCGCGAGGCGTCGAAGGCGACGGCCCAATCTCAACTCACATCGATGGAACGAAGAGGGCGGGGTTAGATGCGCGGTTTTGTTCAAGGACGATTGCAGCCCCTCGAGACCGCCGCAGCCGTTTGCTGCGACACGAGGCTGCCAGGCCGGTATGCTGCTCTCTTCGGCTGAGAGCATTTCGTCGATGGACCATGTAATCCCCACAAAGACCGCCCCTCTCCTAGAAGACCTGTTGACGAGGCTTTCAGCAGAATCTGGCCAGGAACACGAGGCCCTCGTTTCCGCGCTCCTCGGTACGCCAAATCCCGCGACCACCGCAAGCCGTATAGACGATCTACTAAAGACGTCCGTAAGCCCACTGGTGGAGCAAATCTTGAGACGTCCCGATCGACGCGAACCGTTTCTCAAAGCCATTGGAGGGTCCGGATTCCTTTATGCAACGATCATGCGGCGTCTCGAATTTATAGAGCAATTTTTTTGGCGTGGGGAGTATTGCACGCAAAAAAAGCGGGCAGACTTTGAGAGGGAACTGGCCGAAGAGATAGGCCATACTTCGGATTGTCAAGAGCTGAAACGGATCCTCAGAGCCTACAAGGAACGAGAGTACCTCAGAATAGGGACGAGAGACCTGGCCGATATGGCCTCGGTCAGGGAAACCATGGCAGAATTGTCAGACCTCGCTTCTGCATGCGTCGCCGCGTCCCTCGCTTTTCATTATGAGCGCCTGTGCGAGACCTACGGCTATCCCGCTGAATGCAGCCCCAACAAAGGCGTTGTTGTCCTTGGACTCGGGAAGATATCAGGGGGCGAGCTGAATTTTTCGTCGGACATAGATTTGCTGTTTCTGAGGGGGCCTGAGGAAGGCGTCACAAACGGGCCGAAAGTCATATCCGTGAAGCTTTTTTTTGAAGAGCTTGTCAAAAATGTCGCGCGCAGCTTGTCCGAAATAACTCAGGATGGGTTCGTGTTTCGGGTCGATCTTCGTTTAAGGCCAGAGGGCGAAAAAGGCGAACTGGTACCCTCTGTGAACAATGCGTTGGATTATTACCTGAGCTGGGGCAGGACGTGGGAACGCGCGGCCCTCATGAAGGCGCGAGTGATCGCTGGCGACCTGGAACTCGGGGAGGAGTTCCTTCAGGAGCTGGAACCTTTCATTTATCGAAAGCATCTTGACTACTCGACCATTGAAGAAATGCGTGCAATGAAGTCCATGGTGGAACGCAGTTTGAGGAAAAAGCCGGGCGTCAACATCAAACTGGGACAAGGCGGGATAAGGGAGATAGAATTCTTTGTGCAGACATTGCAGTTGATCAACGCGGGGAAGATGCGACGTCTGAGGTCTACAAGCACGTACGAAGCCCTCCAGCTCCTCGCTGAAGCAGGAGTTCTTGACCGCAAGACCGCTGAGTTGCTCGCTGATGCATACCTCTTTTTCCGCAAGACAGAGCACAGAATACAGATCGATCACCAACTCCAAACTCATGAATTGCCGAGAACCCCTGGGCAACAAACAGAGCTGGCGCGGCGAATGGGGTACAAGGAAAATGCTCTGGAGCAGTTTCTTTCAGATTTGGAGTCCAAGAGGAAAATCGTAGAGGATCTGTTCGCCAGCATGTTCCATCACTCGGACGAGGAGATACAGAGTCAACTCTCTCCTCTTGCCAAGCGGATCGCTGAAGAGGCAGACCACCACGCGGCCCTCATAGAACTCGTCAAAGAAGCGGGCTTCCAAGAACCGGAAGAATCTTCTCAGCTTGTCCACCAGTTATTGAGACCGGCAGAACGCAGAGGGTTTTCCGAGAAGAGCAAGCGAATTCTCGAGAGGCTTGCGCCCTTGTTCCTCGACGAAATATTGGAAACCCCAGAGCCTACCTCAACGCTGCGGGCCTTGGATCGTTATATCGACTCGCTGCACTCCAGCGCATCCTATTTTTCTACGTTCCTGGAAAATATCACGACCGCGCGGTTTCTCGTACGTATATTGGGTGAAAGCCTTTTTTTCTCTGATATGCTGATTCGGCATCCCCAAATTATCGATTCCTTGATCGGAAAATCCACATATGAAGGTCTCTCTGACAAAAGACAATTCCAAGACGAGCTTGCCGAACGCCTCGACCACTGCGAGGATTATGAATCACAGTTAGACGTACTCCGCAGATACAAACATGAGCAACTGCTGGCAATAGGCGTCAAACAATTGTGGGGCGAAGTGGATTCTGCGGCGGCGAGGGCTTGTATCACAGACCTTGCCGAAGCGTGCCTCGGCGCGGCAGTAGAGATAGCCCATAAGGCAATAGCGAAAAAATTTGGCGGCGGCCAAGGCGACCTCCCGTTCGCGGTATTAGGCATGGGCAAACTGGGCGGCAAAGAAATGACCTACTTGTCAGACCTCGATATCGTTTTTGTGTATGAAGATCATTCTGAACGACGAGGGAGCCTTTATGTTCATGACTGGTTTAGCCGCTTGGCGGCGCGAGTTATTTCCGCGCTGGCGACGCATACGGCGGAAGGCAAAGCCTTTGAGATAGATACACGGCTGAGACCGTCCGGGAATAAAGGACCGCTCGTTTCATCTCTGAACTCTTTTCGCGACTACCACAAAGACGCATCGAAATTGTGGGAAAAACAAGCTTTGATCAAGGCGAGGCCTATAGTCGGACCGCAATGTTTGAAAGACGAGCTGGCTGGGATCATAAAAGACTGTCTGATCCGCGCTGCTGCGTCTGACGAGGACCTCAAAGAAATTGCTCACCTTAGGGAGCGGATGGAACAGGAAATAGCAGAAGAAGACAAGCGCCACGTTGACCTCAAAACAGGTCAAGGCGGTCTGGTCGATGTCGAGTTTTTCGTGCAAGGACACCTTCTCAAATACGCTGCCCAAAAGCCTGAGCTCCTGCGCCAAAATACGTTGGAAGCGTTGGCCGCGCTCCACGAGCACGCCTTGATAGACGCGGAGACCTTTACCACCCTAGACAAGGGCTACCGTTTTCTCATAAACCTGGAAGACCATCTCAGGCTCATGGAGCACAGGATTGTTGACAGAATTCCTTTGACAAGCCAAAAAATCAAAGGGTTGGCCAGAAGGCTGGGCTACACAGAGCAAGGAGGCGAACGGCTTCTCGAAGATTATTTCTCCATCACAAAGGCTATTCGAGAAATATACCTCCGGTTTTTCGGGAAGCGCTGAAACGCGCTGCAAACATGGACAAAAACGCTCGCGCTTTGAATCACATCACAGCCCGCTCTTTTGCCCAACTCTCAGGGCGGGCGACCTGAACCAGGGATGCCACAGCGGCGCGAGTTTATAGGAGACATAAAGTGAACACGGTTGAACTGTATGACACCACTTTGAGAGACGGTGCCCAGACGTGGGGCGTGCATTTTTCCGTCGAGGACAAACTGCGCATCACGAAAAAGCTTGACGAACTGGGAATAGATTTCATTGAAGGAGGATATCCGGGGTCCAATCCAAAGGATCGAAGGTTTTTCGAAGCCACAAAGGGCCTTAACCTCAAGCATGCAAAGATCGCGGCGTTTGGAAGTACGTGTCGCGCAGATACGTCCCCTGAAAAAGATTCCCAAATCAAGAATCTGATCGAAGCCAGGACTGACACGGTCACAATCGTCGGCAAAAGTTGGGACCTCCATGTCACGGACGTGCTGGCAGTCTCCCTGCAAAAAAATCTCGCCATGATTTCCGACACAATCCAGTTCATCCGGCCCTACTTCAAGAAGGTGATCTTCGATGCAGAGCATTTTTTCGACGGGTTCAAGAACGACCGTGAATATGCGTTGGCGACCCTGGAGAGCGCAGTAAACGCTGGATGCGACCTGGTCGTGCTGTGCGACACAAATGGGGGCACGCTTCCCCTGGAGATCGGCGAGATCATCAAGGCAGTGAAAGAGAAAACTCCGGCGCCGCTCGGAATACACGCTCACAACGATTCAGAGACCGCAGTGGCCAACACCTTGTGCGCGGTGGCGTCAGGCGTCGTTCACGTCCAAGGTACAATCAATGGCATTGGTGAGCGCTGCGGGAATGCCAACCTGATTTCCATCATTCCCGCGCTGGCCCTTAAAATGAACTGCGTGCAAGTAGATCCGCGGCGGCTGCGTTTGTTGAAACATGTTTCGGAATTTGTGGATGAAATGGCCAACCGAACGCCGCTTAAGTCCCAACCTTATGTAGGAGCAGCGGCCTTTGCCCATAAGGGAGGATTACATAGCAGCGCAGTGGTCAAAAATAGCGCCGCCTATGAACATGTGGACCCTGAAATTGTGGGGAATTTCAGACGGTTTCCGATGTCAGAACAAGGGGGACGCGCCGCGCTCATACAAAAAGCCTCAGAGTACGGTATACATCTCGACATAAACGATCCCCGCGTCGCTGAAATCCTTCGCACCATGAAAGACCTCGAAGCCCTCGGCGCCCATTACGAAGCTGCAGAAGGGTCCTTCGAACTTCTCATGAAGAGGATGCTCGGGCTCCATAAACGGTTTTTCACGCTTCACGGCTTCCACGTGAACAACATCAAGAGACAAGGAGACACCAAGACTTTTTCCGACGCCGTGGTGCGCATCCTAGTCGGCGACAAAATGGAGTTTTCCGCAGCCGAGGGCAACGGCCCCGTGCATGCGCTCGACTTGGCTCTTCGCAAGGCCCTTGAAAATTTCTATCCCTGCGTCAGCGAGGTAAGGCTTACCGACTTCAAGGTGCGAGTCCTCGAGGGCTCCTCAGGGACGAGCGCCACGGTGCGGGTGCTCATCGAGTCCACCGATGGAGAAGACGTCTGGTGGACCGTCGGCTTCAACGAAAATATCATTCAGGCCTCTTGGGATGCGCTGGTGGACAGCATCGATTACAAGCTCCAGAAGGATCTCGCCTCATGATAGACAAGGGAAGTCCCATCGCCGCGCACTCGTCCATACGAGGACTAATTATCCTGGGGCTCGCGCTTTCCCTGGTGCTCATGATCTCCCGGGCTCTGAAACAATCATACTGGGAACCAATGACTGTCAAAGGCGAAGGCGATTGCGCATACCAAGTGACGCGAGGAAAAACCTTGGTGGGTACGATACGGTTTCACGCTCCAGCCAGCGTCTCAGATATTCTCGAGGCTCTGGGAATTCCTTCATCGCAGAAAGTGAGCGGAGAAGAACGCCTTGTCCCTTGCGACAGCGCAATCGTTCTTGACGGGGACGGCGGGAACGTCCGTTGGGAACCGCTCAGCGCTTCCGTGTTGGTGGCCATTGGCGGCAAAATCGATCTCAATTCCGCGCAGATGGAAGACCTTATGCTCGTCCCGGGCGTGGGGCCAAAGCTTGCCAGCGCGATCGTGGATTATCGCGCCAAACACGGGCCGTTTCATTCGCTTGGAGATTTGGAAAAGATTCCAGGGGTGGGAGGAAAAAAGAGGGCAAAAATGGAGCCTTTTCTGAAAATTACCCCATTGGGCCATTCTCAGAGGTAATCTCGCGTTGCGGCCAATCCCTCGAGATGCCTTTACACCCCTCTTGTCTTTTCAGGCCAGATATATTTGTGCAACGGGACCTGCATTCTTACTTCGAGGTTGTCCGATAATATCCACTGGGCAAGCGCAGCGGCAGAAAGTTCTTTGTGCACGGGGGAAAAGAGTATCGCGCTTGGAATGCATTTCAAACGACGGTGAAAGGTTTCCCTCGCCCATTCGTAATCCATCCTGTCTCCAATGACGAACTTGATCTCATCATAAGGGGTCAAAAGAGGCAGGTTTTCCCAGCGGTTTCTGTGGCTTTCCCCGCTGGATGGGCATTTCAAATCCATGATTCGCACAACCCGTTCCGGCAGCAATGAAATGTCTAGGGATCCATTGGTCTCGACAAGAACCGTACGACCGGCCCCCAGCAGGGCTTGGGCAAGCAGCGGCGTTTCAGGCTGAAGAAGCGGTTCGCCTCCTGTGATCTCCACAAGTCTGACATGATGAGAAAGGACCATGTCCACGATGGCGGGTATCTCCATGGGGGTCCCTTCCTCTCGGGCGTAAGTGGAGTCGCAATAGCGGCAGGCAAGATTGCAGCCGGTGAGTCTGACGAAGGAGCACGGCAGGCCCACGTACGATGACTCGCCTTGGATGCTCTTGAATATTTCGCACACCGTGAGGCTCATACACCATTCTCGTAAATAATCGCGAAATGCGCTGTTGTCTCTTGCCTGTCATTGCCACGAACTCCCCCGTGACAACGGGGTCGCCACGGGAGATGAAAATACCGTGCTGAAAAGAACTATAGCATTTTCACATAAGGCGTGAATCCATGGTCAGTTTCCTGGATGGCGGATCGAGTCCGAGAATACAAATCGAGCGCCGTGACTGTACTCATCAATTATGTCTCCACGTAAAGCAGGCTTTGAAATTCGTCATCTTCACGCCAGGGCGCTGCTTGTTCCGTCAGGCATTTCGCGAAACGTTACATTCATTCCCCCAAGGTCATTCGGGAAGGCCGGCCCGTCCTCGGTCTTTATACAATGCCAAGGGCCAGACCAGCCTCTATATGGTGATCAGACTAGGCGGGCTTTCAACGCTGTATAAGACAATCAACAGGCGCCCGCTTATGAGAATCGGTTCGCCGCGACGCCGGACAGTCTCCTCCGAAAAGCGCGACGAAATGCAGGTACAAGAAAGCTGTGCGGCGCTCAAAGTCGAAGGCCCCGAGGCCTAGTAGGTCATACGGCCGGTCGAGGAAGCAGACCTGCTCGCTCGGCGATTTCGCCTACCTTCTCCTCCCACTCGATGGCCATAATGTGCACGCCAGCTATTCCTTTCATTTCCCGAAGCTGTTGGATGGTCTCGACCGCAATCTTGATCCCCTCCTCAGCTTGGCTCTCCTTCGGCGTCCCCTTCATGCGTTGGAGAAGCTCGTCCGGGACATCCATGCCCGGGACGTTATTGGCCATGTACCGAGCCATACCAAAGGATTTGAAGGGGGTTACGCCTCCCAAGATAAAAACCTTTTCGTGGAGGCCGCGATCCACGACCTGCTTCATCCATTCCGCAAATTTCTTGATGTTGAAAATACACTGGGTCTGAATGAATTCCACGCCGGCTGCGACTTTTTTGGCGAGCCTCGGCACCCTGATTTCAAAGGGATCGGCAAAGGGATTGGCTGCAGCGCCTATAAAAAGCTTCGGCGCAGTCTTGATCTCTTCCCCGCCTAAGAAGCGGCTCTCGTCTCGCATCTTTCGCACCATGCTGATGAGCTGGATGGAGTCTAGGTCGAAGACGTTTTTGGCCTGGGGATGGTCCCCAAATCGCTGATGGTCGCCGGAGAGGCAAAGCATATTTTTAATGCCGAGCGCGGCGCCGCCAAGTATATCGCTTTGCATGGCGATTCGGTTTCGATCCCGGCATACCATCTGCATGACAGGCTCCATGCCTTCCTGCATCATGATCACGGAAGACGCAATAGAAGACATTCGGACCACTGACGTCTGATTATCGGTGATGTTAAAAGCGTCTGCTTTGTCTTTCAGAATCCGACATTTCTTGCGAACAGCCTCGGGATCCGCGCCTCGGGGAGGACCGCATTCGCCTGTGACCGCGAAATGACCAGCGCGAAGTATTTTTTCAAGTCGGCTGTCAGTTACACATTCAGTACTCATCTTTGAAAGTCCTCCCTGATCATTGTTCGTGGACCGCCATCTCTGCTGGACCGCCAATCGTTTGCCTCAATGATTTGCTCGTACCTATCCATGAGGTTGAGGGATTTGAGACGGTCTATGATGAGTTGCCAGGCGCAGTCAACCTGAGGATCGATCTCACACTTCCCGTTTGTGGAACCGCCGCATGGGCCGTTGAGAAGGCTTTTCGAGCAGCGGGCGATAGGACATATTCCTGCGGTGTAGTAAAGTTTGCAATCGCCGCATGTTTGGCAGCGTTCCACATAGTAGCCTTCTTTCTTGGAGCCCCCGACAAAGGTGGTGTTAAGAGCGGGATACACGGGCATGCCCGGGTATCGTTCGGCGACAAATTGTACGCCTGCGCCGCACGCGAGAGAGAGGACGCCGTCTATCTGCCCCACTATGTCGCTGATCTGCTCGACGTACTCGGGATCGCACTGTCGCTCGATGGTCTTTTCAATTATATCCAAAGGATCGTTGTCTTTTTCTCGACGCATGCGGAGTTGGCTGGAAAGGACCTTCACCGCGTCATCTCCGCCGGTAAGACACACCGTGACACAACCGCCGCACCCCAGCACAAGAATTTTTTTGTGGCCGTTGAGCATCTTGACGATTTCTTCGAACGGTTTTCGTTCACCTATGACCATAATTATGCCTCCAGTCCTGCTGTTGACAAAACATATAAATCCAACGTTTACGCAGCCTCTTTTGCGGCCGCGGAACGAGTTTTCCGAAGAGGGCTTGGACCAAGCGCCCTAATGCGTTCGGTAAATTCCCGAGCCACCTCCGCGAATCTCGGTCCCATCGCGGCGCTCATGTTGAACATTTCGAGGCGTTCAGGTTCAAGACCGACTTCTTGTATAAGCTTCTTCGTATAGTTCACCCTGGGTTTGGCGACGAGATTGCCATGGATAAAATGACAGTCCCCTTCGAGACATCCAGCCACGTACACCCCGTCGGCGCCCTTCTCGAAGGCTCTGAGCAAAAGAATAGGGGTGACTTTGCCCGTGCAAGGCAGCCGTATGATGCGGATGTTAGGCGGGTATTCAAGGCGCATACTGCCGGCGAGGTCGGCGGCGCCGTACGCACAGTAGTGGCAACAAAAAGCTACGATAATTGGCTCAAAATCTGCCATTCTATATCTCCCTGATAGAGTTTCAATGGTGTTAAGGCAGGCAATGGATTAAACTAAACGAAGAGGGGAAAAAAAGCAAGTACAGCGAACCGCGGAAGAAGATAGTTCTCGCGCGGTTAAACGTCTTCCCATGCTTGTTCCAAAGACGAGTCGTCCAAAAGACGCCGAATGTAGATAATTTCTTCCCTGTCCTGGAAATCCCGCGGTTTTGATTCGCCGCGCACGTTGGCGGCAAATAAGGGCCTTTTTTTGAACAGCTCGCGCAAGATTACGGCTAGGGGGTATCCCAAATTCTCTATTCCGCCCTCGTATTTTCGAACAAAAGTCATCGCTTCACGCCTCAGTGAGAGGATGGACTGAAAACCATAGCGGAAAAGCGATTCGATATGGCGGTTGATGAGCAGCTCCGTTGCAGCGGCAGGCTCGCCGCCTCCCAACTCCTGCAAGGCGATGTTTATATACCCGCTTGCCTTGTGAAGACTTTTGGTCAAGTCATCGTAGAGCGATGGATCAAGGGAATCCGCCACGATGATCTTGTTTGCCAAGTGGGCAAGCTCAGAGGAAATCCTGTCTCTGTCGTGGGAGTCGGTCAACTGATCGAGGCACTGTCGAAACAACGACGTGGGCGGTATGGTTTTCAAGGGATAGGCGAGAGGAGCTTCGTCCGCGTCTTCGTATGCTCGGAATTCCACGTCGCAAGGCGTCACGGGAGTACCCGCCAGCGCCCGGCGGATACCGGAGTCCTGATATATTTCAATGGCTTCGTCAAAAGACGGAAAGCCCTTTTCAGCCAATCGAGCTCGCCGAAAATGAAGAGCCGCTTCTTCGAAGTCAGAAGAAAGCCCACAGGCAAGCGATTCCATCACGGTAAAGTAGTAGTTCGTGTCTGCCTCATAAAGGGCTTCCAGGAGCGCCTTGAGAGAATCCTCGAGATAAGGCGCTGGAAAGTCCACATAGAAGACATCTTCCAGCGTATAAGCCGGCAGTGTGTCCGATTCCTCCACATAGTCAACGTCGGCGTTTCTGGTTTTCACCGTCAAAAACGGATGAAGCATCGAGACGAGGAGTTCAGGGTCCAACGTGGTAAGCAGGTCCTGTACCTGGTCAATCGGCAATTGGGCAAGTATGTCCAACCACTTGGCAATACCATCAGAATAGAGCATATCTTTCTTCCAAAACTCGAGGTCAGCGCAGTGCTGCAATTGCTTATTCGAAGCTAGGGACAGCAGTTCCAAGGCCTCTTCGTCTGAGAGAGCCTTTGTCAGGTAATAGAAGTCTTCTTCCCTCAGCTCGCGAACCAACGCCTCGGGCCGGTCGAGTGATTGAATCACCCCGAAAAAGGCCCGCGGAGAAAGAGCGCCCAAGAGTCGCACCAGTCTGCGAGGCGACGCCTTGTTCAAATTTCGTCGGAGAAGCTCGATCGACGCTACCCGTTGGTTGCCACCCATGAAAATAGTTTATATGGTGTCCGCGGGGAAAGCAACAGCGGGTATGTTGCGAGCCGAATCGTGAGAGAGTAAATTGATCGCAAATGGACGGAATGAGTTTATGCACCTTTTCGAAATTTCTGTAGGAATGAGGTTCGGGTTGTCGAATTCGCAAGTTCTTTTGAAGACCGCTGCGGCCTACGGAGAAAAAGACCTTTGTCATTTCGAAGAGGCGAGGATCGAGCGAAGCGAGAGGGAGCAACTGAGAAATCTTCTTCGTGTGCGGGCCAAGATTTCTCGCTGCGCTCGAAGTGACAGCCGCCCGTCGAATTTGCGATCAATTCTGAAAAGCGCTATATGCGGCGACGCTGCGTGTGGGCGCAAGGACACGCGGCGCGAGCACGCGGGTGGAAAAGTTTTCTTGTTCAATGTTGATACGCGTTAAGGGAGGACAGAGAGATGGAAAAACTTACGGGCAAAGCAATCATCGCAATGGGCGGAGGGCCAACCGCAGTTATTAATCAATCGCTGGTAGGGGCTGTCTTGCAGGCCCGACAATATCCTCACATCACGCAATTCTATGGCGCGTTCCGAGGGGTCGAGGGGCTTGTGGAAGAGCAGCTCGTCAACCTTTCAGAGGCGACGCGCCACAATTTAGAACAAGTGGCCAGGACTCCTGGCGCCGGCATCCGGAGTACACGACTAAAACCCGACGAAGACTATTGTCACAGAATATTTCAGGTGTGCAAGGCCCATGGCATCCACTACTTCTTTTACATTGGAGGAAACGATTCTGCCGAAACCTGCAGGATATTGAATCGTTTTGCGCTCTCCGAAGGCTACGAGTTGAGAGTCATGCATATACCCAAGACGATCGATAATGATCTTAAGGTGACTGACCATTGTCCCGGGTATGGCTCAGCCGCCAAATTCGTCGCCCAGGCATTCAGCGGCGTAAATTTGGACAACCGGTCCCTACCTGGCGTTTATATAGGTGTGGTAATGGGGCGCCATGCTGGTTTCCTCACCGCGGCGTCGGTCTTTGCGCGAAAATATGACGACGACGGTCCCCATCTGATTTATGTACCTGAGCGGACGTTCAATTACGAGTCGTTTCTCGCCGACGTCGATCAAGTGTATTCCAAATATGGCCGAGCAGTGATCGCTGTGTCCGAAGGAATCGAAGATCGCGACGGGAAACCGGTTGCCGCCAGTCTCGTGGGACGCGTGGAACACGACGCCCACGGGAACATCCAGTTGTCCGGAAGTACATCACTTGGCGACGCGCTCAAGGAACTGGTGCAGAAAGAGCTCAAGATAAAACGCGTCCGCTCTGACACCTTTGGATACTTGCAACGATCGTTCCTCGGTTGCGTCAGTCAAGTAGATGCAAATGAAGCCCGGGAAGTGGGCGAGAGGGCCGTGCAGATAGCGGCGTGGCACAGAGTGGACGGCTCCATCGTGATCGAGAGGGTCGGCGACTATGGCGTGAGATACAAATTGGCGTCTCTGGATGAGGTTGCCAAGGATACCAAGTCAATGCCAGACGGTTTCATCGAGGGAACAAACAACGTGACCACTGAGTTCAAAAACTATGCTCGGCCGTTGTTGGGCGAGCTGCCAGTGTATGAAAGGATACACGCGCCCATCGTGGAACCTATACTTCAGAAGCGATGAAATTCCAAGTTGGAGGAAGAAACCTTTTAGAGCCATTCTCGAAAATAATCGCGAAATGCGCTGTCGTCACGGTGCATGTCATTCCCACGCAAGTGGGAATCCATGGTCAGTTTCCTGGATGCCGGATCGAGTCCGGCATGACATGTCAGGCGCCCGGACATAGACTTTGAAAGTTATCATATTTACCCCGCGGCGGACATCATTCCGACAGAAATTTCGAGAAATGGTATATTCGACGACCTGGTCGGGTCTGAGTTTCCGTGGGCCTCGATGAGAGTGGCACGGAGGACGTCGATCCAGAAGCCGCTGGAGGCTTAGAGAACTGGTTTGTTCAAGTATGAGAAGGTCATGGCAGTGACGCCGTTCAAGCGTTTGCGATCAGCGCGGGGAGAATTTCGCGCAGGCCCGTTGGTCGCCCCTGAGCAACAGGTTGATTCATAATAGGGAAGTTAAAGGAGCGTGTTTTGAGAAGCGATGCAATGAAAAAAGGCGTGACAAGAGCGCCCGCTCGGGCGCTGATGGCGGCGCTGGGATTGACCAAAGACGAGATACAGAGGCCGATTGTGGGAATAGCAAATTCGGCGAACGAGATAGTTCCCGGTCATATCCACCTTTCCGCAATAGCAAATGCGGTCAAAAGCGGCGTAAGAAGCGCTGGTGGAACGCCATTGGAGTTCGGGGTCATCGGGGTGTGCGATGGCATCGCGATGGGACATGAGGGAATGAAGTACTCGCTGGCATCCAGAGAGTTGATCGCGGATTCAATTGAAATAATGGCCATGGCGCATCCTTTCGATGCCATGGTGTTCATACCGAACTGCGACAAAATAGTCCCTGCAATGCTGATGGCCGCGTTGAGGCTGAACATTCCCGCCGTCGTGGTGAGCGGCGGCCCCATGCTCAGCGGCCTGTATCATGGGAAGAAAGTAGATGTAATAGATGTCTTCGAAGCAGTGGGCCAATTCAGCCAAGGGATGATGACCGAAGAGGAACTGGCTGACCTCGAGGAAAGCGCGTGTCCCGGATGCGGCTCGTGCGCCGGCATGTTCACCGCCAACTCGATGAACTGTTTGACCGAGGCCCTTGGGTTGGGGCTGCCTGGAAACGGGGCCATACCCGCGGCATCCGCAGCCAGGATTAGGCTGGCGAAAACGGCGGGCGTTCAAGTGATGGCCCTGCTCGAAAAAGGGCTGCGTCCGCGAGACATAGCCACCCAACGCGCCTTTGAAAACGCGATCGCGGTGGACATGGCCCTTGGCTGCTCAACAAATACTATCCTGCATTTGCCGGCTATTGCCCGAGAGGCGGGCATTCAGCTCGATCTCGAGCTTTTTGAGTCCATCAGCGATAGGGTTCCCAACATCTGCGCCCTCTCCCCCACTGGCAGACACCACATGGAAGACCTCGATGCTGCCGGCGGCATTCAAGGCGTGTTGAAGCGACTCGCGTCCGGCGGGCTCATCGACGAGTCAGTCATGACGGCCATGGGTGTCCCTTTGTCTGAGATTTTGGCGCACGCTTGCGTTGAGGACGACGGGGTGATCAGACCGCTCGACAAACCGTACCGACCAAGCGGCGGCATAGCCATCTTGAGAGGCAATCTTGCCCCCGATGGGGCCGTGGTAAAACAGGCGGCCGTTGCGCCGGACATGCAAGTGCATGAGGGGCCTGCGAGGGTGTTTGACAAAGAAGAGGACGCGGTTGACGCCATTCTCACGGGAAAGATAATGCGGGGGGATGTCGTGGTGATCCGCTATGAGGGTCCCAGGGGCGGTCCCGGGATGCGGGAGATGCTGAGTCCCACTTCTGCGCTGGCTGGCATGGGCCTTGATGCGAGCGTCGCCCTGATCACCGATGGTCGCTTCAGTGGCGGGACGAGAGGCGCTGCGATAGGCCATGTGTCGCCTGAAGCCGCAGCCGGCGGCCCCATTGCGCTCGTTCATGACGGCGACCACATCAAAGTGGACATCCCAGGCAGGAAAATCGACGTACTACTCGATGATGAGACCCTGAAGACGCGCAAGGAGGCGTGGGCGCCTCAAAGCGCGATGACCCTTGGGGGATACCTCGACCGATATGCACGACAGGTCGGCTCCGCAGCAGGCGGCGCGGTGTTTGAATGACGCCGATTGACGCGTAATGACAACAAGCGACGTGGATGCCCATTTCATGAAAATCGCCATCCAGCTCGCCAGAAGGGCTGCAGAGTACGGCGATACGCCCGTCGGCGCGCTGGTGGTGCTGGACGGTCAGATCCTTGGCGAAGGGTACAATCGTATCGAACGAGACCGAGATCCCACGGCCCACGCGGAACTCATTGCCTTGAGGGAGGCGGGAAGACGAAGGGGGGACTGGCGATTGCACGGCGCCACGCTATATGCTACATTAGAACCGTGCGTGATGTGCGCAGCAGCAGCCCTGCATGCACGCGTCTCTCGTGTGGTGTTCGGCGCGTACGATGAGCGCTGGGGCGGCGTTGGCAGCTTGTTCGACCTTTCGCATGACCCACGGATGAACCATGAGTTCGAAGTGGCGTCAGGCGTTGAAGCAGACATGTGCGCGAAGCTGTGCCGAACTTTTTTCGCCAAGGTGCGGCAGGGCAGGATACTAGGGCCGATCGAGGCGAGAGCATGCGACGACGCGACGGAGAATGGTTCTCGAAAGTAATCCGCAGGCCGCGTCAGCGATCACGGCAGGATATTGCGGGCGCCGGTGCGATCTCGACTCGAGTTTCCTTGACGCGGGATTGCGGGAACAGGACAGCTCTGGATCTCCGGCAGAACGGGATCGTTCTTGTACACCCTATTCGGGAGCGGGAACATAAACAACTTCTCGAAACTTCTGTCGGAATGAGGCGCGGCGTGAATATAATGACTTTCAAAGTCGGCGTCCCCGCGCCTGACATGTCATGCCGCACGCGATCCGGCATCCAGGAAACTCGTCATGGATTCCCGCTTCCGTGGGAATGACTTGCAGCGGCTCAACAGCGCAATGCGCGATTATTTTCGGGAATGGCTATGTTGATGTACATCACGCGGACGCCTGACCTCGACGAAACGTACCGAAATGGTTGCAGCGCCGAGGAGGCATGGGCCAGGTTGTAGAAGCGGAGAGATGCCCGAGTGGTCGAAGGGGGTTGACTCGAAATCAATTGTACCCGCAAGGGTACCGGGGGTTCGAATCCCTCTCTCTCCGCCACCTCATTCCCAATATCAGCTCCGGAAATTTCGGTCTTCACGCGGTTCGCTGCGTCACAACAGTCATGATCGTTGCCGAGGCCATTGCTCCTGGCCGGGCTTATACTTCTGAATCCGCCTTATACGCGCACAATGAGCCGCACATGGTGCATGTTTCGTGATCTTCCCGACAGGTTCTTTTCCTGATCTCCCGGGCAAGGTCCGGATCGAGCGCCAGCCGTATTTGCTCTTCCCAATTTCGCTCTTTTCTCGCGCGGCTCATCTGTTTGTCCCATTCCCACGCCCCGGGGTATTTCCTCACGAGGTCTGCGGCATGCGCAGCGGTTCTCGCCGCCAAGACGCCCATGCGCACGTCATCGGCGTCCGGCAACCCCAGGTGCTCGGTCGGAGTGACATAACAGAGGAAGTCGGCGCCGGATGCGGCTGCAATAGCGCCTCCGATCGCGGAAGTGATGTGGTCGAGTCCAGGGGCGACATCAGTAACCAGCGGCCCCAGCACATAAAACGGCGCGCCGTCGCATAGTTTCTTTTCCAGCATCATCTGCGCTGGTATCTGATCCAAAGGCACATGCCCTGGGCCCTCGATAATCGCCTGCACTCCTTTTTCTCGGGCCCGACGGTTGAGATCTCCGAGGGTTACGAGCTCCTCGATCTGCGCGGCGTCCATGGAATCTGCCAACGCCCCGGGCCGCAGCCCATCGCCAAGACTCAATACCATGTTGTAATGCCGGCAGATATCAAGCACTTCGTCGTAACGTTCAAATAAAGGATTCTCCTTGCGGTTTACCCTCATCCACCTCGCCAAGAAACTGCCCCCGCGACTCACCACTCCACACACCCTCGGTTGGTGGGCAAGGCGTTCCAACGCGGCAAGGTTCACGCCGCAGTGCACTGTGACGAAGCTCACGCCATCCTCCCCGTGCTGACGAATGGCGTCGAGCATCTCGTCAGGTTCCATATTTTCGCCCCCGCCGCGTCTTCGCGTCGCGGCCACGATGGCCTCGTAAATAGGCACAGAGCCCACAGGCGCGGCCGATGCAGCGATGATCTTGCGACGGATTGACCGCAGGTTGCCGCCGGTGGATAAGTCCATGACAGAGTCTGCGCCGGCTTTTATAGCCGCCTCGAGCTTTCTCAACTCACGATCTTCATCATATAGGTCCTCGGAGGCGCCGATGTTCGCATTGACCTTGACCTTCAGCCCTTCACCCACCGCGACGGCCGCGCCGCTCGGAGGGGCCTTGAATATCGCGACCTTTCCGGAACGCAACCTCTCTTCCAGCGCCGTAGGTTCGACGCCCTCTTTTCGGGCTATGCCATCAATGATATTTTTCAAGTCTGAGTTCTCCGCATCTTTTTGCAGTTAGTATAAGAGCCTCGGTTCCTCTTGTCTATCCCCCAGCCTCGGCGGAGGGTACTGGCCAATTCTCGAAATTTCCATCCCATCAAGGGGGCGTCGTCGAGTTTGTGTGTACCTTTGAGAGCCGCCCACACGACCAGGAAACCTTAACTCTTGTTATTTCGAAACAGCAGGCGGGAACGCAGCGAGAGGCGGCTGAGAGATCTTCGGTCTCGTGGCAAGCTTTCTCGCTTTGCTCGAACTCCCATGACAAGCGGATCACAACAGGAGATGAAAATAGAGTTCTGAAGAGCACCATGGCATTTTCAGTTAACATGGCAGGAAGTACAGTCCTCGAAATCGCTGCGGGTCAGCAAGTTCGTGAGCAATTCTGAGCCACGCCATAGCATTCCGGTCTCCAGGGATTCGCAAGCCGCTCAATATCCAACCCATGGAAATTCTTTTCTTTCGAGAATATACTGCCGGCGCTGACCGAAAGCCGCGTCGTCCACCCCTCGTCGGGCGCGCTTGCTGGCGCTGATGCTTGAGCGCATGCCTGCAATGTGTGCGGGCAGTGTATGGAGAACGCTGGCCGTCTTGAGCAATGCCGTCTTGTCTTAAACAGAATTTCCAAATGAATTACCTGAGACGCCCCATAGATTGGCGTCGCATACGCTTTTTTCTCGCTGCCTTGTCTATCCTGGTTTTGACCGCCTGTCCTTTTCGATCCTTGAGAGAGAGCGGAGCGCCAACTCAATTGCCTCCGGAAGGCTACCAGAGCCTCGCTCGCTTTCCGTTTCATGAGGCATGGTACGGTATCTACTTTGACGATGACAAAATTGGGTACAGCCACTTTAAGATCGATCAGGACAAGACCAGCTTTGTGATAGCGTTCGATTCGGTCATACGGCTGAGAATAGGCGCTCAGACGAAAGAAATCGACCTGAAGGAGTCTGTCCACGTCAAACCAGACCTCAGCCTGGCGTCCTTCGATTCACTGGTAATTATGGATAAGAAACAAATGGAGATGCATGGGCTGGTAAAGGGGGCTCGACTCGAGGTCGAGATCGCCGTAGGCGAGGAAAAGATAAAACGAGACTACGACGTCGCAACGACGCTCTACCATTCATCTGCGGTTTCATTGATGCCGGCGCTGAGAGGCATCAGGGACGGTCAAACGTACAGTTTTTTGACCTTCAACGCCCAAAAGCAGCAGTTGGAGAAGGTGGAGCAAACCATCTCTCGGGTGACCGGAGCCCCCGGTCCCAACAAGAGCGTGTGGAAGGTCAGAACCGTTTGCGGTGACTCCGTGCTGCACTCCTGGTTGAACGAACAGGGACTGCCTGTCATCGACAAGGCCGCAAGGGAGCCGATTATTACGTTCCTTGAAGACGAAACCTCTGCCAAGAATTTTCTCAGACGCAAAAAGCAGGGGTTCCTGCCCAGCAATATGAGAATCTTAGCTCATTGGCAGAAGCAAGGGACAGCGGCGGTCGATGGGAGAGGGTGAGGACAAGACGCCTTCGACGCACAAGATTGGCGCAGACGTATTGCGCCGCTCATCTCTTCAGCATATAATTTCGTTGATCTTCAGAAGTCGATCACTTGCGCGGAGGTGCAATGTCCATGGATGTGTGTAAGATTACGTATTGCGGGGTTTGAAACTATCGACCGCGAGCCGTCGGACTGGCGGACGAACTGGAAAGAGAGCTTGGCGTCAAATCTGAACTCATAGAATCGGGCGGCGGCGTATTTGAAGTCGAATATCAAGGCAAGCTCATATTCTCAAAGAAACGTCTCGGCCGTTTTCCCAATGAGGGAGAGGTAGCCGGGCTTATCAAGCAGGGTTGAAATCACGTCGGGCAGACGGGTCCCACGCTTCATGAGTCAGATTCTTTCGGGCTCGCGGCGACGCGGCAGCAAGCGCGTTTTTCTTCGTGCGCAAAGGAAGGCAACAGCATGGTAATACAATGCCAATCCTGCAAAGGACTTCTGCGATGCGATCCTGCAGCAGCCGCAGGCGATATGGCTCATAGGATCCGCTGTCCGCATTGCGGCCGAGAAGGCTTTATTCACAAGGTCTCGCCTCTCGAGCGCGACGCTGTCGTGGAAACCCTGACGCCAGAACCGGACTTGGACAAAAACATTCTCTTAGACGAACTTGGACAAAATCGCCAATTTCATGAAAAAGAGCTCCTGTGGGAACGGGCGATGAATCAAGGATCCCGGGAAGAGGTGGATGCGATGCGCGGCATGCGGGCGCCTTTGGTCGGAAAGCCGAAAGCGTCCAGCGTGAACTGGGTAAGATGGATTGTCGCTTCCTTTGCCGTCGTCATCGCTTTTGCCCTTTTTGTGAATTTGATATTGCCAGGGCCCTCGGGCCACAAATTCTTCGGGGGGGTCACATATCAAAACCAAGAAAGAGGCGCTGGTACGCCGAACGAGAATAGACAAAAATGATCTTACTCAGGGAAACGCAAGAGAAAAAAGAGCGCCTCTTTCTTGCGCCGTACGCCCTCGCTTCAGAAAGGACAAAGGGTAGAGAGTACCAGGAAAACGAATGCCCATATCGGACGGCCTTTCAGCGCGATAGGGATCGGATCATTCATTCCAAGGCCTTCAGGCGACTTGAGTATAAAACCCAGGTGTTTGCGTATTACGAGGGAGACCATTATCGAACCCGCTTGACGCATACATTGGAAGCCGCCCAGATTGCCCGCAGTATAGCGCAATATCTTGGCGCCAACGAGGACCTGACCCATGCCATTGCCTTGGCGCACGATCTGGGACACACCCCGTTCGGTCACGCGGGCGAACATGCCCTTCATGACTTAATGGGGCCGCACGGAGGGTTTGAACACAACTATCAATCGCTAAGGGTTGTGGATTTGCTGGAGGCGCGGTACCCCGAATTTCCGGGGCTGAATCTGACCTATGAGACGCGCAGCGGCATTATCAGGCATTCCACAGTGTATGACAACCCACGGCCTGACGTCGCCGCCGCATTTATGCAAGACCCTCAGCCATCCCTCGAAGCCCAAATCGTCAATCGCGCCGACGAAATCGCCTACAACTGCCATGACATAGAAGATGGATTGCGATCAGGCTTCTTTCAAGAGGCGGAGGTGTCAGAATTGCCCCTTTGGAATGAAGTCACTCGGATCATTACCGACCGCTATCCTCATCTGGATAAAGACACCTTGCGCTATCAGTGTATTCGAGCGCTTATCGATACGTTTATTCGGGACCTGGTCCAAGAAACAGAAAATAGGCTCGCGGCGAGTGGATTCGATTCGCCTGAAGCGCTCGCCCAAGCCCAAGAACCTGTGGTGGATTTTTCTCCAAGGATGAAAAACTGGAAGCGTGAGCTGAACGAATTTCTCCACACGCGATTCTATACCCATCACAGGATTCTCAGAATGCAGTTCAAGGCGTACAGGCTCCTCCGCGATTTGTTCCAGGAATACGTAGAGCGACCCTCTCAGTTGCCTCCCAGCGTTCAAAAACGAATCAACGAGGGCGAGGAACCCGCGGAGCGGATAGTATGCGATTACATCGCGGGCATGACGGATCGCTTTGCGCTCGACGAGCATCGGAAGCTGTTTTTGCCGTATGAATACTGAATTGCGCTGGCGCGCAACCGCGCTCAAGCGCCGTGTGATGAGCGCGTCATGGCATTTCGCTGGGCGGCGATGCGAATAGCCTTTTTTAGATCAGCAGGACTATTGACATTCATCACAAACTGAAATTCAGGATCAAATTTCTTCAGGAATTCTTCAGATACTGGCCTCACCTTCACGAGATCGTACAGATCCAGTATCCGCAAATTTCCCTGGCGAAGTAAATCTTGTACAAACGGAATACAGGTTTTGGAATAAATTGCGTGCAACGGTTCGAGTCTGGAATCGATGCACGGTATGACCACGTCATAGTCGTCCACAAGGTCGATCATCCCTTGGATAATACCTGGGTTGAGGAAGGGCATGTCGCAGGCCACCAGAAACCCAAATTGGGTTTGGCAGTGGTAAAGACCGGTGTACAACCCGCCAAGGGAACCCGCGTTGGGAATAATGTCCGGGAACATGGGGAGGCCGAGGAATGCAAAATCGTCCGGCGTGTTTGTGATGAGAATAGTTCGGGGCAGCGCTTGCGTCACGACGTCGCGAACTCGCTCTATTATAGGCTCTTGCCCCACGTGGAGGAGCGCTTTGTTCACGCCCGCCATCCGACGTGACTTCCCGCCAGCCAGGATGATGCCCGTCACTGAGGCGCCACGGTTGGTTGGTTTCGTGTCGTGTACGATTCTCTGTTCCCCTTGACAATTCACTGACGGTGTCTCTTTATCGACGCAGCATATCGATGACCCCTCGAGTGGGGCCTCCGCTCGTCTCCCGCAAATAGGATGCAAGTCTCAATATAACCATCGCTGCGTGG
Source organism: Desulfomonilaceae bacterium (assembly GCA_049969795.1). GTDB lineage: Bacteria > Desulfobacterota > Desulfomonilia > Desulfomonilales > Desulfomonilaceae > JAUPKT01. The sequence goes on from JBMFOE010000006.1 coordinate 100,460, forward strand.
CGCAATCTTTCCTCGTTACCTGGCAGCGGGCGCACGCGGCGGCGTTACAGTCCCAGGAGCGCTGTGCGTCTCAGGACCGCCCAGAGGCGTCTCTTTTTTGAGTTCTTTGTACCTGTCGCCGAGCGGGTGCGTCCCAGCGAGGATTTTGTTCATACTACCTCGCAGGTCCGAAAGTTTTTTCTTATAGTCTGCTGCAACGTCTCGGCAACCGATTTCCCCCGTAAGCATCACGAGATCTTTGACAATGCTCTGACGTATCTTGAGAAGCTGGTTGTAATGCGCTAGCTGCACGCCTATGGCTGCGTCGAGGCTATTGAGGGACTTGAATTGCGGATCGTCGCAGAAATCTATCAATCGAGTTCCATATTGGTAGTAGTCGTTCAACGTCTCTTTGAATTCCCTGATGCTACGATTCACGTCCGTCAGAAGTTCAGCGAGTTCTTTGTATTGCTGGCTCTGTGTGGCAGGTTGATTGAACATCTTGAATTGAATCCTATTGACCCATTTTTCCTCATCGAATGCCATGAACCCTTCCGGACGAATGCGGTATAAGAATTTTCGTTGAGCGGTAGCGCCAGCGGTTAGCTTCTTGTCCTCATCGGGGTCTAGGGTAAAGTCTTCTATGGAAATAGTTTGGGGAGGCAGCGTTTTCACCGTAATCTGGAATTGCCCCACCCGATCGGGCTCTGGTTCCACTTCGGTCTGCGCCCATGCATTGGCGGCGCTGATCAGGAAAACGACAAGCGCCGTCCACATCATTATTCTGAAGCGGAGAACCATTCGTTCTTCTCTCAAAAAGAACACACGTCAGCGATGTTGACCTTGATAGACATTCATTGTACCAATTTTGGGCATAGGATGCAAGAATGTCATCACTCACGAGAGCCGGAACAATTGAGTTGCATTGTTTGAAACCCATATATACAATAATGAAAACATTGCGGGAGCGATTCGTTGGACGATCAGATCATATTGGCGGCGTCAGAGAATTTTGGAAATGTGACCGTGTGTCCTGGCGGCGTGGTGCACGTCAATCTGGCGCATGTCAGTTTGAAATTGCTGCCGTCTGAATTTATCAAACTTAGCGACCTCATCGCCCAGGCAAGGATAAGATTTGAGCCGCCTACCAGACCTGGCGGTAAACCGAGCCTGCAGGTCGTCGGCCCTCGCGCCCCTGAGGACCCCGACAATCCGGAAAAATGAACCTTACTTTCCGTCTCTTTTTTCAACCCGGGTAAGCTTGGGTTTGTTCATGCGCAAGCCGGCGCGGGTTTAGATGTTCCTCACGGCGCGCAGCCCCAAGTCCTTGCTTTTGATCACGGGCTCGCCTATATTTCAGCCGTTGTAGGCGATCACGACTGGATGTGTGCACGGGCGCGATGCCCCGCAGATCGCCTTCCTTTGAACAAGAGGTACTCGATATGAAGCTATTTTCTCTTTTGCCACATTTGATGCTCCTTGTGGTGAGCGCATCCATAGCGTTGGCGCAGCCTGCGCCGCAGGGTGGGGATGTGTTGGCCACCGTGGGCGGCGTCAATATCACTCGGGAAATGCTGGATAACATCATCGCTACCATCCCTGAAGAAAACAGAGTTCCGTTTCTTACCCCTGACGGCAGAAAAAAGATCCTCGACGAAGTGATCGACTTTGTATTGCTTTCCGAAGCCGCAAAAAAGCAGGGACTCGATAAAGAGCCGGCGGTAAAGACGCGGCTCGAGTATGCCCAGCGAGAATATTTGGCTCGAGAATATTTTCGGAGGAAGGCGGCATCGAGCCCTCCTATCTCCGAGGAAGAGCTGCAAAAATATTACAAGGAACATCTCAGCGAGTTTAAGCCCCCTGAAGAGATAAAGGCCCGCCACATTCTGGTAAAAACTGAAGCGCAGGCCAATAAGGTCATCGAACAGCTCAAAGGCGGCGCGGATTTTGCCGAATTGGCCAAAAAAACTTCCATCGACCCGGCTGCTGAAAAAGGTGGAAAGCTGGAACTCATGGACGGACGCGAATGGCTTCCCAGGGGATCCTTCGAGAAATCCTTTGAGCATGTGCTCTTCAAGATACCCAAAGGGCAGATCGGCGGCCCTATCAAAACTCAGTTTGGATGGCATGTCCTCAAGGTCGATGACCGCAGAGAACCTGAACCGCCTAGTTTCGTGCAGGTACGCAGCATGATTCGCAACAAACTTGAGGAGCAGAGGAACGCCGCCCTCCATCAGCAACTCGTCGATGAAGCCAAGAAATCGATACCCGTAGTCATTAAATAATGATTCTCCGTCCGGCCTCGATTGGAGACGATTCATGAAATGTGATGATTGTACCCGGGCCCACGTAGGGGCGCGCTGCGCCTTAATTGCAGCCAGCCTTTCGCTGATGCTCGTATTCGGCGTAATGCCTGCCCATGCAGGCGAAGAGCCGGATGCGGCCCTCTCGGAATCACGTCATTCCACACAAGAACAGGCATCAACGAATGGACCGAAGGTTTTCGAGGCCCTGTCAGCCTACCTCGACGGCCTCCATGGCAAGGGAATGCCTCCTGCGAAAAAGAGACCTTTGGCGCCGAATGATCAGCATCGCGTAAGCCCTCCTGAAGCGCCAGATCGTGAGGCGACGTTGCATGACATGCAAAAAGAACTGCGGACAGCAAAGGGCCTCACCGTGAAACGAATTCAAGAAGGCGAGTGGGGACTCGCGTCGTTTTCTTTAGAGCGCGCGAAAAAAACTGCAACGCGACTCTCGTCGGATCGGGAATCCGAAAATCTTGTGCGGCTGGAAAAATTCATGGAAGGCGCGGCCAAGAGGTCAGGCGGGGCCGCCGAAGGTCTAGCCGGCGTCGTGGTGAACTCCATTGGCATGAAAATGCTCGTGTTGCCGGGCGGGACCTTTACGATGGGCAGCTCTGATGCGGAATTCCGGCGAGTCCGAATAGATTGGAACGTTGAAGAAGACATGGTCAGGCCTGAAACGCCCGCGCATAGCGTTGCGATCAGCAAACCCTTTCTCATGGGGAAATACCTCGTCACGGTGGGCGACTTCAAGAAATTTGTAGATGAAACCGGCTACAAAACAGTGGCAGAAAAACAGGGTTGGGCCTGGAGTTATGACGATGAAAAGAAGCATTGGGAGAAGCGACCCGGCGTATCATGGCGCGATCCTGGTTGGAAGACCGGAGACGATTATCCTGTCACCGTGGTCTGTCATGCTGACGCCGAGGCGTTTTGCAACTGGTTGAGCAAGCGCGAAGGTCGCAAATACGAGCTGCCTACGGAAGCCCAATGGGAGTTTGCGGCAAGAGGGGGCCAGGACCAAAAACGCTATCCCTGGGGAGACGAGTATCCGGACGGCCGAAAACTGAACATGGCAGACCGTCGCTCTCCTGTGCCGTGGGCAGACAGGACCGTGGACGATGGGTCAGAGGGACCCAGTCCAGTGGGCTCGTACGCCCCAAACGCCTTTGGCCTGTACGATATAGTGGGCAATGTATGGCACCTGTGCGCGGACTATTATGATCCACGTTTTTATAGAAACACAGAAACGAAGACGCTGACGGATCCTCAAGGGCCTCGAACGGGTAAGAAAAGGGCGGTGCGCGGCGGCAACTGGGCTTTTGGCGCCGGCATTGCCAGGAACGCCTTTCGGTTTGGCGTCGAGCCCCATCTTTGCACGGATGTGTGCGGCTTTAGGGTTGTAGCCCAAGCGCGATCTGACGACGTTCCCCTGACGAGTCCGGTTACCCCGTTGACCATTCAGCAAGTATTGGACGCCGGTTCTTTCCCGGCCCTCTTGGGCGAGATCAAAAAATTGGTGTCCCAAGGACGTCGCCTTGAAGCCAGGCGCGTCGTAGAACGGGTGAGAGACTCCGAACGAATCCCGGCGATAGGCGATTATGCAGACTTCGGCGCCGACGTCCTGGAAGCAGTTATCGATCTGACCGATGACGATTCCCAGGCATCCTTCACCAACTCCCTGGGGATGAAAATGAGGCGCATCCCACCCGGCGCGTTCATCATGGGGAGTTCTGAGGCGGACATCGCATGGGCCATGACCACCCTCGCGCAGAATCTGCCGCTGTCTCTCGAGAACGAGTATCCCTTTCATAAAGTTCGCATTTCGCGGCCGTTCTTTATCTCAGAGACCGAGGTAACTGTCGAGCAATTTCAGAAATTCGTCCAGGCAACCGGCTACGTCACGGACGCTGAGGAGGCTGGCGGAGGTCAAATCTTTGATACGCGCACCAATCGCTTCGAACAAAAAGAGGGCAGCTCATGGAAAAATCCTGGCTGGACGCCGTCCGGGAACGAGCCGGTGACCATGGTTTCATGGTTCGATGCGCAGGCTTTCGTCGAATGGCTCAGCGCCAAGGACAAGATGCCGTACAAGCTGCCTACGGAGGCGCAGTGGGAATACGCGGCTCGAGGCAACCTGCCCATGCGACAGTTCCCCTGGGGCGATGCGGTGCCAGACGGCTTACGAGCCAACTACGCCGACAAGAACACGGATTTCGAGTGGCGCGACCGGGACGCCGACGACGGGTACAAATATGTTGCGCCTGTGGGGAGCTACGCGGCAAACAAGTTCGGCTTGTACGACATGGCTGGAAACGTCACGGAATGGGTGCGCGATTACTACTCGGAAGATTATTATCGCTACACCCCCGAAGTGGATCCGGAGGGGCCCGGACACGGAGAAAATCGTGTGACCAAGGGCGGGGATTGGACGACCGGCGCAGCCAGTCTGCGCTGTGCATTCCGTGGATGGTCGCGCCCTGACTTGGCTTTCAACAACACAGGCTTCCGGGTCATCGTCGAGCTGTCTTCCCCGCAAAGTTCATTTCATCTCAGCGAAAATTTCCTGACCAGGACGTGGACGCCCGGGGCCGACCAACGCGCGGTTGCAGAGGCGGTCGCCAAAGAGAAGGATCGAAAAGCGCTTGCCGTTCAGAAGGGCGATGGCGCTTCCCCAGCGAGACCCGCCCAGAAAGAAGTGTCGGTGAGAGGTCTTGTGGTGGTTGACATAGCTCCTCGATCAGAAGCCGCTAAGACCGGTTTATCGAAAGGGGATGTCATCGTCGAGTACCATGGGGTTCGGGAACTGACTATAGACGTGTTGAGAGAACTTGCCGCAGTTACCAAACGAGAGAAAGTCCGACCCGTGCTGGTTTTCATTCGCGACGGAGAGGAGTACACCGTTCGAGTCGGTCCCGGCTTAGGTGGATTGACTGTAGCGGACACGGTTATACAAGGGCCTTTCAAGAAGCATGAGCCAGAACACGAAAAGAGCCCGTCACGGGACCGAAATAAAAAAACAAAACCAGAGCAATGGACGTGATTTCAAGGACTTTTGTGCTGAAACAGTCTATCCTGTCGGCAGATAAACTTTTTTCATAAAAGACTGGATTTTTTCGTCGGCTGTGATACAGGGATGCCAAAAGTTGTTGAGGTGGTCTCATGATAGGAAAGATTCTTAGGATTATGGTTCTGGGGACCGGGATCGTAGCGCTTCCAATGTGTTGTTTCGCTGAATCGGGGCTCATCCCCGTAAAGCCCAGTTACACAGAAGCGGCGTTCAACCCCAGCAAGGCGACAGATCCCACGGATTCTGAGGCTGTTCCAACCCCCTCTCCACGAGATCAGATGTATGTGTTTTGGATCTTGGGCAAAATGCTGAGCTACCCTGTCGATAAGGTGGAATCGTTTGTCTTGAGCAGACTGAGAAGGAACAACGACACGGCAGCGGCCGCCCCGGCAGGCGCCTCATCCCAGCCAAATCCTTTTCAGTCGGTAAATTGGAGGGAGATACCTCCAGCGCCGCCGGCCAGGCCCCGTTAAGTAGGGAACAGAATTTCTCGCCAGGGACATTCATATCAGGCGCAGACAACCGCGGCTGCCGCATGATGCGGCCAAGGGCTCTGGGGGTCGCCGTGAAGTCGTCGGCGCACCTATACTACTGCCAACGGCGGCAGCGTCTGAAAACGATACGGAGATGAAACATGTCAGGTCTTGTGACCATGCAAAGGGCCGAGGAGATCCAAAGCGCCAGGGTGGAATCCCTCGAATACAAGGGGAAAATGTTGCCTGTGAACGGCATCGACATTCGGTGGCTGTCAAAATGTGGCGACGATGGCTCCGGCGCTCCGGCGTATGGATTGCGATATTTCACAGCGGAACCAGGCGGCGAGATCCCAATACATACCCATGGCTATCATCAGACCGTGTACATCCTCAACGGCGTATTTGAATCATGGGAATTCGATCCCGAAACAGACGAGATCACCCAGAAAAAGCTGTGCGGACCAGGGGATTTCATCTATGTGCCCAGTATGGTCCCCCATGGCATGAAGAATGTCAGCGACTCCGAACCAGGCGCTTTTCTCTGCTGTATCTGCACGCCGATCAAGAGCCCTTAATCGAAGCGCGGCATAATTGGCAATACCCCGATCAGTCGCGACTTAAAAGGGATGCCAGTGATTTCGCGCGTATCAGACCTCGTCATTTTGCGTGAAGCGAGAGATATATACCGGTTCCCAGAATGAACCACGAATTCGACGAGGCTGCGCTCGTCTTAGCGCTTTGCACCTTGTCATATCGAGCGAAGCGAGAAATCTTGAACCGAAAACCAGATTTCTGAGTTGACGCCTCTCACTCCGTTCGAGCCCGACTTCTTCGAGCTCCCATGAAAGGTATCACAATGGGAGAAAAAGATACCATTTTGACAAGAACTGTGGCATTTTCAAGTAAAAATGCCAAAGAGTCTGCGTTCTTGACTGCCGGAGCAGTTAGAGGCGCTCACCGATTGAACGAGGCGCGCAGCATTCCGACGGAACCGAAGGGAGGGACGCTGT
>JBMFOE010000007.1:0-59734 GCA_049969795.1 Desulfomonilaceae bacterium
ATGTTCACGCTGCGGCCCCCCTCATTCCGACAGAAATTTCGACAACTGACATTAAGTTATGTCTATAATTAGTTGGAAACAATAATTTAATCGACTTTTAACTGCATTCGTGATAAGAGGCTAGGCGTACCCTGGTCGACCCGCGGGTAAAAGCCCTCGCGCCGCGTCGTCCGCCGCCAAGAGACTAAAAGAGGACCGTAACAGCCGCATGACTCGTTTCCTGAGACTGCTCCCCCTTGTGTGCATCCTTGCGGCTGCATGCCTAGGCGGGGCATGCGCGGCTGCCCATGCGCAGATGGTCCCAGGTCCACGCTTTTGCATTCCCAAAACGCCATGCCCCTCGTTTCTTGGGAGATTTTATGTCCAAGGAGGCGTCAGGTTTCGCGTCATCGATACCCTGCGCATTCGGCAGGAACCCAGCCCTATCGTGTACAGGGAGGAGGGCATTCCACCTTTTGGTCCCAACGCCGCAGGTTACTTCGGTACCGGCACAGGTATCCCCGGCTACCCGACGAATCCCCTCATAGGCGATCCAAACCCGAATATATCAGGGTACTGGGCGTATAATAATGGGTTCATTGACCCACAGGCCCCCACGGATGCGACAGCCGCTGCGGGAAATTTACCATATCCTCAGCCCCCTGAAGTGATGCTGGGTCGCTTTGTCACGACTTCCGGCTCAGGATCTACTACGACAACCGTCGCCTACAACATTGGCAGTTTTCAGATAAACGACACGTACCTGCAAGTTGACAATCCCGTGCAGCAAGTGCGTGACCCTGTAATGGTGACCGGAGAATCCGGCGATTACTATAGGCCGAGCGATGTGATCACAAAGATCAGCTCAGTGGCAGAGACTACCCGAGTCAACTGGAGCAGGCTGATTGACGGAACCTATCGCAATAAGGCTGGCCTGCCGTCTCCCGTGGAGGTCCCCAGCAGACTGTTCGACGGCGTGGGCTTTGGGTTCACCGCAGGATACGACCCTCAACTGTGGACCCCAGTCCTGGAAGTGGGGTATCGCGCCTCCGACGCGTTCGATGTCATATACAGCTTCTCGAGTTACAACTTCGACGTGACTGCGTCTCGATCCCAGGTCGTGCAAGCAAATTTTGGCAGAAGAGGTTTTACCGACACGTTCTCCTTCTACTCGAATGTTCCAAATACATGGAGGACAAAGGTTTTCAACAGCGCAACTTCACTCCAGCCCTGCGGCGAGGGGACTGCTCGCTGTCGGGGATGCGGCCCGAGTTGTGCAGATCCTACCACTAATGAGTGCAATGGCGATTGTCAGACGTCAGGGGCGGGAGGATGCCCCGAATGCCCGGACGAGTATGTCGCCAACTACAGGATTTGGCCCGACGGGGTAGGCCAGGGCGCGTATCCGCTGCGCCAATTCTATGATGTGTTTCCCAACGGCGCACCTCGCGAAAACCTCCAGGAGGAAATGAGTCAGCGTGTGGACGTCTCGGTTAAAGAAAACAGGCTCGGCGGCAGAAGCTGGATCCCCTTGCTGCCCAACGCCCGTATGGGGGTCAGCCTCGGCGCGATCTTGAGTCCCATCTCGTTCAGGATCAGCGGCAATAGACGTGTGACGTCCTTGGGGCCCCAGGCGCCCGGTTTGGCGCTGGAAAACAGGGCCGAGGTCGTGAGAGGTGTGTGGTGGAACATGGGGCTTTTTGCCTCTCTCGATCTACAACTTGGGTATCGTTCGTGGTTTGCTCAACTCGCTGTGGACTATAGCGTGTGCAGAAATCAGAGCGCCAACATGTTCAGCGTAGAAACGACCGTCAATCCAGGCGGCTTCAGCGCATTCCTCAGCGCAGGCGTCTCGTTCTGGTAATGAGGCGCAACTGGGCTGGATGCTCGAGTCCATAGCATAAGAGGAATCGTCATACCGGAATGAAAAAGGTTCTCCTTCTCCTTGCGGCGGCGGGCATTGTATTGATACTGCCGCCAAACATCAGCCTTGGTTCGGGCCGCTGGGTGGTATGCATCAAGCTAGAAGCAGTAAGAGGACCGTATAATACCAGCCAGACGTGCTATCGGTGCGCCCTCGCCGACTCCGGCGGACCCGGCTACGTGCAGCCTGCAAACCCTACAAATCCGTGCCAGAGTTCGCCAGGCGCGCAATGGAGGACGTTCCGGAGCCGGACCGACGCGGTATGGTGGATGGAGAGAAACTGTGGGTGCCGCAGTTCCACCACGCTGCCTGACCCAGAAAAATAGGGCCAGGATAATCAGAGGAATATGTGCAGGAACGGCGCACGCTATAGCCATTCTCGAAAATAATCGCCAATTGCGCTGTTGACCCGTTGAAGGTCATTCCCACGTAAGTTGCGGATCCATGACGCGTTTCCTCGCTGCCGGATCGAGTCCGATATGACAAATCAGACGCCGCGACGCAGACTTTGAAAGTCATCATATTCACGCCGCGCCGCGCCTCATTCCGACAGAAGTTTCGAGAAGTAGTATGTGTCCCAATGCGTCAATCGTCTTGGGTCTTGGGAGAGACGCGAATGCCGCGTCGCCATTTTACCGGTATCTTTCCAAGACGGCCTGCACGATTTTGGTAGCGGAGGAATCCATGCTCGAGGCCGAAGCGATAGAGGTCTCGCGTGATCCTCACGTCATGCGTGCAGTATTCTTCAAGAAGGTCCATCCGTCCCTGCCGATACCACTGGATCGCTTCCAAGCCCGACCCTGATTTCCGTATCCCCAAGGTAAATTCTGCGAGATGATCGAGGTTGAGCCGATGGCCTAGGCGCTCTTCCACCTCCTGGAGTATGTCGAGATTGGGCAGTCGGCGCAGGTCTTCGTTGGTATATGCCCTCAGGACCTCATAATCGAATCGGACATGATTGAAACCCACTATGAGGTCAGAAGATTGGAGCAGATCTACGAGTTTGTCCACCGTCTCTTCCGTGTACGTGGTAAACCCATCTTCCTCGGTATAGGCTACGCCGAGGGAAAGTCTCATTTGGGAGACATTGCGCCAGCCCCCCACCTCTTGCGCCAACTTCTGCGTCTCGAGATCAAACACCACGACTTTCTTTTTGCGCATAGCCAGCTCCGGCAGCACCAGCGACCGCGGGGTAGAGGATTTCTTCGCTTCGGCCGCGGGACGTTTTTGCATGACTTTCTGCATCGAGTCTTGGCTCCTCATTGCTGGCGATTCAGTTGCGTCGAGAAGCAAATCGAGCGTTTTCAAACACGCCTTTTTATCGAGCGGTTTGTTGCCGGAGCCGCATTTCGGGGAATGGATGCATGAGGGACAGCCGTCTTCACACGGGCATGCAGCCACCATCTTCCGGGCCTTCTCCAAGAGATCGGAGATGACCTCGAATGCCTTGTGGGCGAGTCCCACTCCCCCGGGGTGGCCGTCATAAATGAACACCGCTGGTTTGCAGACCTGTTCGTGATGCGTCGTGCTGATGCCGCCGATGTCGTCTCTGTCGCACAGCGCAAAAAGCGGAAACATGGCGATGGCGGCGTGCTCCAGCGCATGTATCCCTCCCATAAAATGAAGCCCCTGTCCCTCAATAACGTCTCTGACCGTTTCAGGTATCTCGATCCAGATGCCCACGGTCTCAAAATGGATTGGCGGCAGCGACAACTCCACAGTTCCTATGAGTTCCTGTCCCATGGTCCTGCGCTTCTCGTACCCCACGATCGTCTGAGTCACTTTCAGACGCGCTTCCCGAACAGAAAATCCAGGAAAGTCTCTCCCGCGAATCGGCGCCCCCAATATCTCAGTCTCCTTCTCTGAGATTGCCCTCGTGTAATAAGAGAGATTCGCCGGCCTCACGAGAATGTTGCGTTTGACCAAATCGAGCTTCGTCACCACGTACTGTCTCGCCCGATGCAGATATACGGCTCCCTCGTGGCATTCCAACAAGGCCCTCACCCCGTTGGATTTTCCCAACAGCGTCTTTTCTTGCTCCAGAAAAATGGAAAAGGACTCGCCAATGCCGCGCAAGTCCACGCCCAGGTGCGGCCTTCGCCTCGATGAATAAAGGTTTCCGTCCTCGCCCTCATACAGAAAGCCCAATTCGTGCAATTCCTCTATTATTTTTTGTGTCTCAGAGGGCGCGGCAGAGACTTCAGAGCGCGTGAACGGCAGCTCAGCAGCCGCGCAAGGGATGTGTTTCTTGAGCACCTCAGCGTTCAAAGGGTCCAGGACAGCTTCTTCGCATCTGCGGCCAAAAAAATCCGCGGGATTTCGTACAAAATACTGATCCAGCGCATCGTTTCCCGCAATGAGTATCACTGCGCTGGCCCTGGAATTTCGTCCGACTCGTCCTCCTCGCTGCCATGTGTTGATCACGGTCCCGGGGTAGCCCACCAGAATGCACAGGTCCAGGCCTCCCACGTCTATCCCCATCTCCAGGGCAGAAGTGGAGATCACTCCCACCATGCGCCCAGAAAACAGTCTCGCCTCGATCTCTCGCCGCTCCTCGGGGAGAAATCCCGCTCGATAGCTGCTGATGCGGTTTCGGAAGCGCGGGGCCTGCTGAATGACCCAGGTGGTGATCAACTCGGTTATCTTCCGGGCCTGGGTGAATACGATGGTCTTCAAGCCCGCATCGATCGACTTGGTGAACAGTCTCGCCGCGACGGTATAGGAACTGAGAGCCGGCCTCAAAAACAAAAAATGCCGTTCCGCTGCGCCTGCTCCCGATTCGCTGATGACATGGAAATCCCGTCCTGTCAGCCGCTTGACAAGTTCCTGGGGATTGGCCACCGTGGCTGAACACGCCGTAAATTGCGGATGGCTGCCGTACGTTTCACACACTCGAAGAAGTCTCGAAATGAGCTGCGCCACATGGCTCCCGAAGATGCCCTTATACACATGAACTTCGTCCAAAACGATGTGTTTCAAATGGGAAAAAAATTCCCTCCACTTCTCGTGATACGCGAGAATGGCAAAATGCAGCATGTCTGGGTTGGTGATCAGGACGTGCGGCGGATTGTTTCTTAATTTCTCCCTGCCATGGGGCGGCGTGTCGCCGTCGTACACGGCCGCGGTAAGAGAAGACGGCCCCGCCAACGATGTAAAGGAATCCCGTTGGTCTCGTTCCAACGCCTTCATGGGAAAGATCATCAGGGCGCGAGCCTTTGGGTCCCGAATGAGGCAATCCAGGATAGGAACTTGATAGCAGAGGCTCTTTCCACTCGCCGTATTCGTCGAGAGGATGACGTCCTTGCCCTCCAGGGACATCCGTATTCCAGCCGCCTGATGGGAATAGAGGGCCTTTATACCGTGCTCCTGAATCAGACGCGCCGCAGCGACATGAAGCTCCGGAGGAATTGGCTCGAAGCAGGGGGCTGTCCTCGGCAGTATCTCATGGTGCGCCACCTCCCATGCCTGGCGCTGTGCATCCTGGACCCATTCCAGAAAATCTAGGAGTGGCATATCGTTAATGGTTCCAATATATTACAAGTGTCAAGGCCCGAAGCAGCCGGATCATACCTGCATCTCGTCGCGGTGTCAATGTCCCTTTCAGCAGCCCCGAAAGTGGCGCCCTTGCACACACGGCTCCTTTGTTCTATCCGTGCACGAGAAAATCTGATAGAAAAGTGGTCATACAAGGAGGCTCAAACTCCTGCCACAGAATCACGGCGTCCTCATAAATTCGCAAAGGAGGTCTTTGTCAATGGAAAAAATCCGGTGGGATGCCTTGGAAGGGGACCGATTAAACGATCAGGTGACGAGAAAGATGTTCTGGGGCGACAAAATAATGGTCACCGAATGGCTGTTAGCGCCCAACGTCGCATTTCCAGTGCATCAACACGAATCGGAGCAGATTTCCATGGTGCAGGAAGGGGAGGTGACCTTGGTATTTCCTGACGAAGAGGATGTCACGCTCGGCCCTGGAGACATGTATGTGGTGAAGTCCATGAGGCCTCACGGGGTGAAGGTTGGCGCATCCCCCGCGAAAGTGGTGGACCTCTTTTCTCCGATTCGAGAAGACTTTCTTGCCAAGAGTGAATCTTACTTGACCCGGTCGTCGGGCGAGTCGCAAGGCTCGGCGGAAACGTCCAGCGCCGATGAACATCAACAGGACCCCCACGCAAGACTCAAAGGATTCCTCGATGCGGTCGGGATACACGTGGAATTGGAAAAGCTCCAGGAAGTGCCGCTCAAGATCTTGGCGAGGTATTGCTACGAAAAGGAGTGCATCACCATGGGGCAGCTCAGAAACGTGTTGGGTCTGGACAAACAGCAGGCCAAGAATCTCCTGCGCGAGTGGAAGCACGGCGACGATCATAGCGAATCCAGCCTGCGCCGAAAGATCGAGCGGATGATCGTATTGAAAAGCGATCTCAAGTTGTACAGGACTACATAATCATGGACGAGAACAAACTCGCAAAGATAAAAAATGCAATAAAAAATCACTTTGAAGACAGCCCAGAGATATACGTCGCGTTTGAAGAGAAATACGGATTTTTCAAGGAACTGAATACCAGGTTGGCGACCTTTATTGAGGTCAAGCCTGGGAGTCGCATACTCGATATAGGCTGCGGCGCCGGCGCCAGCAGCAAACAGATGCTGGATCACATACCCGATTCGTGTGTGGTGGGGCTTGACAACAGCCCGGCCATGCTCCGGGCCGCGCGATTGCGATATGGGGAATCCACGCGCCTGTCTTTTGTGGAAGGCGATGCGGCCAGCCTTGCAAACCTGGTCTGCGGTCCGTTTGACGCGGTAGTGTATAGCGCCTCGATCTTTCTTATCCCCGACTATCAACAAAGCCTTCGCCAAGCCAGCGAGTTGTTGAATCGAGACGGCGTCCTTGGCGTGACATTCATGGATGGCGTGTATGACGCAAAAGGGCAAAACTTCCTGGCGATTGCCGACCAGAGCCTCGGCGAAGGAATTAGCCTGAAGAAGGCAGTGACGCTCGACGAGCTGCTCGCATTCTTCCAGAAGTTGTTTCGTAACGTCCGATCCAAAGTCGAAAATTTCGAGCTATCCAGAGACGCCCTGAAGGAATTCTACAGCGTCCCGGCCATGTCTGCCGGTCTTTTCCCGAAATTTCCCTATCCCGAACGATTGGTAAAGGTCCAACGCGTCTTTTCCCATGCGCCTCAGGAAAGACTCTTCTTCCGCTGGGTACTGATCGCAGGACGCAAGACCCCGCAATCTGACACACATTGAGGCTTCTCACCAATCCGATCACGCATCCTGCTCTGTCATTCCCGCAAGAGAGCGATTCCAGCAGGGGCCATCCTTCGCATTCGTGTGCGCAATGGCTCTACACGGCCACAAAGGCAGTCGCGCCGCTGCCGCAGTTGTGGACGACGCACACCTCTGTGATGAATGAGTGTGCGCCTTCCACCTCCAGGTCATAGACCTCTTCTTCCACAGGAGTTTTTAATACCTCGGCGACCCGAGCCGGCGTTCGATCAGGGCCGTAGAACAGAATGTCTCCCTTGGCTATTTCTTCTGCTTTGACCCATTGGGCATATTCAAACGAAAATTGTTCCCGGCAAGATTCTTGAACCGCTGTGTAAACCCCTTCGAGATTGCGCGCCACCTCGATCGCGGGAAAACGCAGTACCCTCAGGTTCAGGGCTCGCATAAATTCATCTCGGATGCGGTCGTGCTCGATTGCAGCCGCGTCTCCATGTGCCGCCGCGCCGTCAACTTCTACTACTATAGCTGCTTCACGGCAGTAGAAATCGGCGATATAAGGGCCAATGGGATGTTGTCGTCTGAAAGCAAAACCTGTAGCGTTACCCCGCAGCACGTTCCACAATTTGCGCTCCGGCGGCGTCATGTTCTTGCGCAGTTCCTTGCTGCGACCGCGCAATGATTTTGGAATACCTGACCAATCCGCGTGTCCGCCCAGGTTGTGCGGCCGCCTGTGCGCCAGCGCTTTGTGATCGGCAGTCAGCCACAGTGTTTGGTCGCAGAGGGCGTGGCGAATACCGATCATCACGCCCTTGTACGTTCGTCGAATGACGCGCAGGACGCTGTGTGGCTGGCCGTCGTGTCCGAGCACGGACGCGCCGGGCTCGAGGGATTCAATGGGAGCAAGGGATACGCAGCTTTCGTTCTGTCGTAGGCTGAAGGAGGAAGCCGCCCTTTGATCCTCCCGCACGTAGGAAGAAGGAGCCCCCCTTGCATCCCCCCGCAAGCGGGGGGAAGGAGCCTCCCCCGTATCCACCAGCAGGCGGGAGGAACTAGCACCCCTTTGATCCCCCCGCAAGCGGGGGGAAGGAAGAGCTCCCTCCCCGCTTGCGGGGAGGGTTGGGGAGGGGCTAAAAACCGCTGAAGAAGACCTGCATACCCACACCCTCGTCCCTCTCCGCACACACGTCGGATCGAACATCAGATCGCCCGGGTCTGTGTTCATCAAGAGGCAGCGGGCTATGGCCTTCTCATTAGTTAGAACGGCATAGACCGTTTTCATACCGCTGCCTAACGCGGTGTGGGCGCACCGATTAGGGATTTGATTCATAGGAAAAGCTCCTGTATATCGAACATACGGAAGCGTCTTTCCAGTGCGAGCGACACGACCCGAAGCATTAAACCGTTGCATGCCCACCTGATGTGTTGCCCAACTACGTCTTGCTGTAGGCTCAAAGGAGTCGCTGCCTATTTTTACCGGGTGAATACAGCTCTCTGTTCTCCCAGCGGCGAGAAGCATCTGGTAACGAAATACATGGTTCCCAGTCGGCAGGCCCGGTCTGGGCTTTTCTCTTCCGTCATCTTCCGTGACCTGCCATAGGGTTTAAGCGCCATGCTATTCGCCGAATCTCCGATGGTAACTCTCTCTCTCGATCCAAAGGACGGTTCTTGCGATTGACCTTCTCTTTGGAACAAAAAAAATCACGTAATCACAAATCGCTGGCAGAGTGTCAGTACCGACCCCGGCAGTCTTCTTGAACGCAATGAGTCCCACAAAATTCCCCCGCCGAACACCTTATCCATCAGCTCCCGCAGAGCGCCGAATAAAGGAACTCTTTTCGGTTATACACGGGCCGTTGATCACCGTGCGGGACACAAGGCTCAGCCCCTCGCTGAGCATCCCCGCAACGTGGAAACAGCCGCACACGAAGCAACGGCGCAGCGAATTCTTCACATCCACAAACCAACAACTTTTTTCGCTGGAGATGTCTGGAACATTACACGGGGACGCCATCCTCCTTTCCGGAGCCGTTCACGGTAAAGGCGCTCGCAAGGGTATTTTGCGCCCGTCTTTAGTGGTGACCACGCCGACCACGACCTTTTCAGGCGTGATGGTTCCTCGAAACGTGTGGCCGTCAGAATGCGATGCCACCACGGTGTCTCCCTCGATCCTGCCGCTCCAATGATAGGTCCACTTGTGGCTCATAGGGGGGTATATGTGGAGCACGCCTCTGATCTCGTTGCCTCTGCGTTGGGCGTTCCCTTTGACCCGAACCCCCATGACCTGGGTTTCCCAATGTTTGAGGGGGCCCCACTCGGCAGGCGCCTGGTTTTGAGTGTGTGCAGTATTGGTTTGTCCATTGGCTCCGTTGGAGGCGTTGCCATGATCAGAGGCCAAGGACGCAGGAATGTACATGGATGGCACGCTTAAACAGCCTAGAATGATCAGCGGAACGTACAGCGTTTTCATGAGTGCTCTCTCTGCGATTGTTTCGCGCCTCCGGTATGTCGTGGGTCAGTCGTCGCGCCTGCCGCGCCTGCCTCCACGATCCTTTCCGTCAGCACAAGGACAAGGGTAAAGATCATATCGAATTCAAACCACTTTGACACTGATCTGTCGAACAGGCAGGTCACGCTGGGAGGAAATTCCTCATCGCCCTCCCACAACACGTACGTCACCGGGATTAAAGGAAACGGATAAAAGGTCAGGGAAACGTCACCCAACGCCATCTGCTCTGCCCCAAGTTCAAGACCTCTCGCAACAAAGGCTTGAGCCGCGGCGCCATAACGGCGAACGACAGGGTCCACCGGCATGGCATGGGGCC
Organism: Desulfomonilaceae bacterium; assembly: GCA_049969795.1. Taxonomy (GTDB): domain Bacteria; phylum Desulfobacterota; class Desulfomonilia; order Desulfomonilales; family Desulfomonilaceae; genus JAUPKT01. The sequence goes on from JBMFOE010000007.1 coordinate 9,964, forward strand.
CCTGGAAAAAGGTGGAGCCCCCCGGGAAGTCCTTCTCGCTGACGAGTTCCCCGGTGAGTTTTCCGCCGTGAGGGGCGAGGAGGTATCGAATCAAGAGGATCTGAAACTCTTTCGACAAAGGCCTTCGTGGCCATGGAGACGTTTCTTCTATGCGCTCCTCCTGTGGATCCACGAGATATAATGCGTTCAGGAAGCCCACTTGATAGGCAGCGCCCTCCGGCAAGGCCGTGACGCCGGGCAGGGAGAGCACCTCTTCTCGAGGTCGGGCTCGCAAGTCTTCCCAGTGAAACGGGTGGGGTTGGGCGCAACCCATGCATCGCTCCATGAGAGAGAGTTTTCGACCAATGTCAATATGGTCCTTTGCAATTAATAAACGCGGCGCTGCGGGAAATCAAGGCGGGCTGCGCCACACGGCGCGAGCGGCGGCTTGTACACTGCGATCCAGGCGAAAGAAAGGCCTCGTTGGGGCCATGTACGATAAGCGATAGCCATTTTATTTTGATGGCATAGAATTTTTGTGTATCAGATCCTTTGCAATGTGGTAACTTGTTGCCTTAACAAAAACTCGAGAGAGGTCGCAAAAGTGAAACAACAAGGCTGGCGGCCTCATGGGCCGTGAGTCGCAATCACGCCTTAGGAGGAGCAGAAATGGCTATTCTCAGGTTCATCATGGTCTCGGCTGTAGCACTTCTCGTGCTGTGGGCTCAAATCGGCGCCTTCGCTGCGCAGGAGATTAAGGTAGGAATAGTCGATTCCTATAGCGGTCCCCCAAGCACGTACACGAACGACGTCAGGGATGCCTTCAAGCTTGCGCTCGACAAAATCAACAGCCAGGGAGGCGTCCTGGGCCGCAAGATCGTCTTCGTGACACGGGACGACAAGTTCAAGGTGGACCTTGGACTCAGCGCTGCAAAAGAATTGGTGATGCGGGAGAAGGTCGATCTTCTTATGGGCACGATAAACAGCGCTGTTTCCCTCGCCATCTCCGACTTTGCAAAAAAGGAAAAGATCCCGTTTCTCGTTACGTACGGCAAAAGCGCCAATATCACCGGCGCCAAGGGACACCGGTACGTCTTCTCGATGAACGATAATACCGAGATGATCGGCCGAGCAGCCGCTGCTGGGCTGGCGAAAAAACCGTTCAAGACGTACTGGATTGCCGGCGATGATTACGAGTATGGGCATGCCGTCGCCGACGCCATCTGGAAAAACCTCCAACGGATCAAACCAGATGTAAAACTGCTGGGGCAATCGTGGTGGAAGGTTGGCGAGCCTGATTTCACCCCCTACATCACGTCAATCCTGTCAGCCAAACCAGACGCTGCGATCATCGCAACTGGCGGGGCTGGTTGCGTACCTTTCTTGAAAGCCGCAAAGGCCACCGGATTTAACGCAAAGATGCCATTCTTCATGCACACCGCCACCGAACTCTCGACCCTGAGACCCCTCGGCCTTGAAGCGCCCGAAGGAGTCCTCGGCACTTCCAACTACTTCTTCTACTTTCCGGACACGCCCGCAAACAAATCTTTTGCCGAAGATTTCAAAAAGGCGTTCAACCGATATCCTTCGTTCGGCAGCCTGATCGGTTATTTTACCGCGCACTTCATCGCGGAGGCATATAAAAAGGCCGGCGCGGTCGATCCGGAAAAGTTCATCGATGCGATGGAAGGGATGACGGTCGAGACGCCTATCGGCGCAATAAAAATGAGAGAATTCGATCATCAGGTCATGCTGCCAATGTATATGGGCGTGACCAAGAAGGTCCCAGAGTATGAGTTCTTGATTGCGGGGGACATTGTGACTATTCCCGCAGAGGAGGTCATGCCCCCGGTGGATGAGATCAAGAAAATGAGAGAGTCCCACTAAACGAAAAGAAGAGGGCGAAAAGGTATGGCGCGTCGCGTTGTCGCTCAGTTCCGGAGAGCTTGGTGAGATGGAGACCTTGATAAACACAGCGCTGGCAGGGTTCGTTCAGCAGATCCTTGTGGGGTTGAGTCGATCGACGATCCTTTTTATCGTCTCATCCGGAATGAGCCTTGTTCTGGGGGTGCTTCGCATCCCGAACGTGGCGCATGGATCACTCTACATGATCGGGGCATACCTGGCGTACAGCGTGGCGGTGTTTGTGGGCGGGAGCTACGGATTCGTGGCAGCCCTTACCCTGGCCCCTCTCGGCGTCGCAATCATCAGTCTGATCGTGGAACGGAGCCTTTTTTGTCATCTGTACGAGCGGGAACACCTGATGCTGTTGCTCTTTACCTTTTCGCTCACCCTTTTATTTCGAGACCTCGTGAAGCTGACGTGGGGGCCGGATTACCGATCCATCTCGCCGCCCGCCATCCTCCAAGGGGCCTGGTCAATACTCGGAACCCCGATTCCCAAATACAACATATTCTTGCTTTTCGTCGGCCCGCTCGTCGCGCTGGGACTATGGCTCCTCATCAACAAGACAAAGATCGGAAAGATATCACGCGCCGCCGCGGTGGATCGGGAAATGGTAGGCGCCATCGGCATCAATGTAGGGATGGTCTTTGCCTTTGTGTTTGTCGTCGGGTGCGCGTTGGCGGGGCTGGGCGGCGCACTGGTGGCGCCCACACAGAACATCACCCAGGGCATGGACCATTCCATTATCATGGAGACGTTTCTGATCGTGATCATAGGCGGCCTGGGGAACATGTGGGGAGCGCTCGTGGGCGCTCTCATCTTCGGTCTTACCGACTCTCTGGGCATCCTCGTCTGGCCGCAATTTGCAATCGTGTTTCCCTACGTCGCGGTCATCATTGTGCTCATCATCAAACCAACCGGCCTGCTGAAAGGCACCTGGTGAGGAGGGCCTCGAGTGGCGCCTGAAAAATCTTGGCTCAAACACAGCGCGCCCTTGATCGGCGCAGCGATCCTGCTGCTTGCGCTTGCCCCGTCGTTCCTCCCGAGATTCTATGTGTACTTGCTTGCGCTCATCATGGTGACGGGCCTGCTGGCCACGAGCCTCAACCTGGTGCTGGGACATGGAGGCATGTTTCAGTTTCACCATGCGGTGTTCTACGGAGTAGGGGCGTACGCCTGCGCCCTCATCATTACGAAGACCAGTTGGCCTTGGTTTGTCGCATTCATCGCGGGCCCTCTCTCGGCCGCCATGCTGGCGTTGATCATGGGGTTGATCTGCGTGCGATTGTCTAAGCTGTACTTCGGCATGCTGCAACTCTCTCTCGGCTCGCTGGTCTGGGCTTCGGTCTTTCGCTGGTACTCTTTTACTGGCGGGGATGACGGTATACACGGCGTCCCGCTCCCGTCCTTTCTCAGCGACGTGGCGGGATCGTATTATTTCACTTTTGCCGCTTCTGTGGCCAGTCTATGGGTCATGTACGCTTTGGTGAATTCCCCCTTTGGTCGCGTCTTCGAGGCGATCCGAGACAATCCGGAGAGGTCCGAAGTCATCGGCGTCAACGTGAGGAGACAGCAGTTGGTGGGCCAGGTCATCGCGGGTTTTTTTGCAGGCGTGGCCGGAGTTCTCTTCGTCGTGGTCGAAGATTCGGTGTTTCCAGATTTGATGTTTTGGACGCTCTCCCTGGAAATACTCATCATGTGCCTGCTCGGCGGCTGGTTCACTTTTTGGGGGCCCATGATAGGCGCGGCCATCATCGTGGTCCTCAGAACCGTCATAGGCATCTACACGGAATACTGGACACTGGTGTTGGCCATCATACTCATCCTCCTCATCTTTTTCCTCCCCCAAGGGGTTTTGGGCTATATCGAGGAAATGGTCGAGGCCAGGAGGGCGCATGCCCCAAGTCGGAACGAATAAATGCTGACCGTTGAACAGTTGTCAAAATCATTCGACCGTTTTCTGGCAGTCAGGGAGGCGAACCTCCATGTCCAAAAGGGGCAGGTCGTCGCAGTCATAGGGCCCAACGGCGCGGGAAAAAGCACGCTGTTCAAATTAATTACGGGACTTGCCAAACCAGACAAAGGAAACATCATATTCGACGGCGCGAATATCACCGGCCTGCCCGCCTACGACATCTGCCGAAAGGGCGTCGGACTGTCATTCCAGATCGTCAACATTTTCAGCAGGCTGAGCGTCTTCGAAAATGTGAGAGTCGCGGTGCTCGCGCACCAGAAAAAAACCTTCAAACTCCTTACGCCGGCGCGTCGGCTGGCCAATGAGGAAACGGAAAGCATACTCGAGAGCGTCGGTCTTGGCCGCGTTTGGAATCGAGTAAGCGGGACGCTCTCCCATGGCGAGCAAAAAGTGCTCGAAATAGCCATCGCCTTGGGCACACACCCAAAATTGCTCATCCTCGATGAGCCCACTGCGGGCATGTCGCCCGAAGAAACCCAGATGATGATCGAGCTGATCCAGCGCCTCAATCAACGCATGGGATTGACCATACTCTTTTGCGAACATGACATGGAGCTCGTGTTTTCCATCGCTCAATCCATCATGGTGATGCAGCAAGGCGCCACCATTATCCAGGCCGATCCTGAAACAGTGAAAAACGATCCACTCGTCAAGGAAGCGTACCTCGGAGGCGGCGATTGATGCTGGAAGTGAGAGATATCCATACCTTCTATGGCCTCAGTCACGTACTTTTTGGAGTTTCTTTGACTGTCAGCCAGGGAGAGATCGTGTGTCTGCTGGGGCGCAATGGAGCCGGCAAAAGCACTATCATCAAGAGCATTATGGGAATTGTTCCGCCAAGACAAGGCTCCATCAAATTCAAGGACAGAGAAATAACAGGCGTCGCGCCGTTCAGGATCGCTCGACTCGGCGTAGGCTACGTCCCGGACGATCGCAGGGTCTTTGCCGACCTCACCGTGGGTGAGAACCTCGAAATCTCGGAACGTCCCGGTGTAACAGCCGCTGAATGGAACAAACAGAAGGTATATGAGTTTTTCCCAGCGCTCGCCCACATCGACGGGCGAAAGGCAGGGCTGTTGAGCGGCGGGGAGCAGCAGATGCTTACCATCGCTCGGGCTTTGGTCACCAATCCCGATCTGCTCTTGCTGGATGAGCCCACCGAGGGACTCGCTCCCCTTATCGTTCGCATGCTCCAGGAACGCATCCTTGAACTCAAGGCAAAAGGCTTGACCATCCTGCTCGCGGAACAGAATCAAAAAGCAGCTCTTGCCCTCAGCGATCGAGGATACATCATAGACAACGGCATGATCCGATTTCAGGGAACCATACAAGAATTGCGGGAGAATGAGAGTATTCGGAAGAAATATCTCCTCGTGTAAAATTCATACGGAACGTGCCGCGTCACGAACAAGATCCCAGTAAATCCACGCCCTTTTCATCCAGACGCATGCCCGTGAACACCTTGGTAAATTCGGCCCCGAGAAAGAATATCTGCGCGCTGTAATATACCCAGATCATAAGGACCACAAGGGAGCCTGCGGCCCCATACACGGATCGTACGCCGGTCACCCCCAGGTATAGCCCCACCGCCCACTTTCCGGCCAAGAGCAGGACCCACGCGAACACCGCGCCGGAAAGCGCGGCCAGAAAAGGAATTCGTACTGGGGGCATAAACTTGTAGGAGAGGAAAAGAAGGGTAGGCAGCATGGCAAGGGATGTCAGCGTGTTCACAAGTTCGAGCGGGCTGTAAAAGGTGGGCAACATGTCCACGATAAGCGAGTTCACCGCGGCCACCACCGCCCCCGTCACCGCAGAAATGATGATGAGGATCCCTATGGCTGCCACAAACACAAAGGAAATGACGCGGGTATAAAGGAAATGCAACACGCCGCGACCTCGATCCGGGCGGTGACGCCATATAGTGCCCAGGGAACTCTGCAGCTCGGAAAACGCGGCCATGGCCGCAGCGATTGCCGCGAGGATGCCAAATATGGGAAGCCCTTTGCCGGCTATTTTCCCTTTTGCGCTCTCGAGAAGCCCCATAACGACTGCGGGATCAACCGGCCCGACAAATTCCTTGAGGCCGTGGCTCAGCTCGGACTCAGCAGCCTCTCCCAAGAACGCTTCCGCCACAGACAGCCCGATGAGCAGGGCCGGCCCCGCGGAGAAAATAGTATAGAAGGCGAGGGCGGCCGCCATACGGGGAGCATGGTCCTCCGCCCAACAGTTGATGGAATCTCTCAGCAATTGCCATATCTTGCTGATGACGCGGAACATGACGCCTCCTATATTGACGTTGGCAATGGTCATTCTCCCTCGACGCTACGGTCACTCCTACCATGGAACCCCCTCGGAAATCACCTTGAAAAAGGCATCTTCATTATTGGGGTTGTCGAGAGATTGGCCGGTGCACGCTATTCAGCGCCCAGCCCGGCCGCCGGAGGCCATGGACACGAGGGGAGGGTTTTGTTCCCTGAGGCGAACCTTATTGGAAGGAACATTTCTAGAAGCAATAGCGCTTACCGGGCGTCATTTCTGAGTAACGGTCAAAGAATCGAAACGCGTGACCGAGTTGTCTATATTGTTAGCCCATGTCCTCAGTCCTACTGCGCCGCTCTGGAAGCGGCTATCCGTGAAATTGAACACTTGAACCCCGTTGAGCCATATCGTGTGCTGATCTCCCACCACGGAGATGGTAATCTTCTGTTCCTTTCCAAAGATCTCGCCGGGGGGAAAGAAATCACTCATCGAAACTGACTGAATGGGCGGCGACTCGGCGCCATTGGTTATCGTCCTTACCACCAGCTTGTTGCCCAACCCCGGATCGTATTGAAACACATAGCCGTTCCGCGTTCCAAAACTGTCGCCGCCGGTAAAACGGTAATAAATGCCATAACCCGGCCCCGAATCCAGCGTCGCCGTTGTTTCTACGGTATAATCCTTCCAATTTGGGTCGCCCATCGAGGCCACGAATTGCCCATTTGTTTTGGTCGTTACCACTAGCTCGCCGCCCTGAACATCGTATGAAGCTTTACTGGCAAGGAACTTGACGCTGTCGGTATTGTTGAAATCAGTAGAAAAAAGTTCACGTGTTGCGGTCGCGCCAAGTTGATTGCTGCCTGCCATGTCGAGGGACCAGGTCGTTCCTGTTCCCAGTCCCGCTGTCGCTTTGACCACGCTGCCGCTGTTGGTGATTGTCACCCCGCACTTTGTGGTAGGACCGGGATACCCATATTTTCCAGTGGCGTCGGCAAGCACCGCTGAGACCGCCGCGGCCACCGACGCCGCATCAGTCGCGACCGGCCCCGCTGAACCCAGCGCGTCATCGGCCAGCTTCTTCTGAACCGCCGCACGCACGTTGTACAGGTCTGCAAGCGCAGCCTGATCGCACGCCGTTTTCTTGTAATTGTTGTAGTACGGGACCGCGATCGCAGTAATAATGCCAATAATGGCAATAACCACCATCAACTCGACCAGTGTGAATCCCCTTGCATCTGGTTTTTTCATCTCGTCTCACCTCATGATCACGCGTCTTGGTATGAGGTAACTAGCGCTGCAAATCCTCTTCAGCGCTTACTCCCGAAGTAATTTGTGCGATGCGGTTCGCGCCGGAGAACCATTTCCGGAAAAATAAAAACCACTTCTTTCACTTGAATACAGGAATCATTTCTTGCCCTTATTGCAACCTCCGCTTCTTTCTTTTCGTTTGCGCGTGTTTCTCGGATCCTCCTTTCCGCCTTCCGAGAGAGCAATACCTGTGCCAAGAGGGGAACGCCGCAAAGCGGCTAATGAAAGGGCTTTCCGAATCAACGCCCACGCCGCTGCGGACAACCCGTGGACAAAATTTGTCACAACCGAGAGGAGGCATCAGCATGTATTTAATTCTATTGGGTTTAGTGAATGTCAACGAACTTGACAGGCGACGCGTTTTGTCACTTCACCGGCTTCGGCAACCACGGCCAGCAGAATGTATAGCGGTTCTCACCATTAATTGCGAATTCGACAGGCGGCTGTCACTTCGAACGCCTCGCTCTCTGTCATTTTACCTGAAAATCTCCGGGCAAATCCGGCGCGGTATTTTCAGGTAAACAGAGAGGTCTCTGCTCGATGGCGCCTTACCTCGAAAACTGGCATGAAACGACTTCGAATCCAATAAGGCGTTCCTCAAGGTCATCTTCTTGGAGGCGCGGCGCCGCCAATTCTCGGCTCGTTGGAGTCCTGCATGACAAATCTGCCGCCGTAATGGTAATAATCCATCACGCCTCCATTGATGAAGCGAGGTTCAAGGATCATGGCGCCTTTGCCATGGTCAATCTCATTTCGACTGAAATCTTGGGGCCGATGCATCACGGATCGGGTTTTGCCGGTAGTACCTTCTCACGCATGGAAAAGCCAGCTCGCGCCGTGTTCATGACGCGCATCTGGTTTCTCACGCTGTTGCTCTGTCTATCAAACAGCGGCTTTGCCCTGGATGAAAAGGCGCTGAAACCAGCATCAGCAGTCGGACTCGCAAAGCCCGAGAGCGGCTCTGCCGAGGCAGCCTTTGCCAAACGCTTGAAAATATCCCCCTTTGGAAGAATCGCATTCCAACGTATGGGCATGGAACTCTTGACCCCGATGCCGTTTGTCTTTTCGTTGCAAAATGACGCTGCTGTGGGCGGCGGGTCGCTCGCCTTGCGCATCCGCGAGATGACTCTATGGGTAGTGGAAGGTGGGATAGAGGCGCATTTGGTCAACGACCTTCGGCTCTTCGTTATAGGCTCAGGGAACCTTATGCAGCGCATTGCTCTGAATATGGCCCCTGATCTTGTGGACTCAATTACCCTGTCGGAATGGCGCCGAAACGACCTCCGCTGGATTACGCTCGAGAGCGGCGTCGAGCGTGACTGGAAAGGGCCGCTCGCAATATTGGGCGGACTGCGGTGGGATCATTTCCTCCTGGTTGTCAAAGAACCCGTCCGACCCGAGGGAAGAGTTCTCAGCCCCAACGAGCAAGTGATACCCAGCGGCGCTGAGGTGAGCGCAAACTTCCTGATCCCTTATGCGGGCATCGGAGTGCGCAGCGGGTCATTAAAGGCTCAAGCCATCCTGGGCGCCCCGCCGTACTGCAAAATTTTCCTGACCACTCGGTTTAGCCAGCGATTTGGTTCGTCTGAGAATATTTCGGGGATTGCGGACGTGGATTTTCTCGGCGTCGGTGGTTTCCTGGAGTTGTCCGGCCAGTACACGGCCACTGTACATAAAAAGTTTCATCTGACCTTGTGGGGTCGAGCAGCCATCCTGGGTTCCCGAGGCAAAGGAGATGCGGAAATCCGATACGTGTCTGCTGATCCTGCATCACGCATTAAGGCAATAGATACTGAGCATACGGTCCGTTTTTTTCGACACTCATTTACAGGCGGCATAGCCTTCGATATGCCATTTTAACGTGGCGAGCGTCGTGAGGGAAACAGTATGACCCGTTTTGCAGATGACACGCCTGTAACCTATTTGTATGCGAGGCGCCGCCGCCTCCTGGCCGGGCGCGGGCTTCTGTCTTGTCACGCCGCGCCAGACACGGATTCAGGGAATCCTAGATCCTGTCTGCGGACGAAAGGACGATGTTGCGCGCTTGATCTTGTTCCTAATGAGCTCTCAGAACAGGCATCCCTGGGGCGGGGTTGTCTGAAAAAAGGATGGTAATCGGATGTCTGACAATCTCGGAGCATTTCGAATTGCATCGCTGATCGTAGGCGTCATACTAGTGTCGCTCCCGTTTCTCGTTGTTCACTTTGCCCCTATAACGGACTTGCCCCAGCAAACGTCCCAGATACGACTTCTGGTGGACGCCATTGCTGATCAAGGTGCGAGTATCTACCAAGTCCAATGGCTCAAGCCGGGAAACCTGAGCTACCTCATTCTGGGACTCTGCTGGCTGTGGTTTGATCCTGGGACTGCCGGTCGCACGGCCATGATGATCATCTCAATCTTCTGGGCAGTCTCAATTCATTTCCTTGCATGGCGCCGGTCCCGTCCGCCTGAGACAGCCATGCTGGCGACGCTGTTTGTGTTCAATGAGTCGCTCTATTGGGGATTTTACAGTTTCATGATCGGCGCGCCCGCGTTCTTGCTGTGGTTTCAAGAAACCACGCGTCCCCATGGGCAAGCGTCTACCACGCGCGACGCCCTCACAACGTTTTTCTACGGCGTTCTCCTGTATTCATGCCACATCCTTTGGCTCCTGTGCGGACTCGTCTGGCTCACGTTTCATAGCCTGTTATTCCGGCGTTCGGTCAGGTCGCTCCTCTCCAAAATCATATATCTCAGCCCCGTCGTTTTGCTCGCCGGTTACTGGTACCTCGATTTTTCAGGGAGCCGGATGGCGGAGCAGTCGGCGTTATGGGTGGAGCCACCCAAACAGACGCTGTTCTTGGTGTGGCTTGTAGAGTCGGCTTTTGGCGGGCTCAAGGGGCCGATTGAATACTGCCTGTTCCTGAGCGTGTTTATCTGGGCCGTCGCAGCGGTCGCGACCAACCGCAGGGGCTTACGCGCTGGCATTGATTGGGAGCTGTTTGGCGCGGGCGCCTTATTTGTTGTTGCGGCGTTTCTCCTGCCCGATATTTTCATGACAACGGTGTTGTTCAACGCCCGTTGGGTACCCATCGGCTTACTTCTCCTCGTGCTGAGTCTCCCCGCAATTCCCGTAAGGCTTCGGCTCCGTCAAACAGCGGCCGTCGCCCTTTTGGCTGGACTCAGCGCGGTCACTACACTGTCTTGGATGGATTTTGAGAAGAGGGAAACATCTGGACTTATAGAAGCGCTGGCGGCTCTGCCAAAATCCACAAGAGTGGTCGGCCTCGATATTATCCAATCGAGTCAAATGATCAAGGGACAGCCGTGCCTCCACATGTACGCGTACGCTCAGGCCTTGAAAGACTGTTCGCTCAATTTCTCTTTTGCTGACTTTTCCTCGTCTCTGGTCACTTTCAAAGACAAGGGAAAGAAACCATGGACTGAACACATAGAGTGGTACCCTGAGAGGCTGACGCTTGGGGATCTCCAATACTTTGACTATGTGATTGTCAACGGGTTCGAGGACAGCCACGAAAAAATAGGTTCCAAACCCTATTTCAAACCGGTCACCACAGAAGGCCGATGGCGACTCTACAAGATCTTGCACGAAAACATCCCCGATGCGGGGAGTCTCAACAAGCAGCCTGCACGCGACCAATAAAAAACTTGGCGCTGCCCAATGAAGAGGCCGCACACAGCAGCGCTATCTATGCCTAATGGAGGTCGCGAAACATGCGCTCGGCTTCAGCCTTCAGAGGGCTCTCTGGAGAAATCAGCTCGAGCTGTTCACGCGCGCGGTTTTTTTGCCTCATCCTGAGATACACTTGCGCCAGTTGAAACCGTTCGCGCGACTTCAGAGGTTCGTCGAAGGACTCCACGGTCTTTAGGTAGCACGCTTCAGCAAGCTTATATTCCCCTAGCAAGAGGAAAATCCTGCCTCTGATGGATTCCAGCGCCGGTATCCACCCCTGGGTTTTTTCAAATCGCTCGCAGTATTTCAGTCCGTTGGAATAATGCTCGAGGTGTAGAAACGTTATAGGACCGAGCGCCAAGGTGACTGCCAGAATCACGGGGAGATAAAGCCTCTCTGGTTCCCACCGCGCGGTGAGATGGTGAACGACGCCCCCAATAATGAGCGCTGGTCCAATGATGGCGAGATACATGTAGTGGTCCTGGCGCAGATTGGTGGTGGGGATCAACTGGGACGTGGGCAGCAAACAGATCACGAACCATAGCATCCCCCAGGTAAGCCACCAAGACCACCTTCTGAGCCCTGCGACGATCAGCGTTAAAGCCGTCGCCAAAAATAATACGGCCGAAGCCATCCTAATCGAAGCAAGATCTTCGGCTGTGTAAATGTAAGCAGGAGACAGATTCCACGGCAGAAAGAACGACCAGAAGTAATCCCCGTAAATGAGCAAAATCAGCTTAAGCTGCCCCAAGACCGTCCCAAACTTCAAAGCCTGAACCTGCTCAGCGGCGCTTTCGGTCGCAATGGTCGTCAGTCCTGAAAGCAGCGCAAGAAGGAAAAACGGAGTGAGCCCTAAAAGGCTTTTCCGTTGAGACCATCCTCCAGCCGGGACGAGTTTCATCAAAACGAGCAGCAGCGGGACGACCACAGCGCTGGATTTTGAAAGCAGGGCAAGGATGAAGAGCGACAAGGCCGAGGCGTACCACGAGCGCGCGCCCGACGTTTCCCACCGCAAATAGGCCAGCAGGGAAAACAGCGAAAACAATGCAAAAAGAAGGGTCTTGCGCTGGTTGACCATGGCCACCGCATCCACCTGGAGGGGATGAATGGCGAAAATCATGGCCGTCGCCAGGGCCATCAGCGTATTGCCCGATACAAACCTGATGAAAAAATACACCAGCGTCACGTTCGCGACGTGGAGCAATATCTGAACGAGGTAATATCCCCAGGCGGCCATACCGAACAGAGCATGGTCTGTCCACAGGGAAATGTACGAAATGGGCTGAATCTCGCCGTACACATGGCCGGGAGATGTGGCCACAGCCAAAAGCCCCCGCATAGAGACGTCTTTTATGAGGGGATTCTGAAGCACGAATAACACGTCGTCCGTGGCGAGATTGAATCCAAAGCCGAGGATAGGAGCGAACAGTCCGCCTGTGATGGCAATCATCGCTACTACAAAAAGACCGGCGCCAGATTGCCGTTTCAGTGACTCATGCCCAAGAGTAGATGCTCTGGTTTTGATGGCCATGCGCCTATATTTCGGTCTTTCAAAAGCTTATCACGAAATCGATTTGACGCGCGTGCAATGACGCGGCCGCGTCTGTGGCAGCCATTGCCATGAGACGTTCTGACGACACAACTTCGCTCTCCCCTCAAAGGCGACGGTTCATTAAGACGCCCTTCTTATCAATGTGCATTGACGTTACGCGCTACGATTTGGAAACCGTTTCCCCCTGCGGCTATACAGTAAACTCTCTCCTACGTGGGAACCATAGAGCGTTGGGCGTTTTTTGTGGTGCTCGGAGCGAGAGTCGAACTCGCACACCCGTAAGGGCGGTGGATTTTGAGTCCACTGCGTCTACCTATTCCGCCATCCGAGCACTCGGTCATGGCCGCGTGACCAGTCAGCCCAGTATAAACGTTTGCAGCCACAGAATCAACACCGAAATCGCGCGCAGGCGCTAACTTTAGGCCGCACATACGAGCAGGGCGTCAAAGCGCCGCGCCCGCGATCACACAGCCGCATCCGACCTCAAGCCTCGCCGAGTATCTTCCGCAGCGTCATCAGAAGTTCGTTCAACCTTTTCATATCGTGCGGGTCTTTCAGTCCGCCAAGTATCCCCAGTCCCTCTGCTTGCTCATGCAGTTCATCCTCATCCTTATCCGTCACAATGATCGAATGAGTCGTCCACGATATTTTGAGCAGCTCTTGCACTATAGTCGGCGCCGAGAAAGATCTGTATCCATCCTCGACGATGGCCAATTGGAATGGCTCTCTCCTGTGCTCTGAGACGCCTGCTTCAAGGTCGCCAGCGGCAAAAACCTCGAATCCGTCGCCGCCAAGGGCCTCGACCAGGGGCTCCATGGAATGGCTCTCGTTCAGAAACAAGATAGCCCTTTTCTTGCTATTCGCATTCAACGCGCAACCCTCGCTATTCTTTTCAAGTAAAAAGATGTACTTTATAAAGTGGGATGATATCCCCTGAGCGCCGCGTTGTCAAAGAATGCGACGTTGCGACCGCGGATTGCCGTGAGGCGGCACGTTTGTTGCATAGCATCGGACGGGGCCTGCGGAGCAAGGCCCTCAGGTCTCATGGGCGGTCATAGAAACTCTGCAACCGGCGGTCCGGTCGCTAGTTGCGTGCAACGACGGGGGCGGCCAAGAACACGCGATATCGAGTGAAGACCGTACGCTGCCATGGTTGACCCTAAGACAAAAGGCGACACCTCATCTTTTGAAGGCGCGCACATGGAAAATCCGCAGCTCTTCCAAGCCATCCTCAATAGCATCTCAGAAGGCGTGATGACCGTGGACAAGGACTGGAAAATAGCCTCCTGGAACCGCGCTGCCGAGAAGATCACCGGTTTTCATAAAGAAGAAGTCTTGGGGAAAGAGTGTCTGAAAGTCTTCCGCGCCTCTTTGTGCAGAGATTTCTGTCCTGTGGACAAGGCGTTATCGTGCGGGCATCCGTACCAAGACGTCGAGGTGGCCATTCGGAACAAGAAGAACGAGCTGGTGAAGTTGTTGGTCAACGCCGCGCCGCTCTACAACGATCAAGGCGAGATCATAGGCGGCTTGGAGACCTTCAGGGATGTCTCTCAAAATAGGTGGCTTCAAGAGGAGTTAGAAAACCAATATGGGTATAAATCTATCGTTGGCCGGAGCGCGGCCATGCAAAAGGTTTTCGAGACCCTGTCCAGTCTCATAAATTCCGATACGACAGTCCTGATACTTGGGGAGACAGGCACGGGCAAGGAACTCATCGCCCGAGCCCTGCATTTTCACGGCGCTCGACGAGACAAAGCATTCGTGGCAATCAACTGCTCGGCGCTGCCGGAAGGAACGCTCGAGAGCGAGCTCTTCGGTCATGTGAAAGGAGCGTTCACAGGGGCGCTCAACACACATATCGGCAAGTTCGAACTCGCCAACGGCGGCACGCTTTTCCTCGATGAAATAGGCGACATCAGCCCGGCCACTCAAGTGAAGTTGCTTCGCGTCCTGGAGGAACGGGAAATCCACCGCCTTGGAGACAACAAGCCCATCAGAGTGGACATACGGCTTATCACCGCCACCAACCAAGACCTTTACAAAAAGGTGCTCCACGGCGCGTTTCGAGACGACCTCTATTACCGCCTCAACGTCTTTCCGGTCAATCTTCCGCCTTTGCGGGAGCGCATCGAGGACATCCCCCTGCTGGTGGGTCATTTCATCGCAAAGTTCAATCAGCAGATGGGAAAGAAAATCCAAGGCATCGCTGACCAGGTGCTCGAGATCCTGGAAGGATACCATTGGCCAGGAAATGTAAGAGAATTCTCCAACGCCATCGAGCATGCATTTGTCCATTGCAAAGGTACGCTGATCAGGCCCTCTGACCTGCCCGAATCCATTCTCCGGGAATCCCGACCACCGAGGCTGCGCGCCGCGCCTCCAGCTCAAAAAGCCCTCGAGGACGCGGAACGAGACCTGATACTCAAAGAATTGGAAGCCGCATCTTGGAAAAAAGGCGTCGCGGCTAAGAGGTTGGGTATGAGCAGGGCGACGTTGTGGCGAAAAATGGAAAAACACGGCATCAGCGAGCCGTAGCCGCGTGAAACACGTTTCATGGTTGAAACACTCGATGAAGCGCTTATAATCACAACGCCAGCCCACTCCCGCCTCGCGCCCGTTTCAAACCTGAAACACCCTCCCCTGATCTTCAGTCTCTCCCGTAGCCCCATGGCCGTCTCAGGCCAGTGCACGGCCGCTTTGAAGAAGATTTTTTTTGTCCCCCCAAAAGCCCTTTTGACCTCAACTGTCACAGTTTTCGAAAATAGCCGCGAATTCGCATCTAACCTTTCTGCTTGTAGAGTGGGCCGAGACTGCATTGTCGCCGGCGGTTTTCCCAGGAAAGTCAAAAAGGGCGTCGATGCGTCATAGCGAGCGAAGGCACGCAATCTCGACACAAGCTGGAAACACAAGGCTGGATTCACATTCACACATAGCGGTTCTCGAAAGTTCAGTCGGAATGAAGCGGTCCGCAGCGTGAATATGATGACTTTCTTTCAAAGTCTGCCTCACGGTGAACACGTAATCGAACGGTACCGGCGCGGCGCCTGATGTGTCATGCCGGACTTGATCCGGTATCCAGGAAAGTGAGCATGGATCCCCACTTTCGCGGGAATGACCCAGCGCGGGCCCCCGTCGCAATGCGCAATTATTTTCGAGAATGTTTTTATACCTGGCACGAACCTTGCTCGTCTCTTAAGCGACTCGCTGGATACACTGACCAAACGAGCTCATGACAACCATGAATCCTCGGACAAGGAATGACCTCATCGAGAAAGGAGACCGGTCATGCCCAAAAAGATACTGATTATTGACGATGAGCCGGACGTCTTAACCTTTCTTGGCACATTGCTGAGGAAGAATGGTTATGAGGTCTGCGAGGCAGGAGACGGCGTCGAGGGAATGAAGAAGGTGCTCGAGGAAAAGCCGGACCTGGTGTGTCTCGACCTGCTTATGCCCGAGAAAACCGGCATCAAGATGTACAGAGAAATGAGGAAGGACGAACAGCTCTCCAAGGTACCGGTCATAATGGTCACAGGTTTTTCCACGCCAGCCATCGGGTACATGGACTTCAAGAAGTTTATTCACGAACGGTCAATACCTGCTCCGGAAGGATATATCGAAAAGCCTGTGGATAAGGACGAGTTTCTGAAGGCCGTACGAGAAGTAGTCGGGGAATAACGCCCTCGGGTCATCGAAGGGTTCGCCGCTCAGAGAGATAAAGGGATCCAATGTCCAAGACGGGTCGGCTCAAACAGATGTGGACGGCCCAGGTTCGGAGCCTTGGTTTCAGAATAAGCCTGAGCGTCTGCCTCATACTACTCGCATCATATGTCATTTTTCTGTACTTGCTCACAGGCATACAGAGCAGTTATGCGGTGAATCAATTGATGAACGAGGCAGACCTGTTCAGCAAAGCTGTCATCAACGCGACGAATCATAGCATGCTGCGCGACGACACCCTCGCCACCTCGAGCATCGTCACTGACGTGGGAAAACAAGAGGAAATCGCGTACGTGAGAATATTTAACCACGAGGGGATCATAAAGTTTTCCAATCATGTTTCCGAAATAGGGGACAAAGCGGACATGAATTCTCGCGTCTGCGTGGTGTGTCATGCGGGCGGCGTCGTGTCTCCCGAGATTACTCGAACCGGCAGGACCGTGATTGACCGGTTCGATTCCTCCCGTTTGCTCGTCATGATCACGCCCATTTACAACAAGGAGAGCTGTTCGTCTGCGGCATGCCACGTGCACCCCGCGACTCATCGGGTGCTCGGCATCATGGAAGTGGCCATGTCCCTGGACAAGGCAGATCGGCACCTCAGGGAGATTGTGCTCAAAACAATCCTGTTGGGCGTGGGCACGTTTATCGCAGTCTTCACCACTATCGGATTGTACATCTTGTTGCGGGTCAACAGACCCTTAAGTCGCCTGAGAGACGGGACGAAGAAGATTGCCCAGGGGGATTTCACTTACAAGTTGCCCGTGGACTCCCAAGACGAGATCGGGGAATGCGCGCGAGCTTTCAACATCATGGGCGACCAGATCCGCAGGCGGACTCAGGAGTTGGTGAAAAGCCGTTGGGAATACAAGAACCTGTTCGAACAGGTTCCTTGCTTTATCTGCGTCATCAACAAAGACTTTGAAATCGTTCGTCAAAACAGCTACATGCGAAACCTTTTCAAGGGCAGCATAGGCATGCATTGCTACGAGGTCTTCAAAAGACGCACCGAGAAATGCGAAGACTGCCACGCTGACCGATGCTTTATCGAGAAAGGCGCCTGCTCGAGCGAAGAATGTGGAATTACTGTCTTCGGAGAAGAAGCAAATTATATCAGCTACATGAGCCCAGTACTTAATGAAAAAAATGAAGTGCTCTACACGATGATCATTGCAGTGGATATTCGTGATAGGGTGAAGCTCGAAAAGGAACTCCGCGTTACCAAGGATTTTCAGACCAACCTTATTAATAATTCTATCCACGGCATCATCGCCATAGACGAGAAGGGCGCGGTCGCAATTTACAATCAGGCGGCCGAGGATCTCCTCGGGTACCGCCAGTCGGACGTCCTCGGCGACAAAGATCTCGAGAAATACTTTCCAAGACAATTCGTGGAAATGATCCTTGCTTCTCACCTTGGCAAGGAGCTGGAAACCACGAAGCTGGTTGCCCAGGAGGCCTCGATAAGATCGAGCAGTGGAGAAAACATCCCCGTGAGGTTTTCCGGAGCGATACTCTACGACCAGGGCAAAACAGTAGGCGCGGTGGGCTTTTATCAAGACCTGAGAACCTTCAAGAAGCTGGAGCGAGAAAAGAAGGAGTCCGATAGACTGGCAGTGATCGGCCAAACAGTGGCTGGTCTGGCCCATGGAATCAAGAACATCCTCCAAGGGCTGGAGGGCGGCGTGTTTGTCGTCCAGACGGCTATTGAAGATTCCGACAAGGCCCTTCTAGAACGCGGCTGGGACATGGTCCAAAACAACATACGCCGGATCTCGGACCTCGTGAAGGATCTCCTCAGCTACTCAAAAGAACGCGTGCCGCAATACGAAGAGGTTGACCCCAATAAACTGGTGGAAGAGGTCTGCGCCTTATTCGAACCAATGGCGGCAAAGAAATCCATCGTGATCGAAAGGCAGTTGGATAAGGAAATCGACGAATCGTGCAAGCTCTTTCTCGATCAACGAGGCATCCACACCTGCCTTTCCAACCTCGTCTCGAACGCCATCGACGCCTGCGAATCAGACACGAAGGACGTGCAGCATCGAGTGATCGTAAAAACGGAGCTCGACTCTGAATGCTGGATCACGTTTCAGGTCTCAGACAACGGTTGCGGAATGTCTGAGGACACGAAACGCAAGATCTTCTCGAGCTTCTATTCAACCAAGGGGAGCAGAGGAACCGGATTGGGGCTGCTCGTCACAAGTAAAATCGTGCTCGAGCACGGCGGCGAGCTCTTCTTCGAAAGCCAGGAAGGCGAAGGCACAACCTTTACCATGCGACTTCCGCCAGGAGTGAACGCTCGGGCAGAGAACAAATCTGCCCCATGAATAGAAATGACGTAATTACAGGCCGTGAACACGCTGCCCCGACGCACAGGTAGCATGCGCCGAGGTACGGTTGGCAGCCTTGCATGGTGGGCAATGTCACAACGCATGAAGGTAATAGAACGAGGTCGAACATGGATCCAATATCGCAACCCACAGAGGTAGCCGCCATTGACTGGACGATCGATTCCAAGATGATCTGCGATCTCAATGAATGGAACGAGAGGTTCGAAGAGGTTCAAGAATTTGTGGTAAGCCCCGACGGAGAGAATATCGCGGCCCTGGTCAAGACTGGCGAAGACGAATTCACGGTGTGCGTTAACGGCGAGGTCTGGGAAGAAACGTTTGAGAAGGCCTGGTCGTTGCGCTACGGACCTGACGGACGCTTGTTCTGTCTGGTGATGAATGACGACGAATGGACCGTGGCCGTGGATGGAGAGCGCTGGGAAGAAACTTTCGATTATGTGTGGAATCTCTGCATCAGCCTCAACGGAAAAGGCGTCGCTGCAAATGTGAGGACGTCTGAGGGATACAGCGCTGTATTGAACGGGGAACCTTGGGAGAGCAAATTCGTCGAGGCTCGAAATTGCCTGATAAGCAAGGACGGAACCAAGGTGGCCATCGCTGTGCAGCTTTCGCCTCTTGCCGAAGGCGACATCTTCGAGTTTCGGAAAGGACTGTGGAGCCTCGCCTTCGACGGCGAAGCGTGGCCCAGAAACTTTCTCAATGTATGGGGATTCGACATCAGCGACGACGGACAATACACGGCGGCAGAAGTGCGGCTGGATCCCACTACCCAGTCCATCGCGATTGACGGCGAACCATGGACGCCCGGATACAAAGCCGTGTGGCAGCCCTCATTCGTCCCCAACTCCAAGAGCGTCATCGCGCCAGCCTTGACCCCGAGCGGCTGGCAGCTCTTAATCGACGCAAAACCTCTCTGGAACAGATCCTTCAACCAAGTCTGGCATCAGCGATTCGCTCCTGACGGCAAAAAGGTGGCCGCGGTGGTGTCTCCTGACTTTGGACGCTGGACTATCGCCGTGGAAGGCAACCCATGGAAGGCGACATTCGGAGACGTCGTCCTTGCGCCGGTGTTCAGTCCGGATTCCAGGAGCGTGGCAGCGGTGGTCAAGGACAAAGGGCGATGGATGGTGGCAGTGAACGGCGTAGTCTGGAATCGACAATTCGACATGGTCTGGGACCCTGTCTTCAGTCCTGATTCCAGCATGGTGGCGGTGAAAGCGGCCGTCGGCGCCGCTCAATCCATTCTGCTCGATGAACAACCGATTTCAGGCGGGTACCAACTCGTCTGGGACCCTGTGTTCTCCCCCGAGGGGAGCGAGATACTCCTGCGGTACGTGGAAGGCGGCAAATACTACCGAAAGGTCGTGCCTGTCTCCAAGTAACCCTTCAAAACAACGGAGCTGTCCCATGTACACCTTTGTGAGCGTATGGTTGGTCTGGATTGCATTCATCGTGTTCATCGGCGGTTTGATCTACCGATTTGTCACGTTGATTACCATGGCGAAAAAGGACAAGGTCATATTCCCGTATATGAGCCTCAAGTATAGTCTGAGGTCGCTCGTACACTGGATCATCCCCTTTGCCTCACGCAACATGCGAATGCGCTACGAGACCACCGTGGTGACATTCGCCTTTCACCTGTGCGCAGTCCTTGTCCCTATTTTTCTGACTGCTCACGTGGCCATGATAGCGTTCTCCTGGGGCGTCTCATGGCCGATGCTGTCAGAAGCCGCTGCGGATGGTTTGACCATCGTCGTTATCCTCGCCGCTGTCTTTTTCTTAGTACGACGATGGATGCTCCCAGAGGTGAGGTTCGTGACGTACCCGTCGGACTACCTGTTGCTGCTCGTCGCTGCAGCCCCGTTTGTCACCGGATTTATCGCACACCGGCAGTGGCTCGATTATGACGTCATCGTCATGATTCACATGATTTGTGGAGCGGCTATGTTGATATTGATTCCCTTTACTCGATTGAGTCACATGCTGTTCTTCCCATTCACGCGCGCTTACATGGGCAGTGAATTTGGCGCCGTGCGAAACGCAAAAGACTGGTAGCGATTAGGATTTGTGGAGGAATTCCAATGGCCTTAGCCGCGCTTCCAAAAGTATCGGACCCCGGGCTCGATGAAACGTCCAAAACGCTGACAAGAGAGCAGATCAATAAAGTTGTCAGCCAGGTCGTGGACAAAGAAACTGCTGCAAGGTTCGAGACGTACCTCAACACGTGCGTCCATTGCGGTCTTTGCTCCGACGCCTGTCACTGGTTCCTCTCCAACGACAGAGACCCCCGTTTTTCGCCCGTCGGCAAGGTGAAGCAAACGTTGTGGGAAATCCTCAGGCGGAAAGGCGACGTCGATCAGGAGTTGTTGAAAGACTGCTCGAGGATCGCTCATACGGAGTGCAACGTGTGCCGGCGCTGCAGTATGTATTGCCCTTTTGGCATCGATATTGCCTACCTGCTCCTCACCGTCCGTCGGATATGCAGCCTCCTTGGGATCGTACCGCAGTTTCTCCAGGACACGGTCAATAGCCACGCGGTCACCATGAATCAAATGTGGGTTAAACAGGATGAATGGATCGACACGCTTCAGTGGCAGGAAGAGGATGCTCGAGCAGAGGTTATCGGAGCTCGGATCCCCCTCGACAAAGAAGGGGCCGACGTCTTTTATTCAGTGATCGCCCCTGAACCTAAAATTCTCGCCCAACTTATCGGCAATATGGCGCAGATCATGCGGGTTGCTGGCATTGACTGGACCATGCCGTCATTCGACGGCTGGGACAACAGCAACATGGCTATGTACTCGGGGGACTTCGAGACCATGGGCAGAGTGGAGAGGGCGCACCATGAGGCTGCTCTCAAGCTCAAGGCCAGGAGGATAGTTATGGGAGAATGCGGGCACGCATTCCGAGGAGCCGTGTACGATGGCCCGAAATGGCTTGGCTGGAAAGAGCCGCCCATTCCCCTGATTCACGCCGTGGACTTTTACCATGAACTGATTACCACCGGCAGGATAAAGATCGCCAAGAAATTCGAGACGCCTGTTACGGTGCAAGAACCGTGCAACATCATAAGAGGTCGAGGCCTGGGCCAAAAACTGAGGGAAATAATCAATGCAACCTGCTCGGACTTCAGACCGCCTGAACCTGCCTTCGAACACAACTACTGCTGCGGCGCCGGCGGAGGCGTCATCAATTGCGGCCCGCCCTGGAAGACCTCCAGAGTGAAAGGCAATCAAGTAAAGGCCGAGCAGTTGGCGGCCACAAAAGCCAAGATTGTCATTACCCCCTGCCACAATTGCCATAGCGGCATCGAGGATATCATCGGGGGGTACAAGCTGGGCATGCACGTCAAGTTTTTTAGTGAGATATTGATACAAGTCATGGATATCCCTGATGAGCTGAGGGCGTGAAAATGAAAACGCTGCATTTGCCAAGTGCTCGAACGAGAGGTAGATACATGCACAGGAGAATCTCGAGAATCACCTTGATTGTGCTCGCTCTGCTGGTTCCTTTTTTTATCGGCGCCTCGCGAGACAGTTATTCAATGTCTCCGGAAAAAAAGGAAGCCGCAAAGGCCCCTGATACACCAATAATAATTGCCCACAAGGGGACTGCGGAACACCTGGACCGCGTGCCAGTCGTTTTCGACCACGATATACACACACGAACCCTTTTGAAAAACAATCCTGGCGATTGCAGCCTATGCCATATAACAAAAGAGAAAGACCCCACAGGGAAATCTGAAATCAGCGTGTACAAGTTTCCCAAAGAGGCCGTCAACATGTTGGACAAAACCGCCATCATGCGCGGTTACCACAAAGCCTGCGTGAGTTGCCACAAGAAACGTCAACTTGAAGGGCAAAAGAGTGGGCCAGCAATAGGCTTATGCGGAAAATGTCACAACAAACAGACGCCGTTGCCGCAAGTCACGTGGCCATGGAAGCCTGTATTTAACTATAAAGACCATGCAAAACATGTAGATACTCTAAATAAATTGCGAAATCCTGCAAAATTCTTCACCACTGGAATCTTACCGGTTGTGGGTGAGCTTAAAGACAACGAGAAAAACTGCGAGGCCTGTCATCATGTGTACGATGAAAAGGCCAAGAAACTTTATTACGCGAGCAATTCGCAAAATGGTTGTTCTGCTTGTCACAAATCCTCTGACGAGAAGACTGCACGCTCGATGGCGACGGTGTCACATGCCGCTTGTATTGGCTGTCACATAAAGGTAGCTGAAATTATCTTAAAAGATCCGGCATCCCTCTTCCGGGAAGGCAACGAAGGTGTGGAAAAGAAGTCGGGACCAGTGGAGTGCAAGGGTTGCCACGGAATCCATGAACCTGTTCCGCTCACAGAGGTAGCTAAGATCGCTCGCCTCGAACGGGGTCAGAAAGATGTAATGGATCTTCCAGTTCTCGAAAAGGCCGAGGTCAAACCAACAAACGGCAGAGCCCCAAGAATGCCGGCTGTCCCATTTAATCACAAGTCGCATGAACCTAGGGTGCAGTTTTGCAGCGAATGCCATCATTACTCATTGGAGAAGTGTTCTGGTTGCCATACCCACGAAGGTGGCCCCCAGGCGGCCACGAAGGGCGGAGGCATTACGTATGAAAGAGCGTTCCACATGAGTAGTACAAAGCTCTCATGCGCCGGGTGCCACGCGACGACCAAGAGCGCGGACAAATGCGCCGGTTGCCATCAGTGGCTTCGCGCTGAACTGCCCAATTCCTCTTGTCCTGTTTGCCACGCTGGTCCCTCGGGTGGAAAGTTGTCTGAACCCGCTCCCATCACGCTTCCCACAGATAAAGAAAAATTTCCCGACAAAGTTTCCATAAAAACTTTGGAAAAGGAATTCCAGCCTGCTGATTTTCCGCATAACAAGATAGCGAATAAGCTGGCCCTAATAAGCAACGAAAGCCCACTGGCGAAACTTTTTCACGCCGCGCAAACGGATACCCTTTGTTCTGGTTGCCATCACAGGGTTAAATTGG
Organism: Desulfomonilaceae bacterium; assembly: GCA_049969795.1. Classification (GTDB taxonomy): domain Bacteria; phylum Desulfobacterota; class Desulfomonilia; order Desulfomonilales; family Desulfomonilaceae; genus JAUPKT01. Next base: position 33,686 of record JBMFOE010000007.1, read on the forward strand.
GCACAAGCCAGAATGCGAAATACCCGACCTGCGTAACGTGTCACCCCATCGCATTTAACCCGCAGGACCCCGCGCGACTCGGGCTATCGGGCGCCTATCATCGTCAATGTATCGGGTGTCACGAGGCGATGCACGGAAAACCCACAGCCTTGGAATGCGCCAAGTGCCATCAAGAAAAAAAAGACGTAAACACCAAGGACTTAATACCTCTTGTGAAGAGCAACGGGCCCCATAGTGGCGGCATCCCCGTAGGGAAAGGAGAATAGCATGCCAAGCACCCTAATAGAGTTATACACAATGACGAAAGGCCTTGAGTATGTAGTCATAGGCGCATATCTGTTGCTATTCATCTCTTTCTGGAGGTTTCTTACATACAGAGACAAAAAATGAAGTCTTCGTCAAGCGTTTCCTGAGCAGTATGCTACTAAGAGGAGATGGTCGTTATGGATAAGCAGAGGAGAACATTTATGAAGGTGGTAGCTGGTCTGGGTCTGTCCGCCACGCTCGGCGGCCCGGTTGGGGCGCGGGCAGATGCCAGCGAACTGCAAGGGTACCCGGATCAACTGGGAGTCCTCGTGGATACCACCGTATGTATAGGTTGCCGCCGGTGCGAGTGGGCCTGCAAGGAATGGAATAAATTGCCAAATCAGATTGGTTTGAAGGAGTATGAGAAGGATCAAACCGTATTCCAAAAAGTGAGGCGTACCAGCCCCGATACTTACACAGTGGTGAATCGGTTTGCAAATCCCCGGGACCCGTCCAGGCCAATTTACGTGAAGAAGCAATGTATGCACTGTTATGAACCGGCTTGTGCATCTTCGTGTTTTGTTCAGGCTTTTACGAAACGACCAGTTGGGGCGGTGACTTACAATCCGAGTGTTTGCGTAGGCTGCCGCTACTGTATAGCTGCTTGCCCGTTCGAAATCCCATGCTACCAATACTACGACCCCTGGACTCCCCAGGTCACAAAGTGCACGTTTTGCTTTGACCGGATTTCCAAAGAGGGAGGAGTACCTGCGTGCGTGGCAATCTGTCCTGCTGAGACCATGACATTTGGCAAAAGGGCAGACCTCGTAGAGTTGGCGCGAAAAAAAATTTTCGATCATCCACATAGATATGTAAACCATATATACGGCCTCAATGAAGTAGGCGGAACCTGCTGGATGTATTTGTCCGGTGTACCCTTTAACATGATCGGATTTAGGACGGATCTGGGGCGCACCCCCATACCCACCTTTGGGAAAGCCTTTCTCTCTGTGGCATCGCCAATGTACATTGTCTTTCCCGCCTTGGCTATGGGACTGTATGCTTTCGCCAAACGGCGTGAGGCAGCTTGCAAAGAACAAATCAACGCTGCTATGAAAAAGAAGGAGGGCAAATAATGGAAGCGAACAGTGTAAGCATGAAACCCTCCTGGGTTGAAGAAGAACTTTTACTAGGGATGAATTGGCGGGATTATTTCAAGAGCAACCTCACCCCATTTAATGGAGTGATGGCTATTATCCTGGCAATCGGGCTCCCCGTGATGGCCTACAGGATCGTATTCGGCCTGGGACCCTCCACAAACCTATCTGACTATAACCCGTGGGGCTTGTGGATCGGATTCGACATGTTAGCTGGGATCGCAGTGGCCTCAGGAGGTTTCTGTATCGCTACTGCAGTTCATATCCTCGGCATCAAAGAGTACGAATCCATGGTTCGTCCGGCCTTGGTGGCGGGAACCCTCGGTTATTTCTTCGCGGTCGTGGGTCTCATCTTTGACCTCGGAAGATATTACCGCATCTACGTCCCGTTCTTTGTATCCCCCGGTCCGAATTCGATACTCTTTCTTGTCGCGCTTTCGGTTGCGTTGTATTTGCATTGTCAGTTTTTCGAGTGGTGTCCCGCGATTTTCGAATGGTTAAAGCTCAAAAGGCTTCGACGCTGGTGGATACGAGGGACCCTCGGCCTTACGGTCGCCGGTGTACTCCTGACGACTGGCCATCAGTCCGCACTCGGGTCGCTATTTCTGCTCATGCCCAGCAAGGTCCATCCTCTGTGGTATTCCGATTATATATCGATACTCTTTTTTGTGTCTGCTATCTATGGTGGGATAACAATGGTAATTATAGAAAGTATGGTATCTCATCGTGTGTTTTCCGATCAAATAAAAGACCACAACCCAGAGCATTTCGATAGCCTCACGCTTGGCTTGGGGAAGGCGGCGGCAGTTGTGATCTTCGCGTACCTTGGGTTGAAATTGCTCGACATAGCTCATGGCTATAAGTGGGGATTCTTGCTAACCCCATACGGGTACTGGTATTTAGTGGAAGTTATCGGCTTCGTTGCTGTCCCGACGTTGATCTTGATTTATGCTGTGCAAAACAAACGGCCAGTTATGGTCAGAGGTGGCGCCATAGTGGCCTCGGGAGGCGTCCTTCTCAACAGAGTGAACTTATCCATTGTCGCGTTTAACTGGCACTTGCCCTGGGATGAGCGATATGTCCCAAGTTGGATGGAGGTGGTTATTACCATTACCATCATCTCCATTGGTTTGTTGACTTTTCGTTTCATCGTTAATCGCATGCCTATTCTTCATGATCATCCGGATTTTGAACCAGACGAACACTAAATAGGTAGGTGGAGGCCAACATGCCGAAAATACTTGTCATCGACGATGAACCGCACATCGTGAAATATCTGACCACCTTCCTTCAAGACAATGGCTACGAAACGTGCTCAGCGTCAAACGGAGAAGATGGTCTCAAAGTGTTGCGCCAAGAAAAACCAGACCTCATTACCCTCGACTTGCAGATGCCCAACGAAACTGGGACGCGATTTTACCGCAATATGATGAAAGAGAAGGAATTCAAGAATACGCCGGTGATTGTGATCAGCGGCATTCCCGGCAGGCATCTCGCGGTCTCGAAGCCAGTGGCGGTCTTCGAGAAACCCATTGATCGTGAAGCTCTGCTCGAGACGATCAAAAAGACGATAGGCTAGCGCGGGCTCGTTGCTTCACTCGCCCACGCCTTCGATGGGGGGACGACCCCACCTGCTCCGGGGCCGTCCCCAGGAAAACAGCGCCTACTCCCGCCATATCCTAAAGTTGACGTTTCCCCACTTCTCCGACATACTGAAAGAGCTGCGATCATGACCGATACCCAGACGCCAACTCAATTCAACTACGAAGAGATTCTCCGAGGTCTTCCCTGCTACCTCCTCATCCTCGACCGTTCACTCAAGGTATTATGGGGGAACTCGATGGTGCACGATCGCTTCGGTACTCCCAAAGGCAAGACCTGTCGGCAGCTCTACCAATTGACAAAAGCCCAATGCAAGGATTGCCCCGCTGAATTGACGTTCGCTGATGGTCAAGTCCACAGTACTGAAAAAACATTGACCGATATCGAGGGAAACCGAATTTACGTGTTGTGTTTTTCCAAAGCGTTAAAGGACGATTCCGGGCAGCCTACTCACGTGGTCGAGACGAGCGTCGATATCACCTCGGTGAAGGAGATTCAGAAGCAGCTCATCCTGTTGGGGCAGACAGTTGCGGGCATGGCCCACAGCATCAAAAACATCATGATGGGGCTCGAAGGCGGCATCTACGTCGTGAACAAAGGAATCGAGGACGACAACCGTCATCAGGTCAAAGAAGGCTGGGAGATGGTCCTCCTCAATTTTGAGAAAATATCCAACATCGTCAAAGACATCCTTTATTGCTCCAAGGAACGCCCCCCCAATTTGCAGCGCGTTGACCCCAACGCCATCGCAAAAGAGGTGTATGAACTTTTCGAGAAGACCGCTGCAAGCTACTCGGTGAGCCTGCAGTTGGACCTTGACCCCGACCTCACCGACGGGATTCTCGATCCTGCCGGTCTCCACACTGTTCTGTCAAATCTCGTGGCCAACGCCATCGACGCTTGCAAGATGGATATTTTCAAAGACGAACACCTTGTGGAAATCAGGTCCAAGAGGGGCAAAGAGGGCCAGATTATCTTCGAGGTCGCTGACAACGGCGCAGGTATTGACCGCAAAGTCAAAGAACATGTGTTTGAAGATTTCTTTTCGTCGAAAGGCGACAAGGGGACCGGGCTCGGTCTCATGGTGACCCAGAAAATCATGCGAGAACACGGCGGGACAATCACGTTTCGGTCTCGACCTCGGCAAGGCACCACCTTTGTCGTGACCTTCCCGCAGCGCCGGATCGAGCCGTGACATTGGCAATGGAATACCGAGCCATTCTGGGATATAGAGGGGCTCCTTGAATTTATAGGCATTCTCGAAAATAATCACGAAATGCGCTGTTGTCCCATTGCATGTCATTCCCACGCAAGTGGGAATCCATGGTCAGTTTCCTGGATGCCGGATCGAGTCCGGCATGACATGTCAGGGGCTCGGACAAAGACTTTGAAAGTTGTCATATTCACCACGCGGCGGACATCATTCCGACAGAAATTTCAAGAAATGGTAGATCTCGAGATTGCTCCGCCGATTTGCTCGCAATGACATATCCACGACCTTCTTGTCATTGCTCCGACGCGTTCGGTTCTTCGCAACGACAAGAAAGGCCCCTGTACCTGCGATGAGCCCCGACGACGTAGCGATCCTACAAAAGGCATATTGTCGGGCTTGTACACGCACACGACACCTTGGGGCAATTGCCAGAAAACCAAAAACTCGTATCGCGGGCTTCGCCTGTACCCGTGGCCTTTTCTGTTCCCGAATATCCCTTTGAATGCCTCAGACAAAGATGTCGCTGGGCTTGTAAGGATGTGTTCCCTCAATAACCTCTACGCCCGACTTAGCCCTTGCCTTGGCGAGAATCGTCTCTTTGTATGGGCAATGGTCCGTGATACATGGCCCCAAATGTATCTTGGTGATGTTCTCTCCCAGCGGATTATTCCAGAGTTTGACTTGGGCAAGTCTTGTAACTACCGTCGCTCCAGGACAGTCTCCGCAATTCAAAAGCGCCACTACTTCGGCGTCGCCATTTACGTAGCGCGAAAATTCCCCTTCTCTGCGGTTGAATGCCACCATGCACCGCGAACAGCCGATGCAGACGTCATCCATGGCCCTTTTGCATCCCAGAATAAGAATCTTTTCCATGGTCAAACACCTTCCCTCAGAATTCAAACACGCTGCCCGCTGATGCTGAACGAAAACGACTGCCGAAGTGAGCCCTGAGCCTTGCATTGGGTTCTACGCCTGTACAATGGGATGTACCGAGGCAGCGGACCTGATATTGCTCAAATGTGCGAATGGCTGATTCGGTGGCGGCCTCGTCAAACACGCCCAGGTGCGTGCCCCCCAACACGGCCGCGACGGTCGTAATGGAACGCATGCCGCAAAGGTGCGCCATGATATTCTCCACGCCTGCGTGGGCGCATCCAAGCAATACCACCGGGCCAGATGGCGTCTCCAACAACAGCGACACGTCGTCTCTCATGGCGTCCGGCGCCAGTTTGCCCTGCTCATAGACCACGAGACGTTTGTCCACCTGCGCATCAATCGCCCTGGGTACCTCGCCGCTAAACCACACGCCGCTCACGAGTTCCTGAAATTCAGTTCGAAGGTCAAACTCAGCCCCGCGCGATTCCAAATCGTCTCGTGGAGAAGGCATGCCGATTGACTTGGGAGGGGCATTTTCATCCAACCGCGCCAGGTGCGGCTGGACCGCGTCAGGGTGCGCTATGATGCGAAGCCCCGGATTCTTTTCTACCACCGCGGCCAGACCGCCTGTATGATCATAATGACCATGACTCAGCACCAGGAAGTCTAACGGCGCGAGGCTGATGCCGAGGGCCTTTGCATTGTTCACCAAAGCCGGCCCCTGACCAGTATCAAACATGAACCTCACATCCGGTCGTTCTACAAGCGCAGAAAAGCCATGCTCAGCCATCAAGCCCAGTTGAGGCTGAATCTCATTGTCCACCAAAATGGTAATGCGTGTTTTTTCTCGAGAGGGCATGATAAAAATCCTCACGGCAAGGAAGATTGTGTTTTGTGACGTACGGCTTAAAGAATGCCGTGCCGCCGCCTTCACTCACAGTGCGCAGTATCCCATCCGCGTCGTGCACCACCATGCCCGACAGCCAGCTTACGCTTGTACCCTCGAACGCCTCGGGCAACAGAGGGGTCGAGGAGCCCAGCAGCACCGTCTCCCGGCAGTTCTTCGCGACATCAAGGAGTCGGTCGATGGTTCCGTTCACGATGGTGGTGGACGTGATGATCGCGACATCGCACTGGGGGAGGGCCTCGAAGGCTTCTTCCGACGGACGACAGACCCCGTGGAGTCGATCGCTCTCTTCAAAGATATCCAACCGAGCAACTCGGTTCTCGAGCGCAGGGACAAGTGGGCCAAAAAAACCGATCATGCCCACGCGATCACTGGCCATGAAGTTCACTACTTCCAATACGTCGCCCGGCAAGGCTGCGGCTGGCTGGACGTTGACAAGGGCATTGACCGTGGCGAGCCCGACCGAGCATTCCAAGAGGTCGTCGGATAAAAGGTATTCCACGAGCCGCGAAGCGGATGTTCCCGCCAGCGGACGGGCGCCGCGAAAAACAGAGCACCCACTTACGAGTCGGTTGCCAAAGCAGTACGATACGCCTGCGCGGCCGTCATCGAGCTTGACCGCGGTGTAGGTCAAACCGAGCCGCACATCGACTACTCGTCGTCTTGCTGCGTCATCGGCCGCAAGGTCTTTCAAGCGGTTTTTGATGGACATTTTCCGTTCGGCAATTTCTCTAACGCCCCTCGCAAGGTATTCACCGCGAGATCCGCGCAGTGCGTGTTTTCTACTGGAAGACCTCCTAGATACTGGATGAGATCGTGACTAGTGATTTTTGCCGCCTCTGACACGGATTGGCCGTGCGCCATGCAGGTGAGCGCGCTGCCGCACGCCACCGTGGGACCGCAGCCATCTGTCACGAAGCCGATTTCGGCGATCTTGCCTTCCACCACCTTCAAGAAGATGCCTATGGTGTCGCCGCAAATGCCGCTCATAAACGTATAGGCGTCAGGATTGTCGATGGCCCCATAATTCTTTGGCTCCATGAAATGTCTAATCACGCCCGGCGAATAGACCTTTGCAGCGTCTTCCACAAGCAGATCCTCTAGTTCATCGAAAACATCCTTCTCGTTCTTCATGGTTCCTTCCGTCATGAGTGGTCAATGTGCGTGGCCGCAGCAACTGCCCGGGACACATCCCTTGTCGGACGGCGTCCCGCCGCAGCACGTGGAACCCGCGGCCGCAGGGATTTGTTCCCCCTTTATGGCAAACGAGGCCGCAGACATCAAGCCTTCCAACTCCGTGCTCCCGCAATGGGAGCACACCACGTCGTCTGAGTTCCTTCCAATGCCCACGAGCAACTCGCTCACTTGACCACACTTTCGACATCGATATTCACGAATTGGCATCCACCCGTCTCCCTTCAACTCGTATACACGGAAAATGCGGAGATGTTCTCGGCGCATCAAGAGCGAAGAAGCTGTTCCAACCTCTCCGCGTCGCGAAAATTCTCCACCTTGATCTCAACCCGGCGGACTGATTCCACCTTTGCCAAGCTCTTCTTGATCTCGTTCGCCAGGGCGTAAGCCATTGGACACACTGGCGAAGAAGGCCTGAAGGTCATGCGCACGTTGCCGTCTTCATCCACTGACAAGTCGTGGATCAGCTCCATGCGCATCACGTCTAAACCCGTCTCCGGGTCTATCACATGCGCCAGGGCTTCTGAAAGCCTTTGCAGCGTATCCGGGCTCATCTCGTTGTCTCCTTTACCGCCTCTAGCAACCGGTCCCAGATATCACGGATGGCTTTGGCCGCGGGGGAATTCCCGTTCTCAGCCAGCAACGGCATCCCGTGCACCATCGCATGAATCAGTCGGTCATCGTAAGGAATGCCGCCCAACACGGGCGCGAATTCTTCTCGGCTCTTCTTCTCGATCCGTTCGCTGACATCAGTATTGATATCGTACTTGTTTATGACGATGGAGCAGGGAATACGAAAGCTCTTGACGAGACCAAGCGCGCGTTCCATGTCATGCAGACCTGACAGCGTCGGTTCTGTGCAGATCACCACGTGGTCGGCCCCCGTTATGGACGATATGACCGGACAACCCACCCCCGGCGCGCCATCCACGATCACCAGCTCCAAGGACATCTTCCGCGCCAACACCTTTGCCTGATTCCGTACTAAGGCCACCAGCTTCCCAGAATTCTCGCGACCCGGATAAAGGGCGGCGTGTACCATTGGACCATATCGGGTATCCGAAATGAACCACTTCCCGTTGATCCCTTCTGTCAAGGAGACGGCGCCTTCCGGACACACATGAGAGCACACCCCACAGCCCTCGCACGCGTAGTCCTTTATGACGAAGTCTTCGGAGATGGCGCCATAGCGGCACCTCTCGCGGCACAAACCACATTCCACGCACTTCCCCAGGTCTATGGACGCCGTAACCCCGCCGCAAAAGTCTTCTTCGTGACGCACACGCGGAGCAACCAGCAGATGGAGATCGGGCGCGTCCACGTCGCAGTCGGCCAGCACCTTATCTTTGGCCAGCATCGCAAAACACGCCGTAAGGGAAGTCTTGCCTGTTCCACCTTTGCCGCTGATGATTACAATCTCACGCATGGCTCGAGACCTCTGAGTTGCGGATACCCTTGGACATGGCGCTCACCCTGCTGAAAAGCTCGATAAATCGTTCCTGATACTCTGGCGCCGATTCCACGAGCAGTCTCCCCCGAGAATATCCCTCAGCAATCGCTCGACGGTGGGGAATCTCCATGAGGATGTCTATGCCGGTTGTCCGGCAATAGTCACGCACTCCGTCGTCGCCAATGTCCGCCCTGTTTATGATGACGCCCAATGGGATTCCGAGCTCCTTGACCGCGTCCACGGCAATACGCAAATCGTGCAGGCCAAAGGGCGTCGGCTCTGTCACCATTATGATCGCGTCAGACCCAACCACTGTGTTGATCACAGGACAAGAGGCCCCAGGCGGGGCGTCCAAAATGGCAATCCGCTCAGGGATGATCGTGGCCTTGACGGCCCGTATCAACGGAGGGGACATGGCCTCCCCAACGCGCAGCTTTCCGTGAACGAACTCCACATCGCCTGCCTTGCCCGTCTCTATGACGCCGATTTCGCGTTCAACCTCCGTGATAGCGCCTTCAGGACACAGCAAGCTGCATCCACCGCAGCCGTGACACATCTCCGGAAAGGTCAAAACCTCTTTGCCTATGACCACTATGGCGCTGAATTGGCACACCTGGCCGCACTTCTCGCACAGCGTGCACTTGCTCATATCCACCTTGGGTACCGGCAAACTCACTGTTTTCGACGCAGTGATGACGGGGTTCATCAGGATATGACAATTGGGTTCCTCCACGTCGCAGTCAATAAGCTGGGCCTTCTGACCCAATACTGCTGCGAGGCTCGTCGCCACTGTGGTCTTTCCCGTACCGCCTTTTCCACTTGCTACACTGATGATCATGACGCCTGTCGCTCAATCACACGGGTCGAGCCCCTATCCTCGACAGGACTCAACGCCGTGTCGTGAGTCGTAGTTCCCTTCTTGTCTTTAAAGAGGTAATCCCGCAGCGCTTCTTGGAGCACGCCAGCGGCCAAGGTCGCACAATGCAGGTCTTCTTCCGGCAGGCCGCCCACTTCACGCTCTATGGCTTGATAATCGATGTCGGCGATCTCTTCCGGGGTCTTATCCAGGGCCAGCTTCGCGGCGGCCGCCCCGCAAAGCCCGCTCATCCGGCATCCATCTGTCCAATACTTCGCGTCCACGACTCGATCGTTCGCGAATTTCAATGAAATCTCCATGGCGTCCCCGCATTTTCCTCGGAGACACGCGTTGCCATCCGGCTCCTCCATAGCTCCACGGCCCGGGTCCACTCTGTGTTCAAACCACACCCAGGCCCCAATAACGGCAAGGAGCACCACAGCGCCCCCAACGATAGACAACCATGGCAATGTCTCAAACAGAGACATCATACTCGTTCAACCCTTTCCCATTGACAAATAAGGGGCATTCGAGCCTGCCCCGCGATTCTGAGCACTTGTTCATTCGTCAATGAACAGAAGCTCCCTATCATACGATTACCAGTGGCCTTCGACAGTGGGGGCGGATGTATAGGTAACCTGACCCTTCTTGAATCTCTCGATGGCGTCACGCACAGTCCCTGTTTGGTCAACGCCGACGCGTATGTTCGCCGCCTGCAGGGTGCGGAAGGCATTTGGTCCGCAATTGCCGGTGAGCAGCACGTCCACCTTCTTGTCAGCCAGCAATTTGCCCGCCTGAATCCCCGCCCCCCGTAGGCTGTTCACGCCGGCTGAATTGTCCACCACCTCCAAGAGGGTACCCTGCTCATCCACGATGACAATATACCTCGCGCGGCCGAATCGAGGGTCCATGGGCGAATCCAAGTCAGGACCTGTCGAAGTAATCGCTATTCTCATCACAATGTCTCCTTGGCTACATCATCCTACCGCCGCCGCATACCTGATGGTCCCCGATCAATTCCAGCTCTCCTCTCAGCAATAGATCGACAACCTCTCGAACGGTCTCTCCCTGCGGCCCGTAATACACATCGATCCCATATTGTCGAAAACCCATAAGGGGCCTCATGCCAATGCCCCCCACAATAAGGGCATGTGCGCCGCTGCTGTAGAGTGTATTTACCGGCCCGATGCATCCCCCCTGGGTGTGGGGCGGATTTTCCACCACCGCAATATCCTTTATCTCGTTGTTTTCTACCGATACGAGCGTAAATACGTCGCAATGGCCAAAGTGGCCGGCCCTCATCGCATCAAGTCCTCCAGGATGCATGGATGGCACCGCTATCGTCTTTCTAGTCATGGTCAACAGATCCTCCGTCTTATGTACTCTTATGTATCGATGCACAGACTTGCCGTTCACCGCGCACGACAAATCTGAAGTTCTCCCTTTGTGGTCAGGCCTTGTGTGAGTTTTGTATCTTCTTGTGGATGTCCTCGGCCAACGTCTTGAACGCCTCCGCAGACCGCGAATCGGCGTGGTCATACATAATGGGTACTCCTGCATCGCCCCCTATCACCACCGAGGGGTCGATAGGTATGGCGCCGAGAAACGGAACGCCCAACTCTCTGGCAGACCGTTCACCGCCTCCGGTCTTGAACAAATCGATCTTCCCGCCGCAATGGGGACACACCAGACCGCTCATGTTCTCTATAATCCCCAGGACATTCATGTTGAGGGTCTTTCCAAAGACCACGGATTTGCGTGAATCGAGCAGCGCTACGTCCTGGGGGGTAGTGACGATTATGGTCCACAAGGGCTCCCCCAACAACTGCGCGATGCTCAGAGGCTCGTCCCCTGTCCCCGGCGGCAAGTCAACCACAAGATAGTCGAGCGGTCCCCAGTCCACTTCGCTCAAAAACTGCTGAAAAAGGGAATGCTTCATCGGGCCGCGCCACGCAACAGGGGTATCTTCACTCTGAAGGATAAACGCCATGGACATCACCTTGACGTTGTCCCTCGCAGTCGCTGGCAACAACCCGTTGGGGCCCATTTGAAGACCGTCCTTGTCCACTCCCAACATCCGGGGAATGTTGGGGCCGTGCACGTCTCCATCGAGTACGCCAACCTTCAATCCCATCTTGGCAAGCGCGACGGCCAAGTTTGTAGTCACCGTCGTCTTTCCGACGCCCCCTTTCCCGCTCATGATAACGAGACGATGCTTTATGGACTGCAGTTTTGCCTTCAACTGCTCTTCCGCATGCCTCTGCTGCGTTGCCGCGTCGCACGCTCCTGCCGAATCACATTGACCACACGTTGTGTTTTTTTCACAACTGGATGCGTCGCTCATAGCTCTTTACGATCCTTTCTTAGAATGACATTGGGCCACTGTTGCCAGGCCCTGTTCAAAATCCTTACCCATCAGTTTCACCATTAGCACGTCAGTGGCCCCAAAAAAAGAAGGATCACGCAGGTTTCTCCAGTTCAGCGAGACGCGCCTCCATCTCCTGAACCGCCTTCTGCGCCTTTGCGAGCTCCTCTTTCAACCTCTCCAATTCAGAGTCAGACGACGTAGGCGGTTGGTCAAAGGCAACCGCCGGCCGACCCCACCAGCCGCGTCCGCCGAAGCATCGCCCGCGGCCCCCGCCCCACGGCGCGCCGCCGCGACCCAGGCCTCGCAACACGCCCCTCGCGCCGCCCGCGCCGGCGCCCACTCCCGTGGAACAATAGCCACGACCCCAACCAGTTCGAGGACCCGCTCCTAATGGTCCCGTTCTATCGAATCCAGGCATCTCTTCTCTCCTCTCCTTACTCTGAATCGACCCCGCCCCAACGCATTGGGGCTTGTCGCTCGGAATGTTCTCGCCCTGCAGCCGGTCCAACCCGGCATAGCATATTCTGGGGCGAAAATGGCGCCGTTTCTGTAAGCCAGCAGGATCTCCTTCACATTTCCGGACAGCCATGGAATCAGCGTCAACCCTCGCGCGGTAATTTGGTCGTTCATCCAGCAACTGATTCCGCCACAAAGCACCGTTTCTATTGACAATTGCACCAGGCGATCCGGCCGATGGTGACGCGCCAACGATGACCAATCCTCGCTCCCCACTTCCGCATCGCCATCGGCGGTGTGGAGAAAGATCAGTACTCGGCGGCATGTGTCAAACACCGGAGCGATCCTGCCTTGATATTCTGAAACGGCTATCCTCATTTTTCGCCCTCGCCCATCGCTACAGCAACTATCATGCCAACATTGAAAACCCTTGGTGATGTAGATCTTATCTCGCTATATCAACAAAGTATAAATATTTTCTCAAGCATAGAAATAGATTCTAGTCGTTATAATTAGTTATCAATATTTTTTTCTGGCGAAATATGTAAGAGACTCCTGCGCAATTCTCGATTATCTTCAGGTATGGCTTTCTGGCCCGCGGTCTCCCATCACGCCACAATGGTGCATATTGCACCACTTCATGACAATAAAGATGCAATGTGCACCTAATCGCCACCAAAAACCCTCGCCCTTCACAAACCCGTGAAACACGGATATACTGCCCTTTCCAAATCGCCATCCATACGTATGATAGGAACATCGCATGAGAACATTACGCGTCGAGCACGTCCTCGTCACCGGGGGCGCCGGATTCATCGGTAGTCATATCGTAGAAGGACTTTTGCAACGCGGCCTGCGCGTCACCGTCTTGGACAACTTTTGCACGGGCAAGATCGAAAACTTGGAGAACCTATGCGACGGCAAGGCCAAACCGGGGAAGGATTTTCAGGTCGTCAACGGCGACATAAGAGACTCCTCTGCGCTCAATACCGTCGCGAAAAAAGTCGATGCGATCCTGCATCAAGCCGCGCTCGGTAGCGTACCCCGATCGGTCGAAGATCCGTGGACCACTCACACCGTCAATGCTGACGGGACCCTCAACGTATTCTTGGCAGCGAAAAAAAATCATATTCAGCGCGTCGTGTACGCCTCGTCATCCTCTGTGTACGGAGACGCAGAGACGCTGCCCAAGCAGGAAGGCAAAGAAGGCGTGGCGTTGTCCCCGTACGCGCTCACGAAACAAATCAACGAACAATATGGCAGATTGTTTTTCGACCTTTACGGACTCGAAACGGTGGGCCTGAGATATTTCAATGTGTACGGGGCTCGGCAAGACCCTGCATCTGAGTATGCCGCGGTTATTCCTCGGTTCGTCACCGCGCTGCTCAAAGGCGAGCCACCCGTAATCTACGGAACCGGAGAACAAACCAGAGATTTTACCTACGTGAAAGACGTGGTGGAGGCAAACATCGCGGCCCTGGAAGCCCCTCGCGAAGCGTGCGGCAACGCGTACAACATCGGCGCCGGCTGCCGCACTTCGCTGCTCGAACTCTTGTCCATATTGCAGGACCTGCTAGGCTCGGGGGTGCAAGCCGTGCACGCCGCTCCAAGACCAGGCGACGTCATGCATTCCATGGCTGACACCTCCCGAGCGTCGTCCGTCCTCGGTTTCGCCGCCCATACATCTCTTAGGGAGGGGCTTGCGCAAAGCATTGAATGGTACCGAACTTGCTACAGCCACATCGAGCAATAAAATGAAAACCCGGAGCGGGTTAGGAGGGGTGCGCCGGGTTTTCCACCATGCACAGCTTTCGCTGGTAGGTACATGAGTTATAGCACAACAGGAAGCATTAAATCAATAGAAAATCGCAACAAAACAGATTAGATATTCTCGTTATTTAATGTAGTACCTTTCCCATGGAGGAGCAATCATGAAGCCGATGCGAGATTGGGAGAAGATCATCCGACGCTTGGAACTGCTGATGAGGCTTAAATCGTTCCCGGTCGCCCTTCGAATGCTGGAAAAGAAGGAAATGCTGCAAGAAATACCTTTTATGCGGCGCCTCGATGGCAAAAAAACCTTGTGTCAGTTGATCACGCTCGTGAGGAGCTTTGACTGGACGGTGGGCGCGGTCGCAGAAGATTTCATCGGTCCCACGTGTCCAGGGATCATCGGCCTGGCCGATACCCCTCCTCTATTTAAGGACGGAACCTTCAGAAGCATTGTGTGGGTTCAAACGAGGCGGGATGGGAAGCGATATGAAGAATCTATTCCGCGGATTCCCTTGGGCAAGTACGAAGCCATCGCGCTCGCCCCTCTGGTGTACAACCCCTTCGAGCCGGACATGGCCCTCATCTATGCCAATCCCGCCCAGATGATGCTGCTCATCAACTCCCTGCAGTTTGAGGACTATGAAGTCATGCAGTTTTTTTGTGTGGGCGAGTCGTCCTGCGCGGATGCAATCGCGCGATGCTACCTCACAAGAAAGCCTGCTCTGACCATCCCGTGCTATGGGGAGCGCAGGTATGGTCACGCGCAAGATGACGACCTCGTCATGGCCCTCCCGCCCCAGTATGTAGAAAAGGCCTTGAGGGGAATGGAGGCCCTTTATCGTCGAGGCATTCGCTATCCAATTAGCTTTGCGGGGGCTGAACGCGATCTCACCACATCATTCCCGATGGCCTATGGAGGAATCGATCAGCTCGAAGCAATACGTGGGAAGGACAACCGCTTGCTCTTGGGCGTCACGGGCGGGATTGCCAGCGGCAAGACCACAGTGGCAAAGATGCTCGAAGAAAAAGGCGCAGCTACGATCGATTTTGACGTACTTGCCAGGGTTGTGGTGGAGCCGGGGAAGCCCGCGTGGAAACAGATTGTCAGTTATTTCGGAGAGCAGGTCCTTCAAGAGGATCGAACCCTTGATCGCAAGAAACTTTCAGACATCATTTTTGGAGACCTGGAAAAACGCAAAAAGCTCGAAAGCTTCACCCATCCCCAAATCCACATGGAGTTCATTCGCCAGCTTAACGAGATTACCGCCAAGGATCCCAACGCCATTATCCAAGTGGTGATTCCGCTGCTCGTGGAACTCAACCTCCAATACCTCTTCCATAAACTCCTCGTGGTCTATGTGTCGGACGAAGAAATGGTAAAACGGCTGGCTGCCCGTGAGAACATTAGCGAAGAGCAAGCTCGTAAAATGATAGCCTCCCAGCTCCCCATGAAAGACAAAGTGGGGTTCGCCGACTTCGTCATCGACAACTCGGGAACGGTAGAAGAAACCAGAGCAAAGGTGGACGAGTTATGGGAGCGTTTGAAGAGCGTCCAAAAGGAGATACGCGGTCTCTGAGAAACATGCGCCTCTGGCCCGAGCCCGACGCAAAAACAAAAACAGTCCGACCCTAACCCCTGTACCCTCAGCCGGACTGCTCGCAATTGCCCACTCATTGACGAGCGGCAAACACCAAATTGTAAGAGTGAACGCCTCATACATACATGCCGCCGAATACTTTGTCAAACTAGAAAATACTTGAAGTTGAATAATCAAAGGATGTTAACAAGAAACGAGCCAAAACGAGAGAAAAGGTCATCTTTCGCCTCCTCGACGGCCTCCGCCCCAAACCCCTCAAACAGCGCCTCTTCAAATCTCATTGGAATCAGCCGAAATGCGGCGGAAACCCATCTTCGACTTGTCTCTTTATCCAAAAACAAGTGCGAATCAGGCGGCCCCTGCATCCTACTGATTCTCGAAATTCATCACGAGGCGCCTCTGCTTCTCTCACAGCGACGCACTGATTGCCTTCTCCTCATTGCGAAAAGCCAAAGGCGACGACGCGAACTCAGCCCACGCCAATGGAGCAAAGCAGCCGCCGTCACGATTGCTGGTTTTTTCGAGCCCCCATACCCCGCAATGGCCGCCGTCATATTCTTTTGGCAAAAGGTAAAGCTTATGTTATTCTAAAAAATGTCCATCGTTATTTGAGCAACCACGCGCTATTTCAGCAAGGGAGGTCCTGTGAGAACATTTGAATACCTCAAGCCCTCGACCGTCTCGGAGGCGGTAGAAATCCTCGATCAGTACGGCCCCAGGGCGCGCATCATAGCAGGCGGCACTGATCTGATGATCCAATGGAAGAAAAAGCTCGTATCGCCGGATTACATGGTCTCGCTGCGTAATGTTTCCGAACTCAACTTCATAGATTTTGGCGAGGGCCTCGCCATAGGGAGCGCTACTCGACACCGGACTCTCGAGTTGTCCCCTGACATACAAAGGCGCTATCCCATTATCCACGACGCGGTGAGTCAGCTTGGGTCTGTGCAGGTGCGCAACTCGGCGACCATTGGCGGCAATCTGTGCAACGCCGCGCCGTCAGCCGATACCGCGCCCCCCATGCTCGTCCTGGACGCTCAGGCAGTCATTAAAAGCGCTCATGGCGAAAGGATTGTTCCCATCACTCAATTTTTTAAGGGGCCGGGAAAGACTGCTTTGGCGCCCGGTGAAATCCTTACTCAGCTTCGTATTTCGCCGCCCTTGCCGAGGACAGGGATGGCCTATTGGAAGCACACCCGACGCAAGGCCATGGACTTGCCCATTCTCGGCGTCGCCATGTTGCTCGCCTTCGAGGAGGACATGACAACCTGCGCGAAGGCTCGGATCGGGCTCGGCGTCGCAGCTCCCACGCCCATGCGCGCCAGCAAGGCCGAGGCGTACCTCGAAGGCAAGGCTATCACACAAGAAACCTTGACCAAAGCAGGGGAGATCGCCGCGCAAGAAGCCTCTCCGAGGACCACGATCCGCGGGTCGGAGTGGTATCGCCGCGATATGATTAAAGTACTCGTCAAACGCACCGGGCTGTGGTGCGCGCAGCGAGC
The DNA here is from genome assembly GCA_049969795.1 of Desulfomonilaceae bacterium. Lineage (GTDB taxonomy): Bacteria > Desulfobacterota > Desulfomonilia > Desulfomonilales > Desulfomonilaceae > JAUPKT01. The sequence goes on from JBMFOE010000007.1 coordinate 50,884, forward strand.
CCAGGACGCCGCTGCGTCGCAGTAAGAACAAAGCCGTTGAGGAGATGGATGACGTCGCATTCTTCCGTAAATGGCGCGGGACAACAATTTCATGACAAACGGGCTGGTAGAGAACTGAAAGGAGTTTGCGTGTAATGAAGCAGACCATAAGCTTCAAAGTGAACGGAGACCCCATCGCCGTTGAAGTATTTCCCCACTGGACGCTGTTGCGTGTGTTGCGGGAAGAGCTCGAATTAACAGGGGTCAAGCAAGGCTGCGGTGAAGGCGAATGCGGCGCCTGCACCGTACTGGTAAACGGCGACCCCATCAATAGCTGCATCTATCCAATCATGGAAGTAGAAGGAAAAGAAGTCCTCACCATTGAAGGGCTCGCAGAAAAAGACAACTCGCTTCATCCTATACAGCAGGCGTTTCTAGAAAAAGCCGGCGTACAGTGCGGTTTTTGCACCCCGGGTATGATCCTGTCCGCAAAGGCTTTACTCGACAAGAATCCGAATCCTTCAGAGGCCGAAATCCGACATGCTATCGCGGGCAACATGTGTCGTTGCACGGGATACGTCCAGATTGTCGAATCGGTACAATACGCCGCCGAAATCATGACCAAAAAGGATTAAGACATCCGCAGGAGATCAATATGGGTGAACTGTTCGTCGGGAAATCGCATCCCAGGGTTGATAGAGACAAGGTAACGGGCAGAGCCGCGTACATCAACGACATCACGCTTCCCAGAATGCTTTACGGGAAGATCTTGTATAGTTCCAGACCTCATGCGCGCATCGTCCGCATCGATACTTCCAAGGCCGAAAAACTCCACGGCGTCCGCGCGGTGCTTACGGGATACAACGTGCCTGAAGTCCGTGTGGGCTTCTTGGGAGATCAAACCCCACTGAAAAAGGACAAGGTCAGGCAATTCAGAGACGAGGTGGCGGCAGTTGCCGCCATTGACGAAGACACGGCAGAAGAGGCGATCCAACTCATTGAGGTGGAATACGAAGACCTGCCGCCCGTGTTCGATCCTCTCGAGGCCATGCAAAAGGACGCCCCCCTCATCCACGAATTCGATGCGAGGGGCAAACCCCGCAGAAACAATATCCTCCCGTTGCCCTGGCGGCTCGTCGCGGGCGATGTGGAGAAGGCTCGGCGGGAATCTGCCTATGTAGTCAAAGATCAGTTTCGGACCCAGTGGGTTCATCAGACGTGCATGGGTACAAGCGGCGGCATAGCCTATTTCGACGTCAGGGATAATCTCGTTTTTCACAGCGTCACGAACGTCCCGTTCGGAGGAAAAGACCGCCTGGATATGTTTCTGAAAAATCTCGGGATCAAAGGACGATCGCGCATCCTCACGCCGTACGTGGGCGGCAGTTTCGGGAGCAAGCTGGACACGGACATATACGAATTTATCCTTGTGCTTCTTGCCTGGAAGACCAAATGCCCCGTAAAAATCGTTTTCTCCCGGCAAGAGGAATTTCAGGCGAGTCCGCCGCGTCAGCCTGTGATAGCGACTGTGGAGCAGGGATGCGACAAGAACGGCAAACTCACGTTCCGAGCTGTGGAGATGATCCTGGACAACGGCGCGTACACCTCATGGGGAGCCACCACCCCTTCGGTCATGATGATCCCCATGTCATCGCTCTACAAAGTACCAAATATATCCTTCCAGGCCACCTGCGTATATACCAACAACATATATGCCCAGGCGATGCGCGGGTACGGCAATCCGCAGGCCACCTTTGTGGTGGAACAATCAATGGATCAATTGGCCGAGGCCGCGGGGATCGACCCCATGGAATTTCGCAAGATCAACGCCAATGAACCGTATGAGAAGACGCCCATGGGACTGGCCATCACCACGTGCCCCTTGAAGGAATGTCTCGACGAGGTAAAAACGAGATTAAACTGGGAGGAAAAACATGGCAAACGGAATGGTCGTGGGGTAGGGGTGGCCTCTTTCATCCATGTGGGCGGCGGGGCCCGTGTGTATTTGTCCGACGCCCAGGGCATCATCGTCAAAGTGGATGACGAAGGCAAGGTCACCGTGATCACCGGCGGCACTGACCAGGGCCAAGGGTCAGAAACCATCATTCCACAGATGGTCGCCGAAGCCATGGGATTCAGACCGGAGGACGTCTTCATTTTCTCTGGCGACACAGAGGTGTGTCCTTGGGATGTAGGGACGCACGCGAGCAGACACGCCTTCATCACAGGTCATGCGATCCTCACCGTGGCTGCCGAGGTGAAACAAAAGATCCTCGACCTGGCTGCGCGTCTTATGGGCAACCTCCTCAAACAGGAGTTCAAGAAAAAGATCAAAATCGATCCAAACTTTGTGGAACCCGAGCTCGACTATTCGCTGCTCGCTGATCCCCAAAACCTGGACGTCAAGGCGGGAATCGTGTTTCTCAAGAGCGACCCTGACAATCCTTTCACCAAGATGCCGGTCGCGAGAATCCTGCGAAAAGCGCACATGACCGGAACAGGAAAAGGGGAGATGGTCATTGCAGAGGCATTTTACGATCCGCCCAACGAGATGCTCGACCGCGAAGGCAAAGGGAATTTGTCGTGCTGCTACACCTTTGGAACGCATGGGGCCGAAGTTGAAGTGGACACGGAAACGGGTGAAGTCAAGATCCTCAACTACGTTGCAGCGCACGACGTTGGTCGGGCCATCAATCCCATGCTCGTGAATGGGCAGATATACGGCGCCACCGTCATGGGAGTAGGGTACGGACTGAGTGAAGAGATGATCGTCAATCACGGCCGTGTCATGAACCCCAACCTTTTGGACTATAAGATACTGACTGCAAAGGACGTCATACCCATACAACCGGTGATCGTAGAGCCGTTCGAGCCTGCCGGCCCCTTTGGAGCCAAAGGCATCGGCGAGCCCGCATGCGTCCCCACAGCGCCCGCGCTGATAAACGCAATCTATGACGCGGTGGGGGTGCGTATAAAGGACCTGCCGGCGACGCCGGAGAAAGTCCTTGCTGCGCTCAAAAAGAAGGAACAGGGATGAGTTTGAGGCTCATAGGCGACGATTTGTCCCTCAAGGTTGCATGTAGGCTCATGAGTTGAAGCTGCCGCGGATCGTCTTTCTCACGACGTCTTATCCCAGCTACTCGGATGACTGGACAGGAGCGTTCATAGCCAATTTGGCGCTCGCCCTGAAAAAAAGAGGCTATCCCCTTCTGGTCATCTGTCCGGCTGTACCGGGGCGTCACGGCAGGTTCCCCGTCAACGGCGTCGAGACGGTGCGCTTCGCGTACTTTCTGCCTCGATCGCTGCAAAGGCTTACCGGTGGAGAAGGGGGGATCCCGGAGAATGTAGCCCGGAGCTTTCTCGCGCGTGCGCAGGTTGCCCCCATGATGGCCGTGTTCCTTTATACTGTATTGCGGGAAACATCCGCGTCGGACATCCTTTACGCCAATTGGTTGGGCGCTGCGATCGTCGGCGCGGCCGCGCGCACGCTCACCAAAGCGCCGCTGGTGGTCTCTCTCCGTGGAGACGATGGATACCTCGCTCGAGAAAGGCCTGTATGGAAATTCTTGACCAAATGGGTTATCCGCAAATCGACCTATCTTGCGCCGGTCAGTAGAGAGCTGCTCGACATCGCGACAAAACTCGGCGCCCCGCCTTCCAAATGCACGGTTCCCCGATTTGGGGTGGACGTCGAGCTGTTTCATCCTGCTTCCGAGGATGACCGTCGGGATGGCGGGGTGCGGGTTGTATTCGTCGGGAGCCTCGTGCCGAAAAAAGGCCTTCAGGACCTGTTGTTGGCCCTTTCTGATCCCAATCTCGCCGATGTTCAACTCATCGTCGTGGGGAACGGCGCCTATGCAGGCCGCCTTAAAGCCTTAGCCCGAGAATTGGGCCTCTCGGAACGGACGACGTGGCGCGGCCTGCTCAGCCCCCCTCAGGTCGCCCAGACCCTCAGACAGGCGGACATTTTCTGCCTCCCAAGCTACACCGAGGGATCGCCCAACGTCATCAAAGAGGCCATGGCCTCCGGCTTGCCCGTGGTAGCGACAAGGGCAGGCGGGATCCCTGATCTTGTGAGCGATAATGTCAATGGATTTCTCTACGACGCTGGCGACGTCAACGCTCTCAAAAAATGTATTGCATCTCTGGCGAAGAGTGAAAACATGAGGAGGGTCTTTGGCCAGATGTCGCGTCAAATGGTGGAGGAGCGCCGCCTCACCTGGGACGCCGCCGCGGAAGATTTCGACCGTATTTTTCAACGCATCGCCCGAACACATTGCCAGCCGCGCGCGTCCCGTCGAGACGATTCTGACTGAGGTCGAGATGGGGCGTGACAGGAAAAGAGGATCGTAGGGCTTCCAATGGCCAAACGAGTCATATACATGGACAACGCCGCTACCTCGTTCCCCAAGCCGCCTCAGGTGGTGGACGCCATGGTTCGCTTCATGACAGAAGTAGGCGCAAATCCAGGGCGTTCCCGACACGCCCTGTCGCGAGCGGCATCCCACGCGGCTGAAACAGCTCGTGAATTGCTGGCCGTCCTCTTCCACATCCCTGATCCAAAGAGAATCATCTTCACCCTGAACGCGACAGAATCCCTCAACACAGTGCTGTTTGGTTTCTTGAAGCCGGGAGACCACGTGATCATGAGCCAGATGGAGCACAATTCCGTGATTCGGCCATTGAGATACCTCGAGGCCGAGGGTATCGTGACCGTGTCCGTAGCGCCTTGTGATCGCATGGGCATGCTCGATCCCGAAGACGTTCGCCGCCTCCTGCGCAAAGAAACCGCGCTCGTGGCCATCAATCACGCATCCAACGTGTGTGGGACCATTCAAGACATCGCCGCCGTCAAGCAGGTCATAGGCGAAATACCCCTGCTCGTGGACGCCGCGCAGACCGCCGGAACATTGCCCATCGACGTGAGCGCTCTCGGCATCGACTTTCTCGCCTTTACGGGACATAAGGGGCTCTATGGGCCGCAAGGGACCGGCGGCCTATACATCCGCGAGGGGCTTGTCGTCCGGCCGCTCAAACGCGGGGGAACAGGCAGCGTGTCAGAAAAGGAGCACCAGCCCGATTTCTTTCCGGATGCAATGGAAAGCGGCACTCAGAATAATGTCGGATTATCCGGCCTCGCCGAAGGCGTTCGATTCGTTCTCGATACTGGCGTCGAAAATATAAGAAGACACGAAATGTCCCTGCTCCAAACCTTTATCGACGGGGTGATCGACGTACCAGGACTCACGCTCTACGGACCACTGAAACCAGAAAAGCAAGTCGCAATCCTCTCCATCACCTTTGACCAAGCGCTCCCTGACGGCATGCATCAGTCCTTTGGCGGCTGTGGAAACAGGGCGATACCCGCCACATTCGAGTCCATCCATCCCAATGAGGCCGGCTCTATACTGGAACAGGAATTCGAGATACTCGTTCGCGTCGGCCTGCATTGCGCGCCTCTGGCGCATCGCGCCCTCGGCTCGTTTCCTGACGGGACGGTGAGGTTCAGCCTCGGATACTTCAACACCCAGGAGGACGTAGATGTTGCCATACAAGCGGTTCGCAAGATCGCGGAAAAGAAGGACTACGTCGATTGGTGATTGTCCGTGCAAAAGGCCGCGTGTGAATCGGCGGCACATGCCCCTTCTCGAAATTTTTGTCGGAATGAGGTTCGGATTGTCGAATTCGCAAGTTCTTTTGAAAACCGATGCAGCCTACGGAGAGAATGACCTTTGTTATTTTATAGCTATTCTCGTAAATAATCGCGAATTGAGCTGTTGACCCTCCGCATGTCATTCCCACGTAAGTGGGAATCCACGACGAGTTTCCTGGATGCCGGATCGAATCCGGCATGACAAAGCAAGGACTGTGAGGGTTCTCATTGATTCTGTCTTCGCCGTGAAGCAGACTTTGAAAGTCATCGTATTCATGCCGCGGTTCGCCTCATTCCGACAGAAATTTCGAGAAATCGTATAAGAGGGCGCCGACAGTTCATCCCGAAGCTGGGTATTCCCGACGGAACGAGATCCGCATCATCGAGTTTTGGAGCGCTTATGGCGCCCATAGCTGGCCACAGAGCCGCGCGCCTTTCATTTTATCTGAGAAATCTTCTTCGTCTGCGGGCCAAGATTTCTCGCTGCGCTGGAAATGACAGAGAGTAAAGCGCTCGAAGTGGCGGCCGCCCGTCGAATTCGCGATTAATTCTGAGAAGCGCTACAGTTTTGCTCGCAAGCAAACCAAAGTAGGACCCCGGGTTGCCGAGGGCCTCCCTCGATTGCCCGACCCATCATCGACGGAGCCCACGCTCATGGGACGGCGCGCATTCTGGCCATTCCATGAGGGGTTTGACACACGGCGAGCGCTCACCATCCCGCCGCAGTTGCCGCTATCGGGCTTCTCGCTCGATGATCGTAGCCACGCCCTGGCCGCCTCCAACGCACGCCGTGGCGCAGCCGTACCTTCCACCTTTGAGGCTCAGGATTCTTGCCAAGGTCCCGACAAGCCTCACCCCAGTGGCGCCCAGCGCATGGCCAATGGCTATGGCGCCGCCCATCACGTTCACCCTGCGAGGATCGATCCCCAACTCTCGGATGCAGTGCAACGTCACTATGGCAAAGGCTTCGTTGATTTCCCAAAAATCGATGTCCGTCACGGCGAGCCCTGCGTTGGCCAAAGCCTTCTTGCTTGCCGGAACAGGGCCTGCGCCCATGATGGACGGGTGGACGCCCGCGACGCCGATGGAGCGCAGCGTGGCCAAAGGCTTGAGTCCCTTTTCCTCGGCCTTTTCCTTGGACATCAATATCATCGCAGTCGCGCCTGCATTGAGGGGCGATGAATTCCCCGCAGTGATCTGATGACCTTCCTTGAACGCCGGCTTCAGAGCTGACAACTCTTCGATTGTGGTCCCGGGCCGTACGGACTGATCCGAGTCCACCGTCTTCACGGCGCCGTCAACCTGCTCCACGTCCAAGGGCATGATCTCGTCTTTGAAAAATCCCTCTGCCTGCGCCTGAGCCGCCAGCTTGTGAGACCTCAACGCCCACTCGTCCATTTCGCTTCTTGTCACATCAGTCTGCTCAAGAAGCTTCTGTGCGGTGAAACCCATGTTCAGGGAGGTCATCATATCCCAGTGATGATATTCTGGATTCGTGAAAAACTTTGGATTCGGCGCCAAGAGCCCAGCCTGCACCGAAGCGCCCCCCATGGGTATGCGGGTCATATGTTCCATGCCGCCTACCAAGACTGTATCGGCGTTGCCCGTGGCAATCTCCATGAAGCCGATGTGTATGCCTGCCATGGACGAACCGCACTGCTGATCGACAAACTTCGCAGGGATGGTTTCCGGCAGATTCGCCAGAAACAAAGGAAAGCGGCCTCCATACGTCCATTGCTCGCCAACAGCCGTGGCGCAGGCCACGATAAAATCGTCGATCTCTTCCGGAGCAAGGCCTGTCCTTTTGATGAGCTCTGGCGCCAGCTTCGCCAAAAGTTCCTCGGCCCGCACTGCGCCAAATACGTCCTTGCCCGGGTCCTTCGGTCTTGAACGCGAAAAGGCTGTCCTTAAATAACCAGTGATCACTACTTCTTTCATCGATAACTCCTTGGTTTAAATACGATTATCTGTGACGCCCCCTGAACCCTATTGCCCGGCGAGGCGCGCCTTGTACAGAGGGTCGGCCTCCTGCAGTTCTCGCCGAAGCACCTTGCCCACGAGCGATTTTGGAATCTCCTGGATGAATTCGATATGCTTCGGTACTTTGTAGTGGGTAATATTTGCCTTGGCCCACCCCCTGAGTTCGTCCGGCGTGATCTTTCCTTGCCACTCCTCTTTGAGCACCACCCACGCCTTCACTGCCTCGCCTGTTTCCTCGTCCGGAAGACCTGCCACCGCAATGTCCTGGATGCAATCATGCGCGCTCATGAGCTGTTCCACCTCAGTGGGGAACACCGAGTAGCCTTTCACTTTAATGAGTTGCTTCTTGCGGTCGTTCAGGAACACCCGGCCATACTCGTCCATGTATCCCAAGTCGCCCGTGTAGAGCCATATCTTTCCATCCTTTTCTCTGAGCGTTTCCGCGGTCTCTTGAGGATTGTCGAGATAGCCTGTCATGACCATTGGGGCAGACAAAATCAGTTCTCCCGTCTCGCCAGCCGGGAGGACTCTTTCCCCCGTCGTAATGTCCACTATCTTCCATTCCACGCCGGGCAATGGGAGTCCGATACTTCCAGCGACAAAATCCTTATCATAAGGTCCGATAGCCACGCCCGAACTGGCCTCAGACAAACCATACCCTTCTCGTAAGACCACCCCCGGAAGTTTTCGCTCGAATCGCTCTTTCACAAACTGACGCAACGGCCCAGCGCTGCTCAGACACTTGTTTATCTTTTCCGCGATGGGATATTTGTCAATGTCTGGGAAGTCAATGAGCTGCTGAAAAAGGACCTCCGCCCCGGGATAGAAGGTATGATGATCTCGCCCCACCGCGCAGACCGTCTTGACGAGCTCCTCTGTTTTCGGCGGCTGCGGAAACAAAAGCATGTAGCCCCTGTTTCTTACCACCGTGTGCAAGGCCGCCATGCCAAACACGTGGAAAAGGGGTAAAATGCCTATGAGGCATGCGCCTGGCGAATCCCATAGCCAGCTTGCCACGCTGATCGCGCTGGACACACAATTGAGATGGGTAAGAATGGCCACCTTCGGAAAACCAGTCGTGCCGCCGGTCATGACATACGCGGCGACATCGCTCCCCGCTACCTTCTCCCTTAGTTCCACGGGTTCTGTTTTCAGGAGGTCGGTAAACTTGAGCGACATGTCCGGAACAGCTCCAGTGGGAATCTTTCCAGCCTTCTTTGCCAGTGCCTTTTGTTCTTC
>JBMFOE010000007.1:59832-107190 GCA_049969795.1 Desulfomonilaceae bacterium
GACCCTTGAGGCCCGCGGCAAACCGATCCACGTGCTGCATGAGTTCCCGATACGTCATAAAGTTGTTCAGAAACCACAGCACCGGGCCGTCGCCGTTGTCTTCGGCGCTTTGTCGTAAAAGCTCGTAAAGGCTCATGTCGGGGAACTCAATATTCTTAGGGACATAACCAGGCCAGCCCGCGTCAGGCTGGAACCAAGGTTTGGATTCGTCCACAAAAAAGGTCTGCTGCTGCATCATTATATTGCCTCCCTCATCGATGTTGCTAAAAGTACCTCTTGACGGGGTCAAAGGATGACACGTTCCAAAAGACGTGCGCGAATAAACGCTTCTCGAACGTGCCGCGTGACTGCCCGTCGGCGCGGAAAACCATCCTGGATGCTCTTGGAAGCGTTCCGTGAAACAGCGTCGAATCGACAGCCGCGACGCGCCTCGATGCGACCCGCTGGAGAATAAGCAAGATAGATGCCGATACGCATGCATCTTACGAGCGGGTTCGCGAATCGTGTAATGTGATGCCAGCAGTCAACTTTTAGAATCAGGCGTGATTGGGCTTGCAATAGCGTTAGGCGGCATTTCGTTTTTTGGAGACAACATATTGCGCACCCTCGGAACCAGAAACCGAGCTCGAGACCTCAAGCGTATGGCCGCGTGAGACCCGCCACGGTCTAATTCTCTCGCACTCGTTCAGCGCCTAGGCTGGACGCACTTTGTCTCAAAATGCATTGCGGGATCGCTCCGCTCCCCCCGTAATGGCCCAACGCGCCAAACGCAACAAATCCGGAGGCGTCTCACATCCATGAGAGCGCCGCTCGTGCGAGGCGCCTCTTATAGCCGAAGGCAACGCCCTGGGAGTATGGACGCGAACGAGCACAACGTCGCCGGTTTGGGCTCGACGCGTCCAAAAGGTCTCGACGCTGCGACGGCTGTCATCTCAGACCGGTCGGGGCTCCGCCGTCCAGTCATCCCCGACTTGATCGGAGATCCAGTTTGTTCGTGAGTCGCCTCTTTCGAGGTAATGACAAATCAGATTCGTTCCCAGAATTAACCACGAACTCGGTGACCTGGTCGTTTCGAGCCGCTTTAGTCATGTCATTTCGAGCGCAGCGAGAAATGACAGAGACCAAAGCGCCTAGAGCGACCGTGGCCTCGTCCAATTCGTGATTTAATATGGGAACCCACATACATTCCAACGAAAATTCCCAGAATCAATATTGCGCGGTCGAAATTCGGTTCAATGGTAGCCTCACTTTGCGCACCGGGTACAAAACCACAGGGAACGAGCCCTTCGACTCCCGTTTCGTGCAACAGACGACAGAGCCGCGGGCGGTTACAGGCAACAATGAAGCGCGGGCAGGCCTCATGGCCTGTGCGAAGAGATTTACTTCAGGGAACCGAGCGACTGGGAAACCGCAAGGAGCGCGGACTTGATGATCAAGTCGGCAGGGATTGTTTCGTAATGCTGGCCCTGCACCTCGACAGTTCGACAGTCCGATGAGCCGCAAGGGCCGCAGCACGGACTTTGACCGACCTGAGCGCCCACCCATTCTTCCAGAGGCCGCTCGTTGATCCAAATCTGATTCGAACTCAGAGGCGCTTTTTCGAATTCTGAGGCAGAGAGTTCGCCCTTCTTCAGGACAACCTCTATGTACAGCGGCGCCAACATGGTCTTCAATTGAGACACCGCATTTTCGAGCTGCTCTTCCGTGGCGCCGCACCTTGGGCACGTTTCTCCATCAGAAACAAGCCGCTGCCACTCGATCGTTAATGTCTTCATATGTGTTCTCCATTCTTTCTGTGGTGTGGCCGGCAATTCCCCGGTGGGCAAGCCCCGATGCGCCGATGACGAGAGAGGACATCCGTGAGCGCATCAGCCGGCCGAGTCGCCAGGGTCTTGAGGACGGACCGCCTTGAGGTGGTCTGTTTTGATACCCTGCCAAAGACGCCGGCATAAGCATGAACGAGCTAAATACCACTTATAAATCTCTTCCAGTTGTCCAAAGAAACCCGACCAGCTATCCAGCAGGATGTAATAAGGCTGCTAAAGACTACTCGAGAATATAACATCTGCTAGGTGGTGTGCTACTCAAAACCTGAGGTGGTTACGAAAGCTTTGAAACCGACCCCGTAAATAAACCACGCACAAGTCCTCACAAAAAAATTATCCCCAGCCGTATGTCTTCTGCCTCTCTCTGGTATGTAAGGGCACAACCCCGCCGCGAGGAGCGACCCGCCATGAGGGTCAATGGTCTGTTTGATGTCGATTCTCGAAAATATAGCCATTCTCGTAAATAATCGCGAATTGCGTTGTTCTCCCGCTGCCTGTCATTCCCACGTAACTGGGAAGCCATGACGAGTTTCCTGGATGCCGGATCGAGTCCGGCATGACAAAGCAAGCACAGTGAGGGTACTCATTGATTATGACTTCGCCGTGACGCAGACTTTGCACGTCATCGCATTCCCGCCGCGGCTCTCCTCATTCCGACAGAAGTTTCGAGAAATCCTATATATCACGCAACTTACCAAGCAATCGCCGAAGAGTGGTTCCAGCAAAGGATGCGACAAAACGGACAAGAAGGTAGGAAGAATCCCCCGAACGGAGCGATCGCTGGGGACGGCCCGGCGCTGTAAAAGCGACAGGAGTCGCTGACAATACACGGAAAATGGCAGACTGTCCAGCAACCGCACGCGGCCAGCGGAAAAGTTTGTGTGTTGTACTTGGTGAACTGGTGGAGGCGGCGGGAATCGAACCCGCGTCCGGAAACCTTCAGTGCAAGGCATCTACATGCTTATTCCGAGTTTTGATTCTCGTCCGGCTCGGCCCCCTCGGAAAAGGTCCTCCCAGACCAGCCTGCTAAGGGTTTCGCCGCCGCTCCAACAGGCTCGGAGCATTGGCTATCCTGCTGCCCGTCGCCCACTCAACCCCCGCAGGAGAAAGGCTGAGGGACGCTAGCTTACGCAGCTAGAGCGTACTCGTAATTGTCGGCGAGTATATTTATTTCCAGCGGTTTAACGAGTCGCCGGAGCGCTCGGCATGCAACCTCGACCTCAACTGTCCCCGTCGAAACCTAGTCGCCCCCTTTCAAAGGATGTGCAGCCTAGTTGTTCAGACAACGACCCGCAGGCTTCGTTCCAACTCAACGCAGACCCTTGTGCGTCCCTACTTCCGTGCGCGATCTGCGCTTAAGGCCGCCGCTGCGTCATCGTCCGCTGTGTTTGAACTTCGCCAGCCTCTCCATCTCGCGACGCTGGTCTTTTTTCTTTATGGCCTCTCGCTTATCAAAGAGCTTTTTGCCTCGCGCCAAGGCCAATTCAACTTTCACTTTACCATCTTTGAAGTAGAGTTTCAACGGCACGAGCGAAAAACCCTTCTCCGTCACTTTACCCAGCAGCCGCTTCAATTCACGCTTGTGAAGCAACAGTTTCCGATCGCGCTCAGGATCATGATTTTCCCTATTGGCTTGAGGATAGGGGGATATGTGCGCATCCACGAGGAACAATTCTCCTTGCCGAAACTTCGCATAGGAATCTCCTAGATTGGCTTTGCCTGCGCGCAGCGATTTTACTTCTGATCCAAGCAAGGCGACGCCCGCCTCGAATGTATCCCCCAGTTCAAAATTGAAATAGGCCTTCTTATTCTTGCAGATGATCTTTATATGACCTTGTTGTTTCATAAACGCACATCAGGAGTGATCAATAAAATAATCCCCCGGGAATCGTTCCCTTAACCAATTTTCAAGCAGAGCCCGTATGGATTCCGCGTCCTGCATATCAAATGCCTGGCGAGTAAGCTCGACGCACTCCTCGACGGTGACCGACCTTACGAGTTTTTTCACCAATGGGATGGCCAGCGCGTTCATGGAGAGTTCATCGATGCCCAAGCCGATGAGGATTGGCACATTGACGGGGTCCCCCGCCATTTCCCCGCACATCGCCACTTCGATGCCCCTTGCCTGCGCGGCCACGGTTACCTGACGGATCAACCTCAGCACCGCCGGGTGCAAGGTATCGTAAAGATAGTTGACCTGCTCGTTCACTCGGTCAATGGCCATGGCGTACTGAATGAGATCATTCGTGCCTATGCTGAAAAAATCGACTTCCCTTGCAAGAAGGTCCGCAATGGCTACCGCGGAGGGTACCTCCACCAGCACGCCGATCTTGATTCGAGGCGCATGAGGAACGCCCTTGGCTGCAAGCTCCTCTGCCGCCTGTCCAAGTATCTCCTTGGTGGCGGTGAGCTCCTTTATGCAGGACACCATGGGTATCAGCAAGCGACATGTCCCATGGGACGCAGCCCGCAATATGGCCCTCAACTGAGTCTTGAAGAGGTCCACTCGACTCAGACACAGCCGAATCGCTCTCAACCCCATGGCTGGATTGGTTTCGTGGGAGACTCGAAAATGCGCGGACAGCTTGTCTCCGCCTACGTCTAGCGTCCTGATGGTCACAGGATTTGGCGCATTGGCCTCGACTATACGTTTGTAGATCGCGTACTGCTCCTCCTCGGAAGGCAAATCGGAACGGCCAAGGAACAAATATTCTGTCCTGAAGAGCCCAACGCCTTCCGCGCCATGGTTGACCGCCAAAGATATTTCATCGATCAGCTCGATGTTCGCGGTAATACGGACAGAGCGATTCCCGTCGCTGGTTACGGCAGGAAGAAGGCCGAAGGCCATAAGTGAATCCTGATACTTGCGATAGACCTCTGCCCGCTCTCTATACCGGTAAATCGTTTCGGGATCGGGGTTGATAATCACCACCCCTGTACTCCCATCTATCACCACCGTGTCCCCAGTTTGGGCTATCTTGCTGATTTTCTCGAGGCCGGTTACCGCGGGAATCTTGAGAGCGCGCGCCATGATAGCGGTATGGGACGTCTTGCCTCCCATGTCAGTGGCAAATCCAAATACATTGTCTTTCTGGATCTGCGCGGTGTCCGCCGGCGAAAGATCATGCGCAACGATAATGGAATTCGGAGGAAGGTGCTGCACCGTTCCTGTGGACTGAATACCCATCAAGATTTTGAGTACCCGCTCCCCTACGAAGTGAATATCTCTGGCTCTTTCCTTGAGGTATTCATCCTCGATGGTGTCGAACGCGGACGTCACATTGACCATGATCTGAGCCAGGGCCCACTCGGCGTTCACCAACTCTCGAGCAATGGTAGCTTTTGTCCCCTCAAAAAACATACGATCATGGAGAAGAAGGATGTGCGTCTCCAGTATGTAGGCGTGATCGAACAACGGATGGTTGGTGTCCAAACCATTCCTTATGTCTCTCAGCCTCGCCTCGGCAGACCGCACCGCGTCTTCGAAGCGCTTTATCTCGGCCGGAACATCCTCCGGCCTGATGATCCTCTTCGGGCAGATATCGGTGGTAAGATGCTCGATGATGACAGCCTGTCCGATTCCAACGCCGCCGGATACCCCGATCCCCTTCAAGATAACATTTTCGCATCGTTCATCGGAATCAGACAAAGGCCGACCTTTCTTGCGCTACATTTCTGATGATACTTGTTCTTCTTCCTGAATGAGCCGATCTATTTCGGATACCGCGGCCAACGAGTCAGGGCCTTCTGCCCTTACCAGAATTTCACTGCCGGGGGTCGCTGCCAGCAGCAACAGGCTCAGCACGCTCCTCGCATCGGCCTCCACTGAATCTTTTTGCAACGTCACACGGCATTGATATTTGTCCATGGCCTTTACCATACTGGTAGCGACGCGTGCATGGAGGCCCATGGGGTTGTTTACGACGAGAGTTCGTTCAATCACATTGCCATTGTCTGCCATATCAAAATCGGTCCCTATTCAGATAGACGCTAAGAACAACAGCGAACCAAATGCAGCCAAGAACATCACCAGGCCTAATGGAACTCGCCGATAGAGCAAGAAGAATGCGCCCACGCCAGCGCTGAGAATGGCCCATACCTCCACTACCTGGATGACGAGGGAGACGCGGGACGATTCTACCGAAAATATATAACATATTATAACACCAACAACGCTCCCTAATCCACAAGCTGTGGCGTCGCGGGCCAAAGAAAGCGCGCGGTGAAAAGAAGGTGACTGAAAAAGACTGAGCACTCGCAAACCTCGAGAACACCCAGCGCCGAAGCCCCACACCCGGATCGCCATGTTCGGGACATTGTACGCCAAAAGCGCCAGCAACGGCCCCGCATAAAAGGTCCCAGAGACGAGCGTTGCCGCCGCCCCCACCACCGCTGCCAAAGGCTTGATCACGCCCCAAAAGATATGATCGCCTTGCGCAGCGAGGGCAGTCATAAAGGCGCGGCGGTACGTCATGACGTCTTCGGCGCAGTCGCGCTCTTTCTCGAGGAGGAGTGTCAGCCCCATCAACAACGGCCCCATGGAAGGATGTGTGTTGACCAACTCCAAATTTCGGCTGACGGCAGCCTGGAGCGCGTCGCCGCCGGAAAAAAGTTTTTTTAGCGCGGGGTACATGGCGAACACAAAACCCACATTTTGCATCTTTTGGTAATTCCACAATGTTTCGAGAAAAAAAGAGCGCAGGAAGACTCGATACCATACACCCCGCGCGTTTGAAGAGTCGCAACGTTCAGTCAACATATCTTTGAGGTACTGCCAGGTACGAGGTTTGTCAATCCCAGCAAGGTTGCAGGGCGAGGCTTGCTTCACGAGGCCATAGATTTGACTCGAGGAATTTCCGCGTACTCAAACGATCTCGTACGCAGTCGCAACGGGCTATCCCCCCGAAGCGGCCGACAGCGACCGCGCTAACTCATAACGCGCCTTGGTTTCTTCATCCATGCTTTGCATCTGAAATTCGATTTCCCGATAAATTGTTTGCCGGAAATCAAAGTAATGCTCAGCTTCTACACACGCAGTGATATATCGATCGAATCTACTCGGGAAATTCCACAAGGCCTTGAAAAAATACTTCCAAAACACGTTCCTCGATGGATAAAGCAACCCCTGCCTTAGGATGGTGACGACAACAGCACGTAATTCCTTGAAATAGGGCAGGCGAAAGAATTTCTTGATCTTCGGCGGATCCATAGCCGCGAAGCATTCATAGACCCTCTTGATATACTCTTTTGGCTCGTACAGGGTGCGATACACGTACATGTATTCTTCTACGATCTCATTGATCGGCCTCGTTGGCACGAAGTTGATCAGTCCCGTCTGATTGCTGAGATATTTGTAGTCCAATGACACCAACCGCTTTTCGCGTTCCATGCGTTTGCACAAATCAGTGCCTGGCCCGACCTGAAGCAGACTGGTGAACAGTTCCGGTATGCGGTTCCTTCGAGCAAATTCCACGAGTCGAGCCCCGGCGCCCGGTTTTTCGTTGTCAAAGCCAATAATGGCGCCCGCAATAATCTGAAATCCTGCTCGAGTAATCCGCTCACAAACCTTGTCCAGATTGGTATTCACATTCTGAAATTTCTTGGCCCCTATCAGGCTTTCTTCGTCGGGCGTTTCTATGCCCAAAAAAACCCTGAAGAAGCCGGCGGCGTACATGAGTTCAAGCAGGGTCTCGTCTGATCCCATATTGACCGAGGCCTGAGTGTAAAAACCAAAGGGCCTTTTCCGCTCCTCCATCCACGGAATGAGCTTCTTGAGGAGAGCTTTGGCCATGGTGATGTTCCCGATGAAATTGTCATCCACGAAAAATACCCAGCGCCTCCAACCAAGGTCATAGAGACTTTGAAGCTCAGCAAGAATCTGATCCGGCGTTTTCGTGCGGACGCGTCTCCCCAGCATGAGCGTGATATCGCAAAATTCGCACTGAAACGGGCATCCACGGGAAAACTGCACCGCCATGTTCGCGTAACTCTTCATGTCGAGGAGGTCGAAGCGCGGCGCAGGACTCTTTTGCAGGTCTGGTTTCTCCTCGCTGTAAATGATTTCGCCCGACGCGCCGTTGGCAATGGCGGCGAGAAGTTCATCGATAACGGTTTCAACTTCCCCTTTCACCACGATGTCCGCGCCGGCGGCAAACGCGTCCTCCGGATAGTGAAACACCCACGGTCCGCCTATCACGACCCGTTTGCCCCTTTTCTTCGCTTCTCTGGTAACTTCCAGGATGCCCTGGGCCTGCACCCCCATGCCTGAGACGAAAACCATATCGCAGGCGTCCCACTGGGAGTCGGAAATGCGCTGAAACACCATGTCCACGAGCTCTAAGCGCCAGTCGGACGGCAGCAACGCCGCGACCGTGATGAGCCCCAAGGGGGGAACCAAAGCCTTTTTACCCGTCATTTTGAGAACGCGGTTAAAGGACCAGAAAGTCTGAGGGTAGTCAGGACTTACGAGTAATACTCTCAATGTATCATTCCTTCGAGAATTTAACTTGCGGATAATCTATATTATCAATTGCAAAAAGATTTCGCAATGGCCTGTTCACGGTTCTGTCCGCTTTCACTTGGTTTTGCCGCGTCCATAAAGGGGTTCTCGCCATTTTTCACGAGATGGCTTCGCTTTACTCGGAACGACGGACTGAGAACAGTCTTGTCAGTGCAACGACCCGTCAGCGGACCGCCAGTTTAGGTCCCATCGATCGAGCAGAGAGCCTCCTGTTCAAATTCGCCATTCGCTTGAGAATCGGTATAAAGCCATTCTCGAAAATATTCGCGAATTGCGCTGTGTGCCGCTGCATGTCATTCCCACGGAAGTGGGAATCCACGTCAGTTCGCTGGATACCAGATCGAGTTCGGCGTGACATATCAGGGCGCGGTGACGGTACTGATCGATTATGTCTTCCCCTTGAGGCCGACTTTGAACTTTATCGTATTCACGCCGCGGCGTGCCTTATACCGACAGAAGTTTCGAGAAGTCTTATAGGGCTGGCGACTTTTCTTTTTTTGCGAACAAAGCGACTGTGTACGTCAGTTCCTTTGTCCCTGCCCGCTGTTCAGCCCAGCGACCTCATGGTATAAAAGACCTGGAAAGGAGATTCATGCAGCCATGTGGAGAAGGCTCAGCCTGAGAACCCGGATCCTGGTGTTGCTTGCCCTTCTCGTCTCCATAACCGTCGGCGGGGGGCTCATGTCCATGATCAATTCGTATATCATGGATCGCGCCTTCTCCTCGGTCATCGAAGCCGACCTCGAAGCCATGCAAGCCGCCCAAGAATTGGAGAATGCCTTGGTCATGCAGAAGGGCTACGTCACCTATTATTTCCAAGACGGGGACGAAGCCTGGCTCAAGGAGTTGGAGAAATACCATCTCGCGTTCGAGAGCTTGCTGCGCAAAGCGCGTCAATGGACGGCAAACGATGAAGAGCGACGGCTGCTCCGAGAGGTGCACGCCCAGTACGCAATGTACTGCGATACTCGAGATGAGGTAATCGGCCTTTACAAAGAAGGAAAAAAAGAAGAGGGTTTTCGACTCCATCAGGACTTGCGAACCCAATTCAACGGCATCGTGACATCTTGTCGGCTGTTCAAAGAAGCTTTTGTCCAAAGCATCGCGGCCACGAGACAGCGGCTCAGCGATCGCGTCGGCCTGAGCGACGCGGCGACGCTTTTTGGCTTGTGCTTGGCAATTACCTTTGCCAGCATTTTGGCTTACATACTCCTGAAAGAAGTGCTTGGCCCCATCCGCGAACTGGCTGCGGCGGCATACTCCACGAAAGTGGAAATCCAAGAAGAAAACGAGGTGAAGGTCCTCAGTCTTCGTTTTCATGACCTCATGGAAGACGTGGATCAGACAAAGACGAAACTGGAGCGCAGCCGAGAACATCTGGCTCAAGCCGAGAAATGGGCGCTTGTGGGAAAGCTGGCCGCTGGCGTGGCCCACAGCGTGAGGAACCCGTTGACCTCTGTGAAAATGAGACTGTTTTCCATGGAACGGGACCTTGCCCTTAGCACCAGTCAAAAAGAGGATTTTGAAGTGATCGCCGAAGAGATCCGCCACATTGACACCATCGTCGGAAACTTCCTGGAATTCTCCCGCCCGCCGCGCCTAAAAATGCAGGCCATACACCCCTCTGACCTTGTGGACGCCGCGTTAAGACTCATGAAGCATAGGCTCGAATCCTACGACGTGAAAGTCGAGGTGATTCGTCAGGAAAGACTCCCCGAGACAAGAGGGGATCCAGATCAATTGAAGGAAGTCATCGTCAATCTGATCGCCAACGCCTGCGAGGCCCTGGTTGACGGCGGCGTCATCACCATAACGGAAAAGGCCTACGCGCTGGAACATGACGGGGCTCGCATTTGCATCGAGGTGGCAGACGACGGACCAGGCGTACCCAAAGAGATCCGAGACAGAGTATTTCAGCCTTTCTTTAGTACCAAAGAGGAAGGAACAGGACTAGGGCTGAGCATAGCGGCGCGTATCGTGGAAGAGCACGGCGGGAGTCTCCATCTGGATTCCCAGACAGGACAAGGGGCTCGATTTGTGATAACCTTGCCCATCAGAGGGATTGATCAGTGGGCAAAATCCTCATAGTTGACGACGATGCGCAACTAAGGAACAGTTTCGCCAAGCTGCTGTCTGCGGAGGGGCATGCAGTACAGACCGCTGCGACAGGGGAGGGCGGCCTCAAGCTGGTAGCCGCTGAGCAGCCGGACTTAGTGATCATGGACGTACGACTCCCAGGCATGGACGGTCTGCAGACATTCAAGGCTATTCACGAAAAGCAGCCGAAACTTCCCGTGATCATCATGACCGCGTACGGCACGACGGAGACAGCGATCCAGGCCACGAAGCTGGGCGCCTTTGAGTATGTCTTAAAACCCTTTGATATACCTGAGATGCTCGCCGCAGTGTCAAAGGCCCTCGAAGCCGGACGAGTGATGCGATCTCGCGTCGAGATCGACGCCGTGCAAGACATCGATTCTGCCGACGCCCTGGTGGGGAAGAGCAGAGCAATGCAGGAAGTATACAAGGCTATTGGCCGAGTGGCTTCCACGGACGCCACCGTTCTCATACGGGGAGAATCAGGCACAGGCAAAGAACTCGTCGCACGAGCCATCTACCACCACAGCGCAAGAAAAGACAAGCCCTTTCTCGTGATCAACTGCGTGGCAATACCCGAGACTTTACTCGAAAGTGAACTATTCGGATACGAAAAAGGCGCGTTTACCGGCGCTTCCCACAGGAAATTCGGGAAAATCGAGCAGGCAGATGGCGGTACGGTGTTTCTTGACGAAATAGGGGACATGCCGTTCACCATTCAGGCAAAGATCCTTCGACTGCTCCAGGAAAAGAGCATCGAGAGGCTTGGAGGCCACTCACACATTCCTGTGGACGTGAGGATGATTGCGGCCACGAACCGGGACCTCGAAGAGGCGTTGGAACAGGGGCGGTTTCGCGCGGACCTCTATTACCGTCTGAAAGTCGTCACGATATGGCTGCCGCCCCTCCGTGAACGAAAGGGCGACATCCCCATGCTGGCTGAATATTTTCTCACTAGATGCACGAGAGAGATGCACATCGACAATCCAGGTCTCACGCAAGATGCAAAGAGGACCTTGGAACAATATTCCTGGCCAGGAAACGTGAGGGAACTTGCCAACACGGTGCAAAAAGCAATCATCTTCAGCAGGGGCTCTCCCATCACTGGCGAAGAAATCGCCCTCGCCATCAGGGGAGAAAAGGCGCCGAGACTCAGAAATCCCCGCAGCCACGAAGAACCTCTTCGCAAATGCGTCAGGGAAGAACTCTCAGCGGTAAGCGGGTCAAGAAATTTTCATGAAATCGTTGATCGATTTGCCGCCATGTTGATCACGGAAGCCCTGAACATGACAAACGGCAATAGGTCTCAGGCTGCGAAGCTGCTTGGACTGTCGCGACCGACCTTGCTCGCGAAAATAGAAAAGTACGGCATCAAAATACAGACGGCCGCAAAAACCGATTAAGCGCATGCCTGAACCTTCACCACAATCCTGGAAAGAATTCCCTTCAAACGATCCCTTCGAAGGGATGTCCCCTCAACTTCGGGATGCGCTCTGGGACGCCGGACGTGTGAAGGAATTCGCCGAAGGGGCCGAAATATGGCCCTCTGATGACTCCAAGGACAAGATCTCATTCCTTTTGGAAGGCTGCGCGCGTGTCCTGCTCGTGGAACCGGATGGTCCCGCCATTCAGGTGGAAGAACTGCTTCCGGGCGACGTGATCGGCGAGATAGGCCTTTTTACCGATCAGCCTGCTCCCTTTCACTTCCGTGTTGAAGCCGCAAAGAACTGCCGACTGCTGGAAATTCCCATCGACGAGTTGGCATCCCTCCTCAAACAAAGCCCTGACTGCGCGTTGAGCATCATGAGAAGTCTGGCCCGCAAGGTCATACGACTCGACCGAACCGTGTACAACAACGTCCGCAAAAAGAGGGCGTTGCAGGCCCTTATTAGCAAGCAGGAGCACCTGTTCCCAGACTATTTTGTCGGCGAAACCGTCCGCCGTCGCACAAGTCGCAAGCTCGAGGAACTCGCCGCCTATCCAGGACCTATTCTGATCACTGGCGAAACAGGAGTGGGCAAAGAATTCATGGCCCACGCTATCTTCGGAATGAGTCCTCACTACAAGAGAGTATTTCTCTGTCTTGACATGCTTCGACCGCTCCCGCAGACCTCGGTTGCAGGAGACTACTGCGAATTGCCCCGGGCCGATGAAGACCCCACCGACGAACAAATGAGGCTTTTCTTCGGTTCTGAAATCGTACAGGATGACAACACGAGGATTGAAACGCCCGGCTACCTGGAACTGACCGAAGACGGAACCCTGTTGGTGAGAGGCATCGAGCAGCTTACGCCCTCGATGCAGAGGAAGTTGATAGAAACCCTCACCACGGGCACATTTCGGAAAGTGGGTTCTGAATCGGTCCAGACGTGCAATTTCCGACTCATCGGAACCACCAACCTGGACATCTCCGAGGTCAATGAAGAGAAACACCCCCTTCTGGCCTGGCTTGCTGACCACTCGCTCAACGTCCCCCCTCTCAGAAAACGGCGCAAGGAAATACCCGCCCTCATCCAGCATTATGTCAATCAGTACAGCCAAGAACTGCACAAAGAAATCCATAGAATTCCCAAAGAGACCATAAAGACGCTCCTCAACTACTCATGGCCGGGGAACGATCGCGAGCTGGCCACCACCCTGAAAAGGGCTGTACTCTTGGCCGAAGACGGAATAATCAGACCCCAAGACATCTATTTCGATCTTCGACGCATCGAGGCAGATGGCAAGGTGAACCTCCTGAGGCTCCCTTCCCTGAAGGCAGCCCTCAAAAGTCCTCTGTTTCCGGCCATCTTCCAAAGTATGGCAGCCCCTTTCTTCTTCATTCTGCTCGTATTGCTGTTTCTCGGGCCTGCCGACCCGAGAAACAATTTGGGAGGTTTGTTCAGTTGGGCGATCGGATGGCCCACTATGATCTTTGGGGCGTTTTTCTGGGCGCGTTTCTGGTGCACCCTGTGTCCCATGGGCGCGCTGAGCCATCTTTCAAAGAAAATAGTCTCGTTCAATATCCCTTTTCCCCCTTGGCTGAAACATCGGAGCGACTGGATCATCAGCGCGTCCGCGCTCTTCATCATTTGGCTGGAAACGGCGACCGACATGCGGTCGTCGCCCTTTAACACCGGTCTCCTGCTCCTGACGATCGCAGGGCTGGCCATAATCGTGTCGGTCATCTTTGAGCGGCAGTCCTGGTGTCGGTACCTGTGCCCGCTGGGAGGGATGATGGGCGTGTTTGCCAAGGTGTCCCCCATTGAACTGCGAGCGGACAGAAACGTGTGCGCCTCACAATGCACGACCAACGACTGCTACGTCGGGACCAAAGATCGAGAGGGATGTCCCTTTGGCCAAATGGCGCCTACCTTGCGGTCAAATCGATTCTGCAAACTATGCGCAAATTGCGTCAAGAATTGCCCACACGATGCCATCAACCTCAACCTCAGAGTCCCGGGCAGAGAAATATGGGAAATGAAACAGGTTGGGTACGTCACCGCGTTCCTTGTAATAAGCCTGTTTGCTGGCCTTATGAGCGAGCTCGCCAGACCAACAGTCGCGTTCGACCGATGGAGCGAACTATTTTCGGGATCGCCTCGTATCGTGGTATTCACGCTGTTTTTTTTGCTGTGCATCGCGGCGGCGAATGCGCTCGTTGTGCTCGCAGCGCAAATTTCGCGGCAGGCGGCCCCCGAGACCACTGGAGAAAATTTCGCCCGCTACGGCCTTGCGCTGCTGCCGCTGGTTCTGACCAGTTACATGGCCTTCCATCTCTACTATCTCGTGAACCTCGGGGTCTATCTCCCCATCGTTTTATGGCAGACGTTCCAATTTGAAGTGCTCCGGCAATTGGTCATCACCGTACCCCCTTCGTGGGTTCTTGCCGCTCAACGGTTCCTCATATTAGCCGGCGTGATCGGCAGCATAGTGATCATGTACCGGTTTGGCAGAGCTCGGCACGCCACGCCCCTGAAGTCTCTCCAAGAATCTCTTCCACATTCTTTGATTGCGGTCTTGTTTTCTTTTCTCGCGCTCAAAACCATGTATGAATTCTTTTCGTGACATGTTGACCTCAACACCCTCCTGGCGACGATGAGAATGAGCCATGGAATCGCGTTCAGCGCGGAAAACGCCGAAAAAGGAAATGAAACGACTCGACCCCGAAACCGTTGATAAGTTCCGATCAACCATAGGCGAATATTACATGCGTCACGGCAGACAACTGCCCTGGCGAACCACAAATGATCCTTACGAGATCATGGTGTCTGAATTTATGCTGCAGCAGACGCAAGTCCAGCGAGTGGCCTCTAAATACCAATCCTTTCTCAGGCGGTTCCCCAATGTGGAATCGTTGGCCGCCGCAGCCCTGGCAGATATCCTGGCCTCCTGGTCAGGTCTCGGCTACAACAGGCGCGCCTTAGCCCTTGCCCGGACGGCAAAACTCCTGGTGGCGAGATTCGACGGCATCGTTCCCGCTTCCGCCGAGGAGCTCGCCCGTCTTCCAGGCATAGGACCCGCCACTGCAGGCGCAATTTGCGCCTTCGCATTCAATCTGCCCGTCGTATTTGTGGAAACCAACATCAGGACGGTATTCATCCATTTCTTTTTTCGGGACGCGAAAGCCGTTCACGACAAGGAAATCGCTGCGCTTGTCGAACAGACCCTCGATCGGGCTGATCCGCGTCGCTGGTACTACGGGCTCATGGACTATGGGGTCATGCTCAAAGGTCAGGGTTCCAAGGTGCACGCCAAAAGCGTCCATTATCGCCGTCAGGGGAAATTCGACGATTCGGATCGCCAAATACGAGGGCGACTCATCCGCGCCGTGGTCTTGGAGCGCGTCGCCAATGTGAATCGCCTGGTACAGATTGTCTCGAAAGACCCGCGCCGTGCACTCGAGATGCTCGATGCGCTTATTGACGAGGGTTTTTTGCGACGGTCGGGCGACCTGATCTCAGTGGCCGATGCCGCGGGACAAGAGATGCGTTGACCCAAATCAGAAAAGTCCCCCGGCATTGGAAACGAGCGCGCCGCGGTATCCGCCAAACTGACAACGGGGCGCACAATCTTTTCAATGAGCAACAACAACGAGGCGTTTATGAAATCCAACATGCCCCCCCCAGACGAGGAAAGCCTCCTAGTCGAAGAATCCGTGGAGGGCTGCGATTGCCCGATACCATTGCCCATTGACGGCGTCCTGGACCTCCACACGTTCTCGCCCCAGGAAATTGAAGAACTCCTTGCCGATTATGTAGACGCCTGCCTCGACGCCCGGATACTCGACGTGAGAATCATTCATGGCAAAGGTACGGGCGTCATGCGCAACAGGGTTTATGCGTTTCTGTCCCGCCATCCATCCGTCGAGAGCTTCCGACAGGCGCCCTTGGAAGCGGGAGGGTGGGGCGCTGTGGTCGTCCGCCTGCGGAAGCCTCAGCCCAACTGCCAGAATGGGTCGAGGTAGGAATGCGAATCGGCTCAAGCAACCTGCCTCCACCAATGGCAAAAAGCCATTCTCGAGAATCGAGGATATGAAACCCGGCCCCGAATTTCTGATGGAAATCCCCAGGTCGAAATTTTCTGTCGGAATATAGTTATGCTCAAAAGTGATCGCGAACTGCGCTGTTGACCCGCTTGCATGTGATTCCCGCGTAAGGGAAAATCCATGACGAGTTTCCTGGATGACGGATCGAGTCCGGCATGACAAGTCAGGCGCCATGACGCAGACGTTGAAAGTCATCATATTCACCCCCCGGTGCGCCTCATTCCGTCAGAGGTTTCGAGCAGGGGTACAAGATGAGGCGCGTCGCGACCACTATGACGTTCACACGGGCTTGACGTGAAGTTTCTTATCGCTTATAGTAACTATTAGTAAATTAATGAGGGCGTCGTTATCCACAACAGCCGCATCTTGAAACTCAAATGCGAAAGGAGAAAGGGAACATGTCAAAAGCGAAATGGTTCATCATCGCGTTGCTGGCCTGCTGCGCTGTGGCACTACCAATGGTTTTGCCGGGGATCGCGTCAGAGCAGGGGCAGCGAAGCTTGCCAATTATCGGAGAGAAGGCCCCCCATTTCACTGCGGATACCACACAAGGCAAGATCAATTTCCCCGATGACTACAAAGGCAAGTGGGTCATCCTTTTTAGTCATCCCGCTGATTTCACGCCTGTGTGCACCACGGAATTCATGACGTTTGCTGCAATGGCGCCTGAATTTGAAGCCCTCAATTGTAAGCTGGTGGGGCTTTCCATCGACAGCCTTTACAGCCACATCGCCTGGCTCCGAACCATTAAAGAGAAGATCGAATACAACGGCATGAAAAACATCGAGGTCACCTTTCCCCTGATCGAGGACATCAAGATGGAAGTGGCCAAGAAATATGGGATGCTTCAGCCCACCGCCAGCGACACCAAGGCCGTTCGCGCCGTGTTTTTCATAGATCCGGAAGGGGTGATCAGGGCCATTATCTATTATCCTTTGGCTAACGGCAGGAATTTTCAGGAAATCAAACGACTTCTCATCGCGATGCAAACGTCGGACGCGTATAAGGTAGCCACGCCAGCGGACTGGCAGCCAGGGCAGCCCGTGATCGTACCGCCTCCCGGTTCCTGCGGAAGCGCCAAAGAGCGGGTCGAAACCAAAGACAAGAACGTTCACTGCTACGACTGGTTCTTCTGCATGAAGAAGCTCCCCAGCGAAGAAGCCCCCAAGGGATCCAAGAAGTGATTATTTTCTTGAGCCTTTTTGGAGCTCGCCTCTGCTGAGAAATGCGGCGAGCGTTTGTGCTCGCTCGCATGACAGGCTGAGCGGGCGCGAGGCGTCGCCAATGAAGGCGCTACGCGGAAAACGACATCGCCATGCAATGCAGCCGCTGCTGATTCTGCACAAGAACTGATTACACAGAACCATAGCGCCATGGCGGAGGACACGACGCAAAGGGGCGGCTCGGATGAACCGCCCCTCGCGTTTTATGGATGAGGCTGCGATATATAGCCATTCTCGTAAATAATCGCGAATTGCGTTGTTCTCCCGCTGCCTGTCATTCCCACGTAACTGGGAAGCCATGACGAGTTTCCTGGATGCCGGATCGAGTCCGGCATGACAAAGCAAGCACAGTGAGGGTACTCATTGATTATGACTTCGCCGTGACGCAGACTTTGCACGTCATCGCATTCCCGCCACGGCTCTCCTCATTCCGACAGAACTTTCGAGAATCAGTATATCTGGCAGCGATTGCATCTACTGAATCACTTGCACGGTGTAGCCAAATTTGTCCCCATTTTCTTGACGGTACTCTACGCGCACCTTTTCGCCGACGGCCGGTCTCCTAAAGGGGATGAATTTTGTTTTCAAACCCACCTTGATGTTGACGACTTCCGCGGCTTCTCCCTCTTCTAGGACGCGAAGAGAAAGGCTTTTGGGGGAAGAGGCGACGACTTCGCCGGTCAAGACCTTTGCCTTCTTATCTTCGGGAGGAGCAGGGGGTTTGACCTCCTCACGGGGCGTTTCAGGCGCCGGCGTCGGCGGAGGAGTCTTCACCGCTTCCTTCTTTTCCGGCGCGGGCTTCTTTATCGGGGCCGCAGGAGGCTTTGCCGCTGGCGCCGGCGCGGCAGAAGGGCTCCAGTTAGGATTGGCCACATGGGCCGGCGGTCTTGTCGAGATGATTGCCCTTGGAGGCGGACACCCCTCGGTCCCGGCGCTTGGTTCCGCCCCCACTGTCCGACACGTGGAACTCGCCGGAGGCGCAGGAGGATAACATTGCTGGGAAGGCGGCAGAGGCGATAGGCTCACCACCTTGGTGGCCATCATGTACCCATCTTCTAATATGAAATCGACTGCGACGGTCTCGCCGATGCACGGACGGTGATTCGGAATGTATTTCGTGCGCCAGCCCACATTGACTTCTGCACACTGCCCATTCGTCCTCACCGTCATACTTCGCCACCCATGATCCACGACAGTGCCTCTGAACGTGCAGACACGGTAGGAATAGGCTGGACCGGATACAACACAAACTATCACGAGGGAAGCAAGCGCTGTCGCAACAATCGCTGCGACACAATATTTCCCAGGCATTTGGGACCTCCTCACTCGGGGGCGTAAGGATTCGCGTGACCTCGGGGCTCTTCGACTTCTCCGAGAATCCTGTAGCTTAAAGTGCTTTATACATAGTAAGTTATATTCAAAAAGTCAAGTAAATTATATTTATCTACCTTCTTGTCTCGCCTTTACTCATTATTTCCAACAGATATTGCCAACACCCGCGCCCGTTGTCTTCCCGCATCCAACATGGTATCTAAAGCCCATGAGGTGTTTGCCATGGGTATGTTTCGTGATGTAGAGACCGAAGAGCCCTCGCTGGTCAAAGAAATGGCAGAATCTCTGGGCAGCGCCGGCGCAAAGCTGGAAGACCTCCTGGAAAAGGCGCAGCAGGCGCTCGACCAAGTGAACAGATGGGAATCCTGTTTGGCGGGGGTGAGCCCTGAGGAAAAAGAGGTTCTGATACCTGCCTTTCACCAGACCATCAAAGAATACAACGCCTTGGTTGAACAGGCCGAGCATGCCTTGGCGTGGCTGCTCATCCAGAGAGAGGCTTGCGGCTTTAGAACCCACAAGAATGTCCATCACTTCTATCCAATCCCCTCGAAGAAAAAATTGTATATCCCATGACCAGCGCTTCCGTCCCCTTTGTAAAATCAGACGGGCTTCTCAGGTTTGTGATGGGCGTGGGGATGGTGTGCCTCTCCCTGGTAAGTATGCCCGCCCTTTCGGGAGCCGACGCCGCTCGGTCCATTCAGTTGGAGTTCTTCTGGGCAAAGGATTGCCCTCATTGTGAAGCCGTGAGAGATCTCGTTCAAATGATTCAAATGAATTACAAGATAAAAGTGAAAGACGTTGATGTCGAGACACAAAAGGGGTACGAAGAATTTGTGCGTGTTGGCAAGCGATTTCGAAAGGATCCGCCGGCCGTGCCGCTCATCGTGCTCGGCGGTCAAGTCCTCATGGGCGAAGCAGAGATCAAGGCCAACCTCGAACAAAAGATCGACTCCCTGATTCATCACGGGCGAGCCTCCGCCCGGGCCGCAACGCGGCAAAAAACAGGAGCCTCGTCCGGCCCTCAGCAGGCCGCGCAAAAAAAGACTGCGCCGCCTTCTGGGCATGCGGAGGCTCAAACCGGTAAAATGAAAGTAACCAGCGACGAGTAGTGGAGTTTCTGGGTTCGAGGTCATTGTCAGACTGACGCCGTGATTCGGCGGCCGTTTTCCCACCGTGGGTGAGCCGATTTCGAGCAGCTCAGGGGTTTTTTTCATGACGCGGCGTTGCGTTGAAAGAGGGATAGCGGGAACGCGTGGCGGGCGCATATGGTTGGCTAACCAGTGCATTGACTATATGATTATATGAATATATATTGTTATGAAAGAGCAAACAACTCTTTATAAAACAGGAAAGGGCTTCAAACATGTTCAACATCGATGAAGAATCTCGAAACTATTTTAAAGACAAACTCGCAGAAGGCCAGGCCCTCAGAGTGTTCTTCGGCGGCTATGGTTGAGGCGGCCCCAGCATGGGCTTGGCTCTGGACGAGCCAAGAGATGGGGATGAAACCTACACCCTCCAAGACCTTCGCGTGGTCGTTGACCCATTCGCCCTCCGAATTATAAAAGACGCCGGCGGCATTGCCATAAAATCCGGAATCTTCGGCCCCATGGCTGAACTCGAAAATGCAGCGCCAGGGACTTGCGGCTGTTCATGACGAGGTGCGCCATGCCGATCTACGAATTCAAGTGTTCCAACTGCGGAAAAGAATTTGAGCGGTTGATGTTTGCGTCGGACCAAAGCGAGCCGGAATGCCCGGTCTGCGGCTCCTCGGACACGTCAAAAATTTTGTCAGTCTTCTCTTGCACAGGACTAGACGCTCAGGCACAGTCTTCGTGTGGAAAGACATCTGGTGGTTTCTCCTGAGGCTGACGAGGGTCGTCGGGTACGACCTGTGGCAAGCCTTTGCAGCAGCCCTCGAAGCAAACCTCGAATTCGATGGCGCCCTCTCTGCTCGATTGGTATGAGCTGAGATTGCTTGTACGCCTTTGGCGTCTCGCAACGACAGAGTTCAGTTTCTGTCGTTGCGAGCGCAGCCAAACCTTCTCGCTTCGTCCGAAATGACGCGGCGGATAGCCATTCTCGTAAATAATCGCGAATTGCGCTGTTCTCCCGCTAAATGTCATTCCCAGGCGAAATGGAATCCCTGACGAGTATCCTGGGCGCCGGATCGAGTCCGGCATGACAAAGCAAGCACAGTGACGGTACTCATTGATTATGTCTTCGCCGTGAATCAGGCATTCAAAGTCATCACATTCACGCCGCGACGCGCCTCATTCCGACAGATGTTGCGAAACATGGTGTAACGCGCTCGAAAAGACGGCCAATTCATCGAATTCGTGATTCATTCAGAGGATCGGCAGTGCGTTCTCTCGCCGGCGACGCTGTCCTAGACGTCTGTTGATGAGGACCTAGCAAATAATCCCTTGTCGGGACAGTTCAACGAGATCGTCAGGTCCGAGGCCAAGCTCGCCCAAGACCTCTCGGGAGTGCTCGCCAAGGGCAGGCGCAGGCGCATCCTCGAGCGCCGGCGACTTTGAGAGACGAAGGGGCGAACCGAGGGCTCGTCCCTCTGCGCCCCGATGGACCATGCCGGCGGCCGCGACGAGGTCGCTTTCTGCCGCCTCATCGAGTGTGAGCACCGGCTCGCAGCATGCATCCACATGTTTCAGAAATTCGATCCATTCGGCCCGAGACCGCGCGGCAAAGATTTCCTGCAGCGTAGCAATGGTGTCGGGGCCCCCAAATTGTTCGGGAAGAAGGTCCTCACGTCCGACCGCTCGGCAGAAATTTTCCCAAAACTTGTATTCCAGCGCTCCGAGGGACATGTACCCGCCGTCGGAGGTCCTATACAATCCGTAACATGGAAAGCGGCCATTCAAGAGCATTTTGCGCGGCAAGGGCTCCTCGAGTCCCTGATCCACCCCTGCAAAGACCATGGTGGCCAACGAAAAGGATCCATGAAACATGGATGTATCCACATATTGGCCTTCACCTGTCCGTTCTCTTTGAAACAGCGCGGCGAGCAACCCTACTAGCGCCATAAGGCTGCCGCCAGCCAGGTCCGCCACTTGGATACCCGGCAACGCGAGGTCGCCGTCCCTTGAACCCGTCATGCCGAGGATGCCGGCCAAAGCGAGATAATTGATGTCGTGACCAGCTCGAAGTCGGTAAGGTCCATCCTGGCCGTATCCGCTTATGGATACATAAATGATCCGCGGGTTGACCTTGCATATCTCATGGTAAGCGAGGCCAAACTGCGCCATGGTCCCAGGTCGAAATCCTTCCACGACCACGTCATAATGGTCCAAGAGTTTCAAGAAGATGTCCCGTCCCCGTGGGTGCTTGAGATTCAGAGCGAGGCTCTTCTTGTTCCGATTTACCGCGTTGAAATAGGGAGAATTCTTACGCCCTGCGAGCGCGCGTGCATAATCCCCGCCTTGAGGATTCTCCACCTTTACCACCTCTGCTCCCAAGAGCGCCATGAGCCACGTCATATAAGGACCCGGCAAATTCATGCTCAAATCGAGCACCCTCACTCCTGATAACGCCAGCGCCATTCCCTTTTGCCCCCTCTCTTGTCTGCCAAATACATGTCAGACCTCCTCTAAGGAGATTGTTTCCGCCCCTGACGAACAGACAAACATCGACCGTCGGACGCTACCACGACAGCCCCATCTCTCCCTGTCCAATATACGTGAATCCCGAAAGAAGCAAGTCGCTGCAGGATGCCATCGTTCGGGAGTCCTCCCTGCTTGGGGTAATCAGCCGATACGATCGCGATTTTAGGGGCTACCGCCTTCAAGAAATTGACGGAAGTGCTGTTCTTGCTGCCATGATGCCCTATTTTAAGGACATCCGCCTTCAAAGGCATGCCTTGCTTCAGGAGCTCTTCTTCTCCTTCATGCTCGAGATCGCCGGTCAACAAAAAGGAGGTCTCTCCGTAGTCGAGACGTATGACCACAGAGGTGTTGTTTATTTTCCATTTTGCATCTGCGCCCTGAACCAGCGTCGCTGGCGGATTGAGAAATTGCAGGCGCGTATCTCCGAACGCAATCATGGGCGAATCCCTGTTGACAGCCACTATAGGCAGCTTTTTCTCACGCGCCGCTGACAAGATCTTCTCGAGATGCACGGAAGCCGTTTCCACCGGATTCCACAAAATCCTCTCGGCTCCAACGTACTCCACAACGCTCGCCAGTCCCCCGATGTGATCCGTATCAGGGTGAGTCATCACGATTCCATCGAGCTTGTTCACCCCAGCCCAATAGAGAAAAGGTGTGACAATGCACTCGCCCGAGTCGAAAAACTCTGTCGCCACGCCGCCGTCAATAATAATTCCCTTTGATCCAGGGGCACGCAGAAAAATAGAGTCTCCCTTTCCTACGTTCAAGAAATAGACCTCGAGCGTCGATTTGGCGTGTACGATGAAATCTTCCACGACGACGAAAAGGGCCGGGACACACAGTCCAAGGAAAATGAGTCTGGCCTTATGTTTATATATTCTACCGAGGAGCAGGAGGCTCGCCAGCGCGAAGACGCTTATGAAAACGAGCTGGATTGCATCAGGTTGAGCTCGTCTAAGTACGCTGAGCGGCAGGCCCGCAAAGAACTCCGCCGTCTTTACCACAAGAAAGGCGCATACATCTGCGGGAACAAGGCAAATCCCAGCCAGAGAAGAGCTTGCAAGGCTCAGAACGGATGCGAGCAATCCGAACCCGAGGGCCAAGGTCATAAAAAAGTCTGCGACAAGATTTGCGAACAGAGTGTACACCGGCAGGGACCGAAAAAAGTACCATGTGACGGGCAAAGTAGCTACCGTAGCGCCAAGCGACACGAGGATGACCAGACGCGCCTTGCGGAACAACACGTCGGCCGTCTTTTTGGCCCAAACCTTCAGCGATCGCGCGTCAGAGTGGAAGCGTGGCGCCACAGCCCTGGACGAGTCCCGTCCAGCTTCTTTTCGGAATCTCTGCGATACGGCGATGATGCCGGCCACCGCGCAGAAAGAGAGGAGAAAGCTCGGGGTAAACAGGGACAGCGGATAGAAAAAGAGTATCAGGACGGCTGCAAACGCAAGCGCATTCGCAGATTGCCATTTCCGCTCGAGGAAAATGGCGCCGGCGATCATGACTCCCATGATGGTGGCTCTGATGGCGGGTACTCGTCCACCCACTATGACGCAGTACGCAATCATGGCAGGGATAGACGCTGCAGCGGCCGCTTTTTTCAATGGCATCCAAAGAAGTATTTTGGGATAAAGCCGCGCGGCCGATGCGACAATAAAGGCGGCAAGCAACGCGACCATGCCGACGTGAATCCCCGACGCCGACAACGCGTGGGCAAGCCCCGAGTCCGAAAAGCTCTTGTAAAGCCGAGGGCTCACTTCTCCCAGGTCTCCAATCACTATTGCTTTGAGGATAGCCCTCACGCTTCCCTTGTCGTCCGAAGGGATGCAACGGCTCGGAGCGGAATCGAGAAACGTATTCATCCTATCTCTGACCAAAAAAAGGATCGCCATGGGGTCATACCAGGGGCCGTGACTCATAATGGTCGCCTGCGTCTTTGGGCGCACCGACGCCAGCCAGTAGATGCCGTCATTTTTGCAATTCAGCTCCCAGTCAAATTCCCCCGGGTTGCCCCTGTTCCTTGGCGTTCTGATGCGGCCATGAAAGGCTATGCGATCTCCAGCCTTACCCACGAAATTTTCCTGTCGAATAATCACGCGTCCATATCCGGGCAACAGTGTGGGAGGGTACCCATATCGGCCCTGCTCCAAGAGAAACGTCCGGCAACCGGGGCGAGACGCCAAAGCCCCTCTGAGAGTGGCCTCGATAATGGTATAGTCCTCCGGCAAATGAACATTCGCGCCTTGTCGCCATTCATTCACGAACGCGTACAGGCCGATGGAAAAAAAGAGCCCTGCGACGCCGCAACAAGTCCAAACGATGCGCTTTCTGACCAGTCCGAAAATGATCCCCACGAAGCCAGCAGCAGCAATGATGAACAAATGCGGCCGATCAATGGGAGGCGCCGCGTACGCGCCTACAAGGATCCCCGCGCTCATGCAGGCGGCAGCCGCGATGGCTGGATTGCGCTGGAGGAAGACAATGACTACGTCTCGGAAAGAGCTTTCTCCACGAATCGAAATAATATCTTGATCATCGCATCTCGGAGTGCTAATCGACATGATGAACAACAAAATCGTATGGAAGGGCTGATCAAAAAAATCCGGTCAAAGTCCAAAACATAGTTGTATATATAGATGTTCCATGCACAATGTTCAATGTGTAGGAACAGACGACGATTTGGAACAACGTGGTCGTAAAAGGTTTGGAACGGCGCATGGATTCCTTCGGAGCATATCTTAAAAGCGCGAGAGAAGAAAAAGGGAGAACCCTCGAGGATATATCCGAAAGCACCAAGGTGGCGGTCGCAAACCTGGAGTTTCTGGAAAACGATCGGTTCGATCTTTTGCCTCCGAGGGTCTTTGTCAAAGGTTTCATCAGGGCTTATGCCCAGGAAGTGGGCTTAAACCCTGCGGAAGCCGTGGCGAAATTCGACGCTTTTGCGCGGCAAGGTGAACTACCTGATTACGACGAGCAGGATGAGTATATAGGAAGCAGTGAGGTCGCTCCGGTCACGTCATTCATCCACAACCGCTGGTTTACCATAGCCTTGACAACCGCTGGCCTCATCTCCCTTGTCATCTTGGCGGCGACAGGCGTCACACGCCTTTTTTTCCCTGACGACACGGAACAATACCAACATCCCACGGGAGAGGCGAGGCAAGTTGCTTCGACATCCATCGCAGTCAAGACGCCCGCTGAGTCCGATCAGATGGCGCGTAAAAGCGCGTTTGCGGAACCGCCCCGCCGACAACAAGGCAAGAAAGTCCTCGAGATCAAAGCAGTTGCGAATGCCTGGATTAGGGTCGAGCCAGACACTGGCGCACCAGAAGAGTTGGTCATGGCCCCGGGCGACATACAAGTCTTTACTGCCCAGGAAAGCTTCCACATCCTGACAGGAAATGCAGGCGGCATTCGCATCCGATACGACGGGAAGGAATACCCCGTCTTGGGTAAGATGAATCAGACCCTGGCGCTTACGCTGCCATAAATCACCGTAGATTGGCGACTTACAAGAAAACCAGCTCAACCTAGATTAAGGATGCGGAATGAAACAGTCACCGAAAAAACTACTACTTGTCCTCCCCCTTCGACAAGAAGCCGATTTGATCGCGGTGGCGCAAGCCGAGGGATGGCAAGATATCGATGAGTTCTTCAAGCAGACGCATACCGCGTTTGAAACCCATTGGCAAAGCAATTACGTGGTGGACCAGGACGAAATCCCTTGGAAGGCCACCAAAGAGGAAATCAGCTCACTCGAGAGGTTGAAAGGTCGGGTCATCGTGTTGAACGGACCGCGATACATGATTTCTGACGTCCTGACGCTTTATGCCGACAAAGACGGATCGGTGTACGTAGTGGAGGAGGATCTCGAAGGATTCTTCAACTGATGATCGACCCCTCCATCGACGCTTTGACGAGCCGAGATCAACGCAGCTGTCGCCCGTGAAAAAGGAGTGGCCGTGAGAAACCAAACAGCGAAGACGAGGCTCTGGGCTAGACTAGTTCGACTGAAGCGACGAAAAAGAATGGCCTACTGCAAATGGGCTCTCCCACAGCCGCCGTGGGTCCCGGCGCCGTCTGAGGCGTCGAGAAAGGGTGAGCTGTCCTGAGGTACGGTCCCCAAGGGACGCAAGTGTCCAGCGCCATGGAAGGCTGTCAAGGCTTCCCAGAGAGAGTCCTTTCCTCGTTTTTCATCTTGTCCCTTCTCTCCAAGAAGAAGAATGTAGAAGACCGCGTCAAAAAGGCTGTGGAGCGCCATGCGCCGAGCTTCAATATTCACGACGCACGTGAAGTCCGAGGCGCGTTGGTTGAAGCGCTTGCCAGAATATCGCGTCAAGACTTGGCCCCTCTGCTCACCAGGGAAAAGGAATGGCGCCGAGCTTCAGAAAGCGCAGAGAAATGGTTTGCAGACGGGATCTCAATTGTGTCTGACGAGATTTCCCTTTCTCCCGCGATGAGAAGAAAACTGGGCGATCGCATTGTGCTTGGCGTGGGGAATCGTCTCGCTGCATCAGATAAAAGAGCCGCCATGCTATGCTCACGACAGCCCAGGAGAATAGCCCCCAATGCGCCTTTTCTGACCGCCGCAGCCTCAGCCGCCCAGTTCGTCATGGCAACAGGGCATACGCTTGTATCGAGTTATGGAACAGCCGGCTACAACGCCGTCAATTGTCTCACTCATGGCCGACCCGTGATCATTGTCTGCCCTGACGCGCTCCCTCACATGAACGGCGCTGCTGCGCTGGCCAAGTTTTTGGACGCCTATGACGGCCTCATCGACCCGGCGAACACGCTGTTCGTATCTTCAGTTTTACCCGGAACCTCGGCTCGCCGCCAAGACGCCATGCGTGAACGGGATGAACTCGTGGCAGCCGTGGCAACGTTGATATGCGCAGCAGAGATGCGAGAAGGCGGGAATGTCCATCGCATCGTGCAAGAAGCGCGAAAAGAAGGCGTCCCTGTACGCGTCTTTTCCGCGTCTGACGCGGCGGATCATCCGCCCACGCGTGTAGTCCCCGCAAGGCCGACGGCCCCCAACCAGCCTACCATCGGCGCCCCGACGGACGATATGTTCGGCCGCGGACCTGTAAATAAGTCGTCGGAGATTGCGCCAATAAAGCCCCTCGACCATGCGCCGGTATCTGCTGATCCACAGTCGATCCTGCCGAGCTACCTCTATCACTACACAAGGGCGTGCCCAGGACCGTGGCCCGGGCAAACTCAGGCGCAATATTGGCGCTCGCTTCTACATGACGAACCGCACGCGGCCCATTCGGCATTCGATACGCTCTGCCGCATCTTGGAGGAAAAACTCATCAGGGCCGCAAGTCGCTTCATAAGAGGAAAAGAAGACGTGGTCTGCTTCAGCGAACTGCCGCCCGCACGATTGTCATCCCTGTGGCGCTGGCGTCGAGGTCTGACGAGGTGGGCCGTGGAACCATACGGAATAGGTATAGAGCTTGCGACGCTCTGCGATTACGGCGCAAAGCCCGTTCAATATGGGACGGACGAGGATTTCGCAAAACTGCCGGCCGAGCAAAAATACCTGTTCCAAGCGCAAAGAGGTGGATATCTTTTGTGGGACGTGGAGCGGGAATGGCGAGTCAAAGGCAATGTGGACCTATCTCTTGTACCTACTGAACGGATCGTTGTCGTCGCGGCTGATCTCGCTGACAAAGAACTGATCGAATCGCGGTTTGGCTTGCGGACGGTTGTCGTCGGGGATTTGAGTCTTTCGATGTCGCAAGAAGATTTGTCGTTTACCTCGCGAGCCAATGTGCGTGCGAGACGCGGTGGTCTGGGAGCCAGGGCGTTGTAACGTGAACGAGGGTCAAGCTGTGGTAAGAATACGGTCAAGGATTATGTATGCACTATACTGTGGATGTCGTTGAAGCGCTGCTGTGTTTCGTGCTGGGCGCGGTGGTCGGGAGTTTTCTCAACGTCGTGATCGTCCGGCTGCCGGAAGGGCGATCGCTGACATACCCCCCATCGAGATGCCCTGATTGTCAATCAAATGTGCGATTTTTCGACAATGTGCCAATTATCAGCTTTTTTGTATTAAAAGGACGCTGCCGGTCGTGTGGAAGCCGCATTTCTCTGAGATACCCCGTCGTGGAGTTCATAATGGCATTTCTCTCAATGGCGCTCTATCTGCGCTTTGGACTCACTCCCGGGTATGTGATGTTTTTCCTGTTTTGTGCAGCCCTTTGCGCAATCTTTTGGATCGATTTAGAGCACATGATCATTCCAGACGCCATCTCGTTAAACGGCGCGGTGATTGGCGTCGTGGCGTCGATCGCAGGGCTCATTCCGTCCATGGATTGGAAGTCGTCTCTCGAGGGTGTTGCGCTTGGCATAGGCGTGTTGTATCTACCGGCCCTCATTTACCAGAAACTGAGAGGTTCAGAAGGGCTAGGAGGAGGCGATATCAAGCTCCTGGCCATGATAGGCGCTTTTTGCGGCCCCGAAGGCGTCCTCTTTGTCATTTTCTTGTCGTCGCTGTCAGGATCGATCACCGGACTTTTTGGCATGATGTTTCGAGGAGCCGCTGCCACCACCCCGATTCCTTTTGGCCCTTTCCTGAGTTCCTCCGCGGTCTTCTACGTCTTTGTGGGGAGAAATATAGTGCACTATTTCTATGCCATGGCCAATTATTTCTGAGTTCTCACGAGACGGCGCGCATGTGGCAGGCAGTCCTCCGTTCAGGGGACCGCCTCCGTCTCACAGATTTTTATCATGCCCCTAACATTTCCCTAACAGACGCGCCGCACCCTTGGGTGGAATCCCGAATGCGATGTGAAATTCGCAAGAAATTTTTATCAGGAGGAAAGAGGAATATGAGGAAGAGTTTGTTTCTCATGACGCTGGTCATCATCACGGCGATTGCCTTGGCTATCCCGGCTTTTGCCGTCGAACTGGACCCAGCCCTGCCGAGCTACAAACCGGTCAGCGGCGTTTCTGGAAATCTAAAATCAGTGGGTTCAGATACCCTCAACAATCTCATGACGTATTGGTCCGAGGGGTTTAGAGCCAAGTACCCGGGCGTCAAAATAGCCATCGAGGGCAAGGGATCTTCCACCGCGCCGCCGGCCATTATCGAAGGAACAGCGCAGTTCGGTCCCATGTCCAGGGAGATGAAGGCCAAGGAGATAGAGGCATTTGAAAAGAAATTCGGGTATAAACCCTCAGTGGTCAGGGTCGCGGTGGACTCGCTGGCCGTGTTCGTGAACAAGGACAATCCCATACAATGTCTGAGCCTCCCCCAGGTAGATGGAATTTTTTCCAGAACGTTCAAAGGCGGCGGGAAGGACATCAAAACTTGGGGACAAGTAGGTCTTAAAGGCGAATGGGAAGCGAAACCCATTTCCCTCTATGGAAGAAACTCTGCTTCAGGCACCTACGGGTATTTCAAGGAGGTCGCCCTATTCGGCGGCGACTATAAAGACACGGTAAAGGAACAACCTGGCTCGTCGGCAGTCGTCCAAGGCGTAGCCTCGGATAAGTATGCCATCGGCTACTCAGGCGTGGGGTACAAAACGGCAGACGTCAAGATTGTGCCGCTTTCAGCGAAAGATGGCGGCAAATGCTACGGAGCGGAAGCGGAAAATGCCTATGCCGGGAATTATCCTCTTGCTCGATTCCTTTACATATATTTCAATAAGAAGCCGAACGCTCCGTTAGATCCCTTAATGACCGAGTTCTTGAAATTCGTGTTATCCAAGGACGGACAGCAGATCGTGATCAAAGACGGATTCTATCCAGTCTCCAAGGCAGTGGCTGACGAGGATTTGCAGAAACTCGGCATAAAATAGGGGTTTCACGAGGCATGCGCCGGAGCGAGCTGGCGTGTTGATGACATGCGTCGATAGCCCGAC
The DNA here is from genome assembly GCA_049969795.1 of Desulfomonilaceae bacterium. Lineage (GTDB taxonomy): Bacteria > Desulfobacterota > Desulfomonilia > Desulfomonilales > Desulfomonilaceae > JAUPKT01. The sequence goes on from JBMFOE010000007.1 coordinate 89,864, forward strand.
CGCGTCTAAAGAGTATAAGTGCGACCAGCAGAGCATAAGAACGGATGCACAGTCGGCTCGTCCGAAAAAAGCATCTCCTGCCATGAGACGTCGGGGCAAAATGGCCATGTTCACCCGCGCCCATGACAGTGGACTGTTGCGCTCCCATACGATCATGAGAGTCTTGCGGAATTGACTCCCGCGAGACTCTTTTGTCAAGACCAACTAGGTTGACAGACAGGCCGTTTCTGGTCAACGGTTACACGTCACGAGGTAGGAATCCATGGCGGAACCTATAGGCACGAAAAAGACGAGGCGGTGGGTGCTCGTTGCAGACGCGATAGCCAACAAGGCTATCACCATTGGGGGTATGTGCGTCATAGCAGCGGTGTTGGCCATCATGGTGTTCCTCGTTTATGAAGTCATCCCGCTTTTCCAGGGCGCACGGATCGAGGGTCGCCACACCTACAAGCTGGGAAAAGAGTCTGCCCACATAGAGTCCCTGTTCACGGACGACTACAATACCTTGGCGGTTGCTGTGGCGTCTGACGGCTCTGTGTCGGCGTGGCACCTCAGTTCGGGAAAAGAGATCTTTGCCGCGGGATTCGATTTCAAGGGAAAAGACGTTACCGCATTTGCCGCAGCCATGGACGGAATACACATTGCGGCAGGTTTTTCTGATGGAACGATCAGGTTCGGCAAAGTTTCCTTTGCCGTCCAAATACTGGCTGAGGACGAAATTCCGCCCGGCTGCACGGCACTCGATGATCGCGACAGTACGGACGGGCGGGCGATCTATTCTCGAATACCCGGGAAACAAATCCGCAAGATCGAGCCTCAGGTGGAACTCGAAACCGAGATCACCGTGTCCGAAGATCGTCGGCCCATCAAAACAATGGATTACCGCTACACAGAAGTTGGAGAAAGGCCCGTCAGAACACTTGTGACGTGCGAGGACGGCGGCGCGGTCTCGTTGGTCGTGGTCACCACCAAGCTTAATCTGTTCACCAGAAAGGCCACCAGCGACATGACCAAGATCGCGTTGCCGAGCCTCCCTCCAGGCGCCTCTGTCGCGCACGCGCTGGTAGATGATGGAGCGAAAAATGTCATCCTGGCAGAGAAAAGCGGGCGAGTGTTTCGCCTCGCAGGGACGGACTCCACCCATTTTGTCTTGGCAGAAGTTACGCAACTCACGGAAAATGACGCTCAACTCACCGCGGTCGGATACCTGCTTGGCGACAAATCGCTGGTGGTAGGCGCGTCGGACGGTTCGGTGAAGGTATTCTATCTGCTGTCTGGAGAAGGGCTGAATCCTCCCACGGCAGATGGAAAAACCTTAGTGGCGACAAAAATATTTAAGCCGCATCGAGCGCCGGTTACGGTGTTTGCGCCGAGTAGGCGGACTCGGACGTTTGTCACCGCGGATTCCGATGGCGTCATCATGCTCAGACACGGCACAAGTGAAAAGACGCTTCTTACGCTTCATGTGGACAAAAGCCAGGCCGAACATCTTTCGGTGGCCCTTTCCACGCGCCTGGACGGCCTTTTGGCAGTGGCGTCTCATGGCCTCACAGATTTTTGGAAACTCGATGTGCCCCATCCAGAGGTCTCTCTTAAGACCCTTTTCGGCAAGGTCTGGTATGAAGGCTACCCCGCGCCATCCTACACGTGGCAGTCCACCGGCGGATCTGACGCCTTTGAGCCCAAACTCTGTCTTGTCCCGCTGATATTCGGCACTCTCAAGGCTACCTTCTATTCGCTGATCTTTGCCATCCCTCTCGCCTTGTTCGCCGCGGTATATACTTCAGAGTTCTTGCCGCCCGAGACGAGGGCCACGTTGAAGCCGGTAATGGAGGTCATGGCATCGCTCCCCTCAGTCGTACTTGGTTTTGTGGCCGCCCTGGTGCTGGCGCCTATTGTCGAAAATTGGATTGCCGCGGTCATATTGGCCTTTGTCGTGATTCCCTTCTCTCTGATGGTCGGGGCCTATCTTTGGCAATTGCTGCCTATGCATGCAGCCTTGGCTCTCGACGGTCGTCCTAAATTTTTTTTCATGGCAGTGGTCGTCTGTCTCGGAATCTATGTTTCCTATCTTCTCGGTCCCTCCGTCGAAATCGCCCTTTTCTCGGGAAATTTCAAAGCGTGGCTCAATAAAGACGTGGGCAGCGCGACGCCCTTGCTTTTTGCCCTCAACATTCCACTGGTGGCCGGGCTTTTGACATATTGGTTCAGCCGGTCGTGGGGCTACCGGTACAACCATTATATCAAGAGCATGCCTATGCCCTATGCCGCCCTCGCTGACCTGACGCGATGGCTTGCCTTCGTCGTGGTCATCGGACTTATCGCCTACGCCCTCGCGATCCTCATGAATCTCATCGGTCTAGACCCGCGTAAGAGCTTCTTCGGCCCATACGTGCAAAGGAATACCTTGATTGTCGGCTTTGCCATGGGATTCGCGGTAGTGCCAATCATATACACGTTGGCAGAAGACGCGCTTAACGCCGTCCCGCAACACCTCAGGGCTGCAAGCCTCGGCTGCGGCGCTACGCCATGGCAAACCGCCATGTGGATCGTGATACCAACCGCGCTCAGCGGCATCTTTTCTGCCACGATGACTGGAATGGGCAGGGCGGTCGGTGAAACCATGATTGTCGTCATGGCAACCGGGAACACACCCATTCTCGACTTGAACATCTTCAACGGGCTTAGAGCGTTGTCGGCCAATATTGCAGTGGAGCTTCCAGAAGCCCCGAAAGACGGGACGCTCTACCGAGTGTTGTTCCTGACAGGATTGATCCTCTTTGCTATGACATTCGTCATCAACACCATAGCAGAACTTGTCAGATTACGTTTTCGCAAAAAGGCAATGGAACTATGACCCGAAAAGAGATGCGACAATGGCGTACACACGGGGACAGGCCGCGTAGGACATCTGAATCGTGGAGCGGACTGCCATGAGCGTGAAATCCACAAATCTCTGGCCTCGTCCATCGAATAGCCACGAATCGAGCCCAGTTGACATGGAAAAAGGTCTCAAAAAAGAACTGCCCGAGGAAACGCCCACGGCGAACTCTGCGCAAACAAAGAGCACCGTGGGGACGGGTTTCGAATCTCCTTCGCCGACGAGCAGTGTCAGCCCGAGGTCGTGGGACCTCAAGGCCAGAGGCGAACCCTTCCTCTGGAGCATTGGCGGCGCCCTCGCTATCGGGCTGCTCATGATCGTGGGCTTCACTATTCTCATCCTTTATAACGGAATAGTGACCTTTTGGCCTCAGCCCATCTATAAGGTCACTTTGCGAGACGGCTCCGTCTTTGCTGGCGAGCTGCTGAGAACGGAAAGCTACAGGCCTGATCCCGCATACCTCGCGACCCTCGATAAGGCGACGCGGGCGCAGATCGCCGCACGTGATGGCTTCGCATCTCGGGAACTTTACCGGATCGGAAACTATGACCTGTACAATGAAGACTATCGCTGGGTAAACAAACACGATGTCCAAGCCGTTGAAACGCCAACTGACATGTTCTTTTTCGAACGTTTGGAATGGGGGCCTTTCATAGGTACGATTAAACGCGTCGAGCTCAATGACCGCGTGATCACTGGCAATGGATTGACCCTGGATGTCGTGCGTGGCGCCCATGAGAGGGCCACGGCAAGGCGGGAAAGGATTCACACCATAGAGCGCTACGACATCGGCGATATTAACAACCGCTTGGAAGACGAAAGGCTCCGGCTCCGCAAAGCCGAGATCATCTACGGGAAAGACAGCGCTCAGTATGCCGCAGCCCTCAAAGTGTACGAGCAGAAAATAAAAAGTCTCCAAGCAGCCTACGAGGAGCTTTCCAAAGAGGCCACCGCCATCAAAGACCGAGATGCAAAGTACACAATCACCCTTGCCGATGCCAACGGAAGGGAAAAAACACTAAAGATTTCAGAGATAGTACGGTTTTATCCTGCCAATGACCTCACCCTTCCCGGCAAAATATCCATCTATTTATCGCGATGGTGGGAATTCTTGTCGAGCGAACCCCGTGAGGCGAACACAGAAGGGGGCGTCTTTCCCGCAATCTTTGGCACCTTTTGTATGACAGTTATCATGTCCCTGGCGGTTGCTCCCTTTGGGGTCGTAGCCGCCCTGTATCTGCGCGAATACGCCAAGCAGGGAAAGTTCGTATCGCTCACGCGTATATGCGTCAGCAACCTTGCAGGCGTTCCTTCCATTGTGTACGGGGTGTTTGGCCTAGGTTTTTTTGCGTATGTGTTAGGCGGGAGCATTGACGCGATCTTTTACCCCGAAAGACTCCCAACCCCCACCTTCGGGACCGGCGGCCTCCTGTGGGCTTCCCTCACCCTCGCTCTGCTGACTGTGCCGGTGGTGATCGTGGCCACCGAAGAAGCCCTCTCAGCCGTGCCCAAATCCATGCGAGAAGGATCGCTTGCCTGCGGAGCGTCCAAGTGGCAGACCATACGCTACGTCGTGCTGCCCCGAGCCTTACCCGGTATCATGACCGGGCTGATCTTGGCCATGGCCAGAGGCGCCGGCGAAGTGGCCCCCTTGATGCTCGTGGGCGTGGTAAAAATGGCCCCCGCGCTGCCCATTGACCACGTGTTTCCCTACATACATCTGGACCGCAGCTTCATGCACCTCGGATTTCAAATCTACGACCTCGGATTTCAGTCCAGAAATTCAGAAGCGGCAAAACCCATGGTCTATGTCACCACCTTGCTGCTTGTGGGGCTCGTCTTCTTCATGAATGCCTTTTCCATCAAGATTCGGAACAGGCTCAAGAAAAAATTCTATGAAGGACATTTCTAGGAGCATTAGGAATGACGCCGCCAGAGATCGAAGGCAACGAAACCGTTTACCACATAAAGAAGGGAAGCCAGGGCGCGCTGCTCTCCATTGAGAATTTCAATCTCTGGTACGGCAAAGCCCAGGCCCTCTTCAACATAAACATGGCCGTGGAACGAGGACTTGTCACCGCGCTCATAGGACCGTCAGGCTGCGGAAAATCCACGCTCTTGCGATGCATCAATCGCATGAACGACCTTATCGAATCAGTTCGGATCTCCGGGGCCATGCATTACGACGGAAGAGACATTTTTAGTCCCAAGATCGATGTCATCGCGTTGAGAAAAACCATGGGGATGGTGTTTCAAAAGCCGAATCCGTTCCCTATGTCCATTTTCGATAACGTGGTATATCCCCTGCGCGTGGATGGCGTGCGAAACAAGAAGACGCTGCAGGACACCGCTCGAAGGGCGTTGGAGGCCGCGGCCCTTTGGGACGAAGTGCAAGACCGCCTGGGCGACAACGCCCTCGGACTCTCCGGAGGTCAGCAGCAAAGACTGTGCATTGCACGCGCCATTGCAGCAGAGCCTGATGTCTTGCTCATGGATGAACCCTGTTCCGCTCTGGATCCCGTGGCCACCGCAAAGATCGAAGACCTCATCGACGAACTCAAAGGACGGTTCACCATCATTATTGTGACCCACAACATGCAGCAGGCCGCTCGCGTCTCTGACAATACAGCATTTATGTATCTGGGGAGGCTTATCGAGTATGGAGAGACCTCTCGCATCTTCACCAATCCCCTCGTGGAAAGAACTAAGGATTATGTCACAGGCCGCTTTGGCTAAAAAAAAACGGCTCACCCGCTTCCAGAGTCGTTATGCCTCCTCACAAGTTAACGAATTCCTTCTTTCGGTGCCGATGAATCGCTCCACTGATCATGTAAATAACGTCCTCTGCAATATTGGTGGTGTGGTCCGCTATCCGCTCTAAATGGCGCGACACCAGAAACAACTCGATGAGCGCCTCGGTCTGGTCAGGTTTTTTGCACACTTCTTTAGCGAATAATGCCTGCATAGCCTCCTTCATGGTGTCCACATCATCGTCCTGCGCGCACACCTGATACGCGAGGCTCAAATCCTTATTCACCAGGGCATCGAGACTTTTCTCAAGCATTTCCTGGGCCTCCTGGGCCATAGTAAAATAATCGAAAGGAATCTGAATGTCCCGATACTTGGCCACGATCTCAACCGTCTGCGCGATGTTGACCGCGAGATCTCCAATCCTTTCCAGGTCATTGTTCATCTTGAGCACCGCTACAATGTATCGAAGATGATCTGCCACGGGCTGGTGCAGCGCGAGTATCTTCAGGCACTCCTCTTCTATATCCACTTCCTGCTGGTCTATTTCTAGGTCGCCCTCGATGACCTGATTTGCCAGCGCCACGTCCCTGCATTCCACGGCTTTTATCGCGAGCCGAAATCTCTTCTCAACCAACCCAGCCAAGGCTACCAGTCTCGCATTCAATTTATCTATTGCATTCTGAAGTCTGATTCGCATGGCGTCCCTTTCGTACGTCTCCAGAGTGTATTCCAATGTCGCTCAGGCCGAAGCCCTCACGCGCATACCAAACTTTCTCACAACTCGATAATCAAATATTCCGTCAGTCGCCTGCATCCTCCCGGAATCGATATCCTACTCCTCGAACCGTTTCAATGTAAGCCCCCACAGGACCCAGTTTCTTGCGCAGACCAACAATTTGGACATCCACCGATCGATCAGTCACAGGATAATCATCCCCGCGCACGGCGGATATGATTTGCTCCCTAGAATACACCCATCCCGGCCGTCGCGCCATATAATGGAGAATCTTGAATTCAGAGGCCGTTAACTGAGTGGGAATACCTTTTACCACCACCTCGTGGCGAGAAGGGTCGATGATGAGATCCTTGAACGCGAGGACTCGCGTCTCAGCAGGCGCTTGTTCTCTGGTCCTGCGAAGCACGGCGCGAACTCGCGCCAGCAATATGCTCGGACTGAATGGCTTCACCACGTAGTCATCCGATCCAAGCTCTAATCCAGCTACTTGATCTGCTTCGCCAGTCTTGGCAGTCAACATCACGATGGGTATGGCAGCGGTGCGAGGGTCGCTTTTCAACTCCTTGCACACGTCAAACCCGTCCATCCCGGGGAGCATAAGATCGAGGAGTATCAAGTCCGGCGGGTCTTCTTTTATCTTGCGCAACGCCTCCTCGCCCGTACTCGCGGTCTTGATCCGGTAGCCTTCTCGCGTCAGATTGTACCCCACCAAATCGAGTATATCAGCTTCGTCATCCACCACAAGGATCTTCTCTTTTGGCATGCAGTCACTCCAACTCTCTACGTCCCACCTTGCCAAAGACGCCCACAAAACCACTGCTCACCGATCACGCGATGCTCGCCCATGGCCACAGAACCCCCACAAACATCTACCAAAAAAAGGCCCCGCTGCCTTGCAAAAAAAATCTCGCAAAGCCCTTGAGAGCGCAAAAAAAATAGGGCAGCCGGCGGAGCGATCGCGCGAGGTGACAGGATTGGGAGGCTCCTGATGACACCCCTGGCAGCGCTGAATCAATTGACTTCTCTCACGGCGGCTGTCCTTACGGGGACTAGAAGTTGATGAGCAGTTTTGTCTCCACGGAAAAGAGACCGTCTATCTCGCGACCTAAGCCGAATATCGCAGCAGCTTCTCCGGCAGCTGTATTGGGGTTGTTGTTCGGGACAACGTTGATGCGGTAGAGATGCGCGGTGTTGGGATACGCGTAGCTCCACCAATTGCCCGGCTTCCAGTAGGCGAAGGTGGTGGACCATGTGAGCCCTTCCAGGAGCTTCCAGTCCACGCCAATGTCGGTTTCCCAACCGATGTCGCGGGCGCTGTCCGGTACCGCCTGGCCCCTAAATGTCCCTAATTGAGACAGCCTGATGTCTTCGTTGGTCCACGCCTGGGCGCGTATGCGGTAGTCTCCGCCAAGCCTATACGCATTCGGTTGGTCGCGCCATGCCCGTGAATACACGAGGTTGACGTTTAGGTTCGACGCCACCGCATAGTCTATTCTGACGCCGGCGTGGTGGAAGTTTGTAGGTTGGCCGTACCCTGCGGCGTCCCATCCATCGCCTGCGCCGTACATGTAGTACATCAAGTAACCCCACGGCTTCATATAGCACGATGTGACGCCCGACTCTGAATCTGCTGCGTCATCCGTGGTCTTTCGGGTCGAGGGGTCGTTTCCGGTTGACCTCACGTAATTGATGGTCACCTTGGACGGCCCTGCGAACCTCCCAAGCTCGACCCCGTATAGCCAACCGTCGTTGTCTCTCTCCTGACGATCTCGGTATGGGGGAGTGTTGGTCGCGGGATCGGCAGAGCCGCGACCGGACCTCCAACGGTTAAACCAATCAGCCTCTGCATGGAAAAAGGATCGGCCATCAAAATATTTCATAGCCAGCGCGATTCGGTACCGTAAGATATCTTCACTCGGCCGGGTAGGCGCCGCGGGCAACGCCGCCCCTCGAGCCGTCGGAGTCGAGGAGTTGGGCTGATGATAGGAATCAGAGACCAACTGGATCTCCATAGGGCCGGATCGATAGAGGATTTCGCCGAAGAGCGCTCTGAAGTAATCCCTGCGATCGTCCTTGCGTCTCACCGAGCCTTCGCCGGTAATTCTGGTGCCCGCCCAGTCTGACCTTTCCCTGCCAAAATATGGGCTGAAGCCAATCTTAAATGGCCCATAGTTGGCGCTCACCGAGAAAGAAGCGGATGCCCGGTTGCATGGATGTTTCCAAAGCCCCATGCCTATGGCGCTCGTTTTGTAGCCGAGGCTGAAATCGAACATGGGGGTATGGATACTGGCCTTCAGCCACTGCACCGTCACAAAGGTGTTTGGCACATGGCTCGCAACCGGCCGATCTCCAATAGGTACATACAGATCGGTGATCCACCCGTAGTCCACCCCTTCTGCGTATGGTCTGCCGTTGGACCAAATGCCGAGGGACGTCATGTTCACCGACGCCTCTACGGATATGGCAGGGTTCACCTTAATCTTGGGGAATATGGTCATCCTGTTGTCCGTGAGCGTCATATCCGCGCCGTAATTGTTTTCTCCGGCCAAGACGCCGCCGCCGAAGCCCCCCGTATTTATCCTATTTGTGGTAGCCCGTGTAGGGAACACCACGAGGTGGTTGATTCCCAAATTTACTCTGGTGTCATCCATTTCCCCAAAAATGTCGTGATTGCCGGTACGCGTCCAATATCGATAGCGCCATTCCCAGTCGCCCTTCATGGACAGCTCCCACGCGGCCGCCTGCGTCGCCATGGCCATGGCCAAAAGGACGGCGGTGAACACTACATGCCAACGTCTCATTTTTCTCCTCCTTTTCACAACAACACGTTCATGGCGTCCGCCTGGTTCGCCTCTGTTGGCGGACGCTCTTCATCCCTCGCAACCGACGGAACAACGTCGCTCCGAGGGGAAATCATCTTGTGCGCTTTTTGGAACTATCGACGCAAAGTGTGCCGGCGCATTGTTAGGTTGATGTTTGGGGAATGTGAGTTTTTTGCGATGGCCAGAGCCGCAAAACGTATCCTAAGATCGCGCAATGTCCTTGATGGTCTTATTATTATGAAAAGAGGAGCATTTTACATGATATGCGTTGCCTTTTCGGACATTCCAGGGTTGCTATGACAACCGCCTTAATGTAGGCTTGCAGTTGCATGAAAAACGCAGCGATCAAGAACGCAAACCCTTCGAAGAGACATTGGAGGCGTAGACGCGGGGAAAAAGCGGTCCCGAATGAAGCACGATCGAGCGCTATCCAACCATCTGCTCACCGCGAAACGCTTCGGCTGTTAAGTCAAATTGGCAAGCCCGAAGTCACAGGCTTTGTCCCCGACGAGTTTCAGCTCGAATCCATCGAGCTCCTCTCGACCCAGGACGTCGTCGTCAGCGCGCCCACAGGATCGGGCAAGACGTGGATTGCCCTCCAGGCCGCAAAACAATACCTCGCCGCGGGAAGAGGCGTGTGGTACGCGGCCCCCCTTAAGGCGCTTTCCAACGCCAAGTACCAGGAATTCGGGGACGAAATTGGACGGGAGTCAGTCGGTATCCTGACAGGCGATCGGAAAGAAAATCCTGACGCGCCGGTAATAGTAGGCACCACAGAAATACTGCGGAATCAGCTCTACGACGCCATGGAAGTAGGCAGAGACTTGGCCGTGGACCTGGTTATCCTTGACGAGGCGCACTACCTTGGCGATGTGGACCGGGGAGTGGTTTGGGAGGAGGTGCTCATCTACCTCCCCAATCGCGTCCGACTGCTCCTGCTGTCAGCCACCATATCCAACGCGCAGGAACTCGCCCAGTGGCTCGAGCGCATTCGCGGCAAGCCATGCGCGGTTGTATTTTCGGATGTGCGACCCGTGCCGCTGAACGTGTTGTGTCAACTGCCCAATGGGCAGATCACGCCGTTTTTCAAGGGGCAGCGCCTGTTTCCGGCCGTCGCCTCGCTGGCAAAGGAGCAAAAAGAAAGGCGAAAGATCGCTCGACAGCCAGAACCTGACCTCAATGTGATCGTCGATTCCCTGCGCAAATTCAACCTCCTGCCCGCCATAGTGTTTCTCAAATCCCGGGCCGACTGCGACGCCGCAGTGGAGCGCCTCGATTCTTCACCGTTGCGCCCTGACGAGGACGGTTTTTTGCGGGCCGTCGAGGAACACCTCGAGCGCTATCCGGAGCTGCGAGGCCGCTCGCAGGTTGACCGGTTGTTAGCGTGTCGAGCTGGCGCCCACCACGCCGGTCAACTGCCGGCATGGAAGCTCCTTGTAGAACAAATGATGGTGAAGGGATTCCTCGAAGTCATTTTCTCGACGAGTACAGTGGCTGCGGGAGTGAATTTTCCGGCTCGCACCGTCGTGCTGCTTCAAAGCGACCGCTTCGATGGACGCTCATTCGTTGACATGACCGCGACGGACCTTCATCAAATGTCCGGCAGGGCAGGGCGCCGAGGAATGGACAACGTAGGCTTTGTCCTCGTGGCGCCAGGACGTTATCTCAACCTCTCGTTGATGCGGCAACTTTTTCTCTCGCCTCCTGAACCATTGCGCTCCCAAATAGCCATAAATTTTTCCATGGTCCTGAATCTGCTTTTGTCCCACGATCCTCAAGGGGTGAAGGAGCTGTTGGGACTGTCCTTCGCGTCATTCCATGAAAAATCGAGAAAGAGTCGTTCCGTAAGATCGAAGCTCGTCGAGGAATTTCAAAGGCATCTCACGTTTCTTCAAGAATTGGGCTATGTGGATGCTGCGGGAGCCCCGACGTTTGACGGGAGATGGGCGGCGCAACTAAGGCTTGATCACCCTCTGCTCATCGCCGAATTGATTAGAGGCGGCGAGTTGCGATCTCTCGATCCCAAGGAGCTGGCGGCCGTCATCGCCCCATTCGTGGTGGACAAGGACAAGGCTATCCACGTGAGCAGGCACGTGTGGGAAAAGACCAAACCTTTGTGGAAAAAATTCCGTGGGATGGTAATGCGACTCAGACCCTTGATCGAGCAGCTTATAGCTCACGGTTTCCCTGTACCGGATATTATGTTCTGGCCTGTTGCGTCCTTATTCCTATGGTCTGAGGAAGTCGAGTGGGATGAATTGACTGCGCATATCAGGGCTGACGAAGGAGACCTTGCCATGATGATCTTGAGAACCGCGGATCATCTCAGGCAATTGCTCGCCCTGGAAGACGTCGAGCCGGCCATAGCCCGTACTGCCAGAAGCGCCATTGATCTCATCATGAGGTCGCCTCTCATTTGAGAGGCGCGTGGACGCCCTCGGATGGCTGCACGCCTTCGACGCCCGCCTCGACCTTTATTGCCTTGGAATCCACCGCGAGCGTCACGTTTTGCCCGAGAGCCAGATACTGCCCCAACCAAGGCCGCTCTCGTATCAACTCAAAGTACCTCTCGCTCAAAAAGGGAACCAGGGTGGTTTCGAACACAGGCTGGAAGCTCGCGTCAACCCATTCCCCTCCTTCCCGACGAAAAAGCTTTTCCCCGACTCTGCGGAAATCCTCTGACTCAACCTGTTGAGGTACCAGCGACGTCTGATAAAGCCAATAGAGCCGCCCCCATTCACGCGCGGGATACCGCCCTGCCGTCGGTCGCTTGAAGCCGTATTCCTCGGCGAGCGCGCGCAAAGTCGCCGAACCGCCCGCTTCAAACCCTTTCTGACGCTCGTCCTCCATTAATTTTGCCATCTTACGCATGGCATAGACAAGGAGAATGTTCGGCTTGATGCGCGATGATGCGCTCGGATCGCACGATCGAGAGAGCGTCTGACTTCTTCCCTGGACAAGCGCCTTCACCCCAACGGCGACCGCTCCAGTTTTGCGTTGGTCATAACTCCCAAAAACAAAGGCAGGAGCTTCTCCCGACATGTCAGGAATCACCGACGGCATGGCATCCGCCTGGCTTGCGCCCTCGAGTTGCAGGCTGATATTCCTGACCACCGGTTGATTGATCCCCTCATAGAATCTGTTGATCTCCCCTTCGAACGGACCGACGCCGTGGATGTGTACCGCTGCTCCCCGGCTCATCTCCGACAACTGCCATAAAAGGGCTGTGTCCGCTCCATCGCCCAGGGCCGCGGAAAAGATCTTTGCCCCCAGACGGTTGCCCTGCCGCACGGCGTTTATCAGTCCCTGCGGATCGAGATTGCCCACGGTGGGCTTGCCGTCTGTGATCAGCACGACGAATCGCTGGCGTCTCGATGGGGAAAACTGATCCAAGCACGTCATGACGCCGTTGAACAAGTCTGTCCCGCCGCCGTATTCAAGGGTGTTCAAATACCGTACCGCTTCAGTGAGATTCTCCGGCATCGACGGCGCCAGCCCTTTCTGCATGAGGCCGGTTTTGGTCCCTATGGCGACGATGTTGAATCTGTCCTGCTCTCCAAGCCGTTGGAGCCCCGATATGATCAACCGGTGAGAGAGCTCCCTCATCGCCGGCGGAATGCTGCCAGAGATGTCCACTGCGAACACCACGTCTTTCGGAAGGCTCTGTTGCCTCTGGGCCGCCAATGGAGGACACAAAATGGTCATGAAAACTCCCCCGCCTTCCGACGTCTTTTGGCACAACATCCGCGCTGCGAAGTCTGTCCCTCGGAGGGCAGCGACAACCGAAAAATCCTGCCTCACAGGCTTGTGTTGGGATCGAAAAGACGCCGTAACCCGATGAGGCGCTTCTCTAAGAAGAGATATCTCGTGGGTAAATGAGAAAACCGCCCTTATGGGAATGGACATCTTGAAGCGTACGAGAATCTCGAGGCCAGCCACCGGCCCCAATGAGTATCGCTCGCCCCAGAGAGGAACGGTCGCCTGCATAAAATCCTCTGACGCCGTTTTTCTGATGAAGAAGCGCGTCTGAATGCTTTTCTCTTTCTTCGGGCCCAAACGAAGGCGACGCACGACGAACGCCCCTTTGCCGGCCAACTCCAACAGGCAAGGGTCCGCGATCCCACGGGTGAACTCAAACAAGAGAGGAAGGAATTGTTCTGGCGCGAGGCGCTCCGGCGCAACGGCCGCTCTATCGATGACGATGGACAGTCTTTCGGGCGGAGAGCTCGGGTCATACGGCAGCAGAAAAACGCCCTCCAATGTCTGCTCATTGTTGTTGTAGAATGTTTGATCCAGGACATATTCCATCTCGGCGTCCGAAACCACCACCCGGGACCTCGAACTCACCACGGCGGCGCGTTCCAACGCCACCGGATGGCCATCCTCGAAATACGGGAGAAAATAGAAGATGCCCCCGGCTGAACAGGGAGTCGTCGCGAGCGTCAACGCCGCCAATGCGACTACTTTACACAGCTTCCTCCCTGAACCAGCCTGACCAAAAAAAACATCCCACCACTGAGAACGGACAAAAATCATGCCGGCTGATCCCTGGATTTCTCCAGTTCTCGGTCCCAATACTTGTTTGCGATGCTCAACAATTCTTCGGGTGGACAAATATCGTCGCTTGCCGCCCGGAATGTGGCGTCTGAGACGCCGCCAGTCTGGACGAGCTCCTCTCCCGCGGCGCGAATTGCATCCATCACGCGGTGTATTCGATCGGGATATTTCTTGGTGAGCTGCATGGAAAAAATGGCCGGTCGGAGCAGAGACCCGCAAAAACGCGCATGCAGATTGCGGGCCACACGCTCCATGTGGGTTACGAGCGGTTCAAAATTATGCAGTCCCGGGTACCCGCAGACCGACACGAGGAAGATACTCCGGGGAAAATTCCAGCGCAGCGGGTGTATAAAACCTCGAGCGTCTGTCGTGAAATGCGGATCCAAAAAAACGACCAACCTGTCCATAAACGTCTTTGCCAGCGCCGTCATCCCATCCAAATATATGGGCGAGCCCAGCACGAGCATGTCTGCGGCGCGTATCCGTTCGATGAGTTTCGGCATGTCGTCGCTGTGCACGCATACACCAGGTGTTTTGGCGTAGCAGGTGAAGCAGCCGATGCATCGTTTGATGTCCTTGCGACCCAAATAGGCCACATCGATCTCCGCGCCTTTGCTTCGCGCGCCCACAAGAAATGGGGTCAACACCAGTTGAGTATTGCCAGCCTCCATACGCGGAGAGGCGTTGATGGAAAGGATTTTCATAAGCGCTCCAATCTCGAGAGCTCAGCACGCTCCCACGTCTACGTCCAACACTCGACGTATAGCACGAAAAGCTTCCCAAGCAGAAACAAAACCCTTCATTGGTCGAGGCGTGGGCGCCCTTACGTGGCCGCGACGATCCGAGAAAGAGATCACTCACATTGTTTTCCATGGCGCCAACAGTCTGGATAAAGCGGTTCTGGGAATTAATCGCGAATTCGACGGGCGGCTGGCATTTCGAGCGCAGCGAGAAATCTTACCCCCAAAACCAAGATTTCTCAGTCGCCGCCTCTTACTTCTTTCGAGCTCGGGATCTTCCAAATGACAAAAGTTAACATGTCGTACCTGACTGCGCGGTTTTCAAAAGCAGTCAAGAGCTACGTGATGCAGACCTCATTCCCACAGAAACTTCGAGATGCAGTATAACACGCGTCACGCTGCGCCGGATTTCTCTCAGAACTTCTGCTCGCTGGATTCTCGAATTGGCATTTTCGACATTTCATGGTCCTTGCCTGGCAAAGGAAAAAGACATCGAGTAAAGGTTGCCGGCTATCGAGAAGGCTTGTTCAGATCTTTCAGGGCTTCCGGGCGTCGAGGCCCTCTATCCGTTTAAAGTCTTTTTCGTCATACGTGAAGACTATGTTATATCCATTGGCTAGGCCCCAATAGCCCATCACCGCGTCAGCAAATTTAATATTTTTTTCGACATAGGTTTGCAGGGCCTTTCGAAAAACTCCTTCTTTCTCAACTCTCAGTTCCGGTGTATTCAGAATGGCCTCGACCACTTCTTGAACATCTTTACGGGAAAGAGAATACACCTTTTCCAGAACCCAGACGGTCTCCAAGACAGCCACCGGAAGCAGGTAGAGGGTTACGTCTCTCTCGGCTGCGCTCTTAAGGAGATTAACGGCGGCTTGCGCCTTTAACTCATCGTCCTTAATCAAAATGCGAAGTATGACGCTGGTATCCACGAAGGCCTTAGGCATGATCTTTGGCGGCCTCCTTTATGGCCCGTTCTCTGATTTCTCCAATGGACAGCTTGAGGTCGGGAAGGTACGCCACGTAGTCAAAGATGGTTTTCCCCTTCTTGATGACCAGTTGTTGGTCTCTTTCCTCCAACAGCAGGGTGTCCCCCGTTTCTATTTCCAATTTCTTTCGAATATCCCTTGGTAGTGTAATTTGTCCTTTGGGCAGTACTTTTACTGATTTCATATTATCTCCTACAATATATTATTCCCTACACTTCAGAAAAGTAGTCCACAATAATACAGTTGTCAACATCACAGGCGCCGACCTTGTTGCAACAATCCGTTGGCAACCTTGCCAATGCGTCCCGTTTCTGCAATCTCTAAGGAGACCAGATGATCGAGTTCGAGGGCAGACGACAGGGCTTTCTCACACAATCTCTCGCCCTGATAGAAGCCACCACATCCTGCCGCGTTGACGCCCCACATCGCGAGACCAAACGAATACAGGTTATGAGGCATGCTGAAGCATTCGGTTCGTGTTCGGCTGCGTTCAATCAAGCTGACGGTTGTGGGAGCAATAGGTTGATTCTAGGCCAATCTCCTGACAATATACAAGAAAAACACAGGATAATTTTGGCAACGAGTTTAATCCTTGCGAAGGAGGACAATTCGATTGGTGTTGGTACCTTTCCTCAGATTATCGACTCCCCAACAGTTGGAGGTCTTTGTGAACGTCTGATCGTTGATAATCACCATCACGGGCGTTAAACCGGCCTGAATCGCAGCAGGGATTACGAGTTGTTCGAGCAATAGTGTGCTTTTTCTTATTTCTCCCACCTCGAAGGCCACGCACCCCCCTGGTTGCAATACCCGCCGAAGCTCCTGAAACGTCGCCGTCATCTTTTGGGACCATTTTAAGGGATTTGCGAACTTCCACACGCCTATGGCGCCGGGGTCCATCCCGTTAAACCAACACCTGAGCCAGTTGTCGAGCTGGTAATCGACAACATTCAGAAACGGGGGCGAAGTCACCACCAATTTCACGGAGTCAGACGCAATTGTCGGGGTATTGTCGCTGGAACCCACAATGAGCTGAGCTTCAGCCGCAGTTTTGGCGAGCTGGTCGCGGGTGTGAGATCCCACATCCTTCATGAGGCTTTTACTCTTGGACAGGATGATCTGCCGAACATCCCGAAAAGGGGGGCTTTGGCCTCTTTTCTCATTAATCCGCCTCTGGGACTGGATTGAGACAGCCTGATTTGGGGGCAGGGTATATACAGAAAAAAAACCCTTGGAATGGCCAGTCAGCCTGTTGGTCGCAACCATACGAATCCATTGATCCACCGCATCTAAGCCGCCATGGGCATCCCTTTCCAGAAGATAGTTCCGGAGATTCGTGAGAGCTGACAGGGTTTTCGGGTGGTAGAAAACCAGGAGATCCTCGCGTATTGGGGTTTTTTCATCCAGATCGAGAGATCGAAGGCGCTCTTCCACGTCTTTGATCGGCGGCAGATTCAACCTCGGGCGTAAGAGAATGTCGCTCAGCGGATTGATATCGCATCCCATGGGAATGCGGCCAAGGAGCGCGGCTTCCAGCAGAGTTGTCCCGCGTCCCATGAAAGGATCGTACACCACGTCCCCCTCTCGGCTCAGGCGCTGTATGAAGAACCGAGGCAACTGTGGCTTGAAGCATGCGCGATACGATATTTCGTGCAGCGAGTGAGCCGCCCTCTGCTTCGACGTCCAAAACTCGTTGATGTACATCTGGACGTCAGGAAAAGAGGTCGAAAGTGGTTTTTCGATTGTCGCTTTCCCGAAATCTTTGAATTCCACGATCGATCGAACGAAATCTTGTACCATGGGCCTCATGTGTATAGCCATTCTCGAAAATAATCGCGAATTGCGCTGCTG
>JBMFOE010000008.1:0-105830 GCA_049969795.1 Desulfomonilaceae bacterium
CTGCAAAACGCGCGGGGAAGAAATCGTTTACCCAGTCGATGAGAGGGCCGACAGTCCTGAAATTCGCGGAAAGGGTGATGATTCTTCCGCCAGTTTCGGCGATAATTCTTTTCACCTCGTTGTACGTGATGATGTCAGCCCTTCGGAAGCGGTAAATGGACTGTTTCGGGTCGCCCACCACGAAGAGTGAGCCAGGCGTAGGTCGGCACTTTTTCCAGTCAGTCTCGCAAGGGTCGTCGGCCGTCAAATAGAAGAGAACCTCAGCCTGAATAGGATCGGTATCCTGAAATTCATCAACAAGGATGTGCGAGTATCGTTTTTTGAAGTACCTTCGGATAGAAGGGTTTTTTTGCAGCATCCGAGCCGTGTAAAGCAAAAGGTCCTGAAAATTCAGTTTGCACAACTCTAATTTCCTGGCGCGGTACCAGCGCAAGGCTGACAGCAACACCTCCATGACCGACGAATATCGACATTCCCTCCATTTCTTCAAGAGAGGCGCCGCGACCTGGTCAATGAAATTGTTCAGTCTCTCCAGTTCAGCTCTTGCCTGCTTCTGCCCCCCGGGCCAGTATCGCGGCGCGCTCTTCACGGCCTTGAACTGACTCAACACATCCATGAGTTGCGGCGCAGACCGGATGCGGGGCGCCTGCCGAAAAGCCAGTACCACTCGCTCATACACCGTGATAAGATCGTCTTTACGAGCATCGTTGGGAAAGTCACGCACCAGCGGCTCGATGTGTGCAACCAAGGCCTCCAATTCCACGATAGCCGGCTCCAAGTCCGGCATGACCACCTCCTCCGCTGGCCATTCCTCCACGTCTTCGTAGTCGCAGATGGCTTGGAATGAGGCGGCGAGGTCCTCGAGTTCAAGGCCGAGGTCTTCCAATCGACCGAGCAGAGGGTCCTGGGACCGATATGCATGCTCCACAAAGTCCTCCCAGACCCGAGATCGAATGCGCTGGTCTTCCTGTTCGTCAATTTCTTCAAAGTCTAGGGGGAGTCCGGCTTCAAGGGGACGTTCTCTCAAGAGTCTCCCGCAGAATGAATGAATCGTGCCGATAAAACATCGATCCAAAGACAGTATGGCGCGTTCCAATCTGTTTTTTTCTTGAGCGACGGATCGACTGGCCTCAGCCTGCAATGTCCTGTGAAAGCGGTCGGCCAGTTCGGCCGCGGCTTTGCGCGTAAACGTTACCGCAGCCATTCTCTCGACCCCAGCGACGCCCTCGGCCAGCAGCCGCGTCATTCGGCCTACGATGCTGGTGGTTTTGCCGGTGCCGGCCGCCGCCTCCACAAGCATCGTGGAACCGAGATCCCCGAGGATTGCATCACGGTGTATTTGATCTGGCGGCGCGAGCAGCGACTTCATGGAGCCTCTCTCGAACTTCTTAATTTCATTGCTAAATCCCCCGAATCCATCGGAAATCCGCGAGCGTTTCGTTGGCTTGATTGGCGATTTTTGAGCGAGACTGACTGGCCGCAGTTTCGACGTCGCCGCACACCGCCGCGTACTCGCAGAATTGACAGTCCTCTTTCGCGTCGTTCGTCGCAGGAAAGCATCCCCGACTCATCAAGCGACAAAGCGCTGTCACAATTTCGTTGCCTATTTGAACGGCGTCATCAGCGCTGACAATGCGCACCCCACGGCCCTTCACGCTCGGAAAATAGTAGCCAAATTTGTGGACTCTTGCGTCGGGGTGCAGCCGCCTCTTAAGTAGGGCTGCCACGATGGCCGTATAAAGGGCATGCTGAAGGTTCCGGCCCTGACGAAACAGATCGTTTCCACGATATCGGTATGTTCCCCCCGTCTTGTAGTCCCAGACAATGTATCCTTTTGCCGCGTCGGTTGACTCGTCGATCCTGTCCACTCTCCCTTGGATGCGGATGCGGACCCCTGGTTCGATCTCGAGCGCTTCTGTGGTCTCTTGATCGAGCACGGTCAATTCGCCCGATTTTCGCAGGCCAATGGACACTTCGACAAATCGGGGGATCGACGAACGAGACGCGATCTCTTCTTCCACGAGGAATATATCAGCAGCTCGTTCCAGGAGCCTCACCTGACGGTGGTACGCGCTCATACTGGGAGGAGGATGATCTCTTTTGGACTGATCCAGGCACTGCTGCAAAATGCTGTGCAAACGCCCATGATCCCGTGCGACCGAAGGCGGTCTCCCCTGGGCCATCAGTTCCTCGATGAACAGCCTAAAGATCTCGTGCAGGCGGCTGCCTGTTTCCAGGGCAGTGAGCCAGTCTGCCGTCGCCATGCCAGGCTCCTCCGGCGTTGTTACCGAGAGAATATACTTGAAGAAATAGCTGAGCGGGCATTTTGCAAAGGTTTCCAGCTTTTGCACCGACAAGACGGGCCCGCCGGGCGCGGTTGGATCGAAGACTCCGCCTCGATCCCCGATGTTCCCGTCATACTCTGTGAATACATCGCTTGCCCGCGCCTTTGACGAGACGAACCCTCGCCATAAATTCGGGAAGTACTTCTCAAACAGGCGTCCTTTGTCCGGCGGGTTCTCGCCTAAGATTCTTTGGAGCCACCACTCGATCTCGGCGCATACGCTTTTCTGCGGCGCTGGTACAAAGGCCACAGATGTCAAAACGTCATTGGGCCGGTCAGAACACGCCTCGACGCCCGTCGGATGAAAATAATTCCACGCCGCCTGGAACACGCTGCTGGGCAACAACGACGCGTCGTCGCTCAAATCCGTGTTGGAATAACTCAAGCACACAACCCCTCCCTGGCGTGCAAGCAGCCTGATAAACGCCCGGAGCTTCTGCTCATGGCCTTTGGACGAGGTCGCCAGTCGATCGGAAATCTTTTGGCGTTCTTCGTCTAGGAGCAGCGGATCGATAGAAGGGGCGCCGGGAAAACGCTCGTCGTCCAAACCCACGATGAAAAGATGGTTTCTCCCTGAATGCCCCCCGCTCATGATGTGCGACGCATGTATGCACCCTGGCCGCGGTCCGCTGCCAAGGATACGCAGCGTGTTGGGCAGGTTTTGCGCCCACTCCAGGATGTCGAAGGTGTTGGTGCAGGACGCATCGCTCAACCACTCGTAAAGCGCGTCCAGCTCCTGCAACAGGGCGAGTCGGGCGTAGTTATCCACTTCGCTGACGGAACGACAAAGTTCCGAGACAAAAGTCCTGACGTTGTCGATCAGCTCCGCCTGCGATAGCCCTTGCATGGTAGAAACGTTGCACAGGCGTTCCACCAGGTCGTAGAGCGCCTGCCAATCAGACAGCGCGTCACCAATTTCGTCACAATCCTGGCCCGCTCGATCGTCTGTGTGGTCAAAGTCCGCTGCTTTGCCGCACGCTCGTTCCAACCGCTGTTTCAGGATAGGCACGTAGCGATCTCGTCCATTTACGATAACGAGCCCCCTGAGCAGTCTGCCCAATCGAAGAAAATGCGAATCTTCGGAATAGTCGTCCCCAAAGTCCAGGAGCCTGTCCTCGATAAGATGCGTCAGTGCGGCTTGAGGAAAATCGTTGCGCATCCATTCGATCCAGGCCTGCAATGCCCTGCCAGGACGAGAGTAGAGCACAGGGATGCCTTCCGCAAAGGTCGCGGGCAGTTGCGGCCAGTCGAATACGGGCTCAGGACATGCAGCGAGGACCGTCTCATATATCACCGGGACATAGGATGTAGCATCGGTGTACACGATTTCCACATCATCGAAGGGGATGTTGTGTGCGACGCAGCGACGCAATACCTCTTTGATTTCATTGCGTTCTCCCGAGGCTGTAAAAAAGTCGATGGTCGGTCGAGGGTCTCTCGTCGCGAGCGCTTCCAGCGTCTGGCGGATGCGTTCCTGCTCGTTCTTGCGCCGATCGGTTAAATCAAATTCATCAGCGTCTCCCGTGATGTACAGTACCCTGTCGGTAGGGAGGCTTTGCAGGAAACGCCTTTCCAGTTCGCATACCTCGAGCTCGGTTGGGATAATGAAGAAGGGCATTGTTGTTGCGGCAGAATTGCTGCAGACGGTCTGGGCGGCGATCCTCAAGACGTCGCTGTAGTCCACTTGTTTCATCTCTTGGAGCCGCTGTCTGTAGGCCTTGAATACGAGGACCACGTCCGCGTGTTTGGCGTCGCTCTCGAAGTGGTCGCGGCTCATGTCGTCAGGGCCTATCCCCGCAAGCTGCAAAGCGTCGAGCATGGCGCATACCCTTCTGGAAAGGGACAAGCCAGCGCGCAGCTTCGGAAAATATGCAGAGGAATCTGGAGAAAGGCCGGCGAGAATGCTATCCACGAGGAACAACTGCGCCTTATCATTGCAATAGGACAGGCCTCGGTCGTTCATGACAGGAGCGGCCAAGCGCATGGCCATACCTGCAAAGGTGAACACGCGGCAATTTATCACGGCCTTCCCGGACAACGTCAAAGAATCCAGCCATTGTTGGCCCACCCGCAACGATGGCGCCAAAAGCCATTTCTCGTCAATGAGCCGCTCCTGGCAAACAGCGCTGAGCCGCGTCAGAAATTGGGTGAGTTTTCTGTTACAGGCCATTCATTTCCTTCTGCAAAGTCGCATCTGCTCCGGTTTCACGGCGGGTACATAGAATTGCGTGGATGGCTTCGTTTCTCTCCGCCGCAGCGAGCTTCAACCTAAAAAGTACTCTTGATTCTGAGCGACGCTGCGAAATGCACTAACATTTTACAAGCCCCATGTCTTGGCGCAGAGGGCCGATGCGGCCCCCCGAAGCCCGAGTGGTAGTTACCATGAAACGCTGACGCAAACCAGGGTCTGATTATAACTCAGTGTTGTCAAGAATCTGCTCACTCAGGCGAGCGCCTCGCGACTGTCGTACAAAAAAACGCCGTGGGAAAATGGCTCTCTCACACTCGGGGTAAGCGACTGGCGTCTGTTTCGTGCATGACCACGAGGCGAGGCGCTGGCGCGCCTTTTATAGCCATTCTCGAATATGGTCGCGAATTGCGCCGTTGTCCCGCTGAATGTCATTCCCATGGAAGTGGGAATCCATCACAAGTTTCCTGGGCGCCGAATCGAGTCCGGCATGGCAAATCAGGCGCGGTGGCGCAGATTTTGAAAGTCATCATATTCACGTGGCGCCGCGCCTCATTCCGACAGAAACCTCGATAAGGAGTATAGCCGACCGGTCGAGCGCAACCTGTAGAAGCCAGACGCGCAAGATTCCGAAAATCCCTCTTGACGGTCGTGATTGGTCACCCTAGGTAGAGGGCGCCTCAATCATTTCAGCAACGTTGGACGACCACATCTTGACTCGAACCGCCGCTCGAATCATTATGACTGCCAGCGACGTTGCGCTGATTGCGAGGAATGACGTCATGGCAGGACCGCAGATCAGGTCTCGCATCAGGCTGCGCGCGGTGATGCAACAAATATAAGAGTAGTGCTGAATCTTGTTATATCCTGCAAGGAACTCTGCGAAACTTCTTCTTGTGTTATTGGCTCTGCTCACTATTCAAAGCGCTGAGGCTTCAGACTTTTTTTTCAGCCGGCATGGCGTCCGAATCGCCGCGGCCAAGCAGGACGTGATCAGATGTCCCTTGCTGCCGGCTTTGCCTTCGGGGCCGTCTGTGCCGCTCCCACCGACGGCCGAGGAAGAGCGAGACTGGCGAACCAATGCGCCGCATCCGGACGTTCGCAAGGTAGTCGAAGGCATGGGCAAGTACGCGGGAATGGTTTTCATCCCGGCCGGGCATTTCGATATGGGAAGTCCTGAAGGCCAAGGCCGTGTGGACGAAAGACCCGTCCGGAAGATATTCGTGAAAGACTTCTACATTGCCAAATATGAGACGACGTGCCAGGAATTCTGCGACTTCTTGAACAGCAAAGGCGCATCGTCTTCTCGCGACGGGAGTCTCAGAATCAAACTGGACCATCCTGACTGCCCGATTTACAAGTGCGGCAAGATATACAAGCCAAAGGACGGGCAAGAAAATAAACCGGTAGTCTTCGTGTCGTGGTACGGGGCTCAGGAGTATGCGGCGTGGGCGGGCGGTCGGCTCCCCACCTCGACGGAATGGGAGAAGGCGGCCCTCTTCACGAGCCGGTACCCTATGCCGGACAACCTTGCCATGCCCGTAGAGACCGAGAGCGCCGACGTACAAGACGCCCTTCTTGGGCGAAGAGGCGTCGCCGGAATGCTCGGAAATGTGTGGGAGTGGTGCGCTGACTGGTATCCCCAGGATCGTCAATACGAACCGCCTCCTGAGAATCCAGAAGGTCCGGCAACCGGCAGCGAAAAGGTTATCAGAGGGGGCTCGTGGGCGTCCACCGACGCGTCCAAGCGAATCCAAAACATTCACCGGGCATACCCGGGCGGATACTACAAAACAGTAGGCTTTCGGATCGTCAAGGATTGACGCGTTGCCACCACGCTCAGAAATAGTTCCAGCATGAAAATCAAATCGTTTCCTGCGTTGGTTCATAAAGAATGCCTGGCTGCGATCATGGCTGCCGCTGCGCTCTTGTTATTGTCATCGATCGCGGATGCGCCGCTCCAGGGGCCGGCAGACCCGGCCGCGTCGGCGTCGCCCCACATCAAGGCGCCATGGATATTCGTGGGCATCCAGTTTATGCTGAAATTCATCCCTCCTCTTATCGCGGGCGTCTTGATACCTCTCGGAGTTCTCATGATCTGGGCGGGGTTGCCGTTTCTCCGCGCCTCCCAACGTCAGAAAAGGTGGGCGTTCTTTTCGACGTTGGTGGCGGCCGTTGCCTGCGCCTTCTTAGGATATTTTTGGTGAAACCGCTGCCGCCATGAAGCGACTTAGCCTCACACTCTCCATCTTTGGACTGCTTGCCGCGCTCGCGATTGTGGCGTACCGAGATCAGCATCCCGTGTGGAAGGCGTACCAAATGAAAGGCATTCGGCGCGCCATGGAACGCGTGCAGGCCGACCTCGAGACACCAGGCAATCAAGAGAAGAAGTCGGCGCTTCGCGCTAAACTGGATAGTTTGCGCAGACAGAAGCCGCAGATCATCGAGATCAAGCCATTTGGCGGCAAGCTTGCCGCGGAGAGGTGCCTGTCGTGCCATTTCGGCATAGAGGATTTGTCGGCGTCGCATCCCAACGCGGTATTCGGCTGCGTCATTTGCCACGGCGGGAACGGACTGGACCTCACCGTACAAGGGGCGCACATCGGTCTGAGAGGAGGGAGGAATCCTGCTCGGCTGGACGTCGCAGCCATGAGTTGCGGGACGAGCAATTCGCAGATCGCGGGATGCCACTCGCATCGAGAAGATCCTCTGCTCAACCGCGTCAACAACGTCCCCCGTGGGCTCATGGCGACCAACGCCGGTATCATTGGCATTCTCCGCTTTCAGTGGGGCTTGGATCGCGAAAGCGTCAGCCGCTTCGGGACACGAGGGGTCTCGGACGGAAAAACAAGCCTCGCGCCTATCCCGAAAGAGATCAGTCCTAATGGCATCCTCGATCTCTCGGTCAGCCATTTCCGGAAATTCTGCGCTGCCTGCCATCTCTGGGCGCCGGCCGCGCGGGATGACCTCGACCGCCTTGCCGGGTGCGCTGCTTGCCACGCTCCCTATCATGAGGATGGGACATACAGAGGAGGCGACCCGACGATCGACCGGACGTCGAGCGGCCACGCCGCGACGCACACGATGACCGTACGCATCCCTGATGAGCGATGCCGAAGCTGTCACAACAGGAGCGGACGGATTGGTCTGAATTATCATGGCCAGATGGAGAGCGAACAGTATGGCACTCCCTATGTGAGAGGCGGCCTGAGCGACAACACGCTCAGCGACGGACGTTTCGTCCTTGACCTCGTCCCCGACATTCACCACGAGAAAGGGATGGGATGCATAGATTGCCACACCGCGCAGGATACCATGGGCGACGGCGCTGTCTTCAAGTTCATGAAAGACCAGATCGAGATTAGGTGCGAGGATTGCCACGGGGGCTATACGTCGCCGCCGACCTCCATGCAGGTAAAAAAAGGCGATCCTCTGGTCGATGCGGCCATTCGCATGAATGCCTACATCAGAGCTCAAGAAGGAGATGTGATCCTCGCCACATCAAAGGGCCGGCCTCTGCCTTCAGTCCGCAAGACCGACAAAGGCTTTGTGCTCGTGAGCAAGCTTACGGGAAAAGAGCATCCAGTGAAAATAGTTACAGGGGATAAGAAAGGCCACGCGATGCCGGGACACCAGCGCCTTGAATGCGATTCGTGTCACAGCGCCTGGAGTCCTCAATGCTACGGCTGCCACCAGGCCATTAACCTCGGCGCCCAAGGCTTTGACCATGTGTCCGAAACATATACGGCCGGTCAATGGGTCGAAGGGAGGAGCTATTTCCGATTTGAAGGAAACATATACGGCGTTAATTCACGAGGCAGGGTAGGGGTGATGGTTCCCGGCTGCCAGGTGTGGAATACCGTAGTTGACGCCAAGGGATCAGTGGTTCGGCCATACGACTCGCTCATCATGAAGCTCAAGAATGGCATGACGTCCGTGGCCATGGGCTCCACCCACCCGCACACCACGAGACGTGAGGTCCCCAGATGCGTTGATTGTCATCTCAACGCCAAGGCCCTTGGACTCGGAGACGGCGCCCTGAGGTGGTCGGAGGCCGAGAAGCGGTACGAGGCAGCTCCGGTCTATGATTCACGCGGATCGGGCCTAAAAATTTCCTACCCCCTGGATGCGTTGACGTCGCCCATCGGGGCGCAGCTTCAAAGCACATCCCACAGATTATCCCGGGGCTTCAATGCGGAGGAGCTTCAAAGGATAACGGCCATCGCTCCATGCCTCGCGTGTCACGATCGATACGACGATCCTGTGTGGCAGCGCCCTGGTCCGTATCGAGAAACGCCTGCATGTCGCGACGCCTTGTCAAAAATGGAGGTCGCAAACTGAGGACCCTGGGGCTCATCGAGAGGTCCCTGCCATCAGCAGAAGCATCTCTCTCACTATCTTGGCAGTGGTAATGCAGCCCACTTCGGTCGGGTCGAGATCCGGATTGAGCTCCACCACATCCGCGCCCACGACCTGGAAGGATTCCATCATGCGGAAAAATCTCTCGAGGTCCGCATAAAAAAGTCCGCCGGCCTCCGGGTTCCCTGTGGCTGGCATGCAAGCAGGATCCAAAACATCGACATCGATCGTGACATAGACAGGCCTCCCCGCAATGCAGCGCGTGAGACCCCGTTCAGAGAGCGTCTGCCATTCCAACAGCGTCTCGTGCTCTCTCATCCATTCGAACTCTTCTTTGAGCCCGGACCTCACGCCAATCTGTATTATTCTATCCGGTCCGATGAGCTCGGCAATGCGCCGCATTACCGTGGCGTGATTGAGGCGCATGCCTTCGTAGTCGCTGCGAAGGTCGGTATGGGCGTCCAGTTGAATCACGACGCATCGAGGATATACCGCATCCACCGCCTTTACGATCGGCAGCGTTATGGTGTGCTCGCCTCCGAGAGACAACGGAATAGCCTTTTTCTCCAAAATGCTCGCCGCCGTCTCTTGGATTAGATCGAGGCAGGATTCAATGCGATTGTCCTTGAATTCGATGTCGCCGATGTCGCTGAATGGCGCGTCCAACAAATCCCCCCAAAAAAGCGGTGAAAACGTTTCGATGGAGTCAGAGGAAGCCCTTATGGCTTGCGGGGCCTTGTGGCAACCGTGGCGGTATGTCGTCGTCAGGTCAAGAGGACAACCCACCAGCGCAGGCCGTCCTTCCATGATGCGATTCGATGAACACCCTAGAAATTGATTGCGAACGAGCATTGCGTCACCTTGGTATATACTCTTGGTCTAGACTTCAGGGGCTCTCTAAATTTGTCACGAGATGGCTTTGCTTCGCTCTCAATGACGCATCAAAAATTTCTTTGTCATTGCGAGGCGCCGAACGCGACGAAGCAATCTCGGCGCTCACTATGTAGAGTACGCGGCATTATCCCATGGCAGATGGCTTTTTCGCGATCGCTCTGGGGAAGCTGCAATGTTCACTCTGCAAGCATGGCTGCGGCAAATTCAGGCAGCGCGAACGCGGCCTTGTGGATCGCTTCGTTGTAATAGGCTAAATGGCCGCGAAGGAAACGCCGCATCTCGAAGGCGCTCTGCCCCACGGGTCGTTCGGTCAGCGAACAATAGGTGAATGACCACAATCCCCCAGGATACGACGGAATGGTCGCGAAATACGGCCGCGCATGGTTCCTACCAAAAACGCGACGGAGATTCTTTACTGCGTCCGCAAAAACTTGTTTCATGAACAGAGGGCTCTCTGTCTGGAAGACCGCAACCCCTGTCGGACATAAAGCGCCCTTGATCGATTCATAGAACGAATGCTGAAATAAAACCTCTCCAGGGCCCACCGGATCGGTGGAATCCACAAACACCGCGTCGAATTCCTGGCGGAATCGCTTCACAAATTCGGCGCCGTCTTCGTTTACCACCGTCACGCGGGGGTCGTCGAGTCCTGCCGAAAGACTCGGGAAGTAGTTGCGGCACACCTCCACGACCATGGGATCGATCTCGCACAAGGTACAAGATTCTACCTCGGGATATTTCACGATCTCAGTCACCGCCCCGCCGTCCCCGCCTCCTATGACCAACACCTTTCGAGGCCGATCAACGGTAGTCATGGCCGGATGAACGAGCATCTCATGATAAATGAACGTATCGGCCTCGGTGACCATGAAACACCCGTCCAATATGAGAACGCGTCCCAATCTCTCGGTTTCATAGACCTCGATTGTCTGAAATGCGCTCTTTCCTTTATAGAGTCTTTGCGAGTACCGGACAGAAAATGCGGTCAGGTTCTCGAAACATTCGGTAAACCACTCTGATTCATTCAAGGACATAGAATCACCCCGGCAAAAACAGCCCCCACCGATTTCACGACAACGGTCGCTGCGATGCTCTTGATTTCTTTGATGCGTCGCTTTCTAACGCCCTCCATGCCTTCTATGACCATGTAGCGCGCCTGCTGCTCCCAGACATCCGGGTCCCCAAAGCCGCTGCATTCCATAATAAGACCTGCCTCGCCTTCATCGGAGGGAATGCCTACCGCAACCGCCGCGCTTATCCTCTGACCGGGCTGATCCGACACGCATTCAGCATACGCCAGCGGAACGAAAGAGCCCTTTGGCAGGGGGAATGCCTTTGTTTCAGTTACCCCTGGCGGCAAGATGCTGCTCAGTTTGACGAGATTGGTGTCGCCAACGCCGGCGTCAAGCAAGGCCGCATCAAAGGCGTTCAAGGCATTTGAGGCGTCGCCTGCCCCGGCGGTAAGAAAAAAGCGCGTCGGTCGCTCACTAAACATATGTCTCCCTCTCACACTGGCCCAATGACCTGCGAAAGCCCGTGGTGGGTGCACGTCAGGTCAAGATGCTTTTTGTCTTGAAACGCTCTGCGGCCGTACGAGATCCCGAACCGCTGATGCCTGCGTGGTGAAGCGGATTGACCACGATTCGTGGATACATACGCCCAATAGGCTCTGAAACATCGAAGTTTAGCATGGAAAGGATGAAATGAAAATAGTCAGGGGGTGTGGAGAACGCTTCTACATGCCGCACGGTCTCACGTCCCTGAGTAGGGAGTTTTTCCGGCGAAAAAAAGCCGACCACCTATTTCTGCAGAGGCCGGATCACCTGTTTCCTAAAATCTCGTCAATTTCTTCATCCGTGAAACCAAACGACGAAAGATACGAAGAACGTAAGGCGGCGACAATTCTCGCGCCCCCATATTGATGGGGGCTATTCTTTTTCGATCCTCTACTGCGCGCAAGTATACGTCGTGATGGCCTTTTCCACGCCTCAGAAAAGAACAGCCAGCGGCCGCCAGCTTACTCACAAGTTCACTAGGTCTGAGTGACGGAACCCTCTTAGGCATGAACCGCTCTCAATTCACATGTTTCCACGGTAGGTTCTAGCCCTTCTAGTGACAGGAATTCGTGGAGCTCTTTGATGGCAATAGGCTCACTAAAAAGTGATTCATCTTCGGAGAGGGCCATCTCCAGAGAAGCAACAGCCTCTTTCATTTTGTGGCGAGGGCCTCTTCTTTTGTTGACCCTTGGCTCACAACGCCGTTTTCCAAGCACAGCGCTAACAAGTATTCATCGCTTCTTCTCAGAACTGTTGTGAGGAACGACATCCGCTCACCTCCGTCCAGCACGCGTTGCTCTGCATACGGCATCCTTGGGTCAATATTGTAAGAGCCATAAATTAAAGTAAATGCCGTCCACAGTACGGACAAAAGATAGCCCGCTTCTTGAATATACTCCTTCTCGAAACTTCTGTCGGAATGAGGCGCGCCGCGGCATGAACATGAAAACTTTCAAAGTCTGCTTCACGGCGCTGATTTGTCATGCCGGACTCGGTCCGGCATCCAGGAAACGAAGAATGGATTCCCACTTGCGTGGGAATGACATGCACCGGATCAACAGCGCAATTCGCGATTATTTTCGAGAATGGCTCTATTCTGCGCAGAATTTTAGCGCCTCTTGGCGAATTCCGGTTACAATTCGCAAGCTTCATTCGAGGGTTATTTATGTCAACCTGTATTTCTCGCTCAGCCTCTATCTAGGGTCCAAGAACCCAGAGACTCCGTGGGCGAGCTGTCCAATCCAACAAGCGGGGCGCTTTCTCATTCTATAGCCGAGAAGCCCATCAAGGTTGTTTGTGATGGGCTCCTCGCTCCTTGACGGGAGTGCGGCATGACCTTGTTTTTTAGTTTCCGATCACCGGGAATTGGAAAAACCATTCTCGGGCGTGTGCGCCCACAGTGTTGTCCGCGCCTCACTGACTCATCGTCGCGTCTCGTTCAGCCTTCCAGTCCGGCAGGATTGAACCGTTGCCGCCATGCACACTCAAGCTCGCGACCACTGCTTTCTTGAGAGTCAAATCTACCTTCCATTCTCCCTGTTTTCCCAACCGCACTGAGGCGACTTCCAAATTTGGAAGAGCCTGTTGCACAATGTTTACGGCCTGTTCTGGGGAAGCGGACACCTCCTGGGTGAAGATGTCTTGACCCTTGGGTAAAATTTCACCGGTTCGAGGGTTGAGTTTCACGCGGGACACGATCTTGCCATCGAGCAAAAGGGTGACTTCGAGCTTTTTATCGCCCCTCTTGCCCGTTTTAATGAAGCTTTTTCCCACGGTCAGCTTTGGGAGAGCCCCTTTCACCGATGAAATGGCTTGTTCCGCCGTGATAGTTGGCTTTTGTTGCGCGGCGCCTTTGTCTCCATTTTTTTTCGCCGCAGCGGGTACGGCCAACAGGAGAAATAGACATAACAGCGAGACTACGAAGCGCGGTGCGTGCTTTGCCGTGTTCTTCATGTGAGAAACCTCCATAACCTTTTTTGACCAAGTATAACGACCGATGATTACCGCAATCTTTCACGAAGGTTACATTTTTGAAATATTTGGAGGTGAGCGCCTCGTCGCAAGGAAAGCCCTTTACTCACCGAGAGGAAGGCAGATCGTAAACGATGTCCCGCGGCCGGGGACGCTTGTCACGGAGACCGAGCCTTCGTGGGCCTTTACGATAGATTTCACGAGACTGAGCCCCAATCCGAGGCCTTTGTGCGACCGGCTCCTATCGCCTCGGTAGAGCCGTTCCCAAATTCGTGGGATCTCTTCTTCGGGGATTCCGGGGCCGGTATCGGAAATTCTTATTGTGACCTCTTTCCTGTCCTTGGCGCCGTCAACCGAAATCCTGCCGCCCTCAGGGGTGTACTTGACCGCGTTGTCCAGCAAGTTTGTCAGCACCTGGCGGATGCGATGGGGGTCGAGCAACGCGGTCATGTCAGCGGGAACCGTTGCGATGATGCTCATGTTTTTGTCTTCTGCAATGCAGCGGTAAAGTTCCAACGCCTCCTCGATCAATACGGCGACATTCGTGCGTTCCTTGAAGAGCCGCAGCGTCCCAGCTTCGGCTTCGGCAACGTCCATCATAATATTCAGCATGGCGATTATTCGTTCGCATTCTTCCAGACAGTCGGCCAAGGCGTCTTTGCAGTCCTCGACGCCCCTGTCAGACTGAATGGCCATCTCCGCGATCGTCCGCATTCTCGTGAGAGGGGTCCGAAGGTCGTGAGCGACGTTGTCCAAGGAGTCCTTCATCTCCTGGACGAGTCTCTCGATGGTCTCGAGCATCTGATTGAAGAGGACCACCAGGTCATTGAGTTCGTCTGCCGCGGCTCCCGCGGGTACGCGCGCATCCACCGCTCGGGTATCTATCACAGACTTGATCGTTTCCGTGAGCTTTCGCATAGGTCGCAGCGACCTTGCTGCCAGAAAATAGCCGCCAATAATGCCTATGAGTATGGCTGGAGCCATGGCGGCGAGGAAAACCTGTCGGAAGCGACTCAGGATGTCTTGCCTGCGTTGGATATCTCTGCCGATTTGCAAGAAATTTTCATCTGGCAGAGGAGCAGAAATGACTTCAAAGACAGCATCTCGTCCGTCCAATCGTGCATGGAGAAGCTGCTCGCTTCGTTGAACGGACAGGCGGGCGATCGCGCTCAGGTCCGCATCGGTCCACTGATCAGGCAAGCTCAGGAAAATCGTACCGGCATCCTTATCCGCAACTCGTACGAAAAACAGGACGGGCTTGCCAGAATCCCTCTCTGCGTTTATGTGCGTCTCCAGATCGCTCAGTCCGCCTTTCTGGTACACGCTGCTGAGTTCCCGCAGCTTCGAGACGATATTCTCATAATCTTCTTTTCGGAGTGATGACGAGAGCGACTGGTAGGCGAGGGCAAAAAGGATCACATACGCACACACCGAAAAAATTGCATACCAGACGGTGAGCCGAACGCTCAAACTTCGTCTCAAACGGTCAAGGAGACTTGAGGACATATCCCACCCCGCGAATGGTGTGGATCAATTTTTCCTCGAATTCTCTGTCGATCTTATTCCTCAATCGACACACCAGCACGTCCACGACATTGGTCTGGGGATCGAAATCGTAGTTCCACACGTGTTCGAGAATCATTGTTTTGGAAACCACTCTCCCGTAGTTTCGCATAAGGTATTCCAAGAGCGCAAATTCCCGCGGCTGCAAATCGATGCGCCGCCCGCCGCGAAATACTTCTCGCGACAATAAATCCACCTGCAGATCCCCCACGACCAGACGACTCGGTTGACTCGGCGCGCTTGCGCGTCGCAGCAGCGCTTGGATACGGGCAAGCAGCTCGGAAAATGCAAAGGGCTTCACCAGATAATCGTCGCTCCCGACTTCCAGGCCGCGAATCCGATCCTCGACTGAACGTTTCGCGCTCAATACGATAATCGGCGTATAATTCTTTTGACGTCTCATTTCTTGAATAAGACTCAAGCCATCCCTGCGAGGGAGCATAATGTCTATGATGCAGACATCGTATGGCTCTGTGAGAGACAAATGCAAACCGATCTCTCCGTCCGCGGCGTGGTCCACGGCAAACCCTGCCTCTTTCAGCCCCTTGACCAAAAGAGATGCGATCTTTTCGTCGTCTTCTACCAGGAGAATTCGCATGGATTGTTCCTCCTCGAGAGAGGATCATCGTAAAGCTGTTCAGGTAAATAATCGCGAATGGGGCGCCAGCAACATGTCACGTCATTCTTCTCTTCCCGTTCATTGGCGCAGCGCTGCAAAAGCTGGGACGTGGATTCCTTCCCGTACCCTATTGGGATAAGGAATTTCGAGACCGGGCAAAGGCGATTTGCTGCGCATCAAGATGACGAGCGCCTCGAAGGATGTCCGGTGATCACTCTGCGGCAGAGGCTCTAAGAACGAGGCGATCTCAGAGAAGAAATGAGCTTGCGCCACGCGGTGGCCGCCGCAATGGCGGTCTTTAACAGGAACGTCCCGAAATCTCTACCCGCGATAAGGTGCGCGTGCAGGTGGAAAATAACCTGCCCGCCGCCCCTGTTGACGTTTATGGAAAAGCGATACCCGCTGTCCGCAACGCCGAGCTTGCGCGCCGTCATGGAAGCCGCCCGACCTATATCTGCCAAGATTGTGCTATCAGGGGGAATATCGTTAAGGGTGGAGATGTGCTCTTTCGGCACTATGAGTACATGAACGGGAGCCACCGGTCTCGCGTCCCAGAAGGCCATTATTTTTTCGTCTTCATAGACAACATTCGCTGGTCTCTTCTTTTGAACTATCTGACAAAAAATACACTCACTCATGGTCAATTCCGCTCGCCACGATCATTGTGATTCACTACCCTCTCGCGCTTGTTGAAAATACTCGCAGCCTCGATCATGCGCACGGTATTTCGACACAAACATCGAGGAAGTACCCCGGCAATTACAATAGAGTAAAGACGATCAAATCAGTTCCAGCAACCTGTTGCACAGTCTCTTCCCACAGTCTCCCATGCCGATCACTTTCCTACCTGTCATTTCGAGCGTAGCGAGAAATCTTTATGCACAGGCGACCATTTCTCAGCCGCGAGGCGTCTCACCCTCGTTAAAGCCCCGCTCCTGTGGAATGACCGGGGTACGATTTTCTTGGCCGCTGTCGCTTTTTGCAAAGGCTCAGGGAATGAACGCCAGGCTCTATTTCTTCGCCTCCTGAAGTTTTTCCTCAAGCGCGGGCACGATCTCGTTCAAATCCCCCACGACGCCATACTGGGCGACGCGAAAGATGGGGGCCTTGGGGTCCTTGTTGACCGCGACGATGAGCGGCGAGCCCTTGATCCCGCCAAGGTGCTGGAACGCGCCGCTGATGCCAAGGGCGAGGTACACTTTGGGTTTCACTTCCACGCCCGAGGTGCCCACCTGGTGATACTTGGGAAGCAGATTCTTGTCCACGATGGGCCGAGAACATGCGAGTACGCCTCCCATGGTCTCCGCCAGAGATTCAAACATGGACATATCCGGCTCGTCCCCGATGCCGCGTCCTACGGAGACGATAATATCGGCTGCTGCAATATCGACATCACCCTTTTCAGCTTCCACGAAGCCGAGAAAGCGCTTTTTGAAAGAACCCCCGGCCAAGGGCGACGGGATTTTTTCGACCGCGCCTAAACCCTGGGCGCCGGGTGAAAAGGAAAACGCGCCGCCTCGAAGCGTGACCACGATGTTCTCAGCATTCTTGAACGACACCAGGGCGTTGACTTTATAGCTGTACATCTGTCGCCAGGCGAGGAACTTGCCGTCTCTCACTTCATAGCCGAAGCAGTCAGTGGCCAGCGCCGCGTCGAGATATACGGACAGCCCGGGCGCCACGTCGATCACCGCGTTGGAGTTGGTCATCACCAAGATGAAAGGCCCTCGATCCTTGAGAAGCGTAGTCAGGCATTGGATGATTGGTTCGGAATTGAAACTCGCAAAGGCGTTGTCTTCCACTGCGAGGACCTTTGGGCACTCAGCGGCAAGTTGTTGGGCCATGGCCTCCACTTTATCTGCCAGGAGGATGCCCGTGCATTCTATTCCCAAATCTGCCGCGATTTTTCTCCCCGCGGCAACCGCCTCCCATGTCGAATCCCGCAACTGCCGATTCCGATGCTCAGCAAGAACAAAGACGTTTTTCATCAGGCAATACCTCCCTTCTCTTTGAGAATTTCCACAAGCCGCGCCGCGACCTCTTCCGGCGACCCCTTGATGATTTCAGCGCCTTCTCCTTCTGGCGGCAGTGAAATATTTTCGATGACGGTTCGGGCGCCTGCTGCTCCGATGGATGCCTCATCAACGCCGATGTCTTGCGCGCCGAGCTGTGGTATCTCGATGGATGCCACTTTGCGCACTGCGCGGATGGAAACGAATCGCGGCTCGTTCAATCCCGTGGCCACCGCCAGCAATGCAGGAAGGTCCATCTCCATGGACTCGCTTAAACCGCCCTCTAGCTCACGATTGAACTTGACCGTCCCATTCTTGAATTCTATCTTCGATACCAATGCGCTGCTGGGGATGCCAAGCATCGCGGCCAGCATGCCGCCAACCTGTCCGCCGCCGTCGTCGTCTGCCAGCGTGCCGGTCAAGATGAGGTCAAACGGCCTTTCTTTAATGAATTTGGCGAGGATCGACGCCACCGCATAGCCGTCAGACCCTTCCATGGCGTCGTCCCATATTTGGAAGGCCTCGTCAGCCCCTCTCGCCAAGCTTTCGCGAAGCATCTCCTCTGACTCCTCCGGCGCGACACTCACCACCGTGACCACGCCCCCCTCCCGTTCTTTGATCCGCACAGCCTCTTCTATGGCGAATCGATCCCAGTCGTTGATGTCGTAGTCAAGGCCGTCTTTCTTGATGTCCTTGCCGCTGCTTTCGATGACAAGGTCTGCCTCGGAAGTATCAGGAGTCCATTTGATGCAAACGATGATGTTCATGTCGCCTCCCTTATTCTGCGGAATTACGTCGTTTTATTCAACAATGTTCGCGGATCCTCACGCCTAGTCGCTACAACGTTCATGTTTTGGGTGAAAATGTACTGCCGGATTCCAAGGTTCCTTTGGCCATAACCCATCTCCGGCCTCTTTGTCGGCGCGAGAACCGAAAGCGACAAAGCGCTCTCAGATCTCGTCGACAGAGCTAAGAGGCCATTGCCGAAATTGGGTTTTCCTTCGCGAACCGTTCTGTCCATTACCCCTTGCGAGGTCTATTACAGGGACTTCTCCACGATTTCAATGAGATCGATAACCTCGATTTTACCCTCGTTGCCTGTAGTCTTTACCGCGTCTTCAAGATTGATGAGGCAGAAGGGACACGCGGTCACAATGACTTCCGCGCCGATATCGCTGGCCATGCGTACGCGGCGCTCCCCCATCCTCTCCTTCTCGTGTTCGTTTTCATACCAGAGAAGTAGGCCTCCGCCGCTGCAACAGAAGCTTCGGGAGAAGGACCGCTCCATCTCCCGATAGCGGATGCCGGGGATATGATTCAAGACGCTTCGAGGCGCATCGTACACGCCATTATGTCTGCCGAGATAGCAAGGGTCGTGGTAGGTCACCATCCTCCCTTGCACGTAGTCGTTCTTGAGTTTGAACCGCTGCTGCGTCAGCAACAGGTCGAGCATCTGACTCGCGTGGATGACCTTGAGTCCTGCCTGGTAGTCATTTTTGATGGCGTTCAATGCGTGAGGGTCAAAGGTCACGATCTCATTGAAACTCCTGGCGGCAAAGGCTTCGATGTTTTTGTCCCGCACTTGTTCAAAAAGCCCTTCTTCCCCTAATCTGCGGATCTCGTTTCCGGAGTCTGTTTCATCAGGCCCCAATATCCCGAAATCCACGCCTGCTCTGCTCATCAGTCTTGCAAAAGACTTGCTTATTTCCTGAATCCTGGGGTCAAACGATCCGCAGCTATCCACGAAGAAGAGATATTCCGCGGATTCGCCTGGCTTCAGTTCTCTAACCTGTATGTTTTCAAGGTCTTTTGCCCATGCGCCGCGTTTCGCTTTATTGCCTCCATAGGCGTTCCCCTTTTTCTTTATCTGCTGCATGGGTTTTTGCAGCGATTGGGGGAGGCTGCCCTGATCCAGCAGATAACGCCGCATATCCACGATCTTGTCGATATACTCTATAAATATTGGGCACTCTTGTTCGCACGCGCCGCAGGTGGTGCAGGACCATATCTCGTCTTCGGTGATGACCACGCCAGTGAAGTCCGTTTCTTCGGTCTCTGGCGGTTTCGCAAAAATTGGATAGCGCAGATACGCGTAATCTCTTGCCTTGATGCTAATCATTTTAGGCGAAAGGGGACGACCAACCGCATTGGCCGGGCAATTGTCCGTACACCTCCCGCAATCCGCGCAGGAATAAAAATCGAGCACATGCTTCCACGTAAAGCCTTCGAAACGCCCAACCCCTATGTCAGGCAGCTCCATCCAGTCCGTGACTCCCCAGCGCACCGGCTTTATCTGCCCCTTATGCAAATTGGCGAAAAACACGTTCGGGATGGCGGTGATGACGTGGAAATGCTTGGAAATAGGCAGATAGTTGAGCAGCCCGAAGAAAACGAGGATGTGAGCCCAGTATGCGCCAATATGGAGATGGTTGGCAGCCGCAGCTCCTTGGCCGATACACCAAGCCGCTATCGTCGCCGCGGGAAAGTGCAGGAATCCCTCCTTCCCGCCGCGCAACGACAATGCGCTGCCGTCAAAGATCATGTCGGTGATCATGAGGGCTGATACCATGCCCAGGATCACGTACGCTTCGCCTCCATGGCCCTTTGCGCCGGGATGTTCATATCGCTGGGGTCGAAAAACAGCCCGACGCACGATGGCGATAATGCAGACGATGAGAACCACCAGGACGGTGTAGTCCTTGATCACTTCATAGACAAAGCCTGCGTTCCCTCCCAAAAAAGGAAGATGAAAGGCAGAGGAAAATCCTCTTCCTATCAACGTGAGGGAGCGAAGAGACAAGATCATGAATCCGGCAAAGAGGAGGATATGGAGGACGCCGGCTCCCAAGTACCGAGGCTGCCTGAATTGCAGGAATCCATATACGATACTGCGCGCCAAACGTTTTCCGATGTTGTCGGTGCGGGGGTCCGGCTTCAACTTACGGAACACGACAAGACGCTTATACAGGATAAAGCAGAACAGGGAAACCGCGAGAACGAGGATTAATCCGGCAAAAACGGGCGCAGGAACCCCGAGGAGAGGTAGATCGGCCGGTTCAAGAATATTCATATCGCAGACAACCTCCCATAAGGTTTTTCACTCTAACTCGTCAAAACGGCAAGAATCTTGACAGGCTTCTCTCCTCTTGCCTTTACCAAATGGGACGTTGTCGAGTCATAGTACACAGCGTCGCCCGGGCGCAATACGTCTCGGTGTTCCCCGACGATGACCTCCATTTCGCCTTCCAACACATAGATAAATTCTTGGCCGTCGTGGGCTGACGGTTCGTCTGCGGCTGCCGGATAGAGCGTCACAATGAAAGGTTCCATTACCCGATCTTTTTTGTTTGGCGCAAGAGACTCGTACTCGTATCCGTGACCGGTTCTCTTCACCTCTCCAAAGCGCGCAAATTTTTTCCTTTGATCCATCCTTACGATGGTAAAAGGCTCCTCTCCGGTGGCGATGAAATCGGCCATCCTGAGAGAGAGGGCCTTGCTCAGGCGAATGAGCTGGCCGAGCGGGAGAAAGGTTTTGCCTTCCTCCACATCTTTGAGCGTCTGGAGGTCGATGCCGGACCTCTCGGAAAGCTCCTCGAGGGTGAACCCTCTTTTTTCCCTCGTTGCCTTTATCCTTTGCCCGTGACCTTGGGCGCTTTCCTTTTCAGCCTTGTCTTGCTCTTCTGCGACGGCTTCATGATCGGTGAGAAAATCATGCCCTTTTTCGTCGCCATATTCTTCTGCGGCTTCACGAAACGCCTCGTATGATGACGCCTTTTTGTGCTCCTCCATGGGACAATTCCTCTAATCTTTTTTGCGTTGGTCTGGGGGTCACGCCCTGGGCGATCACATGGACCGGCCGGGAGCCCCTATGTTTCTTGCAATCACAATCCGCTGGACCTCCGATGTTCCCTCTCCTATGTCCAGCAATTTTTGGTTTCTGTAATGACGTTCCGCAGCATAATCTTTCATCAAGCCGTAGCCTCCATGCATCTGTACCGCATGATTGGCTGCTCGGTAATAGGTTTCGGAGCAAACGAGTTTTGCCATCGCGCTGTATTTTGGAGTAAGGCGATTGTTGTCGGCTAGCCAACAAGCCTTGTAGAGCAAGAGTCTCGCCATTTCTATTTCAGTGGCCATGTCAGCTAGCTTGAACGCATTCACCTGAAACGATCCGATCGGCCGACCGAATTGCTTCCGTTTCTTCGAATACTCGAGGGCCAATTCAAAGGCGCCCTGAGCGCCGCCGAGTCCCATAGCGGCAATGGAGAGGCGACCGCCGTCAAGGGTCTTTAGCATCTGATGGAACCCCTCGCCGCGCTTCCCGAGCAGGTTTTCCTTGGGCACGCGGCAGTCCTGGAAAGTAAGCTGACCGGTATTAGAGGCTCGCCAACACATCTTGTTGTGCATGGTCTCTGCAATGAAACCTCGCGTACCGTTTTCCACCAAGATACAGCTTATTTCTGGCTTGCCAGATTCCTTGGTATCCGTGACGCATTGGACCACGCACACCGCGCTGATATCAGTCGTAGAATTGGTGATGAAAATCTTGCTGCCATTGATGACCCATTCGTTGCCATCGAGCACGGCGGTGGTTCGCGATGCGCCGGCGTCAGACCCCGCATCGGGTTCCGTGAGGCCAAAAGACGCGAGAATCTTGCCCTTGCACAAGTCAGGCAGCCATTTGCGCTTTTGTTCTTCTGTCCCAAAGTAATAAATGGGCGCTATGCCCAGGGAGTTGCCGGCAGCGATCGTGGCTGCTTGAGAACCATCGATCCTCGCGATTTCCTCGACAATGATGATGTAGTTGAGATAGCCAACATTGCTGCCGCCGTACTCTTCGGACACAAAAGGGCCGAAGAAATCCAGCTCGCCCATTTTGCGAGTGAGATCGTAGGAAAATTCCTCCTTGTCATCCAGCTCCTGAGCAATGGGAGCTATTTCCTTTTCGGCAAATTCTCTGACCACTTTCCTCGTTAATTCCGCATCTCTCGGAAGATCGAAATTTAGGGACATACTGGAACCCCCTTATCCACATTTGAGCATTCGCACACTCCTGGAGCGGCGAAGGCGTATTACCTGACGGGCAGCGCTGCTGGTTCTGATGCATGATTGCATTCTATGGATGGATTTTTCGAGCGGCAGAAAAACGCGGCGCACCCCTGTCTCTACCCCTCTGTGGTATTTGGTCTCGACTCAGCTTCAAACAGGATTGCCCTGGCACCCTCTTTGATTGCATATCAGATACGTGAACGGCCTGTCAAGCCGTTCCTCTCCAATAAGCTCCCGTCTTGCCGCGTCGAGGGGTCACGTTTTTTTCTTTGTCTTGGCCGCGGGCCTCGGGTCGTATTTTTCTTTCCATTCCGCCATCAGGTTGAGCGCTCCCAGAGGGGTTAAACGATCCAGGTCCGTTGTCTGCAAGTCCTCGAGCAGCTCTTCCGCAGGACTTCGAAAGAGCTCCGTTTGGAAAAAAACGCTCTGTGTGCGTTTATTCGATCGAGACGTAGAAATCTTGGGGCGACCCGATGCGTCGATCTCTTGCTGTTCTAGATTGGCGAGTATTTCCTTTGCCCGCGCAATGACCTGCTCGGGTATACCGGCAAGCTGGGCAACTTGGATGCCGTATGATCGACTCGACCCCCCTGGTACGATTTTTCTCAGGAATACGATCTTGTCATTCCATTCTCGGACGGAACAAGTGAAATTCTTTACACGAGGCTTTATGAGAGCGATGTCAACCAGTTCGTGGTAATGGGTGGCAAAGAGAGTACGGGGACCGCCGCCCGGCATGTCATGGAGGAATTCGGTGACGGCCCAGGCAATGGACAGACCATCAAAGGTGCTGGTGCCTCGTCCAATCTCATCGAGCAATACCAATGATCGACGAGTGGCATTGTGGAGAATCGCTGCAGTCTCGTTCATTTCAACCATGAAAGTCGATTGCCCGAAGGCGAGGTAGTCAGCCGCTCCGATACGCGTAAAAATGCGATCCACCTTCCCAATTCTCGCCTCAGCCGCGGGCACAAAACTCCCCATTTGGGCCATGAGGACGATGAGCGCCACCTGCCGCATGTAGGTCGATTTGCCCGCCATGTTGGGACCCGTGAGAATGAGTATCTGCTGAGAGTCCGCATCGAGCATCGCGTCGTTTGGGACAAACGTCTCGAGGCTTGCAGCCTCTTCCAGTACTGGGTGGCGTCCTTCGACAATCTTGATCTCGTCGCCGTCATGGACGACCGGCCTCACATAATTTCGCCGCGCCGCGACGTCCGCAAGGGCAGTGAGTACATCGATGGAGGCTACGGCGGCTGCAGTTTCCTGGATGCGTGGAATGACCGCCACGAGATTTGTTCGGAGCAGGTCGAAGATCTCGTTCTCCAGCTCTACGATTCTATCGTGGGCGTTGAGAATTTTGAGTTCTTGTTCCTTGAGTTCCTCTGTTATGTATCTTTCCGCGTTTACCAAGGTCTGCTTCCGCACGTAATGTGCCGGAACCTTAGTCTGCTGCGCCTTGGTCACTTCGAGATAGTATCCAAAAACCTTATTGTATCCTACCTTCAGGGTCGAGATGCCGGTTCGTTCGCGCTCCAACGCCTCGATGCGAGCTATCCATTCTTTGCCATTTTTGGAGATGCTCCTGAGCTCATCAAGCTCTGCACTGTAGCCTTCTCTTATTATGCCCCCTTCTCTGAAGCCGAGCGGCGGGCTGTCCACTAACACCGACTCGATCGCGTGCGCCACGTACGAGAGGTCATCCATCTGCGCCAGCTCGGAACCGAGAGCAGTATCGAGATGGCGCAGGAGTCGGACAAGATTAGGCAGCTTCCGCGCCGATTCCTTCAATTGGACTAAATCTCGCGGGGCCGCGGTCTTGAGCGAGATTTTCGCCGCAATGCGCTCTATGTCTTGTATATCCTCGAGCACGCCTTTTATTTGGTCGCGCAAACTGGTGTCGCTGACCAAGGCGTCAACGGTTTCGCTTCTCGCCGTAATCTTGGCTGTATCCAGGAGCGGATACGAAAGCCACCGCCTCAAGAGCCGCGCGCCCATTGGGGTATTCGTCCTGCCGAGCAATCGAACAAGGGTCCCTTCGGCGGAACCGTCCTTGATGTTCTTGAAGATTTCGAGATTACGAATCGTCGCCTGATCCAACACCATGTACGCGCCGAGGTGGTAGACGCGTAAGGGCCGTATATGAGAAGGCCGTTCAGGTCTCGTTTGGTTGAGATAGGCAACGATCATACCGGCGGCGACGGCCAGTACTGAATTATCCGAAAGACCAAAACAGGCGAGGCTGTGGACGCCATACAATTCTTTCAAGAGTTCAGAGCTGCCTGCCGGGTCGGAAAACCAATCCTCGACGTACCGCACGTTGTCCGTCTCTTGCATGAGGGATTGGGCCGCCTGATCGTCCCGCAGCTTATCCGGGAGCAAGATTTCGCGAGGCTCGAGA
Source organism: Desulfomonilaceae bacterium (assembly GCA_049969795.1). Lineage (GTDB taxonomy): Bacteria > Desulfobacterota > Desulfomonilia > Desulfomonilales > Desulfomonilaceae > JAUPKT01. The sequence continues at coordinate 24,957 of JBMFOE010000008.1, forward strand.
CGGCGCAGTTCTTCCCTCGCAAGATCGTAATCCGCCGTCTCTGTCACCTGAAAATCGCCCGTAGAAAGCTCGAAGGAACCTATTCCAACGGATTTCCCGATGATTGCGATGGCGGCGAGATAATGGTTCTCCTCTGTGCTCAAGGTCCCCGGTTCATCGGTCAATCCCGGGGTGAGAATCTTGGTGATTTCCCGTCGTACAATGCCTTTTGCGTCCCTAGGATTTTCCACCTGATCGCATATTGCTACCCGTTCGCCCGCGGCCAGTAGCCTTGAAATGTAGCCCGAAGCCGCATGGTGGGGGAATCCGCACATGGGGATCTTGTCGGGCTTGTTCCGATCGCGTGTTGTCAGGGCAATTTCCAAGATTCGAGACGCTCGTTCGGCGTCATCGAAAAACATCTCGTAAAAGTCGCCCATCCGGAAAAGGAGAATACAGTCAGGATGACGCTCTTTGGCCTCACGGTACTGCCGCATCATGGGCGTCAAGGAGGATGAGTCAGGAACAGAGGTCATAGTTCGGTCGGACGACATGGCTCCACAGTCGATTGTACGGGATCTCGAAAACAATCAGTTCAACCCAGCGAATTATCACATATCCGAAAAAATTTTTCCTGTCACGGGAGGCGACATCACGTGACGAACGCACCGTTTTCAATGATTCTCCTAGGCCGAATCCCTTTTGGGCATCGAACGCACGCGTAAATTCGGCGCGGGTCGCAGGAAGATCGATGTGAGGACGAGATTGTTTTGTCGTAAGTGGGTACTTTCAATGCCAAAAGAACCAGCGAGCGGTCTTTGCGAGTGGGGCGACGTCGCGCCGTGACAGACGCGGAGGACGGACATTGAGCCAGGCCTGAATTGCCGTGCAATTCCGAGACGCCACAACGGGGAACACGCTCTCGCATGCCTTGACAGCCGAATGAAACTCACGTAATGAATAAACATATAGGATGGCGGCTTAGCCAAGTGGTAAGGCGACGGTCTGCAAAACCGTTATACGGCGGTTCAAATCCGCCAGCCGCCTCCAGCGACACACGCCACGCACACGCCTAGGTCCAACCCAATCAGCGCAGACAAAAGACTGTCCACCTCCAGGAGCCGCTCGTATGAATACATCAAAAGCCCCCAGCATGACAAAGATCAGGGCGTTTCTCGACGTGCTAGGAATCCCCGAGGAGCCCCTTGGCTTGATCTACACAGATGAACGTCCCGTTGACGGTATCTGCCCAAAACAGGGAGCGCTGCCTTCGGTTGAAGACGAGGCGGCCCAGAAAGTGGATTGGCTTACCATCAATGCAAACTGGTCATGCGTCATCGGCCTACTATGGCGGGCGCGCAAAAAAGGCGGAATCGTGTATGTGGATCGAGAACACTTTGGCTGCCTTGGAGGGGCCTTCTATTTGGGATTTCTGAAGCCTCAACTAGACGCCATCGCGCATTACGTTTCCACAGGAATCCCCGGACGCCTCGAAGGCGAGTATTACTTCGAATCCCCTGCGGCGTCGCGCGCGTTTTTTCAAACCATCGATCCACTCCCCGCGCCTGCGAGATACTGCGTGTTCAAGCCCGTTGGATTGTTTGGCGAAGACGAGGCGCCGTTGGTGGTCATTTTCTTTGCAAGGCCGGAAAGCATCTCAGGACTCCACCAGCTCGCGACCTTCGTGACGAACGATTTCGAGGCGGTGGCTTCCCCGTTCGGCGCAGGGTGCTCGAACATCGTGACGTGGCCGCTTCGATATATGGCTATGGGAAGGCTGAAAGCCGTTCTCGGCGGTTGGGACCCCTCGGAAAGAAAGTATCTCAAGCCCGACGAACTCACCTTTGCCGTCCCCTATGAACTCTTTGTCCAGATGGTGGATCGCTGGCAGGAATCATTCCTCAAGACCGCTACCTGGGCAGCGGTGCGCAAAAGGGTGGAACGCAGCCGTAGAGCATGGGACGAAGCTTAGAGCAATTAGTCTGCTGGCAAGAATGTGCGATCCGCTCGATATTGGAGCCCTGTGCAGCGCTTCGTCACAAAATACAGCTCCCCTCTCTTTGTTTTGACGACTGCCGGTTATAACGTTATGTCTATGCAAATTGTTTGGGGTGATGAGAGACTTCAGTGCTCTCGAGTCGGATAGAAAGGTTTGTTTGAAAAGAGAGCAAAATGGCGAGCATTTTATACCTTTCGACGCGGAAGGCCCTGCCATGAAAGACGCAGTGATGGATGCGCGCGGCCTCGCATTTCTGGCGGTAAGCCACATGTTCAACGATGTGAGCCAGGGCGCGGTGCCGGCGCTGTTGCCCTTCTTGGTTGCGCAGCGGGGATTGTCCTATGTGGCGGCCTCAACCCTCGTGTTAGCCGCGACCGTTCTGTCGTCTCTCATTCAGCCTCTTCTGGGCCATTATTCTGATCGTCACCCTGTTCCGTGGTTGATGCCCTTCGGGGTTCTCATAGGCGGATTGGGGTTTGCATTAGCTGGAATAGCCCCCACCTATGGTCTGTTGGTGGGGTGCATCCTGATAAGCGGTTTGGGCGTGGCGGCCTATCATCCTGAGGGGTCGCGGTTTGCCAACTACGTCTCAGGACAGAGGGCTACTGGGATGAGCTATTTTACGGTAGGCGGCACAATCGGGTTTAGCCTCGGCCCCATTATGGTAACGCCCCTGATCTTGAAATTCGGGCTTCCCGGCACGCTATTCATGGCCGTCCCTGCTGCAGTGGTCGCTATTTTTCTTGCCAAAGAACTGCCCAGGCTCTCCTCGTTTCGGCCTCCTATGAAGCCTACGAAAGATACGTCCACTGATGACTCGCCTCAATGGGGGGCGTTTGCCCGGCTTACTGTCGTGATCGTGCTCAGGGTATGCCTCTATTTCGGCATGATGACGTTCATCCCTCTGTACTATGTCAAGGTCCGCGGTCTGACGATTCCTGAAGCCAATTCCGCGCTGACGCTCCTGATGCTGTCCGGGGCTCTAGGGTCCTGGCTAGGAGGCTACATCGCAGATCGCATAGGGCTGAAAACCCTGCTTGTGGCGTCCCTCGTCGCGATTCCCCCCTTGTTTGTGGGATTCCTGTTTACCCACGGGGTCTTGCGGCTGCTGTGTCTTGGGTTGGTGGGATTCACCACCATTGGAAGCGCAAGCACGGTGGTGTTGTTGGGGCAAGGTTATCTCAAATCACGGATAGGGGTTGCATCAGGCGTCACGCTAGGGGCTGCCATTGGGTTGGGAGGCCTGTCCGTTCCTTTATTGGGGTTGATTGCGGATCACTATGGACTCACCGTCACGCTCTACTCAATGCTCATCCTGCCTGTGTTGGCGCTGGGCTTTGCGCTGACTCTGCCGAAGCCGATGTACCAAACCTGAACGCGGCGCACAGAACGATGCGACCAAGCCGTCGCCCCATTACCTTGAAGGGCGAGGGGCGTCCTCACTGCCCGAGCTGGACAGACGGAAATAGCTCTACCTTAGTATGCGGGAGAAACAAGGCCGCCATGAAATTGTCCATGTAAGTCGGGTCTTCGGACAGCTCGACATTGGTCATGGCATGAGCGATCTCCCGGGACTTTTGATAAAGCTTTCGGTCTATGCAGGCCAGACGCGCCCCCTTCAACGAGGAATTGCCAATGAACAGAAACTTGTCTCGCGGGATGTCAGGCAGCAGCCCAATGGTGATGGCGTGATCTAAATTGATGAAGCTGCCAAATGCCCCCGCAATGATGACTCGGTCGAGGGCATCGACCGTGAGCCCGATCTTGTCGAGGAGGCAGGTGTATCCGGAAAACATTGCCGCCTTTGCCCGCAAGATGTTGTCAAGATCCACTTCGGTGAGCACGATGTCCTGATTCACTCCGCTTTCCTTGGCCCAACAAATGACATACTCGAGGCCGCTGCGTCCCTCCCTGATCCGCGGGGTTTTCATCTCCGAAGCATACTTGCCGTTTTGATTCAAGATGCCGATCTTCAGCATCTGAGAAATGATGTTGATAATGCCGGATCCGCAGATTCCCAGGGCGGGCTTTGAATCAATGGTTCGAATCATGGGCTCGTATGTCTCAGGATCGATGAGGATTCCTTCGATCGCTCCGGGCGCGGCCCTCATGCCAAATTCCAACCCGCCGCCTTCAAACGCGGGACCGGCTGAGCAGGATGCCGTCATGAGCAAGTCCTTGTTGCCCGCGACGATTTCTCCGTTGGTTCCGATATCGATGAACAAGGTCATCTCATCGTCTTGCCACATCCCATTGGCCAACACCCCGCTCACGATGTCCCCTCCCACGTATGAGGCGACGCCTGGAAAGACTCGCACGTGAGTCTGGGGAGGAAGGTTTAATCCGAGGACAGACGCCGGCACGGGCGCCACATTGTGGGCTGCCGGGACATAGGGCCATTCGCGAAGATATTTGGGATACAGCCCCAAGAACAGGTGCGTCATAACGGTGTTTCCCGCCGCTACCATATAGGTGATGCAGTCCACAGGGAGCTTGCTTTTCTGCAAACATTCCTCGATGATCTCGTTGATCCCTTTGACCACTTGCGCCTGCAGCCGCTCCAGCCCGTCCTTTTTCAGGGCAAATACGATGCGGCTGATAACGTCGTCGCCCATGGAGATCTGGGGGTTATACCGGGACGCCCTGGCTTTCACCTCGCCGGTATCGACGTTTACCAGCTCTCCCCAGAGCGACGTCGTTCCTATATCCACGGCCAAGGCCATAGAGGGATACGAGGGATGGCCAGCCTGAACGCGGGTGAGTCTATACCAAGGATTATGCGTATGGTGGCAGGTCTCCACCTCGAGATACGCGGTGAATTTCCAATCCTCTTTTCTCGCCTCATGTGGCAATTGCTTGAGAACGTCGAGCCCCGCCGACACTGGATAAATATCATGCTCGACCTTGAGCGTCCTCGCCAACCTCTCGTCGTCGCTCACATTGTCATGAGTTGCGGGCGCAGGTGGATGCATGAACACCCTTATGGTCATGGGGTCGGGTTCAGGAACGAGCGGCGACTCCATGGGCCGAGCGGTAAGTCGCATCCGTTCGGCTTCGTCTCGCGGAATGACCTTGCGGCCGACTTTGGCGAGGGGTATTTCAATGGTCACGTCGCTGACGGCGCGTGTTTGACACGCCAACACGTATCCAGCCGCCCGAGCGGCGGCATGGACTTTCTCTTCCATAAGAGCTTCTACCGATCCCTTTACCACCCGCACTTTACACTGTCCGCAAGCCCCGGATCCCCCGCACGCGGCCCTGATGAAAACTCCCGCCTCCAACGCCGCGTCGAGCAACAGCGTCCCATACGGGACTTCAATTTTGACGTCATCCGGTAAAAAGTGGATAGCAACTCGATTCATCTCCTGCCTCCGAAAGTTAAGAAAAGAAAATCATGTGGCGCGGCAAAAAACTCTCGCAATTCGTTGTCCCACGGCTTGTCGGGCGCTGACAAGTCTTTCAGTAGGATATGGTTCCTCTTCGATTTTTTTCTTTTTTGACGATTGCCTTCAGGGTTTTGGTTGCCTCAGCCGGGTCGTCTGCCGCCACAATGGCAGTGACCACGGCAATACAATCAGCTCCCGCCGCGATTACCGACGCCGCGTTCGTATGCGAGATTCCACCGATAGCGACGAGGGGTTTGTCCGTCGTTCTTCTCGCAGTCTCCAAACCGGATAGGCCCCACGCAGGGGCGGTGTCCTTCTTTGTCTGAGTTGGAAAGACAGGACTCACCGCCAGATAGTCGGCAAGGGACGCCGCAGGATCATCCAAGTCTTCCACACGATTGACGGAAAGGCCAATGATTTTATCTGGGCCGAGAATTTTCCTCGCCGCAGCGATGGGCATGTCTGAAGTTCCAATGTGTACGCCGTCCGCGTCGAGCGCCAGGGCGATATCAATCCTGTCATTGATGATGAGGGGAATCCCCGCGCGTCTAAGGAGCTCACGGATCTCGAGCCCTGCGTCATAGAAATCCCTTGTGCATAACTCCTTCTCCCGAAGCTGGACCACCGAGACCCCGCCTTCCATGGCTGCTTGGACGATGGCTCGCGTGGACCTCCCCCGGGAAAAGAAACGATCCGTGACAAGATATACATCCCACTGCGATGGATCCATCATTGCATCTCAATCCTGGCTTCCGCGTCCAATTCTGCAGGCTCGATCCTGTGCAGGGCGTCCAATGTATGCATCCAGAATGAACCCGGCCCCTCGGATTTCTTGATCGCTTTCTGCGCGGCGAGGCCAAAGAACGCCAGCGCGGACGCGGCAGCCATGAGAGCATCCTCGCCCACAGCCACAAAAGCTGCCACGATGACGCTCGCAGCGCATCCCGTCCCCGTGACGTACTGCATCATAGGATCGCCGCCTGAGACGAGCACGGACCGCTCCCCGTCGGTGAGGTAATCCTGTTCACCAGTCACCGCGATGACACAGCCAGTGTCCTCGGCGATGGCTCGGGCCTGATTCATCGCGTCGTCAACCCCATGGACCGCGTCCACGCCTCTGGTGGAACCTTCGTCGAGAGACAGCGCCAAGATCTCTGAGGCGTTCCCGCGCACCACCGTGGGGGTGTACAAGGAGACTATTTCCCGGGCGGTGTCTGTCCGGAGTTGCGTCGCGCCTGCCCCCACGGGGTCCAGAACGATCGGTTTCGAGACCTCTCTGAATGTCTGACATGCCTTGTGCATCGATTCAATCCAGCCCAAAGATAAGGTGCCAATATTTATCACCAAGGCGTCCGCAATACGTGAAAGGTCCTCCATCTCTTCCGGGGCGTGGGCCATAATGGGGGAAGCTCCCATGGCAAGAAGCACATTCGCGGTGGAATTCATCACCACATAATTCGTGATACTGTGAACAACTGGTTTTTTCTCCCGGATTTGAGTCAACAAAGACCCTGGAGATTGATACGCAGTTCCATTCATCGCATACCTCACTATAAGAATGTTATTCAGTCGCTTCATCATCGGCCTGTTCGACCGTGACAAAAGCCTCGCCCATCACTTCTTTGAAAGCCAACGGATCAGTCACGACGCGGCCGATGATGTTGACCGCGGAAGCGGGGATGATCTTGTCCTGGGTGCTAACCGGGGTTGGTCCAAAAAAGATGCAAAATGCCCTGCCGCTTGGCCAGTACCCGAGCTCTCCGACCTCAACCCACTCGCGCGCGGTTTCATCCAAAGGCGCCTCGACCGGTATGAAGAAGTAGATCTCATCTCCCCATGTGCTGAACGGTCCCGACCACGGGAGGGAATCCCATATCTGTCTTGCGGTGACGGTGTCATCCAGCTCGGCCAATGCTTCGAGTGACCCGATAGTGATCTTTATTTTCATGTGGTCGGCCTTTCTTCGCTGTCTATGATCTCGACTCCATTCAACACCAGTCGCCCGCCTCTAGCATCATTTCTGAGACTCTTTCGACAATACGCTCCACCCAATGCGGCGGGAACGTGGCTTGGAGATACGCCATACTGTAATGCCTAAGCCCCCAGCGCCATACCGCGGTGTCCGCGGCATCCTCCAGTTGCTCCTTGAAACGGGCTCGATCTCCCCTTGCGCTGGGCCACTCCGATTCCGGCGGCTTCTGGCGCACGACGTGGCCGAGTTCACGGAGAAATCCGCCTATAAAACAGTCTTCTGACCAATTCTGATGTTCGCGCAGCATGACGATGTCATAGTTTCTGGCGGCAGCGTTTCCTCTCGGGGTGGTATGCATCCCCATAGGGAAACCGGTATCCTGGGTGATCTTGATGGTGATTCTTCTCTGATCTAGGAGGAACATTTCAAGAATGGTGTGAGGCAAGATTGAGAAGCTTTTCTCCAGCCGCTTGGTAAAGAACGCCTTCTCGTTATCGCCAATCACCGCATCGAACTGGAGATGAGCTTGCACATAGGAATGAATTTCTTTTTCCCTAGGCTCCATCATCGTGCTCCCCGCAGCGTACGCAAACGTAGTTGCTCTCGCGTCATGGTACCTACCAGAGTGTGTCAAAGACGCCATACCGTTTTCTGGCAACGACCGGCCTCTCCCGCGCGGGTCGGCCTGTCCATTCCCTGAAAAGCTCACGGTATTCTTGGTTCGAGGGATCGAGCTCAAGGGCCCTGGATAGCGTTTTTTCCGCAGCGTCAGGCATGCCGAGGGCATGCTGCACCTGGGCCAGCCCCTCGAGCATATCAGGACTGTTTCCATTGGTAAGCGCGACGGCTTTTTGCGCCAGTCGAAGCGCGAGGGCTGGATTCTTGATCGGCGGCTGCGGCGCGGTAGCGCGGAGCAGTCCCAGCGCTGCATATCCAGGCGCAAACTTGTTGTCCAGGGAAATGGCCTTTTCAAAGTCTTGGAGCGCCAACTCGTATTCGCCTAATTGTCTGTACGCGGTGCCCCGATCTTTGTAGAGAATCGGCGAGTTCGGATTCATTTCCATTACCTTGTTGAATTCCTCCACCGCCTTGTCGTGCCTACCCTTGCCGCTGTAAGCCATCCCCTTGTTATGATACGCTGAAACAAACTGCGAATTGATCCGCAGCGCTCGATCAAAATCCTCCAACGCCTTGTCATATTGTTTGAGCCTCAGATAACTGACGCCACGATTATTGTAGAACATGGCATTGGTCTGATCCAATTCTATGGCCTTGTTGAAATCCTCCAATGCCTTTTCGTATTGGTGCAGGCCGTTATAAGCGAATCCCCTGTTGTTATAATACCGCGGGTCATTGGCATTAAGCAGGATGGCCTTGTCAAAATCTTTTACGGCAGAGGCATAATCGTTCTTCCCGTTGAAGGCGAACCCTCGGGTGTTGAAAGCCTCCGCCGAACTTGGATCGAGTTTGATTGCAATAGACAGCGCCTCCAGCGCCTTGTCGTACTCATTCAACGCATTGTAGGCAAATCCAAGCCGCGCAAATGCCTCGCTGTAGCCTGGATCCAAGCGGGCAGCTTCCAGAAAATCTTTGATGGCAGACTGGGCGTCGCCCTTTCGAAGGTATATTTCGCCTCTCTTTTCCCAAGCCCTCGCCGAGCCTGGGGAGAGTTTGAGAGCCCCTGTAAATTTGGTCAACGCTGCGTCGAAATTTCCGGAGTCCTCTGCGTCCAAACCTGCCTTGAAGAGGTCCGCGAACTGCTGGGAGCCGTGAACATCTCGACTCCCGTACACGCCTGTCATGGCAACGAGCGACAGTAAAAGGAAAAGATGTAAGCCCAGCTTGAGCATCATAGACCCTGAGTATTGACGTACGAGTATCCTTGCTTCATACCAGGTTCAGGCGCAAAAGTGAATCGACTGTCCTCGACGGCGTGGTTGAAGCCTCGTAATCAACGTCTCGTGATTCGTAGCACGGTATGCATTGAATACTGTCCCTGCTGGATGGCAGGTGCCGCGCCGCGCAGAAGGTGGAGGAATCTCTCATGGACCTGCTCACGACAATCAGGACGCGGAGAAGCGTAAGAGCATTTAGAAATGAATCCATCCCAAAACATATGTTGGAGAAGGTGCTCGAGGATGCAGCCAACGCGCCCTCGGCCCTTAACATGCAGCCCTGGGAAGTCCACGTCGCCCTTGGAGAAGAACTGAAAAGACTATCTCGACAGCTCCTGAAATCTTTTGCAGAGCGGCAACTGACCTGCGGACCAGGCGCGTCTCAGCCCCTGCCCGACAAATTCATCCAACGGGGGCGGGAATGCGCGACGGCCATGAGCGCTCTCGCCCAAAGAATGGGTATGGAGTTCAAGACGTTTGTCAATCAAGGCAGCCTTCAGTTTTACGGCGCGCCTGCCGCCGCTTTTTTGTGCATAGACGAATCATTTCCCCCGGAACGGTTTGTGGACATCGGATCGTTCCTCGCGTACCTCGTCTTGTCAGCCGCTGGTCACGGACTCGCAGCGTGCCCCATCGGGCTCGTCGCGTCTTATCAAGACGACATCAAAGATGCGCTGAATATCCCAGAATCGAAAATCGTGGTCGTGTCGGTCGCCCTCGGTCTGCCCGACTCGGAAGCCCCGATCAATGAATTTCGATCGGGCCGAGCTTCGGTGAATGAGTTTGTCCGGTGGATCGATGATGAGGACTGATGATATGACGCGTCTGGCAACGACTCAGGACTGCGACGTTATGACTTGCGCTTTCGTGTGAACAGGGCGCTCAGGGACTTGCTGAGCCTCTTGAAATAGGCAGTCGCCTCGTCCATAAGACTGGCGGTTGGCTCCACAGGACTGCTCATTCCATATGAAGAGACGGAGCCAAGGACATCGAGCCCCAAATATCGGCTGATATGATCTGGCCTCCGCACTGTCTGGTCCGTGTACGCCGCAATCATCACGAGCCCCAGTCCAATGATGAGTCCTCCGAGGAAACCGAGCGCCAGATTGAGGACTTTGTTTGGCCGTATGGGTCTCAATGGAGGTACCGCCCTGTCGATCACATAAATATTCGCGGTCTTGTGCACGCTCATCTCAGCAGCGATCCGAGCGTTTTCGAGCTCCTCCTGCACCTTCTTGTATATGGCGGACTGGTTTTCCACTTCGCGCCTCAGCTTTTCGTAGGTAACTCGATTTTCCGCTATTTCCGCCAGATCCTGCTGAAGTTCTCGGGCGCGTCTCTCCATGAAATCTAATTTGTGGCGGGCGCCGGAGAATTCGATGCCGCGCGATTCCATGTCTTCCCAGATTTGTTTCCTCAAGAGATCCTCGGCATAAGAAACCTCTTTCTGCAATTGCTCGATTTCCTTCGACTTGTCGAGCCATCTTTGTTTCAGTTGTTCTAATTTGAGCTTTAGGCTTATGAGACTGTCTCGCAAATGAATCAGGGACAGATTTTTGGACGCCGCATCCGACGGAATAAAATTGCCGCCTGTTTCCTTTTGGATCTGCTGGAGTCTTTCAAATCCCTTTGACTTCTCGGCCCAGTCGGAAGCGAAGAGATCGTACGCGCCGATGAATTTATATGCTTCAGCCACGCTGGCCGAGGCGCTGAATCTGCTCAACTCGATCAGGGGAATCAGCTTTGGGCCGAGCTTACGCTCGAAGCTTTGGAGGGCTGCTTCGCTCTCCGCCAGGTTCGCTGCAACCTGATCTTTTTGGGCTTCCAAGAACTTGTAGGAATCCCTGGCGCTCTTACTTTTCAATTCAAAATAGTATTCGATATACTTGTCAGCAAAGAGATTCGCCAGGGCCGCGGCGTCTGTGGCGGATGAAGCCTTCACTTTCACGAGGATGAAGCTGGAACCGCCTTCCACTGATCCTGGGTCCACTTCTGCTTCCACATTCTTTCGCAGTCTCGCGATGGTTTCTGCCTGCTCTTCTGGCGACATCGCCTGCCACGGCTTCTTGAAAAAATGTTTGCCGCCCGTTGCGGACAAACTATCCAGGACTCTCGAAGCCACCACGTTGCTCAGAATAAGCTCCTGCTGATCCTTGAGGAACGACAGACGGCTCTCTTCAATGCGAAATGGGTCGCCGGTGCGTTGTTCTTTCGCCCATATCTTGGTTGAGGCTTGATACACTTTTGGAATCAGGAAACTGACGACCAAGGCGATGAGGGGAGTTACAACGAGGCTGATGAGAAATACCTTTTTATGGGTGTAAAACGCCTCGACAAAATCTCTCAGAGAGAGGCCGCTCGCGTCGGGCCTTGCCGATGGATCTTGAGCAACGCCTTCCCTCAAGGTTCGACCTTCCTCCTCTCATCGCTCTTACACCACATGGATGGGGTCAGATTCCCAGAGGACAAGCGAAAAGTCAACGTGAAAACGAGAGATTGCATCCACAGGAAAGATGCGCCGCCCTTTATTTTTCTGTTTTTTTCCGCGAATTTGTGGTATAGATAACTACACTCGGAAACAAATCCAAAGGAGATCAGGTTGTGAGCCGAAACATGGTTATATTGACCATTGCTGCAACCGTTGCAGTGATAGGTCTGACGTTGGGAGGAATCGCTGTATCGTTGGCCGCCTATTCCATGCTCTTGTATTGAGAAGGTCTGCTGAAAGAGCCTCTGAAGACGCTGACTGACCAGCAAGCCTCGCGTGAGAGAAAAAGGCGACGGAGAAGCTGGTCAGTCCTCCATCCAGAAACAATCCCTTTTAAACAAAACACGGCGTGACTGTGATTGATGGACAGGAGTGGACAGCACGCCGAGTTGAAACACTACGCGACGCTCACACGCGCCGAACTGGTTCCCTCTGCCGGCAAGGCCCCATACTACTTTTCGCAACTTCTGTGGGAATGAGGCGCGTCGCGGCGGGAATATGATGACTTCCAAAGTCTGCGCCATGGCGCCTGATACGTCATGCCAGACTCGATCCGGCGCCCAGGAAACTCGTCATGGATCCCCCTTACGTGGGAATGACATGCAGCGGGTCAACAGCGCAATTCACGATTATTTTCGAGAACGGCCTTACGCCTGCCGCCCGTTATTGCGAGGCGCCCACGGCTGCGAGAGCTGAAAAGCGATAATCAGTTCAAGCAGCCTCCTGTTATGTCCTTTTCAGCAGCGTCACATTATGTCATCTCAAGCGCCGCTTTGCTGCGCCAAGACCGGCTATTCTCGACGGCGTCTATCCTTGATCATGCCAATCAACGTAATGGGCGAAGTGAGAATCACCGCAAGGATGGATAAGAGCCCTATCACCAGCAAGACGGGCGTCATGGCGACTATGAACCCGATGGTTCTGATTTTGCCTGCCAAGAGTTGCCAGCCGGTTCTGTCATCCATAGTTGTCTGCCCTCATGCGTTCGTTGCGGTTTAAGGGATATCCAGTCGAATCGCGCCAGTGAAGCGCCTCAGCGCATCCCTCATGATCTTACGCGCCGCTGCGGGATCGTGGCAGGACACGCATCCTACCTTGCCTTTGTTTGTGCGAAAGATCACGATACCCGATTCAATAGTATGCTTCTGTCCCATAGCCTCGAGGACCACAGTCTTGCCCGGAGAAAATGTCGCCACCTCTGAGTCCTTTTCTTCCACCGCGACCGTGCAGAGTTGAATCAACCCTATCAAGAAATGACGATCCGGTTTGGCGACGCCGTCCTCAAGATATACCTCGGGATGCCTCTCCGATCCTACATGAATGACGAGGTCAACGTCGTGGGCCGCCAGTGGGCTGGAAATATTCTCTTGATATAATTTCATAATGCTACCACGACGATGTTTTCGTACTCATGCGAGCAATTTGGTGGGAGCTGGCTCTCCACGATTTCGGGGCGTCGCCTTGTGAGCGCCAGGATAACCCGATGATTTTGTCAAACGCAGCGTGGGAGAACTGTTGCGGCTTGGCCTTCACGACGCGCCTCCCACAAGAACTCTCTTCTGGAATTCAGACAAGGTGATGGCTGCCGCATGGGAGACATTGAGGGAAGAAATCCTCCCCTGCATAGGTATCGATACAGTCATGTCGCATCGCTCTCGCACGAGCCTTCTCAGGCCTGATCCTTCTCCGCCCATGACAAACGCGGCTTTATCCGCCAAGTTCAATGAATAGAGGTTGCCAGCGGCTCTGGAATCCATTCCGTACACCCAAAAGCCGGCGCTCTTGATCTCGTCCATGGCCCTTGCCATGTTCACGACCCTTGCAATACGCATATGGGCTGTGGCGCCTGCGGATGTCTTTTCTACGGCCGGCGTGACCGCGCACGAATTGTTCTTGGTGAGCACGATTCCTGCGGCTCCAAGGCATTCCGCGCTGCGAATGATGCTCCCCAGGTTGAAGGGGTCCTGAACCTGGTCAAGCGCCAGAATACAGGCGGCAACGCCAGTGTCGACGCCGATGATGTCTTGCAAGTCGCAATAAGGATAAGGATCAACCTCCGCGGCTACGCCTTGATGGTGAGGTGACCCGCAGAGGCGCGTGAGTTCGTGCGTCCCTATTGTAGCCGCATGACCCCCGCCGAGGCTTATGATGCGCCGCAATTCCGCAAAAACCGCGTCCTCGCGAGCAAAAAAAATGGCGTGGACTCTTCTTTTTCCCGCGACGACCGTCTCTGTGACAGGATGAACGCCGTACAGGATAACACGCTTGGAATTGGCGCGGTCCTTGGATATCACACGTGTTTCGTACCGCCTCGAGACGCCTTTTCTTCTTCAGCGTCTGCTCGGGGAAGTCTGCCGGAAACTTTACCGGCTGCTATCTCTCTCAAAGCCATCACGACCTCTCGATTGTCGCGCTCACGAACGAGCAATGGCGCTCCCCGTTTGAGCTCCTTAGTCCTCTTGGACGCCAAGATGACCAGCGCAAAACGGTTTTCAACCTTTTCCAAGCAATCTTCTACTGTGACTCTTGCCATGATTTTTTCCTAATTCCTATTCGATATTTTGGGTTTGTTCTCTAATTTTTTCCAGCTCGGCCTTCATCTCCACCACATGTCGGGCAATATCCGTGGATGCGGACTTCGACCCTAATGTGTTGATCTCTCTTTGCAATTCCTGCAAAAGAAAGTCAAGCTTTCTTCCCACCGGAGAACCGCTCGTGCCGGAGGACACAAACTGTTCCAGATGACTCTCCAGACGTGTCAGCTCTTCTGTGACATCAGATCGCTCCGCGAAAAAAGCGACTTCTTGGACAAGTCGGTCATCATCCAAGGCGACGCCATTGGTTAATTCTCGGATTTTTTTCTCGAGCCTGTCTCGCATGGATTTCACCACTTGATCCACCAGGGGATGGATCAGGCCGGCTTTTTCATGGAGGCTCTGCAGCCTTTCCACGATGTCCTTCCACATCGCAGCCCCTTCTCTTCGCCTCATCTCATCGAGTTCCCCCAGGGCGTCTTGAAGACTCCCTTCCACCAATGGCCACTCTTGCTCTATACCGTCGTTCTTGTCGATGGGGGTCACTATATCCTTAAAACTTATGAGGTCTGAGAGGTTAATGGGGCCGGGGAGCTTGAAGGCGTCCCGCAGTCCCTCGAGGCATTGCAAATAGCATCGCGCGAGTTCATAGTCCACCACCACATCCACAAGGCCTGTCTTTTCCCCGAGCCGGTTGATGGTCACATCTATTTTTCCCCTGTGTACGCGTTCGGACACAATTCTTCGTATGTCTGGCTCGAAACATGCGTAAAACTTGGGGACCTTTATGGTCACATCGAGGAATCGGTGATTAACGGACCTCACCTCCGTGACGATTTCAACATGATCCTGCGCGCGACGGCCTCTACCGTACCCCGTCATGCTGTTAAGGTTTGGTCGCTCTTTGCTGTGTTCTGCAGTTTCCATTTGTACCGTTTCCTGAAGTCATTGAGGATCGTTCTCATCTCCATGGAGGCGTAATCCGGGTACGTCCACGGAAGCGGCTGGTACGACGAGGATCGAAAGATGAGTGTCAAATCGGCAAATATCCCTGATCCCAAATAGATTCTATGGGCGTTGACCTTGCCGGTGGCCAATACGAAATTCCAAAGGCTTAGCAGGCCGGGATCGAGGTTGCACCGCCTTTTGCCATCCACGGCAGACGCTCGTTCGATTTCGTTGGTCTTACGTTTTATGTCAGCCAATGCTCCCATATCGACGAGCTTCCTGAAACTCCATAACCATCTCTTGATGTTCGGGCCTAACTCAGCGTCGTAGTAGGCGGTGAAATCAAAGCCCAATGGCCCGACCAAGGCCTCGATCTCCCCAAATGCCGCTTCCGCCGTCTGCTGAAGCCAGGGCAGGATATCGTCTTTGGATAGGAGGACGCTCATAATGAGCTGAGCAGGCTCAGGTTCTCGGGGGATACTCACTCAACCAGCTCCTCTTTGGCGAGACCGGTAAGACGGGAGACCAACCGCCGCGCTCCAAATACCTGCGCCTCATGGCAGAGACTCGAAAACGCACGCTGGCGCTCTCTCACAACTTGCGGATTTTTTCTTCCTCCTCTTCCGAGGTCTTGCAGTCGATGCAATGCGTGGTAACCGGTCTTGCCTCCAACCTTTTGAAATCGATGGGTTCGCCGCAGACCTCGCAGAAACCGAATGTCTCATCATCGATCTTTTCCAAGGCCTTCTTCACCTTATTGATGAGCTTTCTCTCCCTGTCTCTTATGCGCAGCTCAAAGTTTCGATCGGATTCCATGGAGGCCCTGTCTGTTGGATCGGGAAACGATTCTTTCCCTTCAGAGTCAGTCATTTCATCGACGGTCCGGCCGGCCCCTTTCACCAATTCATCCAACTGCTTTTGTAATATAGCCCGGAAGTACTCCAGGTCTTCTTTTTTTAGCTTCATGGCTTCCTCCACAAACCGAAGTTTGTCGTCTATTCCAAGCGATCTCGAGGGGCCCCATTCAAGAAAGCGATCCCTAAGACCTTTGCGCGATGTTTTTTACCTCGTTCCTCCCCCTTTAGTGGGGGTTGGGGCGCCTCTAAATTGTTATCATTCCGTCAGGGCGTCGTCAGTAAGCGTGACGCCGTGTCCCGTAGCGGCCGCCCGCCATTTCAATCGTCTTTCCACTCTGTTCAGGCTTGCCCGCTCGATGCGAACGATATTTCTCCATGCTCTCCATAACGCCTTACCCGTGGAATCGTATTGACCCTCGTCCCAGTAGATCGTGGAGATGCACAATCCCAGCCAGTTTCCCTTGTTCATTCGTGACGACAAGGGAGGTAATGAGCTTTTGTTCCATGATTTCCAATGCTTCTGCGGCAGTGGCGTCTTCCCCTATGGTAAGAGGGTTCGCAGTCATCAAGTCACGCGCCTTGCACGCATAAATTTCCATGTGGCTCCTGAGGGCTCGTCTGAGGTCGCCGTCGGTGATGATGCCCAACAGTTCGTCGCCCGCGGTGACGAGGGTAAAGCCGAGATTTTTCTCGTTTATACTCTCCAACACCTCGTGAAGGCTGCTCTCGGGCGCCACCCGCGGCACGGCAAAACGGTCAAGCATCATATCCCTCACCATTGAGCTGAGCCGTTCCCCGAGGCTTCCTGCGGGATGATGCCTCAGAAAATCCTCCTTGCGGAATCCCCTTCGCACCATGAGCGCCACAGCCAAGGCGTCTCCCACGGCCAAGACCGCCGTGGTACTAGCTGTCGGCGCCAAGTTCAAGGGGCACGCCTCGCGCGGCACCCTGCAGTCAATGACCACATCGGATAATGA
Source organism: Desulfomonilaceae bacterium (assembly GCA_049969795.1). GTDB lineage: Bacteria > Desulfobacterota > Desulfomonilia > Desulfomonilales > Desulfomonilaceae > JAUPKT01. The sequence continues at coordinate 41,992 of JBMFOE010000008.1, forward strand.
CGCCAAACTCGAATAGACTGATCCTGTTAAAGAAATAACCCGGGGACCCCTTTTGCGAATGGTCGCCACCAGCGACGTTATCTCAGGGGTCTCTCCGCTGTTCGAGATCGCGAGCAGTACGTCGTCTCGTCCAACAATCCCGACGTCGCCATGAAGCCCCTCGACGGGGTGCACAAAAATTGCCGGAGAGCCCGTGCTCGTGAACGTGGCCGCGATCTTTCTGCCCACAAGGCCAGATTTACCCACACCAGTAATAATAATACGGCCCCGCACCGCATATAAGATGTCCACACATTTCTCGAACCTTTCGTCCAATTTTTTTTGGACGCTGTCGATGCCGTCGATTTCTATCTGAAGCACCGTGCGAGCCACTTCGGTCGCCGAGCCAGAAAAATCAGATGTTTCTCGAGATTGCATCTGCCACCATTTGCACGACATTATTCACGAGCTGAGGATCTTTCCCCTCGGCCATAACCCTGCAGACCAACTGAGTCCCGGAATAACGCACCAATAAACGTCCTGAGTGTCCAAGAAGTCTCTGGGCCTCATCCATTGCCTTTTTCACGTCTCTTATTTCCTCGAGGTTTCTGCGCTGGTTTACAGGAACGTTTTTTAGCACTTGCGGGAATTTCTGCACTCTTGCGGCGAGGCAAGACAGAGGTTTTCCCGTATCTCTCATGACTCTCAATACTTGCAAAGCAGCCATAATACCGTCTCCTGTAGTATTCTGATCAAGAAAAATCAAGTGCCCCGACTGCTCGCCGCCAAAATTGTAGCCCTCTCGGCGCATAAGTTCGACTACGTAGCGGTCCCCCACGGGCGTTCTCACCAGCTTCCCGCCCATTTCGCGCATGGCAACCTCAAGTCCCATATTGCTCATCACCGTGGCGACGAGGGTTTTTTTCTTGAGTTCATCTCTCGTCATGAGGTCCCATGCGATCAATCCCATAATTTGATCGCCGTCAACCACGTTTCCGCGTTCATCGGCAAAGATGACGCGATCCGCGTCGCCGTCGAGGGCAACGCCGAGGTCCGCGCTTGTCTGCTTCACAAGCTCGCACATGCGCTGTGGATGCAAGGAGCCGCAATTGTCGTTGATATTATAGCCATTGGGACTGGCCCCGATGGTCGTGACGTCGGCGCCCAATTCTTCGAACACGTGCGGGGCCGCCAGATAGCCCGCGCCGTTGGCGCAGTCTAATACGAGTCGGATGCCGTCGAGAGTGAATTGGCGCGGCAAGATGCTCTTCACAAACACCACGTACCGTCCCAGCGCATCTTCCATACGTCGGCTTGTCCCGATGGATCGGCCTGAAGGCCCCTCCATGGTTTCATTGTCCTGCAGCATGCGCTTCTCTAAGGCCGCCTCCTCATCGTCAGAAAGCTTGAAGCCATCTGAAGCAAACACCTTGATCCCGTTGTCCTCGAAGGGGTTGTGGGAAGCAGATATGACAATTCCTGCATCGCAGCGCATGTTCACAGTTAGGAACGCGATTCCAGGCGTTGGCATGATCCCCACCAGCAACGCCTCAGCGCCCTTTGAACATATCCCCGCGGTAAGCGCCGCCTCAAGCATAGAACAAGACACGCGGGTATCCCTGCCGACGAGAATCCTATGATGTCTCGAAGCGCGAGAAAGCGCATGCTCCGCAATCGCGCCGCCAAGGCGCAGCGCGGTGAGAGTGGTCATGGGTTCTTGATTTGCCAGCCCTCGAATGCCGTCTGTCCCGAAAAGTTTTTTGTGCATGGATGGTATCACGCCCTGTGAAAGGATGAATAAAAAGCGGCCTTGTCTCGCGCTTGGTTTCTCATTTGCGCCGCCGAGGATAAGGGTGACTGGCCATGAATGAACTCCAAATTTTTTAGTTTACTACATTCACGAACGACGCACAACACTTTGGCCTCTTGAGTCTCTATCAGGATTTCGAAGGTCCTCGCTGGTCAGGGGCCACGGATGCAACCCTGGTCGCGTGCGAGGTCTCCTCTTCTGGAAAACTCACGGAAAACGCGAGCCGCTCTCTTGTAGGTCTTTCCTGACCAATGACATGAAAACCGCAGACGCGCCGGAATGCCTTCTTTGTGTACGATTTCCTGCGTGTACTCCTTCTCGAAAGTGCTGTCGGAATAAGGCGCGCCGCGGCCTGTTTATAATGGCTTTCAAAGTCAGCGTCACAGCGCCAGATTTGTCATGCCGGACTCGATCCCGCCCCCAGGAAACTCGTCACGGATTCCTCCTGACGTTGGAATGGCATGCACCGGGTCAACAGCGCAATTCGCGATTATTTGGGAAAATGGCTATACGTGAAGCCCGATCACCATTCGGATCGAGGAGCGACTCAACGCAGTCGTATGGTTTTTTTGGATCCTCGCCTCAACCTTGTGAAGAGAAAAACTGACAGAAAATGAGTTACTATCTTGCGTATTTAGGGACTTCATGCTAGTGTTGCCATCCATGGAGCTGGCATGCACATGGCGCATGAGAGCTCATATTTTTTTGACGTCGTGGCTCGATGAAATTTATAAAACCTTTGCTCGAGATTGCCGCAGCCCATCGTCGCGAAAAGGGACGGCCTTTTGTGACGCTGAGTTATGCCCAAAGCCTCGACGGCTGCATATCGGCGCAGCCTGGCGTAGCCCTTGCGTTGAGCGGCCGCCAGTCCCTGCGGTTGACTCACAAGCTCAGAGCTGGGCATGACGCAATATTGGTGGGCATCGGCACGGTGCTCTCGGACAATCCACGTCTGAACGTGAGGCTCGTGGATGGAGTGAATCCTCGCCCCATAGTCGTGGACAGCAAATTACGGCTGCCGTTGACGTGCAACCTTCTCAAGCAGGAATCCCGTCCGCTTTTGGTGGCCACGGTGGAAGGTTACGACGAAAAGCGCGCAGAGGCGTTGCAATCGGCCGGCGCGATGATATTGGCGCTGCCGCCCAATCCGAGGGGTCAGGTGGACCTGTCTCTGTTGCTGCAGCGTCTTGGCGAGCTTGGCATCGACACCCTCATGGTGGAAGGCGGGGCGCGAATAATCACGAGCTTCCTCTTCGAGCGACTCGCTGACTTCATAGTGTTGACAATCGCTCCTGTCTTGGTGGGTGGTCTCAGGGCCGTGAGCGATCTGGGGACCACCGGGCTCCACAACCTGCTTCGGCTGGAACAACGTGGCCATCGCTGGCTGGGCGAGGACCTCATCCTGTGGGGACAGTTGAACACCGAGGAGCGTGACAGCTCTTTACTGGCCGTTGCTCAACCGCTCTCGCGATGAATCGACAATCCCTTTTTTTCGAAGCCCCTTACAAGATTTCTGTGCGGGACGCGCCGCCAGGCGAGTTGGGACCTGACCAGTGTCGCGTCAAAACGGTCCTTTCAGGGATAAGCGCGGGCACGGAACTCCTGGTCTATCGCGGGCAATGGCCTGAACACGTGGCGGTTGACGACTGCATCACGAACCTGGCGGGGGAATTCTCCTATCCCCTCAAATATGGGTACGCCGCAGTTGGCGTCGTGACCGAAGCCGGGCAGAACGTCTCCAGAGACCTTGTCGGGAGGCGTGTTTTCGCCTTTAACCCGCACGAAAGCAACTTTGTCGCCGATGCAAGAGACCTGATGGTCATTCCTGACGCTGTCTCAAACGAAGACGCGGTCTTTTTGCCAAACATGGAGACCGCGATAGGGCTCGTAATGGACGGGCATCCTCTGGTAGGCGAGGCCGCGGTGGTCTTCGGCCTCGGCGTCGTTGGCTTGTTGACCACCTCTCTGCTGGCCAAGTTTCCTCTCCATGCGCTGATATGCCTAGATCGCTTTGCCGTGCGCAGGGAGAAAGCCCTCATTGCCGGCGCCGCCTGCGCGCTGGACCCGGCGGATCCGGAAACCGCTTTTCGGTTGCGTGAATTACTAGGGACTGACGACCCCACGGGCGGCGCGGACTTGGTCTATGAACTATCCGGCAACCCATCCGCGTTGGATCAAGCTATTTCGGTATGCGGATTCGCAAGCCGGATTATTGTCGGATCATGGTACGGCGCCAAGCGAGCTGACCTCTCGTTGGGGGGTAGATTCCATCGGGCAAGAATCCGCATCATCAGCAGCCAAGTCAGCAGGCTAGACCCCTCGTTGACTGGCCGTTGGGACAAGAAAAGACGCATCGATCTGGCGTGGCGCCTCTTGGAAGACATAAAGCCTCGCAGCCTTGTCACCCACAGGATTCCATTCTCCAAGGCAAGCGAGGCATACAAGCTCCTCGATCAGAAGCCAGATCAGTCGATACAAATCGTTTTCGAATATGAGGGAGATGCATGAAGGCAAGAGAAGCGAAACGCTCCTATACGGTGGCGGTAAAGCGCGATTTCGTGGCGAGACACTTTTTATTCGGCGGAGACTGGGGGCCAGAAAACGCCATCCACTCTCATCACTATCAGGTAGAATTGCGTCTTCAAGGCGCGTCCCTCGACCAACATGGGTACCTCGTGGACATCGTGGACGTGGAAAGCAGCCTCGATTGGATAGTGGATTTCTTCAAGGACAAGACCCTCAATGAGCTGCCGGAATTTCAAGGCCTGAATCCAAGCATCGAACATCTGTCGCGAATAATTTGTAAACTGCTGCTGGAGCGAATGGACGTGGATCGTATAACTGCCCTCGAGGTCCGAGTTTGGGAGAATGACATTGCCTGGGCGTCCTACCGCTGGGAAAGAGTTTGAATATCGGCTTGGTGATATACGGCAGTCTCGACATCCTCACAGGAGGGTTCCTGTACGATCGCAACCTCGTCGAGTTCTTGCGCTCAACTGGCGATAGGGTTGAAGTATTCGCATTCCCGTGGCGCACATACCCCTCTCACCTTTTGCAAAACTTTTCACGGAAATTCTGCTCGTGGTGTCGCTCCTCACATTTCGACGTATTGTTGGAAGATGAGCTGAACCATCCATCTCTTTTCCTCGCCAACAGGCGGGTGAAAAGCCTTTTGTCCTGTCCCATCATCGCCATAGTCCACCACCTGAGAAGCTGCGAAATGAGGCCGAGCTGGCAGAATCGACTCTATGGCGCGGTGGAACGCTATTTCTTGCAAGGCGTTGACGGGTACATATTCCCGAGCTTTACTACCGCGGCCACGGTTGAATCCCTGGTCCTGGACAACAAACCTTTTGTCGTGGCGCACCCGGGAAAGGATGCGATGGCGGGGAGCATCACCAGGGAAGAGGTTCAGCGCCGAAGCTTTGCCGAGGGTCCGTTCCACATACTGTTTGTGGGCAATCTCATCCCCAGAAAAGGCCTCCACGTCCTGATCGATGGGGCCGCGCTGTTGCCCACACGCGAGTGGCGTTTGAAGGTGGTGGGAAGCCTGACAGCCGACCGACGATATGCTGATTACATAAGGGCAAAAATCAAGAAGTATGACTTGGAACAAAACGTCGATCTTCTCGGCGCAGTCACGGGAGCTGAGCTTTCTGACCTTTATCGGGCTAGTCATGTCTTGGCTGTGCCCTCTTCCTATGAGGGTTTTGGGATTGTGTACGTGGAAGGGATGGCATTCGGGCTCCCATCCATCGCCGCCACATCGGGCGCGGCTCGGGAGATCATCGAGGACGGCGTGAACGGCTTTCTGGTAGAACCAGATAACCACCGCTCTGTTTCACGGCACCTTTCTACGTTGATGGCCGATAGAGAGAAACTCTTCTCCATGGCGTGCAGCGCCATGGAGCGCCATGGGGCATACCCCACCTGGCGGGAGACCGCGGCGAAGATCAGGACGTTTCTCCAGACTATGACAGGACGCCAGACCGATATGCGACCCAATGGCTGAACATGTTACAGTTCTCGAAGGAAACCGAGAAGTTGCCCGTCGCCTTAAGGTGGATCCATGTGAGCTGAGATAGCTCCATCGTCCACGGCTGATTACAATGACGAGAAGGCGACTGACCACTCATCATTACCGGCGAACGAATCTCGTGATAAGAACTGAAAAAACTATAGCTATTCTGGAAAATAATCGCCAATTGCGCTGTTGCGCCGCTGCATTCCAGACGAAATATGAAAATCCTCGCATGACAAGGGATGCGCCGACATGGAAGCCTTATATCGCAATTTTATACGCTATCTAGACGCAAAGCGTACCGTGGACGACCGGGCCCTCAACAAAGATGTATGGGGAGTCTTCAAGCGCGAGTTTACGGCGCGACACGAACAAAACGCCATGCCTCGACTTGTGGAACTTGGAGCTGGTATTGGCGTAATGTTCGAGAGGTGCGTGGAATGGGGCCTGCTGGGGTCGTGTTCATACACGGCAATCGATTCCATGGCCGACAATATGGCCGAGGCCGAACGGCGCCTCCCAAAATGGTGCTCGATCCAAGGTTTTTCTCTCGAGACCCTTGGATCCGGACGGTTTCTGTTGCGGAGAGGCGATGCGGAAATCCACTTGCGCTTGCAAACCATAGATGTGTTTGAGTTTGCAGCTTTGGAAGAACAGTTTCACGCCTGGGACGTTGTCATAGCCAACGCATTTCTCGATCTCTTGGATCTCCCCTCGTCCTTGCCGAAACTGTTCAAGCTGTTGAAACCCGAGGGTCTTTTCTATTTCACGATCAACTTCGATGGGGGTACGACATTCCAACCGACCTTGGATGCATCCTTGGATGAGGTCGTGGAACGCCTGTATCATCGCACCATGGACGAACGGATAACCGATGGCAAACCCTCCGGCGACAGCCAGACGGGCAGACGCCTTTTCGGTCATCTCACACGCGTCGGCGCAACATTGCTGGCGGCCGGCTCGTCAGACTGGGTCGTCTTCCCAGGCGAGCATGGCTATGTTGCCGACGAAGCCTACTTTCTTCATTTTATCATCGATACTATAGGGGCAGCATTGCAGGGACGGCCGGAATTGAATATGACCGAATTCGAAGAATGGGTGCGCGCACGCCACGAGCAAATTGATGAAAAATCCCTCATATATATCGCCCATCAGCTCGACTTTGTCGGCAAAGGGCCGTCACAGACCGCTGATTAACGCCGCAGCAGTTCCACCAGCTCGTCGTGGCCGGCTTCGATAGCTCGGGCAAGGGATGTCTTACCCTCCCAGTCCTTGGCGGTAGGATCTGCGCCGGCGGCCATGAGGACTTTCACGACATCCTTGCGTCCATTGTACACCGCCTTCATAAGCGCAGTTCTTCCCTCCATGTCTTGGGCGTCGATAGCGGCGTTCTTCTTGATCAAGAGTTTGGCGATGTCAGCATGTCCTTGTTGCGCCGCTATCATGAGCGCGGTGCAGCCGCTCTTGTCTTTGGCGTCCACTGCTGCGCCTTTGGCGAGAAGAAGACGCGCCGCATCTTCCAGACCATTTTCCGCAGCGGCCATAAGAGGCGTCCTGCCTTGTTCATCGGACATGTTGACGTCGGCTGCGTGGGCAACGAGAAGCTTCACCACGTCAGGTCGCTTATGCCGGATTCCCAGCATGAGAGCTGAGTCGCCGTGGTTGTCCTGAACGTTGCTATTCGCGCCCAGTTTCAGCAGAAAAGATACAACCGCCGCGTTCCCCTGCGAACTGGCCGCCATCAAAGCCGTCCGACCTTCCGGCCCCTTGAAGTCTAGATTTGCGCTCTTCTGCGCGAGCGCCTTCATCACATCCAAATGGCCGAGGCTCGCTGCTATGGTGAAAGGCGTGTCCCCCGTGTCGGTCTCGCTATCCACATGCGCGCCATGCTTTAGAAGACGCTTAATCTCGTTCACGTCTCCCTTTATTGCCGCGGTGAGGAGCATGACGTCCTCTGGGGATGCCTTGCGCAATTTGACCGCCGCGCCCCGGCTCAAGAGCAACTGAGCGCAATCCCCATGCCCCCTTCGGAGGGCCTTGATAAGGGAACTGACTCCTTGCAGGTCCAAGGAGTTTACGTCTGCGCCCGCTGCGATGAGCAACTCTACCGCTTTGATGTGGCCTTGGGAGGCGGCAAGCGATAACGGGGTGTCTCCTGCTTTTGTACGAGTTCGCACATCCGCGCCGTGGGTAATGAGGACTTGCACTACAGACGTGTGGCCCTTGTGGCTCGCATGCGCCAAAGGCGTCCAACCCTCGAAATCTTTCTGGTCCACCTTGGCGCCTGCATTCAGTAGCGTCTCCACGATCTCGATGTGGCCAATCGCAGAGGCTCCTGAAAGCGCCCCCCGACGACTGTTGTCTGTGGCGTTTACGTCTGCCCCTTTTTCAAGCAGGAGCTTCACTACCTCCGAGCGTCCGTTCGCCGCGGCTAAAATGAGCGGCGTCGCATTCTGGTCATCGCGCACGTTGACGTCCACCCTGCAAGACAGCGCCGCGCTCGCCTCTTGGACATTCCCATCTTTTGCCGAAGCCAGCAGTTTGGCCTTCAAATGCCCCTCGCTCAATGGCGCGCCCACAAAGGACAGGGGGAAGGTCCCCACCACAGATCCTTCAAACTGAGGATGCTGGCGGCCTTTTGTCTCTTCTTTCGTGCGGGCGTAGGCGTACTCATAGGCCTCGTTCAGGGTCACGAGCCCGTCATGGTCGCGGTCGGCCTTCCCCTTCAGGCCTTCGAGGAGGTGGTATGTGAACACGCTGTTGGTTTGTCCTGGCAGCTCCCACGAGAGTTGGCCGTCTTTGGAAGACGTGATGATGGCTTTACCGGAAGAGTTTTTGGCTTCCTTGAGAAAGAGTTCCAGGGAGGGGACGCTTGCCTTTGGTTTCATTTGAGAGAAGCCGCCGGCGTGGCACGCATCCGCGATCAAAAGCACTTTTTCAGCATTCACGCCGTTGAGGAAGTCCAAGCCGCTCATCTTGACGCCAGTGGCGGCGATATACTCGTTCTCCGCATCGTAGGGCAAGAAGAAAAAATCCTTGGGTCGCATAGGATCAAAGCGGCCATGTCCGCTCAAAAACAAGACCACCGTATCATCTTTGCCCGCCTTTGGCAGCGTGTAGTAGAGGTACTTCTCTATCTCTGCTTTGGTGGCCTTTTCATTCAGCAGGTAGGTGATGTGAGCCTCCTGAAAAAGCTTGTCCTGGGTCTTGAGGAAATCGCCAAAGGCCTTGGCGTCCTGATCCGCGACCCTCAGAGGCGGCAGCCCTTGGTCTTTGTATCGAGAGACGCCGACCACCAGCGCGTACAGGGCTCCTCTGGGAAAGCCTCCTGCGTGGACGGACGTATCTGTGGAATTGACTTTGGCAAGAGTTGGACACCACAACGACAGCCATACCGCGCCCGCGACCACAGCGCTGAGAACGAATCGTGACATAGCGATGGCCCCTTTCTCAACCTACGCCCCAGACAACGCGTGCATAAACGCCTCTCGGGGGCGCTCGATGAAGCCATTTCAACGGCGTTCCTGTAATGCTCGCCTTCCTGCTGTATGACAACAATGGTTCAGGTATGTTCTCACGATTCTGTCATGACCAAATGGCGGACCAGCCCCTGAATCGTCTTTTCCAAGTGGTCTCGCGGCGCGTGCTTGACGCTGACGGCCTTCACCTCTCGATCGGTCCGCAAGTCTTGGAGCCGTGCATCCACTGCGACTCCCGCAGCCGATGGGCTTATCGTCACTACCACAGCTAACCCGTCACGCCATTTTTCCGCAAGCAATCGGTATAAATCGGTTCTGCTCCATGTCGCGGCGCCAGCGTTCTCTATGACATGAGTTACCTCTGCTGGCTGCGGTACGCTGTACCGGTCCAACACGTCTATGTCGGGAACAAGAGAGCGATACAAGGAATCGATGGTCGGCTGGGGTATGCGTTCTTTGAATCCTTCGAACCGAATCACATAAACGAGGGCCGTTTTCTGACGTTGCCCCCCGTCTTTGGGCTGAGGGAGGTTTTCCCATGCCACGGAGGTCAGCCCGACCATGTTGTGGGGGACATTGGATTGATGCACGAAAAGTACCAATACCGCAGCCGCGACCAGCGCCGTTATCACGGCGGGCAGCCTGAACCAGCGAGAGAATCTCTCCGCAAAAGACTCTTCGATGCGAATCTCTCGAGGGGCTGACGGAGTAGAGTCGCCCTCAACGGCAAGCCGCGCCTTTATCCCGGCCCACAGCTCGTTGGGCATGACCTGCTTCCCCACAGCCTGGCAATATTGCGCGTATTCGACCCTACACGATTCACACTCTTCCAAATGCTGAGCAATGACCCCGTTTGGGTCTTCGCCTTTCGTCGCGTAGTCAAAGATCAGGGAGGATGAAGGACAAAACAGGGTTTTATCCGCGGCCAAGGCCTGAATGAACCTACGCGTCTCCTCCAACTCGTCGCGGCACGTTGGGCATTCCCGAAGATGCTCTTCGACGCGCCGGGTATCGTCTTCAGAGAGCTTCCCTTCCAAATAGGGGACAAGTTCTGTTTCAAGATGCTTCAGCATTTTGCATGTCGCGTCGGGCGGCCGGTTTTCGCCCGAGGGGTTTCGCACTGTTTATATGCAGTCTTGAGCTTGCTCAGACATCTGCTGGCCCGTACGTTGAGGGTGTTTTCCGCAACCCCGAGCATAGCGGCAATCTCATTGAAGGACAACCCATTGAAATATCTCAGCTTCAAGAGATCACGGCAATCGCCGTCAAGCTGATCCAGCGCGGTACGGAGCAGCAATGCCTGTTCAAATCGTTCCATCAGAACGTCCGGCGGGTCTTCCCGAGATTGAATCTGCGAGGCGTCGTCGTCCGAGCCGTCATGATGTTCAACCGACAAGGTCAACCCTGATCGCTTGGCTGCGCTGCCTTTCCTCAGCTCATCCACGAGTACGCGCTCGGTCACAAGGCAGATGAAGCTCGAAAGGGAATGCTGGGCGTCGAAATTACGGAGCGCAGAAGTGAGCGTCAGGAAGACGGTTTGCGTGATATCGTCGATTTCCGCCTCGGTGAGACGGGCGTGCTTGCTTATGACGTTTCGAACCAACACCACGAAACGACCGTAGAGGTCGCGCCAGGCGGATTCAGAACCCGCGAGACATTGCCTCACAAGGGCCGCTTCCGCATCGTTCACGCTCTTATTCATCGACAAATGGTCCCAATAGCTCACCCGCAAGAGATTCACACGAACGACATCATATCATTCATAGCGAGCTTGTCTATTGTAGGCGCGCCGACGTCGTGCGCAGCGCTCGACCATTTGGCTATGGCATATCCATAATACAAGAAAGGCGCCCCAGTCGCCCCGGAGCGCCTCGAGCATGCGGAGAAGACTACTTGCAGTCCTTGCAGTCTTTGACGACCTTACCGCCGAGTTTCGCGCAGTCAGCGTCTGACTTCACCTGCTCACACTTGCCTTTCACACAGCAGTTAATGGTCTTTGCCGGTTTATCGGCGCCGGATGGAGCAGCGGGAGTTGTTCCCGAACCCGTCTGGGCCATGGCAAAAGGAACCGCCGCTGCAAAGGTCAGCGCTGCTACGAGGTTAACGAGTCTTTTCATTGTTTCAGCCTCCTGAAAAATTTTCTCTTTTTTGGCGATCTATGTTGACCGCCGTCGCCGCCATTCGGTGGGCTGTCTCATAGTTCGGAATCCAGAGAAAAAACTTACAGGAAAATTTATGGCTGACATCAAATAGTCCGTAGGCCTGGCTTCTCAGAGGGTTGAGGGAAGGACGAGAGGAAATTCTCAGCCTTTTATCACGCCCATGGGTCGAATCCGAGCCACTCTGGATGCGAGACCCGCACGCTGCACCACCTCCACGACCGCGCTGACGTCTTTGTACGCTTCCGGACATTCTTCTCTGAGGGTCTTTCTGCCAACCCAACGCGGATAGATGTCCGCTGCCTCGAGCTCTTTGTCGATGGCTCTTCCGTGGGTTTTTTTGATGGCCTCGCTCCGAGACATAACCCTCCCTGCGCCGTGGCAGGCCGAGCCGAAAGTCTCGTTCATAGCCCCTTGTCGTCCTACCAGCACGTACGAGGCTCGGCCCATGTCTCCCGGAATGAGGACTGGCTGCCCTGTCGATTGATATTGAGGGGGAAGTTCTGGATGCCCAGCAGGAAGAGCTCTGGTGGCGCCTTTTCGATGCACGCAAAGCCGTACGCGTTTTCCATTCACCTCGTGCGTCTCGATCTTGGCTATGTTGTGGCAGACATCGTACAACAGCCGCATATCCAACTCCCGAGGCGAAATCCCAAGGCTCTTTTGCCACACGTCACAGGCCATGTGCATCAGTATCTGTCGATTGGCAAAAGCAAAATTTGCCGCGGCCGCCATCGCCGCAAGATATTGTTTCCCGAGCCCCCCGCGAATTCTCGTACAAGCAAGCTGCTTATCTGGGATTTCTATGCCTTCGGCGCCGACGCTTTTGACCATTTTGGCCAGAAATTCGTCGCATATCTGATACCCAAATCCTCGGGAGCCGCTGTGAATCATAATGGTTACTCGATCGCGCTCAAGCCCCCACGCGCGAGCGATTGCGTCGTCGAATATCTCCTCAATGAAACCGATTTCCATGAAGTGATTTCCAGAGCCCAGGGTGCCGAGTTGATCCTTGCCTCGCTCGAAAGCCCTTTCGCTGGCGGCTTCGGGATCAGCGCCTTCTAAAGCGCCTCGGCTCTCGATCATATCGAGGTCGCTCTCATCGCCCCAGCCCTCCTGGATTGCCCATCTCGCGCCGCGTTTCAAAACCTCCCCCATGGACTTCTTGGTGAGCTTGATGCCGCCTCTCGAGCCTACGCCGCACGGCACGTGGGCAAAAAGACCGTCTATGAGATTCCGCAGACGGGGAGAGAGCTCGGAGCGTGTGAGAGCGGTGACGGCCAAACGGACGCCGCAGTTGATGTCATATCCCACGCCGCCCGGCGACACGACCCCCTCTTCCAAATCAAAGGCCGCAACCCCTCCTATGGGAAAGCCATACCCCCAATGCACATCGGGCATGGCCAGAGACCTTCCCACTATACCGGGCAGATGCGCCACATTATACACCTGATCTGCGCTCTGATCCTTTTCGATCTCTGCGAGATTCCGCGCGTCTGTGTAGATCATCCCCGGCACGCGCATTTTGCCGACCTTCGGGATCTCCCACCGGACATCATCGATGCGTCGGATCGTGTATTTCTTTTGCGTCACCTTTTACTCCTGTCCAGTTCGTCTTCAGGTTGATAACGCTGCCCCCTTGCAGAGAAATAATTCCTGAACTGCGCTGCGACAAGAATTGTCGCCAATGTTGACGCGGCGACCCCTACGATTGCAGATTCTGCAAACAAAGGACTGTACACACATAAGGCTCCCAAGGCAGCCGCGAGTTCCATGCAATAGAAGGCCCTAAAACGCCTGTCGTTCCAGGACGGCCTTTGTTGCACACGCTCCGCAATGAGGGGCCATAAAAAGGCGGCGCAAAAAACGAATGAAAGGACTGCGACGAGCATCCCTACTGCCACGTCCACCGGAAAATGAGCCCCCACAAAGATTCGGGAAACGCCGATGAGCATGCCGGCAGTGGCAACGATGCATTTCATTGCCCGTGACGCGGCGAAGCAGTACAAGGTCAGCCCCACGGACATGCCAGCGGCCGCATGGCCCGAAGGAAAGCTCCCAAATCTCAACACCGGCCCCACCACGTGTACCGCCTGCAGGACTTCCACTGGTCGGGCCATGGGAAAGAGAGCCTTCAAAACCTGAACCAACACCGCTGACAACAATAAGGTCGCCAAGCCGAGCGCAGTTATTCGTGGATAATACGCAACGAAGCATCCCAATATTACTCCCAAGAGATAACCGTCCCCCATGGTCGTCCACGCCAACCAAAACGCGTCCCACACCGGCGAGCGCTGTCCGTTCAAGAGGCTAAATATCTCTCGATTGTACCAAAGTGCGACAACGCAAAAACCCCCGATAATGACGACGCAATAGCTGGCCAACCGTTTGAGCCCTTCTGGACGCTGGCCCTGAAAAAACCCGGGGTAAGACATCTGTATCACCTTTCAGCCATCGTATGAGCCTTCGAGATTTCAAAGAAAGCGGCCGACGCAGTTACGCAAAACTCAGCCTCAGCCACATAGAGGCCTGCACGGGCCTCGACTACGTCGAGCTCCCGCGCGCCTAAATGTCAAATATGATGCGCGCAACGTATGCCGCCCCCCTGCGTACTATTTTGAGGCCGTGATACGTGACTGCCTTTATCTCGCATTGCATCGGATGGCCTTCAGGAACCTTCCCAAACTCTGCGCGAGCTTTGAGAGCGGCGTCGGATAAATTCAGTATTTCGGCGTTCACAAAAACTCGGCCGTGAACCTGATGATCGAAAAGAAGCTCCCGCAGCCATTCCACGAGCAAGTCCTCGATGCTTGAAGCAGAGAGCGTGAGCTCCCGAGATTCAGTAGGCGCAACATTTACCCGTCCGATGAGCAAAACCGTCAACGCGTGCGCGGCATTCAAAAAAAGCTCGGGCAGTGATTCGCCGCGCGCTTCGATTCTCAAATCCGCCATATGGTCAATAACTCGCCAGGTTCGTCGCTTGGATGTCTTCGGTGATGTCATGTTCGGGATCTTCTCGCCAGAGCTGGCCTCTGTCCCCGGCGCTGAGGCGCGCGGTCGCCACATTGGAGCAGAACGGAGACGATCTCTGGACCTCTGGGGTTGCGCCGGCTTAATTTGGCGCCAGGAGAACAAGTCTTGAAGTGAATCGCAAGTTGGACAGAGCCCTCTCTGGTTGTTCGATGTGAGCTGGGATCGCTTCGGCGCCTCGCAATGACAACCGAGTCATTGCCTCGTCGTTGCGCGCCAAGCAACGCAATCTCGCCGAGAAAACCTTTATGCCGTGCCGGTCATCTCTCCAGGCGATTCCTGCGAGGCTTCTTCCGCAGCGTCAGGACCAGGTAAGGAGTCGGAAACCCCGTTTTCTTCTTCGTCCGCAGCCTCTGCTCTCGCCACATCCACCACATGTTCTCCGGATTCGAGCCGCACAAGCATCCGCCCCATGGTGTTCCTACCGATTACGGAGATCTCTTCCATGCGGAGGCGAATGATCTTCCCTGCCGAAGTCAATATTAACAGATGGTCTGCATCTCCCACGAGTTGGATGCCCACCACGTTGCCAAGCCTGTTGGTATTCTTGATGGTGATGACGCCTTGACCGCCTCTTCCTTTGACTGGGTATTCGGCGAGCGCGGTCCTTTTCCCAAATCCGCTCTCCGTGATGGTCAAAAGCGTGGCGAGAGGATCGGTAATGACCGCCATGCCCACGACCGCGTCATCAGGCTGGAGGCGCATCCCAGTAACCCCACGCGCCTGCCTTCCCATTGGTCGGACAAGCTTCTCGCTAAACCGAATGGCCTTGCCCTTCTTGCTGGCCAACAAGATGTCGTTCTCGCCCGAGGTGAAATTCACGTCTATGAGTTCATCCTCCGGGTCGATGGTAAGCGCGATAATCCCCGTGGAACGCGGCCGAGAAAATTCTTCGATGGACGTCTTTTTTATCTTTCCCTGAGCGGACACCATGACAATGTATCCGTCGCTCCCAAGCTCTTGGATGCGCAGAATCTTCTTTATTTTTTCTCCAGGTTCGATCTTCAAGAGGTTTACAATAGCCTTGCCTCGCCCATAAAAGCCTTCCTCGGGCAATTGAAACACTCGCATCCAATAGACGCGGCCACGGTTGGAGAAGCAGAGGAGCACATCGTGGGACGAGGCGTAAAGAAGTTGATTGACCACATCTTCGCTGCCTACTTTGGTTCCGATCCTTCCTTTTCCACCCGGCCTTTGAGATTTGTACAAATGAGCGGGCATGCGCTTTATGTAACCTTTGCTGGAAAAGGTCACCACCACGTCTTCCCGAGGAATAAGGTCTTCATCCGGCGTTTCCTCCTCTTCATCGAGGATCACGGTTCTACGCTCATCGCCGAATTGCTCCTTAACCTGACGCAGCTCCTCTACAATGACGTCCAATATCTTCTGGTCTGACGCGAGAATGGCCTCGAGTTCAGTGATCTTTGCCAACACCTCCTGCAGTTCCTGGAGAATCTTGTCTCTCTCGAGACCGGTGAGTCTCTGGAGCCGCATATCGAGTATTGCCTGAGACTGCGCCGCGCTGAGCTGGAACGTTTCCATCAGCGCCTGTTTGGCCGCGGTCGGGCTCTCCGCGTTCCTGATGATTCGTATGACCTCGTCCAAATGATCCAAAGCGGTCTTGAGACCTTCTAATATGTGGGCCCGCTCCCGAGCCCGGGCGAGTTCGAACCTCGTCCGCCGGATGACCACCTCTTTCCTGAATTCGATAAATCCATGCAGCATGTCGATAAGGGTCATGGTCCTCGGACGACCGTTATCGACGCAGAGCAATTGGATGCCGAAATTGGTTTGCAACTGGGTGTATCGGAAGAGCTGATTGAGGATCACTTCGGGGTTTTCGTCGCGTTTGAGTTCAAACACGACCCTCATGCCATGCCGATCAGATTCGTCTCTAATGTCTCTAATGCCTGTAATTCTCTTGTCTTTGACCAATTCGGCCACATGCTCCACCATGCGGGCCTTGTTCACGAGGTAGGGGATTTCCGTGACCACGATCCGCTGAAAACCTTTTCCCGCGTCCTCTATTTCGGCTTTCGCTTTGAGTCGAATGGAGCCTCGGCCAGTGGCGTAGGCTTCCACAATCCCTTTTCTGCCGCTGATGTACCCGTACGTGGGGAAATCTGGCCCTGGGAGAATCTGCATGATTTCCGAGAGAGAGGCGCGGGGATTTTGAATGAGGTAGATCACCGCATCGATGGTCTCCGAGAGGTTATGAGGTGGAATATTCGTGGCCATGCCCACCGCAATCCCCTGAGAGCCGATCACGAGGATCACGGGGAAACGCGCGGGAAGAGTGAGGGGCTCTTGCTGTGTGTTGTCATAATTGGGGACAAAGGTCACCGTATCTTTGTCCAGGTCTTCCAGCAAGGACTGGCAAATCCTTGCCATCCTTACCTCAGTGTACCGCATTGCAGCAGGGGAATCCCCATCCACGCTGCCGAAGTTCCCCTGGCCGTCTATGAACGGATACCTCATGGAAAAAGGCTGCGCCATGCGAACCACGGAATCGTACACCGCGGTATCCCCATGAGGATGAAATTGTCCTATGACATCTCCAACGACTCTCGCCGCCTTTCTATAAGGCCTGTTCCAAAAATTGCCGGCTCGGTGCATGGCATACAGTATGCGTCTGTGAACGGGCTTGAGGCCGTCGCGCAAATCCGGCAAGGCCCGGCCTACTATGACGCTCATCGCATAGTCGAGATACGATTTCTGAACCTCTTCTTCGATGCCTACAGTGGTTTTCTCGTGAAGCATTGCTAAATGCTCTTCCTCTCAAGTTCAACTTCGAAGGGACGATAGAGTGTTTCGCAGGCTGGCAGACCCCGCATTCCTCGTATCCAAAAAACGCCCTCGTTGCGTGAGCGGCCTCGGGGCGTTTTGGGTCCCCCGAGGCAGGGGCGGTCTATCGTACGTGCATCTCCCCTGCATCGACGGTTTGGACTGGGGGCCCCGTCTGATGTCTAGTATCTTCAAAACCCCATACAAATATTACCACTTTCCGAAGAATGAGTGCAAGGAATGTCCGTTTGGGCGCGGCCGAGTTACGCCCATTACAAAGGCGTCCTCGCCTTCTCTAATAACCTTACCAGGGAACCGCTCCAAGGGGCCAATACCCTTTCGATCACAATCGAAACAGACACTCCCATCTTGCCTTGACGGTGCAGCCTCCCTTGCACGGCGAGCACTTCGCTGGTGAGGATGGTCCTGGCGCATCTTTCCTGCGTGTTGGGAAACGCCACAGCGTCTATTAATCCTGTTTCATCTTCCAAGGTGATAAATTGAACCCTCTTCCCGGATTTTGTGGGAGGCGTGTGAATAATGACCATGATCCCCGCGACCTTCACCCTCCTTCCCGATGGGATGGATCGCAGAGAAGCGGCAGTGACGAACCTATCTTGTGTTAAGCGCCGTCTCAAGACGCTCAGGGGGTGCATATCGCAATACACATTCATCGAGACGCGTTCATTGTAAATTCGATCATGCATTACACACCTCTTGCACCAACCCCCACTCGGCGTCTAACCCCTCAAAAGCCCCTGCCAACCCAAGAGCCTTTTCCACACGGTCAGGGACAGGAATGCGTTCCAGAAAATCCTCCCGACTACAGAACACGCCGTATCGTTCTCGATTCGCCACGATTCTCTGAGCTGTGGCAGGCCCCACACCATTCACCACGGTCAGAGGGACTCGTATTCCCTCGCCTTCCGCTCGGTATTCCAACGAACTGGCATTTATGTGGGGATGATAAATAGGGATATTACGACGCCTCGCCTCATTGAGGATGACAAAGGGAGGATAAGACCCGACCTGACCCGCATTCAAAAGCCCAATATAAAAGGCCTGGGGATAATGAGCCTTCAAGTAAGCGCTCTGATAAATAATATTCGAGAAGGATGCCGCATGAGCCTTGCAGAAACCATACGAGGCAAACGCCGAAACCTGCGAAAACACCTCTTCAATAAGAGAGTCGTCATGGCCTAGACTCCTTGCCCCCTCAAAAAAACGGCGCTTCAACATTTCCATCTTGCCAGATTTCCGATCTTTTGTCATAGCCCTCCGAAAAGCATCGGCCTCCCCATAACTCAGACCGGCAAAGACATGCGCAATCCGGAGCACCTGCTCCTGAAAAAGAATGACTCCGTATGTCTCCTCGAGAATGGGAGCAAGACTCTCATGAGGATATGTGAGAGCTTCCCGACCGTTCCTCCTCTTGAGATACGCCTCTACGATGTTGCCTTCCACAGGACCAGGCCGAAAAAGAGATGTCTCCGCGACTAGATCGGAAAAGACGCGAGGTTGAAGCCGCCCCAGGAGATTCCTCTGCCCCGGAGATTCAAGCTGAAATACCCCTACGCTATGGGTCGTCTGAAGAAGGGCGTAGGTCGCTTCGTCATCCACGGGAAGCCTCTCCAGAGGAAGAAAAATGTCTTGGGATTTCAGAACGTCCAACGCCTTTCCAATTGCAGTGTGCATGCGAAGGCCCAAGATATCCAATTTCAACAACCCCAATGCATCAACGTCGTCCTTGTCCAACTGACCTACCAACAAGCCTTTGGGAGAACGCTGCACAGGAGTCCATTCAGTGACGTCCCCTGGAGTGATGATCACGCCTCCCAGGTGTACAGAACTCTGGCAAGGAAGACCGATCAACCGATCCGCCAGGTCAACGAGCTTCCTCTCCTGCTGAAGCGGAGCGTCGCGAAGCTCCGGCAATGTGGCTAACGCTTCCTTGAGATGGGATCCTCTGAGCGACCAGGGCAAGCATCTGGCAAGACAGTCAATCTCGCTCAAAGAATACCCCAACGCCCTTGCGGCAAGACGCACCGCGCTCCGACACTTAAACGTCTGAATGGTGGCTACCATGGCGGTCTGTCGAGGAAAACTCTCCATGACATACTCGATAACCTCATCCCTCCTCTCAGAATCAAAATCGATATCCACGTCGGGTAAATCCCCCCGACCATCATTGATAAAACGCTCGAACAAGAGATCATTCAACACAGGATCCACGCCCCCTAGCAGAAGGTACACCACAAGACTACCAGCAGCCGACCCACGGACGCTATGCCTGATCTCTCCCTCCTTGGCGAAATCCACTACCCTCTTCACAAGGAGAAAAAAATCGCTGAGGTTTTTTGCCTTTATCGTCGCCAGCTCTTGTTCCAAACGCCGTATATACGGATATCCCGCAGGCTTATGCACACGAGCGAGTTCACGCCAACAGACTTTGACGAGTTTGTCCGCCGCCTCATCAGGCGCCTGAAAACAGGGGGGATGCTGCCTCCCAATGGGAAGAGAGAAAGATTTGCAAAGGGAGGCAATATGGAGGGTATTCTCTATGGCAGGATGATAGTCGATCCTCTCCGCCATTTCCTCTCCACTCGCCAAAAAAAAACTCTCATTCGGCAAAGGATCGACGCGTCGGTGATGATGCTTCCTCTGAATGTCAACGAGTATCCGGTGTATGATATAATCCTCTGGCCTCAGAAACGTCGCTTCGTTGGTAGCCACTGGCGGAATCCCCAGCCGCAGGCAGAGCTCCTTGGATTGCCGCGTCAGCCCCTCTCCTTTGTCGTGCCTTTGAAAAGACAAGAAGAGCCAGTCCGGACGGGCTAAAACATCTCTCAATTGTCGAAGATGATATTCAGCTTCCTCCAATCTCCCTTTTGCCAACGCGACGCGGATGCGAGATTCTCTCCCCCCCGCGATGCACACCAGATCTTTTGAAAAATGCGATATATCTTGAGGAGTAATGGGTCGAGACGTCCCGAGAGATACGAGTTTGCAAAGATTTCCGTACCCCTGAAAGGTCGCAGCCAGCATCACAATCCTCGACCCCTCCCAGAGGGAAAGTTTTGCCCCCACAATAGGTTGAATACCCTCCGCGAGCGCGCTCTTATAAAACCTCACCACCCCATGCATACTGAAGTCTGTCATGGCGACCGCTTTTTGTCCTAACGACGCCGCTGCCTTGACCAACTCTTCGGGGGTGAAGGTCCCCCAGAGGAAGGAGAAAGCGGAGTGAGTTTCAAGGTGTATGAAATGAGTCATGGTATTTGTGTGTTTCTCTTTTTTGACATGGAGAGTTTTCATGTTCTTTCTCTTCCCTTATAGAAAACATTTGTTTTCTTTGCAAGATATTTTTGCGCCCCCCTCCCCGTGCAACGCCAACGCGCTGGATGATCATCTTGCCCTGCGCCGCGACCCGCCGCACATCTTCTTG
This sequence comes from Desulfomonilaceae bacterium, assembly GCA_049969795.1. Taxonomy (GTDB): domain Bacteria; phylum Desulfobacterota; class Desulfomonilia; order Desulfomonilales; family Desulfomonilaceae; genus JAUPKT01. The sequence continues at coordinate 62,699 of JBMFOE010000008.1, forward strand.
CTCTTGATCGGTTAAAATTACTCTATTGTTAAGATGTTAGAGCAATAATCTCCATATCGTTCCAGTCAATTCTACAAAATAATGACAATATATTGAAACATTTCTTCTTTTTTTACTTGACAAACTAAAATCTATTTTATTAATGGCATTTGAAATACTTAGAGCGGGGAGGAAGGGTATGTTGAGAAGAATACCTTTTACGCCATTGGTATGTCTAATCATTCTGTTGTCAATCGTCGCGCTCAGCGCCTCGGCCGTATCTGCCAACGACGAGTCGAACGCCGCGCCCCAAAACCGCCAGACTGTCGCGGTCAAGGCCCCAACCGTACACCACCACACGCCAAAACTCATGGCAAAAGGCTGGATGCAGCCGCCACTCTTTCAGTGCCTGCCCCCTTCGCCGCAGGCTATCCTCAAGGTGAAACCGGGCAAGATGGCCGCGGGGGCCTTCGCGCTGCAGCCATTCGATCCGGGCGTCATTCTGCCTGCGCCTCAGATGCGCCAGTGGGAGATGAGCTTTCAGGTCTTTTTCGCCAACATGAGCGGGTACATCGGCTGGCCGCGGTTTTCCAACTACTACTGGGGATGGCTAGGGAACACCGAAAACCGAACAGACTTGAACAGCGGTCTCCAGCTCCCTATTTATGCGGCCTGGCCCCAGTTCACTGCGAGGTATTATTTCAGACCCAACTGGGCTGTGCGCTACTCCGTCCTCTGGAATCAACTCAACGGCGGGGGATGGCCCAACGATTACATCCTCTTTGGCCCCAATTGGTATGGGTGGGGATTCTTCTGGGGACAGAGCATCCAAACCAATATGCAGCATGCCTATCACCGAGTGGGGCTCGTGTATGACGCCATCAAGACCTGCCGAGCCAAGGTTGGGGTGTTCGCCGACTGGGTCCATACCGACACAAAGATCACCACAGGCTGCAACAATTGCGGCTGGGGAACGACCCGCAGTTGGAGCAACAGCGTGAACGCGGCTATCGCAGGGCTTGAAGTGCAGCGCGCATTTAGGACAGCTCGCAACGGCGCGACCCTCTCCTGGGATTGCAAGGCCGGCGGTATTTTCCTCGACGATACCGTTGGGGGCGATTTTGAGGCCGGCGCGCGATATTCAATCCCTCTGAACTGCGGACGCTCCGGCTACGTCAAGGGCGGATACCGCCTCGTAGATCTCAAGAAAACCCAATATGACTTCGTCTTCAAGAACACCCTTTCGGGCGGTTTCATAGAAGGCGGGCTCATTTTCTAGTCACGTAAGCAACAGGAAAGGAAGGGGGATCGTGAATCGTCCTGGATTCACCCCCCTTCCAGCTCGGCTCCCATAGCCGCAAGTCATGACATCGGGGAGAGGTCTCCCTTCAAGATCGATACGTTTTTGTGAGCCCGGCCAAATGCGACGGCATCTCCCAGCTCGACCCAATCGGTCGGGCTCTTTTTTTGCCGCAGCGGTTTTTTTGTCTCAGAAACGAGCGCTGAGCTCGTTCCACATGACCGCAAGTCTATTTCTTATGAGTTTCCAAACAGGGAGCGTCCCTACGTGGATGCGACCGACGCCTTTCATTCCGACTTTCAGGCCCTCGGTGGGGGGAATATTCGCCGTGACACGAAAGACGTTGCCGACATGGGGCGCTTGTTCGGCCATGGGAGCGACATAGTCAACATGGAGTCGCGTCGCGCGGGTAGGCGCGTTATTGAGATAGATGTCCACGGGCATCCCTGGGGAGACATACGATATGCGGGCGTCGGGCACATACACCGCGGCTTGCAATTGCTCCGGATTGACAATCTCCGCGAAGGGCTCGCCAGCCCGATATCGTTTCCCAATAAGACTCTGCAAATCCCGCGTCGCCACAACCCCTCGTATGGGCGCGCGAATATCCAATTGCCGCCGCTTCCAATTGACGAAATCCAGTTCATTGAGCGCAGCCTGACGTTTCACTTCAACGATTTTTTTCTCGGCGAGTACGGAAGGTTTGTCCGCGGCTTCTACCACAAGACGACCGATTTCGTGGTCAAGTATCTTTGCTTGGTTTGTCCATGCGCTGGTCTGGAAATCGAGTTCCCTCGAGTCCAGGCGGGCTAAGAGCATTCCCGGCTCCACCGTGTCGCCTTCTCGTACGAACACCTCTTTCACGACGCCATCCACTCGGCAAAAGGCGAATTGCGTCGAGTCAGAAACGATTTCGGCTTCGCCGCCCACCGTGAAGGGCGCTGGTACGAGAGACGCGGTCAAGAGCAGCCCGGCTACGAGGATAGCTAGGCGGCCGTATTTGTTCAATCGCCACATTCGCCTCTTCGCTGACGGTAGAGCGCCCAGTTCTCGCGCCACGTTGGCGTCCTTCTCCAAGATGAGCTTTTCCAGCAACGCGGCCGAGAGAAATGGGACGATATCGAGGAGGTTGTGAATTTGCTGCTCCATGCACTCCGTGCGCGGATAGAATTCCATCACCACATGGCCCAAGGGGATTCCTTTGGCCACAAGAGGGACTATGAGCAGCCTGTCGCCGCCGGTCTCCTGGAGAAACGACCGGCATGCGGCGAGGGTGTTCTCCGATACGCCGCCGGATTCGATCGCCTTTTGGCTGTCTTTGGCAACCAACAACGGCCGCGTCTGTTCCGCCAAGGTCTGCGCCAATTCCTTTGCCATCTGCGCAAAGCGAGTTCGCAGGCGCGCGGAAGGTTCATTGCTTGCAGCGCTCAGCCATGATTGGCCGCGAAAATGGAGTATCAAAAAACACCGATCGAAAAACACGACGCTTCTTGTATCGTTGGCGAGGACGAATTGCAGTTCTTCCAGCGACGCGCTTGCGATAGCCCTTCGAGCCAGGGCGACCGCGGCGTTCCGAGGACGATCTTCGGAGGCGCCTGATCGGGAGACTTCAGGATATCGGATTCCCGCGCCCATCTTGGGCTGAATGGTGCGCGCCTGTGTGTGTATGTTCATGATCAGCCTCCGATTAGAAGAAAGATTCCCTGTTTGCGGTCCGCACGATATATCCATAAACGCGAGAGACGACGCTTTCCCTCGGAAATGCCACGCTCATCCACCCGGTCATCCCAAGGGGGATGTCCTCGCCCGCAGGCAGCTCTGCCGACCACACATACTCGCTCTCGGATTCTCCGGCGGGGCTCTGGAGGTCTTTTCGTACCCCACCTTTCCAGGGCCCGTCATTGGCCGCTTTCCCGTGCTGGCCGTGCTGGGCCAGAGAAGCCGGCAAAGGGGTGGCGAGGCTCATTGTGGAGGCGACGACGCGACCTTCTTTCCAGGGCAGTCGGACTTGCACCTCCTGCCCTTGCCTGATCCTTCCCAACAGACGGTCTGGAAGCGAGGCTACCGCGACCAGGGAGGAGATGGATTTTATCTGACCGACCACCGTCGCCTCCGCCGCCTGAAATCCGGGCTTCAACCTCCTGTCCAACCGACTGACCACGCCATCGAACGGAGCCTTTGTCGCTTCCAACGATTTTCGGAGATCGCTTTCCATCCGAGCGATCGCATCGTCTATGGCTGCAAGCTCCAGAGCTTTCTGGGGAACCTTGGCAAAATCGCCTTTGTCAAGCGTCAAGCTCTTCATCTGAAGCTCGACGATCTCTTTTTCAAACCAGGCTTTTCGGAGTTCGAATTGGAGGACTGTGGTATCCAGTTCAAACATCTTTTGTCCTTTGACGAGCCTGGCCCCTTCCCGAATGAACACGTTGGTTACGATGGCATTCACAGGGATCGAGATTGCTCGCGCCTCTTGGGAATCAACGCGACAGGGAAAGGTATCTGTATGAGACCACGGCCATAGAAAGGCGGTTACGGTTAACCCTGCGGTCAAGGCCGCCCGACGCCAGGCTTTGCCGTCCCAGGAGGCGAGCACGTGGTTTTTCCTGAGCTCCACGACGCCTCTAAAGACGGGTCGCGCGACAAACATGGCCAGGGCGTACGCGGCTAACGCGAGCCCCAAGACCTTGTCAAACCGATAATAGAGCGCTGCGGTAATAGCCCCGTAAAGCGTGATGCGATAGCAGATGCTGGAAACGCCGTACACCGCAAAGATAACAGCGTTGCGCGGAGCGACCTGAGGTATCGGAAACCGTGAGCCGCCGAAGAATATCGCCATCACCAGCGACTTCACATATTGAATAGACCGGGGCGCGAGGTTCGGAAGCCTGAGATAATCTGACAGGATAAAATAACCGTCGAACCTCATCAACGGATTTGCATTGAAGGCTATGGTCGAGACGGTGGAGACGGTCACGACATAAAACGACAATGTGTTCAGCCAGCCCGGTTTGGTGAAAAACCACACGAATACGCAAAGACAGGCAACGATCATTTCGGCCATGATCCCTGCAGCGCCTATAACCATGCGTTGACGCCGTCGGCTCAGCTTCCACGCGTCTGTGGTATCGATGTAGGGACAAGGGAACAGGATCAGCAGGGCGATCCCGAAAGTCTTGACCTCGAGACCGTACGCCTTGGCTGCGTACGCATGCCCTAGTTCATGGGCCAATCGGGTCACGATCGCCACGGGCAATATGATGAGAAGGTCTCGTGTACTCAACAGGGCAAGATGTTCATTCACGATACGATCAAGGTTGCCCAAGACAAGATAGAGGCTGCTCACGCCTATTGCCGCCCACACCCACGTGGCGCGGCGGTTGAAGGCGAAAGCGACGAGGAATAGCGTTCGATCGAGGAAGCGATCGGGGTTTCCCAATGGTATGTAAAGCGAGAGCAGGGACATCATGTGTTTGACGCGCCTTCGTGCGTCAAGCTTCTTCATCAATGAAAGCTGCACCGCGGCGCGCGACAGGGGCGACCCCAGCAGGAGCCCGAGGTGAGACGCCATTTCGATTATCTTCGCGGCCTCTTCTATGCTGTAGTAATGACCCCGATCTCTCAAGACCTGGAGCGCCTGGTCGAGGTTCAGTTTCCCGTCAAGCTCCTTGAGGAGCGTATATTCCCGCAACGACATGTAAAAGAATTGGTCTGTCACGGGGTTTTTGAGGACAATGCTCTTCCGGCCATTCCCCTCGTCGTGTTCACTTGCCAGCAAGTCCTTTCGGAAAACGAGAGGTCCGTTCATCCCATCGAGCCTCCATATTCAGTGGAGAGGAGCGGCGTAATTTATCCCAAGCGCGCTTCTCAGTTCAGCTAAACAGACGTTTGCATCGCCAAGGGCTTTCAACAGTTCGATCTTTTCCCCGGTGAGTTCGGCGCGCGCCTTCATCTGCGCTATCTCGCTGAGGTTGCTGCCTTGAGCCCTTTGTTTTGCGACTGTCAAGGCTCTTTCCGCAGCCGCCGCGGCCTTTGCGCGCAGCGCGGCCTTTTCCCTGGCGATTTGGAATTTCTTTGCCGCAACGCCTGCCTGGGCAGCGACCGCGAGGGTAATGGCGCTGAGCTCCAATTGTGATTTGACACGCTGGTTGGACGCGACCTGTGTTTCCTTGATTTGAGACAAGCTGTCAACCAGGTCCACGTACAAGAGGAGACCGGCCTGCTGACCGTCTCTGCGGCGATGATCGTGGTACGGCTCTTTGAGGTACCGCCAAAACAAAGACAAACGTGGGAAATTTTTGAGCACAGACTTCCTGAATTCGTTGGAACTTTCCTGCTGCTTCAAGCCCAAGGCCACAATCTCGGGTCGATTTCTCAAGGCTGTAAGCTCGGGGTCGGGAGGCGCCGCGTTGGCTTCAGGGCAGGCGAGGCTTCCCGTGACGGTGAAGGAAAAAGGCTTTCCGGCTGCGTGACGCGACCCCCCCATGTGGGTCGCTAAGGCGCTTGCCTGCCGTTCCAGTTCGACCTTCAACTCGGCGTCCAAATACTGAGCCCTCATTTCATCGTTGAGCGCTTTTTCGTACTCATCCTGGGACACGAGTCTTTCGCGGAGGAGTCTATCCATCCTATTGGTAATGTCCGATCGCAACGAAACGAGCGTCTTCGCCAACGGGAGACATTCCTGGACAGTGAGGAGCCGAAAGAAACTTGCCTCCACGGCTTCGACTATCTTTTGACTGAGCCGAGCCTTCTCGTAGATGCTTTGAAGGGCGCGATTGCTTGCATTGCGGGCTGTATAATAGGCGAGGGCCACATCGGTCGGACTCCAGCGCGCTTCCAAAAACACGCGCCACGCGCTTCTCGCATAAAACTCTGACCAATAGGCGTCTCCGATCAAATCGCTGAAAAGGATGTTGTCTCCCTGGTCAAATTTTGCGGCCAAAATCACGTGGGGGAGCATTTTTGACCAGTCGGCCATCGAGATATGCGAACGATTTATTTCTTCGAGCTTTGCCATGTGAAGTGAAAGATTGCTCGCCAGGGCGATCTCTCTACATTTTGTCAGACTCAAAGACGCGACATCTTTTCCGCGCTCGGAATCGACAGGGCTGGAAAGCGCTTGAGTGTATGCCTGCTCAGCAGCAGCTCGGGAAAACCCCGCATGGTCCATTCCGCCCCCAAAAAACCCAGCGCAAGACGTCAGCGTCAAAAAAGCTCCTGACAGAATCAAGAAACTGAGGTTTCGCCCGATGCGCCGGCAGCGGTTCATCTCATTTCGCAAGCCTCAATTGCCCGGAAAGGCCAATCTGGAGACGCGAATCATCATTCGGGATGAGCACGTAAACTTTCCTTGTGTTGCTCTTGGGGTCAATCTTCATCCCATGCTTCTGGACAGCGCCCCCAAACGTGTTTCCGGAGGAGTCCACAAACAGGACGCGACGGCCTTTGTCAAAGAATTCTGGCATGCTCGCCGGCGCGTTGGCGACCGCATAGACGCTGGATGCATCGACAATTTCGAAGAGTTTCTCTGACTTCTCCACCGTCTCAAAGCAGGACTTGAATCGCTGCTCGATAAAACCGTCAAAAGGAGCCCTGATCTTGCAGCCGTCGAGATCGATCAGGGCGAGCTTGAGCAGATGTCTTGCCTCCGCCAGTTCCGCCTCCCGCGCCTCCCGCGCCACGTCCGCATTCACAAGCTCCTGTTCGGTTCCAGCTCCTTCAGACAAGATTTTGCGTTTCAGCTCACAATTTTTCTGAGCTGTTTTCACGGCCATCTCCAGGGATTTGACGCGCATCCGCGCCCTCTCTGCGTTGACGGCGAACCGACGCCTGGAAATCTCCGCGATCACCTGCCCTTTCGATACCCGATCCCCCTCCTCCGCATGAAACTTCTCCAATACGCCAGAAACTTCCGAAGACACGACTGCTGAGCGCACAGGATGCAATATGGCGCCGTCCACGTACCGCGACCCCGCGGCCGCGTGGCGCTCCTCCGACGGTTCCAAAGTAGGCGGCGGTCCAGCGCCGCTGTGGACCAAGAGGGTGGGCGGGGGGTTGTGAGGCGCGTCCTGTGGAGCCGCGTCCGCATATATCGCCGCTGCAAGGAGCACTAAAGAAGAAACAATTACTACCATATATTTTAACATGATAGACAAATAAACGGAACGTTTATCTTACCTAAGCCACATATCTAGCATAATTTGCAAACTTTTTCAATTACATAGTACGCGGTAAATCCTGTGCACACTTCTGTCAACAGCTCTCCTCAATGCTCGCTAATTCGAGGATATCCACACCATTTCAATAGAAATGTCCAAGGGCAGCCTGGCGTCATGGCAACGCAAATGAACACGGAGCGCGCGAAAGCGTCGCTCTCGATTTCCCCCTGAGCCTATTTGCGCATAATTTTTAGCACCAGGGAATCGACGGGCATCAGTACGAGGTCTCGCGGTGGGGCCTTTTCAACGAAGTCTTCAAGAGAGTACGGCAAGCCTGTGTCGTCGAGTCGTTCGATGAGTTCATAGTATCGATTCCCGAGACTGCGCAGGACGCCGAGTTTTTGCTGCAGCGAAGCGCGCTCCACAAACACCACGTGGAAGAGCAACAACCCCGTGCATTCGTCATTCTTATCCGCGTATAACGGGATGACCAGGAGATTTTCCTGTCCGAGCCGACCGGAGCTCCAGATGGCTCTGCGAAGCCTGAGCGCTGTCTTTTTGCTGCCCCCCGCGCAATTGGGAGCGTCGTAGCGGGATTCTTTGCCTTCGCACACGCCGTATCTCCCAACGGTCTGAATCATCGGCGAATCCGGCGCGCACGAGGCGGCAGTCGCATCGGTTTCAGAGATGACTTTGTAGAAGAGCCCTCCTGGCACGTCTGCGATTATTGGACCCGCGTTTTTCAACATCCGTAGGTCTGCCTCCTTGATCCGACTGACGTCCGCCGACAACGCGGCCATTGCCTTGAGAAAAACCGGCGACAGGACGACCTGAGGCCTTGAGATCCCGACAGTGACGGTCTTGGCCTGGTGCCGAATGGTATCGATGGGACGAGTGACTTCCTCCAACGCTTGCTTCAGGATGGCGATTCCTTCCACCAAAATTTCGGGAGGGGCCTCTTGGAGCGCCTCGCTGAGGAGACGATCGCGCAGACTAAACAGAGCGGCCACCGTGGACGCGGGAAGCGCTGCGTTCATTTCGCCCTCTTCAATCATTGCAGCGAGTTCCTGCCACGCGGTCCGGCATGCGGCTGCGTTCCACGCCGCGGGATCCTCCAGGGCCACTGTCAGCATGGTGCGCAGATTCCTTATGACGTCCGCTCGAGCGTCGATGGCCCTGGCTGCGTAGAACCCCCATAGGTGGCCAGCTACGGTAGCCGTGACGAATCCCAAGTCCGCGCCTGTGGTCGGCACTTCTATGATGCTTTCCGCATACCCGTGGAAGCGTTTTTCCCCGCGAGCGCATATCACCAACGGCCGCCCATTGTGGGCCTTGAAAATAGCCACCTCCTTAACCGTATCTTGTACTATCTCTTCGGGCAGGTCATTCGCGACGACTATGGTGAGCGGTTCAGTGGACAAATCGATGTGTTTCTTGTCTTCGGTAAAGTCGCAGGGGATGGATTTGTAGCAGAGTTCGCTGAGTTTGATGCGAATTTCGTCTGCGGCTATCTTGTTTGGGCCATTTCCGACGACTGCCCAATTCCTGCTGGTCGGCCCATAGCGTTCCGCAAGTTTCTGAATGGGCGCCGCGTGATTCAAGACCCATTGAATATCCCCGGGGAGTTTCTCCAATTCAGCGACATCACGGACGATCTCTTCGTCAGAGAGACTGCCAAATTCTTGGGCAAGCAGCAGCGCAGTGAGTTTCCCCGCTGCAATTTGGGAATAAAAAGCCTTGGTGGACGCCACCGCCATTTCCACATCTCTCCCATCGCTGGTGTAAAAGTGTGAATCGGCCTTTTCAACGAGGGGAGAGTTGCGTCTATTGACAATCGCGTGGATCCATGCGCCCTGGGAGGCCGCCACATCGACGGTGCGATTGGTGTCCGTGGTGGTGCCGCTTTGGGAAATGGCGATGAGCAGCGTGTCAACGAGCGATTCCCCGGAGAGGAAGCCGGACATTTCCGACGCCTTACTCCACTGAACGCTTATGCGAGATTTGGCGAGCGATTTTGCGACGAGATGCGCGACGCCCATGGCTGCCACGGATGCGGTACCCTGGCCAATGACCATGACGCGCCTAATGGGAGGGAGATTGGGATCCCGCAGGCGTGACACCAGCGCGGCGAATGACTCATAACCTTCAGCGTTGAATTCGATCTTGCCTATCCCTTTTCTATACTTGCCTTTGATGGTCTTAAGTACGCTTGCGGGGGCCTCGTGTATTTCCTTTTCGAAGTAGTAGTCATAGCGACCTCGAAAGATGTCACGGGAGTGGATGTAAATGGGCTCTGCCTTGGGCTCGAACGATCCCTTATCGTCCAGATATCGTCCTTGAAACGTGAAGCCATCATTGGCCGGCGCGACAAGGACTTGGGTTCCACCCCGTTCGGTACCGACGAGGCTGAAGGAAGTCCGCGTCAAGGACGCTAGGCCGTAAACTTCAGAGGCCAAGATCACGCCGTCTCTGATTCTCCCCAAAAAGAGACTCTGTCCGCTGCCTTTCTCGCCGAGGTATAACGACATGGGCGTCAAGGGGTGCTGCATGACGACCGCGAGCGACCCTTCGCACAACCTCATGAGGTCCCCGAATCTCTCTTCCGGGGGCTGTCCAGGATCGGAGCCCAAACGAAAAACGAGGGGAAGTATTTTAGCATCCGTGGTCACGGACGCCTCGATGGCATATCCTCTCTCTTCAACGAAACGCAGACGCAGGTCATAGTAGTTGTCCACGTCGCCGTTGAGGACGAATTGAGCCCACCTGTCTCTCAGGGTTGGTTCGTGTTCTCCGGCGGCGAGGCTGCCGTCCGTGGGGTGACAGTTGGGCAGACTGATAATGCCGTTGGACGCCCAGCGCGTATGCGAAATAATGTTCACCTGGCGCAAAGCGGTCCCTGTCTCCCAAAGAAGCGAGTCTGCTTGAATGCGTTTTCTCAAGGCGCTGGTGTTATCCCCTAAGCGCCCCACCAAGTTGGCTACTTTATAAATGAACGTGACTGTCTTGGCCTCTTGATCGAGGTTCAGCGTATGGACGGTTCGCTTCACGCCATTTTCTATGTCTTCGACGTCCTGAGCCGCAGCCGCTCGACCTTCGCTGCCTTGTTCGCCCTCATGCGTCGATTCCGAGATCAGGCATTGTATCGCGATGCCCGCAGAGTCGCGGCCCCGGACCTCCAAACGGTCAAGGTTTTCCAGGACTTGTTCGATGCTCCAAGCCAGAAAGGCCAATCCTCGGGACCTCTCGACATCGCGCAGGCGTTCAGGGAGTAATTCGCGAGCCCTCACGGCTCCGCCGAGCACTTCCCTCTCCAACTGCCACGAGTAGTCCCTCGCCATTTCAATAAGTCTCTCGAGCTCTTCGGAAGGCCCTCGGTCGCGCACGAGAGATTCCAACGCTTGCTGAGTCTTTCCCAGCGCCTGCCAGAGGCGCTTCATGTGGGACGACGTGGGTCCGCCCACCATAAGGCGATAGTGGAGCGCAAAAGACATGAGATCATCAAATTTGCTCGCGAGAAGGGATAACGCCCCATCAACTGCATCGAGGGAATCGGCAACCTCTCCGGCGGCTGATTCCAGCATCTGTGTCGCAGCATTTATCCAGTCGAGATCAATGTCTCTATTCCACAAGGTATTGCTTACAAAGCCGGCAATTCCGCACACAACAATTTCCTTTCAGTTTTTTATTTACCAGCCGCGGGAGCTTGTTTTGGCAGGGGAGAAGGCTTAGCCCTGATGGAAGGGGCGAGAGGAGCAGGCCGAAACACGCTTTTCAATTCAGAAAACGTTGACGAGGAGATAAGCCCGTCCGCTTCGAGCTTTCCCAGTCTTTCCCTCTTCTTCCGAGCGTCTGCTCGGAGAAATGACGGATCCGATACAAGGAGGCGCCACGCCGGGAGTCTCTCGAGCTCACGTTTGGTTTGGAGGCTGATGAGACCTTTCTTTTCCCAATCTCGGAGGCGTGACAGTCTCTCCAACGGGGATGCCGCTTGATAGTTTTTGTCCAACGCCAAGGCCTCGGCGGCGAGCACCGTCTCCACCGGCATGCGATAATGCCAGCCGATGAGCTTGCCGTCTTCCAATTTTTTCAGCGTGTGTAACGCCTCCAAGGGACCAGGCGTCGCGTCGCCTTTGGAGCCGAACAACACTGCGCCACCATACAGCCGCGCGTAGGACAAAGCGACAGACTCTTCCACCAACTTGTTGTGTTCTAGCTCGGCAATGATCTCAAGCCTCTTGAGGGGAGACGATTTGAGATAGGGCGTTTTTGCCGCCAAATATTCGGCCAACAGCGTACGATTGAGAAAATCTCTGGGGAGCTTGAGCTGACTCAGTTTTTCGTCGCTGATCAATTGAGTCCAGCGCTTGAGGCGTTCCAGCGGATCAGACGGTTCTCGAAGGTACTGGTCCGCCCAATCCAGCAAGACGAATGAAAGGTCAGAGCCTTTGAGCTGTTTATCATGGAGCAACTCGACGGCGAGTCGAAGGCTGGTAAGTGGATCTTTGCCTTTGAATTGAGGCGAATCGATGACGCCTGACACGACATCCACGAGTTCGTAGGCGCACGCCATATGGACCGGCGGGAGAAGCAGGACGCATACCATCGCCGCAATATTGACCACGAGAAGGCGTGTTTTGCTCCCGCATCTTGAAGGACGATATTTTTGCGCAGTTCGCATCGCAATAGTGTGGAATTCTGGGCTTCTGATCAACTCGCCGGCATCTTAGACCAAAAACGTCCTCAAGCAAAGATTTTTTTCCTTCCGCTTCGTTCCATGGCAAGGGCGGCAAACGGGCTTTCATTTTTGGGGCGCTCGTTATACAAGGAAGAAAAAGCGGAGGCTTTACCATGATTGATTTTCATACGCACACCCTCTTCAGCGACGGCGAGCTCAATCCCAGCGAATTGGTGAGACGCGCATTGGTAAAGGGATACCGAGCCATTGGCCTCACGGACCACGTGGATGGATCGACCCTGGATTTTGTCCTGCCGAGGATTATCAAGGTGAGCAGGGAACTCAATCGCTACCAGCCGACTCTCGTGCTGCCCGGCGTTGAAATCACGCATGCGCCGCCAGCGCAAATTCCAGAACTTGTCGAGGAAGCGAGGCGATTAGGGGCTGCGGTGGTAGTGGTTCACGGCGAGTCCCCGGTCGAGCCTGTCGCGCCGGGTACGAACCGAGCCGCCATCGAGGCGGGCGTCGATATTTTAGCGCATCCCGGCTTTATTACCCTCGAAGAAGCGGCGTTAGCCGCGAAAAATGGCGTCAGGCTCGAAATTACCGCTCGATCCGGCCACAGCTTGACCAATGGCCACGTGGCTCGGCTGGCGCAAGAAGTAAACGCCATCCTCGTCATCGACACCGATACCCATTCCCCGGAAAACCTCATCGACAGAGCCCGGGCAAGAGAAATCCTCATTGGGGCGGGGCTTGACGAGCACGGCGCCGAGGCGGCGCTCAAAAACAACCAGGATTTTTTAGATCAACTCATGCAAAACAAAACACATGGGCTCTCGTAACCAGCGCGTAGAACCGCCCGGACGGGATATTGTTACTCAGAGGTTCGGCCCCGCCGACAGCCTCGTGCTCTCGGCCCCAAAAGCAAGCCGTTATGCGCCATGCAGCTTTCATGGCACATACGCAGGATGGACAATTCTTCTGGCGATCGCGACAACTTGCGGACTCAAGGTATTTTTGTTAAGTTTCGTCATTCATGAACTGCGGCTGAATGCAATTCACGTATTTATTTCAAGGGTCGCTCAGTAATCCACATGAAGCCATCCAGAACAAAAAAATCCATCCTGGCGATCGTGATTATCATTCTATTCTTTATCGGAATATCTTTGTTGTTCACTCTCAATACCAATGATGAAACGCCGGTGAGCAAGTTTTCCGACCTGCTGGAGTCGAACAAAATAGGCGTTGTCACGCTCGAGGGTGAACTGACTTCTGCTGACGAGACGCTCAAGGATCTCCGAAAGTTTCAACGGAGAGCCTCTGTGAAAGCCGTGGTTCTGCGCATCAACAGTCCGGGAGGATCCGTGGCGCCGGCTCAGGAAATTTATAGAGAGATCATCAAAACCAGGAAGAAGAAACCTGTGGTGGCGTCTATGCAGACCATGGGCACGTCGGCCGCCTACTACATTGCGAGCAGCGCGGATAAGATCGTGTGTTCGGCGGGAACAATAACGGGTAGCATTGGCGTGATCATGATGCTGGCCGACCTCGAGAAAATCATGGATCGAGTGGGGCTGAACGTCAAGATTATCAAGGCGGGCAAATACAAAGACATCGGCTCGATGTTTCGGCCATTGACCGATGAAGAGCGAAATATACTGCAAGACTTCGCTGCGGAAATTCATGAGCAGTTCATTCACGATGTGGCCAAGGCGCGGAAGGGAAAGATTGAAGAAAAACAATTGCGATCCATCGCTGACGGGCGTTTTTTCACAGGAGAAAAGGCCAAAGAGATGGGACTCGTGGACGCCTTAGGGAATTTCTATGACGCGGTAAAAATAGCAAGTGAGCTTGGAGGCGTAAAAGGCGAACCCGAACTCATTTATCCAAAAAAGAAATGGGAAAACTATCTCGAGCTCCTGATGGAATCCTCGGCGAATGCCCTTGGCAGAGTCTTCAACGCCGCAAGGGCCGCGCGGCCCCAAGTCGAAGTGCGATGAGAGCTCACACCATGCACAGCAAGATTCGGGTCGAACAAAGGTCCAATGGCTTATGGCAGAGCGCAAAGGGCGTCGAGATCTTCTCGTCCAAGGATTTCGACCATTACTCATCAGGAACCAAATCCACATTTTCTTTTGCGAGAGCGTCGGAGGTTGATTTATGACCATCGAAGAGGCGTTGACGTTCGACGATGTAGTCCTGACTCCATGCTATTCAGAGGTGCTTCCCTCTGAGGTCGATGTCAGCACGTTGTTGACTCGCGAAATTCGCCTGAATCTGCCCTTGGTGAGCGCCGCCATGGACACGGTGACCGAATCGGAGATGGCGATCAGCTTGGCTCGCCAAGGCGGCATAGGCATCATCCACCGCAATTTGAGCATCAAACAGCAAGCTCGAGAGGTTGACAGGGTCAAACGGTCTGAATCGGGTATGATCGTGGATCCAATCACCGTGACGCCAGATCAGAAGATCTCGGACGCCCTTGAAATCATGAAGAAATATCATATCTCCGGCGTGCCGGTCACCATCAACGGCTATCTGAAGGGGATTTTGACCAATAGGGATTTGCGATTCGTGCAAGACCTAGACCTCAAGGTCGAGGCCGTGATGACGAAAGACAACCTTGTCACGGTCGATGAAAAGATCGGCATAGAGGAATCCAAGGCGCTTCTGCATAAGCACCGTATCGAGAAGCTCCTCGTGGTGGATTGCGAGAATCGCCTCAAGGGCCTCATCACCATAAAAGATATTCAAAAGGCCATTACCTACCCGAATTCCTCGAAGGACAATTTGGGTCGGTTGAGGGTAGGGGCGGCAGTGGGCGTGGGGCCTGACAAAGAGGAGAGAGTGCACGCCTTGGCCAAAAGAGGGGTTGACGTGATCGTGGTTGACACCTCCCACGGCCATTCAAAGAATGTCTTGGAAACCATACGATACCTCAAGCTGAATTTCCCCGGGTTAGCTGTGATAGGCGGAAATGTGGCCACGAGCGAGGCAGTGGAAGACCTCGTCAAGGCCGGCGCCGACGGAGTGAAAGTGGGGGTCGGGCCCGGCTCCATCTGCACCACCCGGATAGTGGCCGGCGTCGGAGTCCCGCAGATCTCGGCTATCATGGACTGCGCCAAGGCGGCCCAAAGACTTGGCGTGCCCCTTATAGCGGACGGCGGCGTGAAATTCTCCGGTGACATCACCAAGGCCCTGGCGGCAGGGGCTCATACGGTCATGATAGGCGGGCTGTTCGCAGGGACGGACGAAAGCCCGGGCGAAACCGTACTGTACCAGGGGCGTTCCTATAAATCTTATCGGGGCATGGGATCGCTGGAGGCTATGCGCGAGGGCTCACGAGACCGGTACGGTCAGCATGAAGGAACCCCTGAAAACAAACTGGTGCCTGAAGGCATTGTAGGGATGGTGCCCGCCAAAGGACCGGTAGCCCATTCGGTGAATCAGCTCATAGGCGGACTCAAGGCAGGCATGGGATACCTGGGCGCGCGCAATCTCGACGAACTCCGCCAACGGGCAAAGTTCATACGCATCACTAGCGCTGGGTTGAGGGAGTCCCACGTGCATGACGTAGTCATCACCAAAGAAGCGCCAAACTATCGCATCGATTCATCGACGGTGCTCGGTATCAACCAATGGTGAGAGCTCTCATATTCGGCGCCACCGGCTATACGGGCATCGAGTTAATCCGCTTGCTGGCCAATCACCCCGAGGCCCACGTTGTGGCCGGGTCCTCGAGGGATTGGGCCGGCCGCAAGGCCAGTGAGGCCTTTCCCTTTATCGCCAAAGCCGACGATTTCCACCTGTTCGAGCTCTCGCGTCTCGTGGAAAATCCCAACGCCGATGTCGCCTTTCTCGCCCTTCCTCATGGAGAATCCGCTGCGACGGCGGCTTCGCTCCTGGAAGCGGGACTGAAGGTCGTGGACCTCTCCGCAGATAGCCGCCTCAAAGATTTCGCTGTGTACGAGAAATGGTACGGGCAACATCGCGCCCCCTCTATCTTGACCAAGGCGGTGTATGGCCTACCTGAGATCAAACGATCTCTCATACGCGGAGCCGATCTCGTGGCAAACCCAGGCTGCTATCCCACCACTGTCATTTTAGGCCTCGCGCCCATTATGAACTGCAGCGAAGTTGACACTGACTGCCCCATTGTTGACGCAAAATCCGGCATCTCCGGAGCAGGAAGAGGGGCAAAACTGAACACGAGCTTTTGTGAGGCTGGCGAAGGCTTCAAACCCTATGGCGTCACGAGACATCGTCATATCCCTGAAATGGAACAAGAACTGTCCGAATTAAGCGGAAAACCCATCAAGGTGCGTTTTACTCCGCACCTCATTCCCGTGTCTCGCGGCATGGTGAGCACGATCTATCTCCCTCTCAAGGATGAGATGACTCGCTCACGCATGAGGGAGCTTTTTTGTTCTTATTACGAGGACGAGCCATTTATCACGATTTTGCCTCCTGGGGTGTTCCCTGACACAGCTCGCATAAGAGGTTCGAACCAATGCCACATAGCCGTGGAAATCGACGAACGTACAAGCGTGGCTATCGTGATGGTGGGGATTGACAACCTCGTGAAGGGCGCGTCCGGCGCAGCGGTCCAAAATATGAATCTCATGATGGGACTTGAAGAAACCAGCGGACTGGTTGGGCTGCCTCTATTCCCATAGCAAATGATTTCCCCACGCTGTTGAAACTATAGCGCTGCTCTGTTACATAAAGAACTGTGGCTCGCAGGGGTGTTCGGGGTAAGCCCCATGCTGTATCTTTATGAGTGACGGGCAGCCGGGGTTCTTGTTCGTTGAGTGCGGCTGAGCCGGCGGCGACGCCTGAGCGCCGCGATGGAGCGAGGCCCACATTCCACAGACGGACGCTGATGAGATGCACAAGGAGGCATGACCATGTCGCCGAGGGAAGAAAAAGTGGGAGTCGATCTCGGATTATCTCCGGAAGAAAAGAGCGTCCTGCGCCATATTGCCAGGTACACCGTTGAAAATGCCGCTCAGGGTAAAACCGTTGCTCCCAGCCCCAGCGACTCAGCGAAGCTCAACGAGCGATACGGAGCGTTCGTGACCCTTTACAAGAAGGGCATGCTCAGGGGATGCATTGGAACGCTGGAATCAGACAAACCCCTGTATCAGACGGTCAGCGACATGGCCAAAGCCGCGGCTCTCAGGGACCCTCGCTTCAGGCCAGTGACCCCAGACGAGCTGCCTTATATCGATCTGGAAATATCCGTGTTGACTCCGCTGGAAGAAATAGCCAGCCCTGACGAAATCAAAGTAGGCGTCCACGGTTTATTGATCAGCAAGGGAAGCAGGTCAGGCCTTCTTCTTCCACAGGTTGCCAGCGAAAGAAATTGGGATACAATCACTTTCCTGGAAGAAACGTGCCGGAAGGCCGGCTTGCCAAAGGATGCTTGGAAAGAAGAGGGGACGCGTATCTACGTCTTTTCCGCCGACGTCTTTTGAGGTCGCGCATAATTTACAAGGGACGCAATCCCAATGAGCGTCGCCGCCCCTGCCCTATCACATAAAAAAAGGAAGTAACGCCGTGTTCTGTCCCAAATGTGGTCGAGAATACAATCCAGACGAAGATGCACGCTTCTGCCCCTCCTGTGGAAACCCGCTCCCCCTAAAATCTTTTCCCCAGGGGACAGGAAGCGGGGACGAATCAGGTCGGCATGAAGCGTATGACGCTCACGAGAGAGACATGGCCAGGGCTGCCCCTGTCAATTCATGCCCCTGGGAAAACATCGAAGAATTGGGCTTTCTGCAGGCAATTGGAGCGACCCTCAAGCAAAGCCTGCTGGAGCCTGTACGCTTTTTTACCGCCATGCCTCGGACAGGCGGGTGGCTCCATCCACTGCTTTACGCAATCATCATAGGTACGACCGGAAATCTGGCTGGCTATGTGCTCGGAGCGTTGTTTGAAATACCCCTCATATCCCAGAGCAAGTTGTCGCCAGGAATGACCCTCTTCGTCGGGATGCTCATGCCGCTGCTGGTATGGCTTGGGGTCATGCTCTGGGCAGTGGTCCTCCATGGGGCGATCATCCTTTTCGGGGCGAAAAAAAACCCTTTTGAAGCCACCTTGCGAATTACGTCGTACGCCTCGAGTCCTGATATCCTCAATGTGATCCCCACCGTCGGGTGGGTCATCGCCGCAGTATGGAAAATCGTGCTCGTGATCATTGGCGTGCGCGAAGTGCACAGGGTTTCCACTGGTCGCGCCGCGTTGGCGGTGCTGTTCCCTGTATTGTTAGTCTGGGGGCTCCTTTTTACTATATTCTTGGTCGCCATGGCTACCATGGCGTTCCACTCCAGGCCTTTCTAGAATTTATAGACCACCTTTCGAAGTCTATGTGGGAATGAGGCGCGCCCCGGCGTGAATATGATGACTTAAAATTCTGCCTCACGGCCAAGGCAGAATCGATGAGTGCCATCGCTGCGCCCTGATGCGTCACGCGAGCCCCGAACCGGCATCCAGAAAACTGACTACGGATTCCCATGTGCGTGGAAATGACGCCGCCCGGGAAGCTGTCGCATGCCGCGCGTATTTTTCAGCGCGGCTGTATAGGCCTCAGCTATGACCCTGCCTCAGAAGCGTCGGAACGCGGCCGAACCCTGGTGAGCCGAACGTACGTGTGACGACCCCATTTTCCATCCGAACGCGGCGACGCGTCATGGCCGCCGATCGTCACGATGTCCGTGAAGTTATTTGGCGCACAAACCTCGAGCTCAAGGCCGCCTGCTTGCGTGTGCTTGCGCCATCGAAATGCGACGTCCAAGGCCTCGGTTGAACGACCTGGCATGAGAAGCCATGCCGTGACAGTCGGGAAGTCAATGTTCATCGTACACCGACACTGAGGCGCGGGGATGTCCAGTCCTGCATTCGATACCCAGCCTGCCCAGGGAGCTTTCGCCCCCTGAAGGATACGGACGTCCAGGAAAGGGTGAGGCTCAGCCGGTTTTATCGTGAGCGTTGCGCCGGACGCTGGGTCAATTGCAAGGATGCGCCGAGTCGCCTCGAAAAACGTCGCCTCAGCAGGGGCGAACTGCCAACACGTGGAGACCACGCGGCATCCTGTCCCGTAGAGCTGATCTACCACGATAAAATACTCCCCATCTTTGACGCAGACAATGGATCTGACCCACGTGTATGGTCCTGCATCGCCCTCCCATGGCCCCCGATACATGCCCGATGCAATATGGATATCTTCGCCGAAGAGCGAAAACGTGTTTTGCCGTCCGCTTCGTATGCGCTCCCTAAAATGCTGGCGGTCTGGTCTCGGCTCGTAGCCATCTATGAGAACGGTGTTGTGGGCCTCTGCTGAACGATAATAGTCGGTTGATTCGCCAGGAGCGTACGAAGCGATCCCTGGATCGACAAGCCAATTTCGGCCCATGGCGTGGAGTTCGAGGGAGAGGACGTCTCGATGAACGTGAGAGGCGCCGGCTGGGCCTGCGCGAAACAGGAGATAGGCCGGGTGTTGGCGATTGCCCGGGCGCATGACCGTCACGCCGCCGTCGTGGAACGTACGGCAGCCTCTTGGCTGGCGGCCAGAATCGGACTCCCACGCCTTCCATCGACGATTGTGCTTCCCCAGCGTGTGCGCTGCATACTTCATCAAGGCGCAATTGTCACCCTGGAAGCCGCCCGAGTCATTGATCGCGGGCCATGTATAGTCAGGCCTCATGATCCAAGCGAGGTAGTCCAAGCCCTTTTCCAGTACGGCGACGACGCTGCCGGGCAACGACCTGGCGTAAAATGAGGCCGCATTCACCAAATCCAGCAGGACGCCGATGCAAATGCCGTGGTACAGAGGCGAGAGCTCAAAATGAACCCCATCCGGGAAGAACTGTCTTTCCAACTCCATGCATATCCGGTCTATTCCGGTGGCAAACCATTGTTCAGCTTCCATGAACTCCGGAAAACAAAGGCCGATCAGAGCCAGCGTCCCTGATTCCACCACGAGCCAATTGTTAGGATGTCCTTTGTGGTGCATAAGGCTCTGGGCAGATTCCCAGAGGGAGGCCAACACGGCTATCCTCGTATCAGTCCGAAAAAGGGGACTCTCCCATACAATCCCCGCGACCCACAGCCACTCCCGGATGCGCCATGCCACGGACAGTGTCTCCCAGGCTGGGCCTGCCCCGCCGTTTGAATCAACGGGCGCTGGAAATCGGACTATCCAGGAACGGATGACGGCGTCAATCCACTGCGCGGCTTCGTCCGAGCCAGTCTCGGCAAAATGCCGCGCCACAGTCCTCAAGAAATGACAGCGATGCAGAAAATGATCCCACTCCAGTTCAGGCGAGGGCTTGGCGTCCCAAAAGAATGGGAGGCTCAGCCTCTGCCCCATGATGCGCCCTGCAAGAATCTCTTGCGCGCTCTCAATGGGATAAGAATGGGGAGGTGGAACGTGCAAGCCTGGATTTCTGGCATGAAATGGGCCAATGGCATGCGGCGCACAAAGGCTTTGTACGCGTTCCTCGGTCGCGGCATATTTTGTGAGCCCTTCGTATGTCAGTCGCGGCCCGAGACAAATGCGTCTTTCTTCGGCAAAGAATCCCTCGATACGCACACACGTCAGTGTACCATCCGATTTGCCCCACTCGAGGGCGATATGCACGTGAACTTCGCGAATGTCTGACCAATCGGTCGTGAGGCCGTAGGTCCCGAAGCATTCGCGATGAAATTTGATTTCACGTTGAGAACCCGGCTCCACAATTTCTCGGTCGCCGGTGGTCGAAACATCGTTCAACGTCGGTCGAAAGGTTCTTGCGCCGTGAATGAGTCGCAGTCCGACCCGCACGGAGCGGGGGCCTTCGTTGCGAACAAGCAGGGCAAGGGTGTTGAACTGTGAAAGGTCTCGAGAATTGGGTTTCAGGCAGACAAAAGTCTTCTCTGTCAATTCGAGGCGAATGCGGCTTTGGGCGTCCCGGGTGGTCCCGTCGGAAAACTCCACCGCGCCCTGCAGAGCGACTCGACTCACGACCTGGTCGCGCTTGAAAAAGGCAAGAGGGAGAGAGAGATCTCTCATTGACCTCCCCTTGTGTCGAGATGGGCGAACACACGCTCAACGAGCCTCGCGGGATCCGATTCCTGAATCACTGGTACGCCGGATGACGCGCCGTAGTTTGACAGCAACCTCGGCAGCTCGTCCGCTATCCCCCCGCTGCCTAAGAGAATACCAATGGCGTCATCGGCGCCAAGCTCGTCGAGCGCAATGGTGAATTCATTCAACGTCCCCATGCCTCCCCCAACGAATATACAGGCGTCTGCGCTGCGGACAAGGATTACGTTCCTTCCTTTCCGCCCCATGCCTGTAAATATCAGCAGGCTGCTGTCAGTTGGGTAGCCAAATTCCGCGAGGTGGGCATCAAGGTGAGCCGCCGGTGAAATGCCTATGGTCAAGCCGTTGCTCGATAGAGCTCCGATTGTCGCGTCGTGAGGCAGGCCGGGACACGCGCCCGTCAGTACCACGCCGCCCAGCCGCGCGATAGCCGCTCCCACAGCATACGCTTTGGCATGTTGATCTGAGCTCAATGACCCCGACGCCGAACCAAGTACAGCAATCTTGGGCTTCACTGCACGTCCTCTCATCTTTGAAGTCTATTTTGCAGGGTTTGACCGGGCCGCAGGCGCTCGCAACCCTCTCTCGATCAGATTACCGTTTTCCTCGAAATTTATCACGATCTGTTCCGTTTTGCTCGGAGACACGCATCAAAAGCCTTTTTGTCATTGCGAAACGCCGAAAGCCGCGAACACATCTCAGGTCGCCTCAACCGAACAGAGAGACGTGTGGCCAATTCGTGATTCGCCGGGAGCCGCCCAAAGAACGCATGCGCGTGTTCCTGCCATTGGAGGGCGCCGAACGCTCCATTGCCCAATCTTGACAGTGAGCACATCGCGGGATACGTTTGCCGAGTCGAAACCTTTTATTCAGAGTGGGTTATGATGAAGCACTGCACCGCGCTTGTGTTGGCCGCCGGTAAAGGGACTCGAATGAAGTCCCGCAAATGCAAGGTCATTCATCCCGTCGCCGGCCGCCCAATGATACATTACGTCATGGAATCTCTGGTTCATGCCGGCGTCGCGGATATCTGCGTCGTAGTGGGACATGAAGGCGATGCGGTGCGCGAGCGCCTTGGGGCGTTTTCAGCGACGTTTGTCGAGCAGGAACCGCAGTTGGGTACCGGCCATGCCGTGGCAGCTGCAAGATCAGTCCTTGAAGGGCGCAGCGAGAACGTCCTCATTCTGTGCGGCGATACGCCGCTCATCCGGCCTCAGACCATCGAGGCGCTCCTGCAATTTCACCTCGAAAAAAAGAGCCAGTTAACGGTGGTGACCACCATTATCGAGGACCCTACGGGCTATGGGCGCATTATCCGAGAGCAGTCCGGGACGCACATCGCGAAGATCGTCGAAGAGAGAGACGCATCGCCCGAAGAAAAAAACGTCAAGGAAATCAACACGGGGATGTATGTAGCGTCAAGTCCTCTCCTGTACCCCTTGATCGACGCCGTGCGGCCAGACAACGCCCAAGGCGAATACTATTTGACTGACATTGTCGAGGAAGCGGTGAAACGAGGAGTCGCGGTATGGCCATACAAGTTGCAACGCTCAGAAGAGGCTCTGGGCGTCAATCGCAGATCGGATCTTGCCAAGGTTTCTTGCATCGTCTGGGATGAAGTGCGACAGCGATTGATGGACGCTGGCGTGACGCTCCTGGACCCCGCCGCGACGTATATAGACCCTACGGTTACGGTAGGACCGGATACGGTCATCTACCCCTGTACCTTTATAAGCGGAGCGACTGTTATTGGGAGCGACTGCGTCATTGAATCGGGCGTCCACATCATGGATTCTGCTGTTGGCGACCGTGTACGCATCCTGCAAGGATCGAGGTTGAACAATGTGGTCGTACGAGACGGCGCGTCCATAGGGCCTATGGCTCATTTGAGGCCGGAATCTGACATAGGCAGGGACGCAAGAATAGGAAACTTTGTCGAAGTAAAAAAGACTCGAATCGGCGATGGCACCAAGGCGTCTCATCTCACGTATCTTGGAGACAGCACGATTGGGAGGGATGTCAACATTGGATGCGGGACGATCACGTGCAACTACGACGGCAGGAAGAAGCACCCGACAATCATTCATGACAGATGCTTTGTTGGCTCGGATGTCCAGTTCGTGGCCCCGGTGGAGATAGGCGAGGGGAGCCTTATAGGGGCAGGCAGCACCATTACCAAGGACGTGCCTCCGCGCTCGCTCGCCGTCGCGCGGAGCCGCCAAAAAATTTATCCCTTGCGAGAAGACAAACGATCCGGTTCAGGCGATGAAGGTCGGCAGCCTTGAGGTGGAGGGGAACGTATTCCTGGCCCCCATGGCAGGGATTACGGACGTTCCTTTCAGGAAAATTGTCGAGGGCTTCGGCGTATCTGCCCTTTGGACTGAGATGATGAGCTGTCATGCCGTGGTCGCGGCATTTGACAAGCTGCCGGACGCGGACTTTATGGAGCACGTTGTTCCGGTTTTTTGTCAGGTGAGCGGAAACGATCCGAAGGTGATGGCCGACGCTGCCGTGATCCTCCAGGAAAAGGGCGCCAAAGCCATTGATATCAATATGGGATGTCCCGCCAGGCGCATCGTCCAGAAAGGCGCCGGCGCGGCGCTCATGCAAAATGAGCCTCTGGCGAGGCGCATCCTCGCCGCCGTGAGAAGAGCCACGACCCTCCCCTTGACCGTGAAAATCAGGTCCGGCTGGGACGAGAAAAATCAAAATGCCTCTCGGTTTGCCAAAATGCTTGAACTTGAGGGAGCAGATGGTATAATCGTCCACTCACGAGTTCGGTCAAACCGACATTCCGGTCCTGCGTCTCTATCTGTCATACGAGGAGTGAAGGAATCGGTTGAAGTCCCTGTCATCGGCAACGGGGGTGTGGTGGACATCGCAACGGCCAGAACCATGCTCGGAGAAACAGGGTGCGACGGGATAATGATCGGGAGAGGGGCTCTTGGGCGGCCGTGGTTTCCACAACAGGTCCTGGAGAACCTGGCCCCATCGACGTCAGAAAAAAGGCCTCCGATACCCATCCTGAAGGTGATACAAAGGCACTATTCCTTCGCATACCAGCGGTGGGGAATAGAGAAAACGGTGCGGCGGATGAGAAAACACCTAGGTTGGTATTCTCGTGGACTTCCCTATGGCGCTGAGTTTCGCGAGCGGCTATTTCGCTTAGAAGACCCAGCAGAGATAGGCGAACTGGTCGAAACCTTTTTCGGGGAGGCGTTTGTGGAGCAATGAAAGATAAAGAGGGTACGGCTTGCCCAGATCATTCCGCGTCGAGCGCATCCTTGGATCGCGTCATGCAAGGAATATGTGAGGGGAGCATTGGCAGCTCCTTGGACCGCCTCGTGGAATACTTGCTCGACAATGGAGTAGAAAACATTCATCCGCTCATTATGGGAGAAGTCGAGAGACACCTGATCATCAAGGCGCTCGAAAGAAGTCGAGGAAACAAACTGCGGGCTGCGGAAAAACTTGGCATCAGCCGTAACACCTTCCACAGAAAGGTGCAAAAGATACAGCAATCGTTGGGGACGGAAGAGGAAGAGGTGAAGGCATGACCGCTGAAGAATGCATGAAGAGCAGCGCTTCCAACCAGTAAATGCCGCCGAAGCGCATTGTGATGGCTCCCCAGGTTCGCTCACTCTCCGGCGCATTACACGTGTTCAACATAATTCTTGACACCTCTTTGTAAAGAAATATAATCAAAAAGGATCTCAATACATCAATAGGGAGACCCAAATGGATTCCGATAAGCTTGCTCTTCTTGAAGAGAAGATCACGCATCTCATAGAACAGAACGAGCAATCCAGGAGAGAACAAGAACGTTTTGGCCGCGAACTCGAAAAAAGAGACAAAAGGATTGGAGAACTCGACAGGACAGTCAAGAAGCTGCAAAAAGACCATAAGGCTGCGAAAGGCAAGTTGGATAGGATAATAGAGAAATTGGAGGCCTTCACCTGACAACACACCCCCTTACCCCAGCCCAGGAATTAGACGCGTCTGGCAAGAAGACTGAAGTCGTGCGGGTGCGTTTGTTCGGGAGGGAGTATGGGATAAAAGGACACGGCAACGTCCAGTATGTAAAGAGATTAGCTGACTACATCAACGAAAAAGCGGAAGCGATCAAGCGAGAAAGCGGGGTGGTATCGACAATGGACCTCGCGATCTTGACGTTGCTCAATATAGCGGACGAGAAATTTCGAGAAACAGGACTCCAGGAGCGGAATAGGAGTCATACCAACGGAGGATCGAAAAGATACTCCTGAGATGAATCGGCGGAGATATCGAGGGCTGTCCCCTGCGGAGTGCGTGATAGACAGTAATTTTTTGAGCCAACACTCAAAATAAGGGAACCGAAAGCGGTTGTGGTGTGCATGCCCACCATGAAGTGGGAAGCCTAAAGCAGCAGCAAGGAGCCCACCTGGGAAACCAGGTTCAAAAGATCTGTCCACACGGCTCAACGCGGGGGACTCCACGAAAATCTTTCCGAATCCAAAGACGACATAACAAATGGGATGTGATCTCTACCACAGAGGCTCCCTGTGGTTATAGATATATACCGGAGAAATCAGTACCGATTTTAGCGTCTTTATCCTTTCACTTTCCGTTTACCATCTGATTTTCTCTCGTCAAAGCATCCCGTGACCATTCTGTAACGGAGGGAATTGTGGAATCTCTTGCTTATTTGATTCCTTCCCTTGTTGGACTGATCCTAGGGATTGCGGCCGGATACGGCGCGGCGCGGTTCATTGACCGAAACCGCCTCCATTCGGCTCAAACAAAGGCTGTTGAGGTCCTTAAGGAAGCGCAAAAAGAAGCTGAAACCATAAAAAAAGAGGCCGAATTACAGGCTAAAGACAAGCTGTTTCAGGCGAAGGCCGAAATTGAAAACGAACTACGGGAGAGGAGGGCGGAGTTTTCCGCTCGGGAGGCGCGGCTCCTCAAGAAAGAAGAGCATCTAGAGCGTAAGTCTGGGCAAATAGAATTCAAGGAGCAAACCCTCGCAAAACACGAGAAGGAGATAGAAAATACCTATAAGCGGGCCAAGG
Source organism: Desulfomonilaceae bacterium (assembly GCA_049969795.1). GTDB lineage: Bacteria > Desulfobacterota > Desulfomonilia > Desulfomonilales > Desulfomonilaceae > JAUPKT01. The sequence goes on from JBMFOE010000008.1 coordinate 88,944, forward strand.
AAAAAGAGAAAGAAGCTGAAAACCTGCTGCGCAAACAAACCGAGAAACTGGAACAGCTCGCCGGTTTGTCCGCAGCGGAGGCGCGCGAAATAATCCTCAAGAAAGTGGAGGAGGAAACGCGGATCGAGTGCGCCCGCGCCATCCGCCAGATAGAAGAGGAGACTGCCGTCCAGGCCGACAAAAAGGCGAAGGAGATCATCGCCACTGCCATTGGGAGATATGCGGCTGACTACGTGGCTGAGAGAACCGTATCGGTGGTGAACCTCCCAAGCGAGGAAATGAAAGGGAGAATCATTGGCAGAGAAGGCCGAAACATCAGAGCCATCGAAGCTGCCACCGGCGTCGATTTGATTATCGACGATACCCCCGAAGCTGTCATCCTCTCGGGTTACAATCCAATTCGGAGGGAAGTGGCGCGCATTTCACTGGAGAGACTGATCAACGACGGCAGGATTCACCCGGCCCGCATTGAAGAAGTGGTGAAAAAAGTGACCAGGGAGGTCGAGGAAGCCATTGTCGAAGCGGGAGAACAAGCCAGCTTTGACGTCGGCGTCCACGGCATTCACCCGGAGCTCATTAAACTATTGGGTAAGCTCAAGTACAGGACGTCCTACGCCCAAAACGTCTATCTCCACTCCATCGAGGTCGCGTTTTTGTGCGGCATCATGGCGGCAGAACTCGGCCTGAATCAAAAAAAGGCAAAGAGGGCCGGGCTGCTCCACGATATTGGGAAAGCTATCGACCATGAGGTAGAAGGGGCCCATGCCATCATTGGAGCAGACATCGCGCGTCGATTCGGGGAATCAGCGCTCATCGTCAACGCCATTGCAGCTCATCATGGCGACGAGGAGCCTACCAGCACCATAGCCGCGCTTGTGCAGGCCGCTGATACGCTTTCCGCGGCGCGACCAGGGGCTCGAAGAGAGATGTTGGAAAACTACGTAAAAAGACTCGAGGACCTCGAGAGGATTGCGGACTCGTTCAAGGGGGTCAGCAAGTCCTTCGCCATCCAGGCAGGGAGGGAAATCCGTATTATAGTCGAGAATGCCAACATCTCCGATGACGGGTTGACATTGTTAGCCAGAGACATCAAGAAGAAGATCGAAAAGGAACTCTCTTATCCTGGTCAAATAAAGATCGTGGTCATCAAAGAAAGCAGGGCTGTGGAATATGCCCGATAGCGCGTCCACATCGGTTCTGCCGTCGCCGCCGGCCTTGTCGCCCGCGGAGATCCTTCGGCTCAAGGCGCTCAAAGAGGCTGTGGGAGGCTTCGCCCATGAGCTCTCTCAGCCCCTGAACGCCCTCATGATCGCATCTCAAGTCATCAAGATGGTGGTGGAGAAGAGCGCGCTGAGTCTGAGCGAACGAAGTTTCATTCTCCAGCGATTAGACATAGTGACGACGCAAGTGCGCAAGGCCGGCAACACCATCGACGCCCTGCGGACCTTTGTCAGGGGCAAAGGCCAAAATGACGACAACACTGACATCCGCGAGGTAGTGGACTTCACCCTCTCCCTCATGGGCCAGCAGCTTTCGGCTCGCGGAATTCGACTCGTTTGCAACATATCTGATGACCCGCTTCTTACCAGATTGGATCGCGCCGCCTCGGAATGCGTCTTGATTGCAGCCACGGCGTATGCCCGGGATTTGGTAGAGAGCCAAACCAAAGAAATTGAAGAGGATGCGTCAGAAGACTGCAAAGTTCTTGAGATGGACGCGGGCCTCGTACAAAAGTCTCCTCGTGTTCGGCTTCACTGGCCTAAAGTCCGAGTCGATGCCTTTGCGCTGAGCCGTGAGGCTGCCCTCCACGAAGCGTGCGTCGTAATGGCCCAAGCGGGGGGCAAGGTCGATGTGACGCCATCTGAGCTGACTCTGTGGTTTCCCGGCGTTTATTGAGGCTGCCGACAATCGCCGCGCTGCCTGGCGCCCCTTCTTTGCCAACCGAGTCTGAAAGACCTTTGATTCGTCTCCGAAGATATGCCACTTCTCGAAACTTCTTTCGGAATGAGGCGCGCCGCGGCATGAATATAATGACTTTTAAAGTCTGCGTCACGGTACGCGATATGTCATGCCGGACTCGATCCAGCGCCCAGGAAACTGGTCATGGATTCCCACTTGCGTGGGAATGACATGCACTGGGACAACAGCGCATTTCGCGATTATTTTCGAGAATAGCTCTATTTTCGAGAATGGTTACACGCTTTGTCTGCCATGAGAGCGGCTTTCGACGCCTCGTCCTGAGGCGCCGCAGGTCACGCGGCAATCTCAGATTGTAGGCTTCCTCGCCCGGCATTCTCCCATGGGCAATTTCACGCCAATGGCTCCCAATCTAGTGATTGGTTGACCGTGCGAGCCGTCTCTCATTGACACCTCGCATCATTCTGGTATCATCGTGGCGTGGGGATGGAAGGGTTTGCCGGAAGTTATGTTTCCCGAGGTCGTATTTGGGTGAACGCTCGCACGTTATCCGAAACGAGAGGGGCAGGCTGGGAGGTTGCCATACGACGAGCAGCCTGGTCCGTCGCGCTCTTCGTCGTTGCCGTGGCCGCGGGCGGTTGCGCTACCACCGCAAGCGTCCTCAAAGACCGCCTTGACTATCGGCCAGCCATTGCGAACGCCTTTTCCCATGCCATTGCCATTACGCCTTTTGCCAAAAAAAACGCGTCGTCCAAAAAGGAACAGTTCCCTCCTATCCCGAGAGAAGAAAATACCCCTCGTGTGAGGGCCTTTATTCGAAAATATGCCTATGAACAAAGAGATACCACCCGGGCGTATCTCGCAACCCTTGAACCGTATCTGCCCATGCTGAAGAAAGAGGCTCGGGATAATGGCCTCCCTGAAGAAATATCCTACCTAGTGATGTTGGAATCCGGGGCGGACCCCGAGGCGCGATCTCCGGCCAATGCGCTCGGAATGTGGCAATTCATGCCCGCCACCGCCAGGAGCTACGGGCTGCGAGTTGACAAATGGGTGGATGAACGGCTTGACCCGCAAAAATCCACCAGGGCTGCCATGCTCTACCTGAAGGACCTTTATGGCGTATTTGGGTGTTGGCGGTTAGCCATCAGCGCGTATAACTCGGGCGAAAACAAGTTGAACAAGGTGCTCAGACAGGAGGACGCGGAGGAGTATTATGAGATTAGCTCGAGCCCTCGACTAAAAAGAGAAACAAAAGAGTTCTTTCCCAAGTTTCTCGCGCTCGCGACCATCGCCAAGAATCCTACCAAATACGGTTTTGCCCCGTTGGCTGCATATAAGCCTGATGACAAGTGGGAGCAGATCTCCATTCGAGGGGCGTACTCGTTGGAAACCCTTGCCCGGGCCACAGGCGTGCGTCATGAAGAACTCGCGCAGCTCAATCCAGCCTTGATCAGAGGCATGACGCCGGCTGAAGGGCCTCCTTATTCCCTCCGCGTGCCTCTCGGCAAACGGACCATCCTCCTGAGCAACTTGGATAAGACCCCGCAGGAGACGAGCGCAACCCACGTCACTCATGTGGTGACCAGAGGCGAAAATCTGTCGAAAATCCTGCGGAAATACAGAGTGAGCAAAGCTCAGCTCGTCAAGGCAAATCCCGATTTGAATTTGAATCGACGACTGCGGCAAGGGATTAAAATAGTCGTGCCTCTCGAGAGAGGCGCCAAGAAAAGCCCTGTGCGGACGAGCAGTCTCTTGAAAACGCTATGATCTCGGCCCTTCCAGGGAAAATGAATCCTCCCCTAGGATGCCTGACATTCATCAGCGCGATTGGCTTTTCTTAATATGGCGCACCTCCTTTTCTTTTCCCGTGAAGAAGATTTTCAAGCTGGCCTCGACGTCCTTTCCTCGTCGCAGCGCTATCTCGAAGTCATTGAAGCGCCGCGATTCTGCGCAGGATTGGCGCCGCCAGTCATTCTGCTATCCGGCCGTAGAGATGAGTTGCGAGCCGAATTGACCCGTAATGATGTGGCCTTTTGCGGACTTGTGCAGCATCTGCATCGGACGACAAGGCAACTCGATGGCGAGCCACCCAGGCCGATATGGAAGGAAATTCTTGGCGGGCTGATCATTGAATCCGTCAGGGACAGCGCGTCAGACCCGACGCGCTTGCGCATCGAGCTCCGGACGCAGCAGGACTTCGGCGCGCTTATTCCGCTCATGGCTGCCCTCATTCGCGGAGGCGCTTACAACCCCCAGGCCCCTTCGCTGGCCCTCGAGGAAGGCCATCGATTGATTGCCTTTTCCCCAGATTCCGTCGTGATTTCCCGCTGCGACGACGTCTATGACTTCTGGTTTCAGCTTCGCTGTTCCGTCGAATTGATTTGCCAAGCCTTCGAGAAAAAACCCTTCATAGAGCCTGTTCAAGAGCCGCGACAAGGCATTGGGGCCATCGAGATATTTCGGCGATTGCCCGCAACAAATTGTGGAAAATGCGGTTTCCCTGCGTGCATGGAATTTGCCGTTGCTCTTTTTACGCAAAAAGCCGTACTGGACCTCTGCACGCCGCTCCTCGATGAAGAGATGCATCTCAGACGACAGTCCCTCTTGTGGCTGCTGCAGACGCTAGGGCTGCCCCGGACATAGAGCCATTCTCGCAGATAATCGCGAAATGCGCTGTTGTCCCGCATGTCGTCCCCACGCAAGTGGGAATCCATTCTTCGTTTCCTGGATGCCGGATCGAGTCCGAGATAGCAGATCACGCGCTGCGCAGTTCCTCATTGATCCTCTCTCGAGCGCGAGGGAGACTTTGAAAGTCATCATGTTCAGGCTGCGGCGCCCCTCACTCCGACAGACATTGCGAGAAGTGATATGATTCATTGCGGCGCGCGTACGTGACAGGCCACCCAATGTTCGGCTCTCACGCGTACAAGAGGGGGGTCTTCGAACCCACAGACCGGTATTCGGATGGGGCAGCGTGGATGGAAGCGACATCCCGTCGGCGGCGACACGGGACTCGGCACATCGCCCTCCAAGATGATCCGATGCTTTGTCGCCGAGGGATCCGGCACGGGGACCGCGCTGAGCAGCGCCTCGGTGTAAGGGTGTAAGGGAGCGCAGTAAATATCCTCGTTGGCACCCAACTCACAGACCTTTCCCAAATACATCACTGCAACTCTATCGGCAATGTGCTCCACCACGGACAGGTCGTGAGAGATGAAAAGGTACGTGAGGTTATACTTGGATTGAAGATCCTCGAGCAGATTGAGGACTTGCGAACGAATGGATACGTCAAGGGCAGAAACCGGTTCATCGGCCACAATGAGACTCGGATTCAAGGCGAGCGCCCGAGCGATGCCTATCCTTTGGCGCTGCCCTCCAGAAAATTCATGGGGATAACGATCCTCATACTCCGGTCTCAGCCCGACTTCATCCATCAACTGCCTCACCCTCTCGAGTCTCTCGGCCCTCGATCCTACTCTATGAATGACGAGAGGCTCCATGATTATGCTGCGGACAGTGTGGCGTGGATTGAGAGCAGAATAGGGGTCCTGGAAGATCATTTGCATTTTGCGTCTGACCTTCCTCATTTCCCCGGCTTCTACGCGGCTGAGATCCTGACCTTCGAGGAGGACTCGACCCGCAGACGGTTTCTCAAGTCCTACCACTATCTTGCCCAAGGTCGTCTTGCCGCACCCTGATTCGCCGACAAGCCCAAGGGTCTCTCCCCTGCGTATGGCGAGCGTCACGGCATCCAATGCGTGCACATAGACCCTCCTCTGGGAAAAAACAGAGCGCTGTATGGGGAAAAGCTTGGACACGGCCTCAAGGCGCACGAGCTCCATAGGGTCGGACTCAGAGGGCGCTGCAGCCGGAGACCAACGAGGGGACTCAGATGGGTCGGTCATGACTTCCAAACGAGGTCTGCTCTTTCATTTCCTAGGACTTGACCCTAATATACACATTGCAAGTCAAAGTCAAACAGAGGTGCAGTCTGAGATTCCTTTACACGCTCCTTGGCCTCGCGCCAGCGATAGCCTGGCTCCTTTATTTCTCCCTCAAGAAACAGAGAACTGTCCGTTCATGGGGGCTCATGGCCCGAGTCTTCCTATGGGGTTGCGCTGCCAGCCTTCCTGCGCTGGCAATCGAGGTGTACACGGGGGCTCAACTCCATCATGAGGCGCTGCTGCGATCTGCGGCAGCGAGCTTTCTTGTCATCGCTCCCACCGAAGAATTCTTTAAACTCCTCGCGGTGTGGGTGGGCGTGTATAGGCGCCCGGATTTCCAAGCGCCCCTCGACGGCATCATTTACGCCGCCACTGCCGCGCTTGCCTTCGCGTCAGTGGAAAACATCGTGTATATCGCGCAAATGGGGCCCGGAATTTTGTTGTCCCGAACCGTGTATGCAACCCCTGCCCACGTCATGTTTGCATCCATGTGGGGAGCTTCCATGGGGCAAGCAAGGTTCAAGCGAGACCATGAACTCTTGATCATCGGAAAGGGATATCTCATTGCCACAGGTCTTCATGGATTATACGATTTTGTGGTAGCGTTGCATCCGAAGATGGCCATGTTTTCCCTGGTTCCCCTTATGCTGTTCATGGGATGGCTGATGAATCGTCGCATCAAAGATTTCTCGAAAAACTTTCCCTTTGTGGAATTAGGCGAAGGGGCCGCGGTTGTCTGCCCTCATTGTGGGGCGTACACGCTCGAGTCCGAACAACGGTGCAGCCGGTGCGGCAACACCCTGCCGCCTCTCGCGTTCGATACGCCTCGCTTTTGCGGCCGGTGTCGAACAATCGTGCAGCCCTGCGACTCCGTGTGTCCGCGTTGCGGCAACCGCATTGCCTTGAGTGCAACGCATACCTGCGAGTCAAAATCGACGCGAAGCCTTCTTCTTTTTTGGAGGAAATAATACTACCATTGCCCAGGGAATTTGGGAAACGACATCGTCGCGCCCCGGCTGTCTGACTTGTTGTCGCGTGTAACCAGAGAGGGGATATGCCGATACATCACAATAACACGGCATTTTTCAGAGGCCAAATTGTTCAATACAGATCAGGCTGATCAGGATCGAAAACCCATGATTCGGATACGTGGACTGACAAAACATTACGGGAAAATCAAAGCGGTGCAGAACCTCTCGTTGACAGTCGATCCGGGTACCGTCTTCGGCCTCTTGGGTCCCAATGGCGCGGGTAAAACCACCCTCATAAAACTCATGACTACCCTGGCCAAGCCGGATAGCGGCGAACTCTTTATCGACGAACACGACGTCGTGAAAGACCCCCTTGCAGTGAAGAAGATTATGGGCGTGGTACCTCAAGAAAACAACCTCGAACGTGAATTGACTGCCTACGAAAATCTCGTCATATATGCCATGCTCCACAAGGTATCCAACGCCCAGGAAAAAATCTCATCGTGTCTCCGTCTCGTGGATCTATGGGAACGACGAGACGAACTTGTATCAAAATTTTCCGGTGGGATGCAGCGACGACTCCTCATTGCCCGTGCGCTATTGAGCGGCCCCAAAATCCTTTTTCTCGACGAACCTTCCATAGGGCTGGACCCTCAGATAAGGCGGCAGGTGGCGGACATTATTCGCCGGATCCGTATCGACGGCCGCACGGTGGTCATCACCACGCATTACATAGAAGAAGCGGAGTCCTTGTGTGATCGAGTCGGCATACTCGCCAAGGGCTCGCTCATCGCGCTGGATACGCCAGATAATTTGAAGGCTACCATTGGCCAATACATCGTAGAGAGCGTCAACCCGGAAGGGAAACTCGTACAATCGATTTGTCATACCAGAGACCAGGCAAACCTGGTCGCGCGAGACGCCGACTGCCAGGTGGTAATCAGGAAGTCGAACCTTGAAGATGTGTTCATCAAACTCACAGGAGAACGAATCGAATGACCGTACCCGGGTTTTATCCGATTTTCCTGAGGGAGATGCTGCTATTCAAGAGGAAGCTCATACGAATCGGGTACCTTTTCTCGGCAATGGTGGCGCCAGTCATCTATCTCATCACCTTCGGCCTCGGCCTCGGACGAAGTGTCCAGATCAACGACACCGACTACCTGACCTATCTCATTCCAGGACTTGTCGCCATGAGTTCCATGACCAATTCCTACACCTGGGTAGCCAGCGCATTGAACCTCAACCGCCTTTATTTCAAGAGCTTTCAAATACTCATTCAGGCCCCGGTTCCTGCCTCCGCAGTAATGATTGGAGAAGTGCTCGCAGGTATGGTGAAAGGTCTTTTCGCTGCCGGCTTGATCATCGTTGTCGGTTTCGTCCTCTCGCCTCATTTTCTTGTCACGCCGCTGCTGGGGATCGCTCTCTTGCTCAACTGCGCCCTTTTTGCGTCCCTGGGCGTTGTCACAGGGATGATCACAAAAACGCATGAGGACACCGCGACCTACAACAACTTTTTTATATTGCCCATGGCGTTTTTCAGCGGGACATTTTTCCCCATTGAAAAAATTCCTGAACTATTGCGCCCTGTTGTCTGGCTCCTCCCGCTTACCCACGCCAACATCGTCATGCGCTGCCATTCCTTGGGGTGGGACGCAGCCGTATCGCTGGCAGCGCTTGTCCTGTATGCGGCGGTATTTTTCGTGGTAGGCGAGCGGTTGATTCGCAACTATAGCGAGTAAATCGAAGATCACTTGGCGCGACGTCTGGTCGCATACCTTAATCGACCTGTATGTGAAGCATATAGCGGTTCTCGAAAATAATCTCGAATTGTGCTGTTGGCCCGCTGCATGTCATTTCCACGGAAGTGGAAATCCATCGCGAGTTTCCTGGGCGCCGGATCGAGTCGGGCATGACAAATCAGGCGCTGTCACGCAGACTTTGAACGTCATCATATTCACGCCGCGGCGCGCCTCATTCCGACAGAAATTTCGAGAACTGGTATAAGGAGTTCGACAAATCGCCCTCTGGGCAGGGCGTAAGCAGTAAGGAGAGGATGCGGAGATCATGGCGAACAAAGGGACGCCTCAGTTGAAGAGCATCGAGCCGATGTGCGCAGCCATTTTGGACTCATCGTACAATGGCGTCGTGATCATCGATCGACAGGGTGTGGTGGTATTTTACAACCAGGCGGCGCTCCGCATGCTGGGATACGAAGATGGTTCGCCTGTGGGGAAACACTTCTCGACAGTGCTGCCGGAAACCTGGCCCGACATGAGGGAAATCCTCGCGACCGGCGTCCCTCAGATAGGGAAACGCATCGTCTTCCCAAAGGCTACCATCGTGGCAAACAGAAATCCCATCATCGTCGATGGCCAAGTGCTCGGCGTCGTGAGCGTTTTCCAGGATATTTCCGAGTACGAACGTATTATATCCGAGCTGCAGGGCTACCAAGAGCTGCATCGTCAGCTCGAAGCAATATTCGAATCGTCATACGATGGATTTTATATCACCGACGGCCAGGCCAACACCATTCGAGTCAACTCCGCATACGAACGGATCACAGGCCTCAAGAGAGAAGACCTCATCGGCCGAAACATGCAAGAGCTCGTTGACGAAAAATTCTTCGATCATTCCGTCACCCTGGCGGTCCTCGAAAAGAAACACCAGATAACCCTGATGCAAAAGATCAAGGGCGACAAGCAGGTCATGGTCACCGGCACGCCCGTGTTCGACGAAAAAGGCGAGATCGTGCTTGTGGTCACCACGGTCACCGACATCACGCTCCTGAACAAGCTTCGATCAGAGCTGGAGCAAAGCAGGCGTCTCAGTTCACGCTACTATCAGGCGCTCTTGGAGCACGAAAAATATGAACACGCCTTGCAAGACATGGTGATCAAGAGCAGCTCCATGATCCAAGTGGTGCAAAAGGCTATAAAGGTAGCCTCGGTGGACACATCCGTGCTCCTGCTAGGTGAATCAGGAGTAGGCAAGAGCATGCTGGCGCGCATCATCCACCTGATGAGTCCACGGAAAGAACGCCCCTTTGTCAAGATCAATTGCGGAACAATCCCGGAAGCGCTCATGGAGAGCGAGCTCTTCGGATACAAAAAAGGGGCGTTCACCGGAGCGGCGCCGGAGGGCAAGGCAGGACTCATTGAAGCCGCGCACACTGGCACGGTTTTTTTGGACGAGATCGGCGACCTCACGCCCGCCATGCAGGTCAAGCTCCTCCAAGTCATCGAGGAAAAATCGTTTACCCGCGTCGGGAGTACGCAACCCACGTCAGTGGATGTGAGGATCATTGCAGCCACAAATCGGGACCTGAAGAGCTTGGTCCAAGCAGGGAAGTTTCGACAGGATCTCTATTATCGTTTGAACGTTATCCCCATTTCGGTCCCTCCTCTGCGGGAACGCAGAGAAGACATCCCGGCGCTGGCGCTGAACATCCTGGAAAAATTTCAAAAGACCCACGGGCTCAAAAAACGCATGGAACCCGAGGTCATGGATCGTCTGATTCGTTTCGACTACCCGGGCAATGTGAGGGAATTGATCAATCTCATGGAACGAATGTTCATCATGAGCGATGGCGAGGTGATTACCCTCGCAGACCTTCCTGTCGAGTTTCGTGAGAGTGTTGACGTGATGAGCGAGCCGAGGGATTATGGCGGCACGCTGAAGGAGCGAATGGGGCAAGTGGAAGCGAGAATTTTGAGGGGGACGATTCAGCGCTGTTCGAGTTTGACAGAGGCGTCACGGGCGCTGGGGATACATTACACGACGTTATGGCGCAAGCTGGTGAAGTATGGGATTTCGGTGGACGATGCGATGCTGCAATAGTGTTGCAGAATCGCGATGGCGTCCACTGGCGGCTTACGATGCCTTTATAACCTTCACGGTGCATCGCCTACCCATAGGGTATTGCGAAACTGCAACTGCTTCGCCGGCCGACCCTATCCCCTTCGCCCCGTTTCATCAACAAAATCAACGCCGTCTCCCCACGCGGCCACGGCACGATTATTGCTCCGCGATATGGCAATCTCATACCGACGCCGTTGCGCGTCGCCGCGGGAAGGCCAACGGCCGTCCGCGGCGGCGCGGCGCCAGCGGCGGCGAACTTTGTCCATCCAAGTGAACGTTCTCGAGTAAGGAGGGTAACGATGCGTACGAGGCTTTTCCTGATGCTGGGTTTTCTCGCTGCCTTGGTCATGGCGGCAGGGCCTGCCATGGTAATGGCGCAAGAAAAGGTGGTAAAGATTGGCGCGCTCTATCCGATGACGGGGCGGCCCGGACTCTACGGACTCGACTCCGTTGACGCGGCAGAAATGGCGATTGCGGAAATCAACGCCAAGGGGGGCGTCAAGGGCTACAAACTCGAACTTATCGCTGTGGACAGCAAGGCAAAGCCGGACTATGCAGTACGGGTGGCCAAGCGGCTCATTGATGAGGACAAGGTTCATTTCCTCTTTGGCGTGGTGAGTTCTGCCGTAGGGTTGGCCCTTACAGAAGTCTCCAAGCAGAACAAGAAGATTTTTATAGGCACCGACCACGCTTCGACTCAGCTTACCGCGGACAAACTGCAGCCGTATTATTTTCGCGTCTCGAATAATACCTTTCAGTCCATGGCGGCCGGCGCGCTCTACCTGAAGGAACTACGGGAGACCAAACCGTGGCAAACCATTGCCTACATCGGGCCAGACTACGCGTACGGCCACGATCAATGGAATGAGCTGCTGTACAACCTTGACCGCTTTGGAGTGCCCTACAAAGTGGTGGGCGAATACTGGCCTAAATTGTTCGCCCCAGACTACACTCCATTTGTCACCGCGATCATCAAAGACAAGCCAGACATCCTTGTTTCGGGATTGTGGGGAGGGGACACGGTCGCCTTCATCAAGCAGGCGCAGCCATACGGCCTGTTCGACAAGATGATCTATTTTCAGCCGGATGCTGGAGGGAACTATGAAGTCATGAGCGCCATGGGCGCTGAACTCCCTCTGGGGCTGATCATGAGCGCGCGGCACCACAACAACTGGCCAGAAACTCAAGCCAACAAGGAATACGTCCAAAAATTCCACCAGCGGACGGGGCGATACCCCACGTACGCTGCCGAGGGAGCGTACGCCGGCATTCTTGCCATCGCCGCCGCGGTAGACAAAGTGGGCAACCCCGACGATGTCGAAGCGCTTCGCAAGGCGCTCGAAGGCATGAAAATAAGCTTGCCCGAGGACCCAGAGGGTTTCACGTCGTACATCGATCCTGAGACGCATCAAATTGTGCAGGTCCAAGCCATAGGCGTGACGGTCCCTGACGACAAATTTCCGCCCGCCAAGAGAATGCTCGGGAACTGGAAAGTGTACAAAGCAGAGGATCTCCTTCCGCCCAAGGGATTCAAAGAAGCCGATACCCTGAAGAAGAAATAAGGCCATTTGTAGGCGAGAAGAGGCGAGAACCGCCTCTTCTCGTCATGGGTATCCAATCCATTCAGGCGGGCTTACTCTGAGGGGACGCCGCCGCAGAACCAGTTTATGGCGTTAGAGAATTGAAGAATGGACCCTTCGTTTATTATAGTCCAATTCATTAGCGGTCTCACCATGGCAACGCTGCTCTTTCTCGTTGCAAGCGGTTTGACCCTTATATTCGGCGTGGGCAACGTCTTCAATTTCGCTCACGGCTCGTTCTATATGCTGGGCGCATACTTTGCATATGAGGCGGCGTCATCGCTGCATACAAATTTTTGGGTCGGGATCCTGTGCGCCGCTGCCGGGGCGGGAATGGCGGGTATTCTGGCAGAATCCCTTTTTCTCAAGCGCATTTACGGCAGATCAGAAGAAGGCGGCTTCCAGTTGCTGCTCACCTACTCCTTTATCTTGGTGATCGATGACATTGTGAAGATCGTATGGGGAACTGAATACAAGTCTGTTCCCCGGCCGGCTGGATTTCATGGTTCACTGGAGATATGGGGATTGACGCTGCCCCTTTACAATATAGCCATCATAGTCATTGGGCTCTTGGTGGTGGTCGTCGCGTGGTTTACGTTGTCGCACACTCGCCCCGGTCGCGTTGCGCGCGCCACTGCCATCGATCGCGAAACCATGGCCGCCATGGGGGTCAACGTCCCGCTTACCATGACCTTGGTGTTCGGCATCGCCACCGCCTTGGGCGGTTTTGCCGGCGCATTGGCCGCGCCGCTGCGCTCCGTGACCCCAGGGGCAGGCATCGAAGTGATCATCGATTCCCTCATCGTCGTGGTGATTGGCGGTATGGGGAATTTTTGGGGCGCGTGGCTCGGCGCCTTGATACTAGGCGAAGTCATGGCGTTTGCGGTGGCAATCATTCCCGAGTGGGCTTCCGTAGTGAGTTACGTGGTGATGGTGCTGGTCTTGATTTTCAAGCCGGAGGGTCTCTTTTCGCCCCGTCAAGTGAGGACGGTGTAGGCGTATGGAATACCGAAAGAGTATTCTTCCTTTAGTTTTTCTCATTATCGTTGCAGTCGGCTTTGCGGTGGTCCCGTTGGCCCATACCTCGGGATACGAAATCATGCTGGCCAGCCATATACTTGTGTGGGGACTCTTTGCCATTTCGTTCAACATGCTCTGGGGCGTGACCGGCATGCTCTCCTTCGGTCAGGCCTTGTATTACGGACTTGGCGCGTATTCGGTCGGACTTTTTGTGAAGCATGTGGGCGCGGCATGGTTTGTTCCGGGCATGCTCGCGGGGCTGGCGTTGAGCGTGGTGGTCTCGCTGCTCATCGGCCTGCTCGTGATTAGAGTAGGCGGAGTCTTTTTTACCGTGTTGACGCTTGCCTTTGGACAGCTTGCCTGGCAGGTCACGTTCAGATGGTACGATTTTACTGGCGGCGATGACGGCATTCAGGGGATCATCGCGCCCGGAATCCTCTCGAACCGGATCGTCTATTATTACTTCACCCTTGCAATAGTCTTGATCTCGATATGGCTTTTGCTGCGGTTGTCGCAATCGCCCATGGGGGTTCTCTTACGGTGCGTCAGACAAAATCCGGCTCGTGTGCCCTTTCTGGGGCAGAGCGTGCGCATGAGCCAGCTTCGCATCTACGTCATTTCATGCTTTTTCACGACGCTCGCCGGTTCATTGATGGCTGGCGTCGATAACTCCATTCACACGGATATGCTGTATTGGACGACTTCCGGAGAAGTGATCCTCATGTCGGTATTGGGCGGCATCGGGCAGTTCTTCGGGCCGCTCATCGGGGCGGGCGCGATCATCGTCATTCAAGATATCGTGGGAGCGCGCACCGAGTACTGGCCATTGTTTATCGGCATTTTGATGATGATTATCGTGCTGCTTTTTCCGAGAGGCGTTGTCGGCGAGTTTCAGGCCCTTCGCATCAAACTGATGTCCTTCACGCGTCGGGGAGGGTGACATGGAACCCCTTCTGAAACTGGACCACGTGAATAAGGCGTTCGGGGGCTTGACGGTGACTGCGGACGTGTCGTTCTCAGTCATGCCGGGGGATATCACCGCCATTATCGGACCCAATGGAGCCGGCAAGACAACTCTCTTCAATCAGATTACCGGGCATCTGATACCAGACAGCGGTCGCATCATTTTTCAAGGCGAAGACATCACCGGTATGCCGCCCCAGACTATCGTCACACGCGGTATGGGGAGAGCTTTTCAAATTACCTCCATATTTCCAGAGGAAACAGTGCTCGAAAATGTCCGCGTTGCCTGTCTCTCGCACAGAAAGGAGATCTTGCGTCCCTTTAGGCATGTCGGGAGTTTCAAGAGGGCGACGGACCGAGCGTACGAAATCCTCGAGAGTCTTGGACTGGCGAATCAAGCAGACAGGCCGGCCTTCGAACTCGCGCACGGGGATCAAAAACTCTTGGATATCGGAATCGCGTTGGGTCTGGAACCGAAACTCCTGCTCCTTGACGAACCCACGTCCGGCATGTCGCCGGAAGAAAGGCAATTGACGCGCGATCTCATCAAAAGACTGTGGAAAGAGTTCAAGCTCACCCTCGTGTTTATCGAACACGATATGGACACGGTTTTTGGCATCGCTCAGCTTGTCCGTGTACTCACCTTGGGCAGGCTTTTGGCCGAAGGCACGCCGGATGAAATACGAAACAATCCGGAGGTGATCACTGCGTATCTTGGGGAGGAGGTCTCGTGAGCTATATTCTAGAAGCCAAAGACCTCAACACCTTTTACGGGAGGAGCCACATCCTTTTCGATGTCAGCCTCACGGTTGATTCAGGCGAGACCGTGTGCATCATGGGGAGAAATGGGGCCGGCAAAACCACGACCATGCGTTCCATCATGGGCTTGACGCCCACGAAGACCGGCCAAGTGTTGTTCAAGGGCCGAGACATCTCGCGCTTGCCCGCATACAAGAGGGCGCGGCTCGGCCTCGGTTTTGTCCCGGAAGACCGACGAATACTGGCGCCGTTCACGGTCAAAGAGAACCTTGGACTCGGCCGTATTCCCTCACGAAAGGGCCCATGGAATCTAGAGACCGTGCTTGAACAATTTCCGTTGTTGACTCACTTGTTGGATCGTCTTGGGGGCAGCTTGTCCGGCGGCGAACAGCAGATGCTCACTATTGCACGGGCCCTCATGGGCAACCCCGACGTGCTTCTGCTCGACGAGCCCACAGAAGGCTTGGCGCCGGTCGTCGTGGCCGTACTCAAAGATCTTGTCATGAATCTCAAAAACAGCCGGACGACAATCCTTTTGTCGGAGCAGAACATCCGCTTTGCGATGGGCGTGTCGGATCGGGTTGTCGTCATTGATAAAGGGCATGTGGTTTTCTCGGGCTCCATTGAAGAATTTAAACGAGAAGAAGCCATCCAAAAGAAATACTTGGCCGTATAAGCTCCACGCAAATCTCTTGAGTAGAGAAAGGTTGTTGCAATGACCAATGTGCGTTTTTTTCAGACCACGCCTCGAATCGTCATGGGGCCCGGGTCCCTCGGGCAGGCGCCGAGCGAAATCAAGCGGATGGGCGCTCGAAGCGTCGCGATCGTGACTGACCCAGGGCTGGTGGCAACCGGTATAGTAGGCCGCCTAGAAGAACTGCTCAAGGCCGAGGGTATATCGGTGAGTCGGTTCGATTCGGTGGAATCTGACCCTCGATATCAAATAGCCGTTCAAGCGCGCGACTTTGCCAAGTCTTCCGGCGCAGAAGCCATCGTGGGAATCGGCGGCGGGTCTGCTCTGGATATAGCGAAAACCGCGGCCGCGCTGGCGACCAATGACGGTCCCGTGGAATCCTATTTTGGCATAGACCTTTTGAGGCAAGCCGGTCTGCCGTTGATGCTCATCCCCACGACCGCGGGAACCGGCAGCGAAGTCACCCCGATCGCCATTCTCTCCGATGAGGGAGAAAAACTCAAAAAAGGCATCGTAAGTCCTTATCTATTCCCCCGCTGCGCGATCCTGGATCCGGAACTCACGCGGGGTCTTCCGCCGCACATCACGGCGGCCACGGGGATGGATGCCCTTATTCACGCAGTGGAAGCATTTACCTCCAAAAATGCCACGGGCATGACGGACATGCTCGCAGTGGAGGCGATGACGCTGATACACGAAAACATCAGGAAAGCCTTTTCAGACGGCGAGGATATGGATGCGCGCTCGCGCATGCTCGAAGGAAGCATGCTCGCGGGCATGGCCTTTGCCAACGCGGGAGTGACCGCGGTGCATGCCTTTGCCTATCCCATCGGCGCGGAGTTCCATATCCCGCACGGCGTGGCCAACAGCATCATGCTGGTTCCGGTGATGGAATTCAATATGTTAGCCAATTTTGCCAAGTTTGCGGTCATAGCGGAAGTCTTCGGCGCGCCATTGGAAGGACTGAGCGAGAGAGAAGCTGCGTACGAGGCCATCGAGGCGCTTCGAGATCTTTCCGAGGACCTTCGCCTGCCGACAAGACTCTCTGAATTCGGCGTCAAGGAATCGGATATCCCGTCCTTGGCTCAGGGGGTGATGAAGGTGACGAGACTGTTGGCCAACAATCCTCGTCAGCTCACTCTCGCGGACGCGGAGAACATCTATCGACAGGTCCT
>JBMFOE010000009.1:0-86208 GCA_049969795.1 Desulfomonilaceae bacterium
CAAGGCAGTCCTCACCGCACTGGCAACAACTATGTCATCCATTATTCCTGCCTCCTAAAGGCTATGATCAACGGCGTGAAAGAAAAGGAAGGTCTCGGGGCCGGCCTGCACGCTGCCCTCTACTTACCGAGCGTCGCCAGGCGCCCCGGGCGCCGCTAACCCGTACAGAAAGATCTCCCGGAACGTGCGGACGTACTTCTCGCCGTCCACATGGTTTCTGTTCAATACCCACTGATGAAGGACGCCGTCATGCAAGGCCATGAAGGTCAAGGCCGCAATGTTCGGATCCAGCTCTTTCTTGAAAAGCCCCTGCCGTATTCCCGTGCGAATGATATCGCTTATGACTCTTCGATATTCGAGGTATGTGGCCTTCAACGCGGGTTCGAAGTCCACGTCCGCGTTTAACTCTGTGGTAAGGAACGTGAGAAATACACAGAGATGCTGGTTTTCCAACGCGAAACGTGAATTAAAGCTGATAACGCGATGGATGCGATCCAAAGCGGTCCCTTCTTTTGTCTCAAGCTCTGCGATCATACCGCCTATGAACCGAGATTTGAATTCCTCGATAATTCTTAGCAGCAAATCGCCTTTGCTGCGAAAATGGGCGTATAGGGCTCCTTTGGTGAGGCCAACCTTTTCAGTTATGTCCTGGATGGAGGTGCCGTGGTAGCCCTTGCGAACGAACAGTTCTAAGGCGGCTTGAATGATTCTTGCTTCTGTATCTATGCTTCTTTTCACAGACGCGCCCAAAGCATACTGACCACTTGGTATCATAATTACGTGAGGGAGGATGATGTGTCAAGAAAAATTGTATACTCACTATAAATATAAAATCACCTTGACTGGCAACAGGTCACTTGCTAACAAATAACCAATCGGTCAGTATGACTTGTACGCAGCAATCCACGGAGACGCCCTCATGAATCACTTCCTCTCGCATGAACAGAAAGAAATCATCGAGACCGCGAGAAAATTCGCGCGCAACGAATTCCCCAAGATAGCCCGACGCTGCGACAGAGAAGAGACCTTTCCCAGGGAAATCTGGCAAAAGGCGGCGCAGCTAGGTTTTATGGGCATCTTTACCGCCCCTGAATTCGGGGGCCTTGGGCTCGGATATCTTGAACACGCAATGGTCATGGAAGAATTCTGGAGGGTGGACCCAGGGGTCGGCAACATACTCTTGGCCGTCTTTGGCTCGGAGGTCCTCGGGACTTATGGCGCGCCGCCTCAAAAAGAGAGGTACCTCAGAGCGGTTGCTGAAGGACACGCCATAACCGGATGCGCGATCACTGAGCCTGATGCGGGCAGCGATATCTTTGGCGTGAGGACTCGAGCTATAAAGACCCAGGAAGGCTATCTCATAAACGGGAGCAAACAGTTCATCACAAACGGCAGCGTCGCTGATTTCTTGCTTGTTTTTTGTGTTACCAATCCGACTGCGGAAAAACCGACGCAGCGTTTCAGCTTTCTTATAGTGGATAGGAGCTCCCCGGGATTTAGCGCACGTAAATTAACGGGAAAAATGGGCATCAGGGCGTCGGACACGGCAGAGCTGTCGTTCGATAACGTCGAGGTACCTTTTGGGAATCTTGTTGGACTGGAGGAAGGGCAAGGATTTTCGCAGGTCATGCACCTCTTCAACATCAACAGAGTAGTGGCGGCAGCGCAAGGAGTAGGGGTTGCGCAGGGCGCTTTGGACAAGGCCCTGGCGTACGTCAAGGAACGACATCAATTTGGTTTGCGCCTGTCAGCTTTTCAGGGAACTCAATTCAAGATTGCGGACATGGCTGCCCGCATCGAAAGCTCTCGCCTGCTTTATCAAAAGGCCGCCTGGCTTATCGATCAAGGCGTCGTGGATCGAAAACTCATCTCCATCGCAAAGCTCGTGTCCGGCCAGACCGCGGTGCGCGTCGCCGACGAAGCCCTGCAGTTGCACGGCGGCTACGGATATATCGATGAATATGACGTCGAGCGTTTCTACCGCGACGCCAAAATCGTTGAAATTTACGAGGGCACGAAAGAAATCGAAAAGCTCACCATTGCCAGGGAACTCTTGGGCCGCGTTTAAAGGGCGCTTGGGGTGCTCTCTCGTTCTGACTCATCCTAGAGTATTTCTGGCGATCTATCACGAGATTCCTTCGCTTCGCACGGATTGACTCTCCAGTGGCCTGCTTGTCATTGGGCCGCCCAAGAACGCGGCGAAGCAACGTCAGTTCGTATCCCTTGAGCATAGAAGCCGCTGCTGAGTTCTCGGGCCTCTTCCCGGGAGCGCTCTATACTTCCCGAAACTTCTGTCGGGATGAGGCGAGCCGCGGAGTGACTATGATGATTTTCGTAGTCTGCCTCACGGCACCTAATATGTCATGCCGGACTCGATCCGGCGCCCTGGGAACTGACCATGGGTTCGCACGATAGAGGGAATGACCAGCGAGGGACTCCGCCGCGATCCGCGGTTATTTTCGCGAGCGGCTATACATGTCGTGATTCCGTGACGCGGGGGCCCCATTTCCTCGGATCAGAGCGCCTCGAGGTCTCGGAACGCGAGGATATTCCCCATAGAGTGAGCCTTGAGTATCGCTCGGATAATGGCGCGGGCCACGCAGTCGGCTGTTGAGGCGCCTATTTCGTTCAAGGCCATGGCCTTAGGAACTGGAAAGAAGCCTTTTGCGGGACTCAACCGCTCGTCGCCCGTGGAAATGCAGAATATCGCGTCGCCGTCGAACATGGTATGGGCTGGCCTAATCGCCCGTGCGAGTCCATCCTGCGCCATTTGAGCCACCTTCCGACATTGGGCCTTCGTCAACGCGGCGCTCACCGCGACGACGCCGATGGTCGTATTTGACGGCGATATAGAAAGCTCGGAAGCAGGCAGTCTCACTCTGCGATGCGCCAGAGGCCCGAACTCGCTGTCAATCTCCAACTGGGCCTCCCACAGGGCTCCCGTGGCGGGGTTGATGGCGGACCCCAGCGAATTCACCGCAATCAATACGCCCACCATAACGCCCGAAGGCAGGAGTTCGCTTGCCGCGCCGACCCCGCCTTTGATCCCGCCAGACACTGCGCCGGTTCCCGCGCCTACGCATCCGAGCGCAATCGCGCCGCGCGCCGCGGACTCGCACGCCCGAAAGCCCCATTCAGGGCCGATGGCCGGGACATAATCGCAGCCGCGTCCCAAGTCGAACAAGGCAGCCGCGGGTACGATAGGCGCGACATGGTCGTCCGTGAGTTCAAACCCATGGCCCTTTTCGGCAAGCCACGTTACGACCCCGTCCGCAGCGGAGAGCCCATACACGGACCCGCCGCTCAATACGATCCCCTGCACCTTGTCCACAAGGTTGACCGGATCCAATAGATCGGTTTCCCGCGTGCCCGGCGCGGAACCTCGGAC
This sequence comes from Desulfomonilaceae bacterium, assembly GCA_049969795.1. Lineage (GTDB taxonomy): Bacteria > Desulfobacterota > Desulfomonilia > Desulfomonilales > Desulfomonilaceae > JAUPKT01. The sequence continues at coordinate 3,389 of JBMFOE010000009.1, forward strand.
GTCCACGCTGCAGACCGCGCCAGGCAGGCACAGGACGACCGTCACGCCGCTCGACGCCTGCTCGTCTGTGTAATGGCCGACCATCACGCCCGGAACGTCAGTGATGCAATTCAATGGGCCGGTCTTCTTCACGCGTCACACCCCGCAGATGAATGCCAATTGACCATACGACGATTATAGCGGTTCTCCAAGATAAAAGCGAAATGGGATCGCGTTCTTACCGCGTCATTCGCACCATAATATTTCAGCTCCAGAGAAAGACAAATGGATGAAAAGAGTTGTTGGTTGCCCGACGGCTGTCTTAGAATGAGACCCAAGATGTGGAGGAGATATGGATGGGAGCCCAACTGACGACCATGAAGAAAAGGCGGTACAAGCGATCGACGGCCCTTCAGAGGCTTGACATTTTGAGGGAATGTGAATGCACCAACAGCGGGGGAGGGGCTCAACGCTAGGGATTCATCCCATGACCTGTAACTATTAGTATTATTGGGATAAAGCTGCGTCAGGAACTGTTCGGCTATACACGGGCTGTTGTTCACCGAGTGGGAAACAAGACTCAGTTCGCGAAGACTACCGGCGCAACGTGGAAAAAGCCAAACGGAAAAGAAGGCAAGACGGGATTCTTAATAATCAGAAACCAACAACTTTTTTCACTGGAAATGTCTGAGACAGTACAAGAGGAACATAAACATGAAAATCGCCACCATTCTTGATCAGATAGACCTGAGCACCATCGCGTTGCCCCATTTCCAGCGTGGCTTTGTCTGGAACCGCGACCAGGTGAAAGGACTCATCAATTCCCTTTACCGGAGATTTCCCATCGGCAGTTTGCTCATCTGGGTAACACCGTCGGAAGGCGCGCCGGCGCGTGGCGACGGGCCCCTTGCCCCGGGCGTGGTGAATCTTTTACTGGACGGCCAGCAAAGGGTTACATCCCTTTACGGTATTGTCCGCGGCAAACCGCCCAAATTCTTTGAGGGGGACGCGAGGGCCTTCACCGGCCTTCATTTCCATGTGGAGGACGAGGTCTTCGAGTTTTACATGCCCATGAAAATGAACGACGACCCCCTATGGGTCAACGTGACAGAACTCTTTCAAAAGGGGGCAGCCACGTTTTTTGCCACGCTGCTGCCTAAACTGGATACGGACGAAAAGAAAACCCGCTCCCTTGCCCGGCTCAATGCCATTGACCAGATCAAAGAGATCGAAATCTATGACGAAAAGATCACGGGCGCGGACAAATCCATTGACGTGGTAGTGGATATCTTCAACCGCATCAATTCCGGCGGGACCAAACTCTCCAAAGGCGATCTGGCTCTGGCAAAGATTTGCGCCTCTTGGCCCGAAGCCCGCGAGGAGATGAGAAAGAAGCTTGCCAAATGGCAAAAGGCGGGTTTTCAATTCACTCTGGAATGGTTCTTGCGCAATACCACCGCCATCCTCACCGGCGAGGCCTACTTCGAGAGTCTTAAAGAGGTGACAACGGAACAGTTTAAAAGCGGCCTTGCCGAGGCGGAAAAGCGGGTGGACGCGCTTTTGAATCTGATTGCGTCGCGTCTTGGGCTTGATCACGACCGGGTGCTGGGCGGGCGGGGCGCTATTCCCCTCATGTCGCGCTATCTTGCTCAGCACGGAGAGAAACACCCTGACCATATTGAGCGAGACAAGCTCCTTTACTGGTATGTCCATACCTTCCTGTGGGGCAGATACGCGGGGGCTACCGAAAGCGTTCTTGCCCAGGACCTGGGCATCATCAAAGAAAAGGCAGGCGCGCTGGACCGCCTGATTGATAACCTGCGCAAGATCAGGGGCGATCTTACCATCAAGGAACAGGACGTGAGCGGCTGGAGCACGGGTGCCCGGTTTTATCCGTTGCTGTATCTGCTGACGCGGGTCTGCGGCGCGAAAGACTGGCTCAGCGGCGTGGAGCTATCCTCGTTTATGCTGGGCAAACTCAGCTCCCTGCACGTGCACCATATCTTTCCTAAAGCTGTCCTCTATGAAAAGGGCTATGAGCGATCCGAGGTGAACGCTGTAGCAAATTTCACTTTCCAGACGCAGGAGACAAATCTTTGGATCGGAAAGAAGCTGCCGGAAAAATATTTTGAGGAGGTGGCGGCCAAACACCCCGGCGCATTAGAAAGCCACTGGATCCCAATAGACAAGGAGCTATGGAAACCGCAGCGGTATCGAGACTTTCTAGGGGAGCGCAGAACTCTCATCGCTAGGGCGGCAAACGATTTTCTGGAAAGCCTGCTCCACGGCAGACTGCCGGAATCCAAAATCGTAGAGGACATCACCACAAGAATCGCAACGGTGGCGCCGAAGCCGGTTGCCGACGAGGAAGAGGAAATGCTTCTGCAATGCGCGATCTGGTTGGAGCAGCAAGGGTTGCCTGCCGCGGAAATCCAGTATGAGCTTTGTGACGAATCAGGCAATGTCCTTGCGGTGCTGGACCTTGCCTGGCCCGAGGGCATGCAGCCGGGATTGTCCAAGCCGGTGGCCCTGATTTTGGACGACGACAAGGAACCGGACAAGGTTCTTAACCAGAGAGGATTTCTGTATTTCAAATCGGTTGAGGATTTAAAGAAGTATGTGGAGGGTGAGATTCTTAAGTAACACACTTTTATCATCAAGCGGCATAGGCATTACCGTTTTGAACAATTTGAGGGAGTAGGCTATTATGACCAAAATCCGTCCCAGCGGCGGATACCGGACAACGGCCAGTTTTCAGACGGCTACTTTGATCTACGACGCCACCTACTGGTTTTGCGAAAAGTTTCTTGATCCCCGTTCCCGCATGGTGGACCAGATGGTGCAGGCAGCGCGCTCAGGCCGCCAGAATATCGCAGAGGGCAGCAGGGCAGCGGCAACCTCTTCGCAAACGGAGCTGCGTCTGCTCAATGTTGCAAGGGCAAGCCTTGAGGAGCTGCTCCTTGATTTTGAGGATTTTTTACGGCATCGACGCCTGCCCCAATGGGCGCCGGATTCATCGGAGGCAAAGGCTGTGCGCGAGGTGCCAAAGCGGTTTAGGGTTGATCAGATCGATCGGCCCGATCCAAGGGATCTGAAAGACCTTACCGACCAGGAGCGCTGGACCCTCTATGCGCCCTGGCTTGAGCACGCGGAACCGGCCATCCGGGCTAATGCGATCATCTGCCTGATCAATCAAGCCAATTTTCTGCTGGATCAGCAGATTGCCGCCCTTGAAAAGGGCTTTGTGGAAGAAGGCGGCTACAGCGAACAGCTTGCGGCGGCAAGGCTTGCCCACAGGGCCAAGAAAAGGCCTGATCCGTTGGATCGGTCCGATCGGACGGATTTGATTCCCAACTGTCCGCTCTGCGGCAAACCGACCGTTCTGAGGACTGCAAAGAGCGGGAAAAACGCTGGCAGCCAGTTTTGGGGATGCTCGGATTACCCAAACTGCAAAGGGATTGTGAAGCTATGACGCTGCCCGATGAAAAAACCTATGTGGAACTCCCTTTTATTGAGCAGTTGAAGGGGATGGGGTGGCAGCACCTTGAGGGTGACATTGATGTACCCTTGTAATGTTTCAGCTTCAGATCGATAATGCACGTCTCTATTACAGGTTTCAAAAACTCTTGCAGTGTGTGAAGCGGTTTAGGGTCCCCTTTAGACTATACGTATGGAGGAACGCGAAGCGGGCTCCCCCCGGGTTCTCTGTGCAAGCTGGTCCTCTCGCAGAGCTTGACACTAATTCGAGGAGTTCAGATCCAACCCGAGCCGTACCGCACTGCAGCAAGAGTGCAGCAAAAGAAAAACGACAGCGTTCCTGCTGTCGCTAACTGATTGTTTTCTTTGGTACCCCCGGCAGGAATCGAACCTGCGACCTGCGGATTAGGAATCCGTCGCTCTATCCCCTGAGCTACGGGGGCGTTCCACCGCATGGACGGGCATGGGCAGAGCTCGTCCGGCAACATATATTAACACGACACAGTACGCCACCAGCGCAGCCGAAGTCAACTTTTTTTCTCGCCGCGTCCGCCGCTGCCATGGTATAGTGGCGAACGTATCGCCGGTTTGAGCGACATCCGAGGTCAGTCGCTTCATTTTCACTGCCTCGTTGGCGTCGGACTCGTTAAATGGCCCGGTGAATCAGAAGGATTGTCATGGTCCTCATCGAAGCTGTGATCAAACCGTTCAAACTGGACGACTTGAAGGACGCCCTGGAAGACCTCGGCGTCGGCGGGCTCACCATCACGGAGGTCTTGCAGACGTCCCAGTCGGGGTGGCGCCGGCCGTCGGCCTCGACTGACGTCGGACCGGACGCGGTTCCGAAGGTGAAGGTGGAGATCGCGGCGCCTGAAGAGCTCGCCGCGCGGGTCATAGAAGCCATCTGCGTCCACGGATCGTCTGGTCGGACCGAAGACGGCCTCGCCATTGTCCAGCGCATGGTGGGCGTGGTGAGGATCCGCACTGGCGAGCAAGGACCAGACGCGTTACTGCCCTGAACCTGTGCGTTTCACCAACTTTTTTAGGCTGCGACTCTGGTCTTGCCTCAAATTAGCTGCCTGCCTGGGCCTTCTTGGGGATGACTTCGAGGTCGCACTGATCTCCAAAGGCTGCGGTCAATTCCTTGCGCAGCGCCTCGAAATCGTCCATGGACTCCGTTTCCACGACAAGCCGTCCATCTTCGAAACACCGGAGTCTGCCATGAGACTCTATAATCTGAATGGCCTTCTTCGGGTCAATGGTAATCCATCCCTTCATGCGTTTGAGTAATTCAGGGCCGTCGAAGGGGCGCTCGATGACGAGGTCCACCTCCCGGAATTTGGCCCGCCAGCCAATTACCGCGGGTTTTACCAATATCGGCGAAACAGGATCATGCACTGCGGCGCACCGAAACCATATATCAGCTCTGACCATAGTCTATTTCACCCCTTGCTTTTCTGTCGGTCTTGCTTCCGATTATACGCGTCTTCCATTGTGACATCATGGCCTTAACCAAATAATCTCATCATCACGCTGCTGTCCGCGCGTATCTTACCAAAGAAAAATAACTTTTCAAACCGCCAAAATTGTGCTATAGGAGGATGAATTAAATGACGAATTACACACGAGAAAGCGGTTTGAACAACCCAAGGAAATACCTCTCCCATTTTTGCGGCCCGACGTCTTTCGTTCAGGCGCTGAGCCGCTCGGGCGCTTTTATGGCAGCGATCTTTTTCGCCGTGACGCTCCTTTCCGGGGCCAGCGCCATGGCTGCCTCCAAAAGCAATGAAAAAGGCGAAGGCGGAGACAAGGCGCCGCCGGCTGCGGTCCACAAAAAGAGCCTTGCCAAGCGCGTCAAGGCGAGCGGCCAGTCGATTCACGCCAAGGCATTTTACTGCGTCGATCCGTTGACCAATCGGATCATTCTGGAACGAAATGCGGATGAGCAGCTCCCGGTGGCGAGTTTGACCAAGCTTGTGACCGCGATGGTGATCCTGGAGCATCTTCCCCTGGATACCAAGGTGCGTGTGCCGGACCATATCAAGACCGTGCCCAAGACAGTGATCGGGTTGAAGCCGGGCGATCGGCTGAGCGTCGAAGACCTGCTCCACGGGCTGCTCATCGGCTCGGGCAACGACTGCGCAGAAACCCTTGCATGCGCCTTCCCCGGGGGCAAAGAAAAGTTGGTCAAGGCCATGAACAAGAAGGTGCGCAGCCTGGGATTCACGCACACGAAATTTTATACCCCCAGCGGACTTGATAAGAAGACCGGAGCTGAACACAGCGCGAAACAGGCGGAGAACGTAGAATGCAATGTTTCCACGGCCAAGGAAATGGCGCAGATTGCCCGTGTGGCATTCACCAACACGATCATACGAATGATCAGCGTGAAAAAAGGCTATGTGTTGAAGGGAGAAAATGGACATTCATATCCCGTACGCACTACCAACAAGCTTCTGCGAGATGATTTACCGGTGTATGGGGCCAAGACCGGTTTTACCAGTCGCGCGGGCCACTGCCTTGCCAGTGAGTTTCGCCGAGGAAAGAGCGCGCTGCTGATCGTGGTGTTGGGAAGTCCGAATCATTTTCGCGACACAAAAGTAGCGTATCGCATTGCATTGAAGAAATCTGAAGCGACCAAACCCGACCCGCAGCCTGATCGATCTTCACGAACCGCGGCCTTCCGCTAAGGCCAGGCAGGTTCATTCCTTGGGAAGATAGAACAGGAAGTTGATCCATTCCCCGGGCTTGGTTTCACACCAGATCCGCCCGCCGTGGGCCTCGATAATCTTGCGGATGTTGTAAAGCCCTAGGCCAGTTCCTCTCTTTTCACGGGTCGCGTCGTTCTGGCATCGATAGAATTTTTCAAATATCTTTTCCACCTCTTCGTAAGGGACGCCGGGCCCTTCGTTCCACACATTGAATACGTATCCGTCCTGTTCGAGCCTGACGCCGTAGGCAATCTTTCCGCCGGGTCTGCGGTACTTGAGCGCGTTGCCGAATAGGTTTCGATAGACGATTTCCAGCAGACCAGGCGCGCCGTAGAGTTCTATGGCGCCGACGCCGCCCATACTCTCGTCGTAACTCTGAAAAGAATCAGGATACCGCTCTTTCAAGCCCAGCATTGCCGGCAGAATCACCTGTTCGTAAAAATTGTCGATTTTCTCCTTTCGGACCTGAAATTTGCCTGATTCGATGTCTGCCATGACGAGAAAGTCTTTGCTCATGGCCTCGAGAAATTTCGCGTGATGATAGACGACGTTGAGCTGATCTTTCTTGGCGGGATCCGTTTCTTTGTCGAGAAGGCGGCCGACAAAACCCGCTATGACAATGAGGGAATTCTTTGTTTCGTGGCTTATGAAATTTATGGTTTCCCTATAATTTCGGTTGAGCCTTTCCAGCTCTCTGCGGATCGCGTTTTCTTTGCCGATGTCTTTGCTGATCCCCACCGTGCCCAGGACCTTTCCTTCTTCATCTCTGAGCAGCGAAAGGGTCAACGATATTTCCTTTATTTCTCCGGTTTTTGTGCGGAGTTTTGTTTGATAGTTCTGAACGCCGCCGGAGACCGTCACGGCGTTGAGAATGCGCTGCCGTTCTTCAGGGTCAACCCATACGTCTTCGATTTTCCTGCCTTGCATCTCCTCGGCGGTATATCCAAGCATCTTTTCGGCGCCCGGGTTAAATTCGACGATGCGGGCGTTCAAATCAGTGGTGACGATCATGTCCTCAGAGGATCGGAGAATGCCTTCGAGGTATCCCGTTTCTTTTGCAAGGGCCTCAGTCCTTGTCCACATCTCCTTTTTGAGGTTTTCGGCCAGCCTCTTGTATCGTTCCTCGGAACGTCTGAGCATGGCCTCGAGGTCGGATATTTCAATCTGCCTGCCGATGAGGTTGGCGACCTCTTGGAGAAAATAATCCTCTTCCGGGCTCTCCCTGCTCGTGACTGGTTTGGCGACCAGCAGCCTTCCTCTGGGTCTTCCCTCCACCACGATCTCTTTGGCCGAGATGGGCATTTCAGAGGCGTCGCAAGGAAGACCATACACCGCTTGATCTATTTCACACCAGACGATGCGATGGTCGGCGTCCACCAGGGACGCCTTGGTGTGGGCGAGCACGTGTTCCATCTTTTCCCGCAATGGCGCGTTGCCCATGAGGTCCCTGCTGACTGACAGAAGCCCTGCGAGCTTCTTTAGGAGTTCAGGCGTAACCGTCTTTGCCATGGAGTCTGCGTCGAGGCAGAAAAAGTCGGGATTGAGGTCTTGGACCGTCTCGAGTATGACCCTTGCGCCCTCCGATGATGTGATGGATCGCAGGTCAACAGAGACCCTTCTGCCGCGTCTCACATGAATCTGGCCAAGCGTCTCGACGATTGCGCCGCTGCAAAGTTCAGTAAACGGACAGAAGGGGCATGGCTGATCCGCGCCGGCCAAGACGCGGTAGCACGGCTCTGTTTGGCCTTCCGGCAACAGGCGCGCTATGAGTGAATTCGTCCTGAGGACTGAATAGTCTGGGGATACGAGGGCGCATGGTTTGGCGATACCCTCGAGTAGCAAGTGGGCCGGTACCTGCAAATCAGACTCGAATAGCGGGTCATTTCTTTTTGGAATTTGGCGGTCCATGCATGCATTCCGTTAAAGTATCTCAGGTGTAGGCTTTTAAGTCGAAGGCAAAAACGGCTTACGGCGTGTATGTTGCCGCGAATAGAGACTCTTGAAGCTCTGCCCCTGCCGTGTGTAACAATTGTCATGTCGGGCAGGCGCGCTGTTGAGAACTTCGTCATGCATACGTTCAATAGCTGTTTCCAGTGCAGAAGTCAACGGATTCTCCGCGACCCCAAGGGATGGAGCCCCTCTGATGGAAGCGGGACTATTCACGGGAAAATGAGAGAATACTGTCTTCCTGGCTCTGGGCGAGGCGGGAGACTGCTCTCGTTGCCCGGGCTCGGCTCGGACGATGTTGTCATTGTTATTCACCATTGTGAACAAATGGTTCGGTTTCGCTGGCTCTCGGTATGAATAAAAAGCTGATAAATACATCTGTTTGAAATAGTGAGGCGCAACCGCGCCCTTGTTTACATTTTCACTTGACGAGACCAACCTCATGGATCATAATGCAGTTCTAAAGTACGGTGGGGTGCACAAACTCCACCTCTGTACCCTAAGACGGTTCATGGCGAACGAACATCCTTTAAACTCCAGCTGGCAAGTCGCTTACCCTTCAACCTCATAACTTCAAGGGAGAGATGAGTTATGCGAGCGGCGCACTGGCTGGGCGCGTAAGGGCAGTTTTTTTTGCGTCTGCCCACATAGGCAGCCAGGAGTTGAATCATGACGGTGAACGAAGTTTTGGATATGTTGTATGGGATCCTCTACACCACGGGTCTTTTGAACCTGAGCTGGAAATTTTTGGTGATGTGGGGCATTAGCGGCCTGTTCTTGTACCTGGCGATCGCAAAGAATTTCGAGCCTCTCCTTCTTCTGCCCATTGGGTTTGGCATTTTTATAGTGAATTTCCCTTTGGTTCCATTGATGGGGTATAACAAGGAAGGCGTGCCAGAATTGTTTAGGCTGTTCTATCACTATGGCCTCGAGTGGGAAGTCATCCCTTGCGTCATCTTCTTGGGGTTGGGAGCGATGACTGATTTTGGTCCTCTTATTGCAAACCCCAAAATGCTGCTCGTCGGCGCAGGGGCTCAGCTAGGCGTCTTCGTCACATTTACGGGATGTGTGTTGGCGGGGTTCACGCTCCGAGAAGCAGCGTCGGTGGGCATAATAGGGGGCGCAGATGGTCCGACGACCATTTATTTGACCCAGCTTCTCGCTCCGCAACTCCTCGGCGCGAATGCCCTGGCCGCGTACTCGTACATGGCCATGGTCCCGCTAATTCAGCCCCCTATCATGCGTTTGCTTACCTCAGATGAAGAACGAAAGATTCGTATGCGCCAGCTACGCCCTGTCTCTCAAATTGAGAAGATGCTCTACCCATTAATAGCGGCTGCTGTCATCTGTATTCTCGTACCGTCAGTGGCGCCGCTCATGGGTATGTTCATGCTCGGGAATCTCATGAAGGAGAGTGGAGTGGTAGGGCGACTCACCGAAACCGCAGAGGGCGCCCTGATGAATATAGTAACGATTTTTCTTGGAGTGTCTGTTGGCGCGACCATGCACGCAGACAAGTTCTTGAGTCCAGCGCCGCTTTTTATATTTGGACTAGGGCTTCTCGATTTCGCCGTGTGCACCATGGGAGGCATACTGACGGTGAAAATCATGAATTTGTTCCTCAAGGAGAAGATTAATCCGCTCATTGGTTCGGCGGGAGTGTCCGCAGTGCCAATGTCTGCCAGAGTGTCTCAGAATGTCGCTTTGAAATATGACAAAAAAAACTATTTGCTCATGCATGCCATGGGACCAAACCTTGCCGGCGTCATTGGAACTGCGGCCGCTGCAGGCATGTTCATCGCGATGTTCGATTAATGGGACAAGCCGTGAGTCGCGGCCAATGGTCCCAAGGCGAGAGATCGCAATCAAGCAAAGAACCGTATGGCGTCGCTCGCTTTTTCTTAAGCCTGAATTGGAGTAAGAGTTATGAAAAAGAGATTTTTTTTGGGAATTGCCTTGGTGGCGTTAATGAGCTCCTATACTTTGGCAGACGAATTTTTGGGCTTGCCGGTTCCGCCGGGTGGAAGTGTGTTGAAATCCCAAGAAGATCGCCTAGAAAAAGCATACACGATGGGCTATGAGCAGCTCGTGCGGTTCTACAAGGACGCCCTAAAGGACTATGAATACGTAAAATTCTGGGATAGGGGTGATTCCACTTATATCGAAGACCATCTGAATCGCCCATGGCATTCTGTAACGATCGAGAAAACTGACAAAGGCGCCACTCTGGTCATCTTGAAGGACAACTGGACGTGGATAATAGGGACGCTCGTGATCCGGTTCGTTGGAGTGTTCGTCGTCTTGTTTGTCTTGTATATTGCCTTGTCGTTGTCCGGAGCCATCATCTCTCGGTTTGTTGACAAGCCCAAGAAGAAGGCCGCCGCTTAGTTGAAGATCGCGCCTGCGCGGTCATGCCCCAGTATGATTCGCCGCTCGAGGGCGGCCTGATGATTCTGAGGCGAGACCGCGCCGCGCCTCATTGCGCTTGACATTCTCTTCCCAGGTATCGATTATAGCCTATACTTGTTGACAAGGAGGGCGCCGTGAAGGGAGTAGTATTGGCAGGGGGGCTGGGGACGCGTCTGTATCCTCTCACCAAAATTACCAACAAGCATCTTCTTCCCGTGTATAACAAGCCCATGATAACCTACCCGGTGGAATGCCTTGTGAAGGCCGGCATCAAGGACATATTGATCGTCACCGGCGGGAACGATCCGGGTCATTTTTTGAAACTGTTGGGCAACGGGAAAGATTTTGGCCTGAACCACATCAACTATGCGTACCAGGAAGGGGAAGGCGGGATAGCCGACGCCCTTTCCCTCGCGGAGGACCACGCCGACGGAGGCCCTATATGCGTGGTGCTCGGCGACAACATCGTGGAATACACCATCCGGTTTGCCGTTGAAGACTACAAGAAGCAGCCGCAAGGCGCTCGCATCATGTTAAAGCGGGTCCAAGACCCCCGGCGCTTCGGCGTGCCGGTGTTTGACGGCGATAGAATCGTCCGCATCGACGAGAAACCTGAAGTCCCGGCGTCGGACTACGCGGTCATCGGCATATATATGTACGATGCAACCGTCTTTGATTTCATAAAGGGCCTGACGCCGTCTGCGCGCGGGGAACTCGAGATCACCGATGTGAACAATCGGTACATAGAACAAGGCAATATGTATTGGTCCGTTTTGGAAGGTTGGTGGACAGACGCGGGCACGTTTGATTCCCTGCTAAGGGCATCCAACCTTGTGGCCCAGGGCGGCGCCAATAAGGAGCTCCCACAATGACCTTGAAAAAAAAGTTTAAGGAACCGGAATACAGGCCCATTGACGGCGTGAGCGTGCACCCGCTCAAGGTCATTCCCGATGAACGCGGACGGCTCATGGAGATCATGCGCTGCGACGACCCCTTTTTTACCCAGTTCGGTCAAGTCTATCTATCCACTGTATATCCGGGCGTCGTAAAGGCGTGGCATTACCACAAAGTCCAGGTGGACTGCTTCGCCTGCGTGCGGGGGATGGTAAAGGCGGTGTTGTATGACGACCGGGAAGGTTCCCCCACTCGCGGCTGCCTCAACGAAATATATTCCGGCGAGCACAAGCCTTGTCTGATCGTGATCCCTGCTGGCGTGTATCACGGTTGGAAGTGCATTAGCGAATACGAGGCCTACGTCATCAATGTCCCCTCGCGGCCGTACAACAGGACAGACCCTGATGAATACCGTGTGCATCCCCACACAGGGGGCATACCCTATGACTGGTCGCGAAAAGATGGATAGAGATGCGGCGTCGCTATTGCCAGGAGTGGTCTAGAGATTGCGTCCGCTTGCTCAGGATGGCGCGTTGACGAACTTTTTGTCAAAGCGAGGAGCCGTGAGCCACGCAGCGATCTTGGCTTATGTCAAGCGAGCGGCGGCCCCCTGCCGGATGCGCGGTTTTCTTTGAGACCCGCCGCAAGAGCCGCGACGTTCCCGGCGTTGCAGCGTGAATATATGGCTTTCAAAGTCTGGGTCACGGCGCCTGATGTGTGACGCGGGACTCGATCCCGCGCCCAAAAAACTCGGCATGGATTCTCACTTCCGTGGGAATGACATGCAGCGGCTCAACAGCGCAATTCGCGATTTTTTTCCAATATGGCTATAATCAGCGGGATCAATCCCCAGACATGATTTTTCTCGGCGTGAGGTGAATTGATGCATGTCATTGTCACTGGCGGTTGCGGTTTTATAGGCTCCAACTTCGTGATGCATCTGCTGCGCTCTCATGAAGACGTGCGGATAACGAATCTGGATCTTCTCACGTATGCGGGCAACCTCGCCAATCTCAACGAGGCCGAGGCGTACCAGGATCGGTATCGATTCGTAAGAGGGGACATAGCAGACCGGCAACTCGTGGACTCTTTGCTCGCCGACAAACCCGACGTGGTCGTGAACTTTGCCGCGGAGTCTCACGTGGATCGCTCGATATTGGACTCATCGTCTTTTGTGAAGACCAATATACTGGGCGTGCAAGTCCTGCTGGATGCATGCAGAGCGCGCCGCGTCGAGCGCTTTGTACAAATCTCGACTGACGAGGTGTATGGGTCGCTCGGGCCGGAGGGCGCGTTTACCGAAGAACACCCGTTGGCGCCCAACAGCCCTTACTCGGCCTCGAAGGCCGCCGCTGATTTGCTCGTGAGGGCCTATCACAAGACGCATGGGATGGACGTGGTCACCACGCGCTGTTCCAACAATTATGGGCCGTTCCAATTTCCTGAGAAATTGATCCCCTTGATGATTACCAATGCCATGGAAGGCCTGGAGCTGCCCGTCTATGGGGACGGGCTGAACGTCAGGGACTGGATCTACGTGACCGACCACTGCCGCGCCATCGATCTCGTCATGCGAGAAGGGAAAACCGGCGAGGTCTATAATATTGGCGCGGGCGCTGAGTTGCCCAACATCGAGATTGTGCGACTCATATTGAAAATCCTCGGGAGACCGGAAACCCTTATCCGTTTTGTGGAAGATAGACCTGGCCACGACAGGCGATATGCCATGGACGCCACGAAATTGAGGAACGAGCTAGGCTGGGCGCCCCAGGTGGAGTTCGAGGAGGGCCTCGCCTTGACAGTGAAGTGGTACCAGGAGCATATCGCCTGGTGGCGGCAGATCAAGACGGGCGAATACCTCACTTACTATGAGAAATGGTACGGCGGGAGAGTCGCCTGAACGCGATGCGTCCGGATGGAGCGGTGGAGGGCGACCCGTGGACGGCGGCCCGGCCTGAATGTATCGTAGGCTGCGACGCGTTGAAATGCAGCGAATATACGGCGCGTAAAAGGCATGGTTATCAATAGACGGAAGACAAGACGCATTTCCATAGGCGGGGTGCCCATCGGCGGCGACGCTCCCATCGTGGTGCAGTCCATGACGAACACGGATACCCGAGACGCGGCCGCCACGATCCGCCAGATCAGGCGCCTCGAAAGGGCAGGATGCGAGATTGTGCGGCTGGGCGTCCCTGACCTCGACGCCGCGCGTGCGCTCGGCGTTATCCGGCAACGGGCTCGAATTCCTCTCATCGCCGACATCCATTTCGATCACAAATTAGCGCTGGAGGCGATACGGCAAGGAGTGGCCGGCTTGCGGCTCAACCCAGGAAACATCGGCTCCGCGCAAAAGGTCAGGGACGTGTGTCGCGCTGCGAGCGAGCGGCGAATTCCTATACGAATTGGGGTAAATTCGGGTTCCATCGAGAAAAGATTGTTGCGCAAGTATGGGGGGCCAACGGTCGAGGCCATGGTCGAAAGCGCGCTCTCGCACGTGGCCATCCTCGAGAAAGAAGGCTTCCAGGACATAAAGATTTCGCTCAAAACCACGGACGTCACAAGAACCATAGACGCGTACCGCACGCTGGCGGCGCGGGTAGACTATCCGCTCCACGTCGGCATAACCGAGGCAGGTACGTTACTACCGGGCGCGGTGAAGTCCGCCGTCGGGATAGGCATCTTGTTGGCGGAGGGAATAGGGGACACCATCCGAGTGTCGCTCAGCGCGCCCCCGGAACGGGAAGTGCAGGCGGCCTTTTCCATACTGAGGGCGTTGGGTATACGCAAAAGAGGGGTGGAAGTCATTGCGTGTCCCACATGCGCCAGGACCTCGATCGACGTGATTGGGCTCGCCCAAAAGCTGGAGCGTCGCCTCTCCCATATCGCGGTTCCGCTCCAGGTGGCTGTCATGGGATGCGTGGTCAACGGCCCTGGAGAGGCGCGTGAGGCGGACGTCGGCATCGCAGGCGGCAAAGGTATGGGGGTCATTTTCAAGAAAGGCGCGTCAATAGGGACGTATCGTGAGGAAGAGCTGCTGCCTGCTTTGCTGCATGAAATCGAACTGCTGACCGAAGCCGCCGCATCCTGAATCGGCCGCGCCGCCCAGCCGCGCGAGTAGAACCTCGAATCACGCCGTGACTGTCTTTACAACCTGTAAGAAATATTGACAGCGGCAACGCCGAGGACCGCCCCCTACCGCAGTCTATGGGCATTCCCGCGAAACCTGGAATTCACAGCGGTTCTCTGAATTCATCCCGACATAGCCCCGCTTCGCCCGCAATGACTCGGTAACAAGTTTTATAGCTATTCTCGAAAATAATCGCGAATTGCGCCGTGGACCCGCTGCATGTCATTCCCACGTAAGTGGGAATCCATGGTCAGTTTCCTAAGCGCCGGATCGAGTCCGGCATGACAAATCAAACGCCGTGACGCAGTCTTGGAAAGTCACCATATTCACGCCGCAGCGCGCCTCATTCTGACAGAAGTTTCGAGAAGGCGTATATGTCATTGCAGGAAGCTGAAGGCGGTGGCGCAATCTCGGGACGCCTCGATCGAGCAGAGAGGCTTTGTCCAATTCGAGACTGATTTCGGCGTCCCCTGTGATGACAAATCGGGAGATGTAGCTCTCAGAAATTTCGTGAAGTGATGGAGGCGTTACTCCGAGCGTTTGACGCCCTGTCATTTCGATTGCGTTGCATCTTGTCATTTCGAGCGCAGCGAGAAATCTTTGCCCGCAGATGAGGAAAGTTACTTAGTTGGTCCTTCTCGCTTCGTTCGAGCCCGGCTGCTTGGCAATCACAAGAGTCCTTCTCTTGTGGGCCGCAGCGGTTTTCCCAAAAAACCCGCGAATTCGACGACCTGAACGCCGTCCAACGGAACTGCCGAAAGCGGCTATACTGGTCCCCATGCCGGGGCTTCTCAGCGCCTGTCCGCCTGTATTGACGGCATGAGTTTTGCTCTGATTTTGCATGCGGCGTTGAGGCAAGAGAGCATTGAAGTTTTTCGCGACCTTGAACGCGGAATTAACCAAAGACGGTTTCTGCTCCAAAGGCCCTTACCACACGCGGACAAAGGTTTGCTCGGATGAGACGAGGTAAGACGTCAAACCTAACGACGCAGCGAAAAAGCCGTTGGCAGGTGACGAGCGCATGAACCCCGGCTTCAGGATTCTTATCGCGGATCGCAACAGACATGTGCGGGAATTCCTTCAACGAGAGTTCTCGTCAGCCGGGTACCAGTGCGAGCTCGCGGCCAACGGACAGGAAATCCTTTCCAGACTCGAGGATCCGCCGCATATCCTTATCCTGGATTTGGAGATTCCTCTCATCGACGGGTGGCAATTGCTCGAGGCGTTTGCCGCAAACAAGCCGCGCATACCGGTCGTGATACATACGTTTCTCGGCGAATACTGCAATCACCCTCTTTTGGCGTCGGCCGACGCCCTTGTTGAAAAGAAAGCCGACCCAGACTCGTTAAAGGCTGCTGTCTCGGAGGTCTTGGCGCGCTATTATCCGGACAAGTTGTTTGCAGACCAGCCGCATTCTTCAGTCCCCGCTTCATGAAAGCCGAAGGGTTGCCGGCTGTGATTGAGAGGCGGTGCGAAAGAGACTTCTTAGGACTCGGGAGCGTCGGATGCTGTCTTCGCTGTAAGACCTGGCTTGGCTTCGGCCCATATCTCGCCCCAACGCGATTCCAGGTGGGCGATACGGAGCCCAGCCTGTTCCATCTCTTCGCGAAAGGTTTCCAAGGTGTATTCGATGCAGTGGGTCGGATCAAGTCGGTAGTCTATGCCCAACTCTCGCTTCAAGGGGATTCGCCAATCGCGCTCGAAAGACGGTACCCTAATGAGAAACCGACGGGGCGCGATTACTCGCACAGTTTGCTGAAGGAACTGCGGTCTTGCCTCGAGGTGCTCGAGCACATTCGACATCACGACGGTGTCGAACGCGGTTTGAAATCGAGACTGCAAGACGTCTCCCAGGAGGTATGTGATCCTCGGGTGGGCGTACCTGCTCCGAGCGACTTCAATATGTTTTTCGTTGAGATCGATGCCAACCACCCAGGCCCCTGACCGATTCGCGATGTCGTAGGCGAGCGCGCCTATGCCGCAGCCAAGGTCGAGAACACGCTCGCCCTCTTGAATCCGCGTCGTGAAAAAATCGTGATACCTCGTATGACGGTGTTTCGTGTGAAGGCCGCCTCCGTAGGCAACTGAAAGCCGGCCCTGAAGCTCATAGAGCGCGTTGTCGAGCTCGAGCAGCAGGCGCAGCCCGTTCTCTGGCGATTCTTGTGAAACGTATGTGGACAACGCCGCCAAAATTTGGTCTTTCAATTCTTGCGCTGACACATTACACCTGCCCTTTGCCGCGTTCTGACTCCCCGCGGCGGTTGCCGTGTGTGAGCACTTTGCACAACAAGTCCCACTCCTTCTTGGCTATCTTTTCAAGGGAGTACCGACTGAGGACGTAGCGCCGCGCGCTCTTTCCCAGATGCCGTCGAAGTCGCGAATCCTTGATGAGGCGGCGAATGGTTTCTCTAAGGGAAAACGGCTTCAATTCGCACAACAAGCCATTCTCTCCGTGGGTGATGATCTCCCGTATGCCGGGGGAATCGCCCCCGACGACCGCGGCTTCACAGGCCATAGCCTCCAGAAGGGCCTTGGGATGCCCTTCGTACCTCGAAGGGAGCACAAAGGTCGCAGCTTCATTGATGAATCGCGGAAGTTCCCGGTGGGCGACGGTTCCCTCCCAGGTGACGCGATCATCGAGATACGAAAACCTATTTTGGAGCGTCGGCCGCAATCGGCCCTCGCCGATGATCCGAAGCCGCGCAGGCAGCGAGGCCAACGCTTCGAGGAGCAGGTCGAGGTTTTTTTCAGGCGCTATCCTCCCGACGAAAAGGACAGAGTCAGGGGTTGACTCCACGGACATCGGGCGGAAAAGGTCAGTATCCACATAATTCGGAATCACCTCTATTTTGTGGGCCACGCCTGGGATTCGAGAGGCGATATCCCTCTCCATCAACGACGTGGTGACCACCACCGCGTCCGCCGCAGAAAATACCTCTTCTTCTGTGCAGCGGGCTGCGCGAGCTTGTTCGGAGCCTTTTCCGTACTCCCGAGCTGCGTTGGCCGACCATAAGTAGCCGCAGCGCGCAACCAATGGTACGCCCAACTCACGCGCGACGCGCAACGCAATTTGCGCTCCATAGGTCTGATTTGTTTTGATAACGTCTGCAGACCTCAGCGATTTGCCGTGCAATTCCAGCAAATTTTCTTCGTACCGCTCCAAAGGCTCCGAAGAAACGTTGCAGAGTATTTTTATTTTCCCTAGGCGTTCTAGGTAATCGAGGTCAGAATGGTCTCCGTAGGTGACAAAGCTTACCTCCGCTCCTTGTTGGATCAAGCGCTGATAGATGGCGATCTCTCGATCCAACATCCCCGTGAAAGCCCACGTCCGGAGCGAGACGCCTCGAGTGAAAAAAAGGACAAGATGAAACCTCATGACGCGGCCACGTCTCTGGCGAGGGTGAGGTATTTCTCGGCCACGTCTTCCAGGCTGGACACGGCGATCAACGCCTGAAAGGACTCGTAATTATTCGTGAGGACGTCCAATGCATCGAGAAAATCGTGCGGAGAATGAAATGGCAAACCGCCAAATCGCACCAATTCGGGGTGCCCGCCGTCTTCCAAGTAAAGGGCCGGCAAGCCGCACGCCATGGCCTCGATTAGGGCGTTGGAACACGGGTCGTTTTGACTCGCCGTTATATATATGTCGTGTTGGCGGAGGATATCCGCAAGCTCCTGGGATGAAACAGGGGGGATATGACGCGCCCTTTCCAATGGCTCAGACACATTCCCGACAAAAGTAAATTCATACCTGTCCCAATCGATGTGCTCCTCGATCCATTTATACATCGCGCCTCCCTTGCGTGGATTGTTTGACCAGCTTGTCGCGATGAGACGAATTTTACGGTGTGGCGAAAAGCGTATCCTGTTTCTCGAGTGAAAGATCTCGTCGTCCACCGCGTTATGTATTATCACGGGCGAAACAGGATGATACCCCATCTCGACAATCCGCTGATACGTCCAGGCTGATTGCAGCACCGTGGCAGACGCGAAACGGGCGTTGAGCTCGTAGCAAAGTTCGTCTTTCTCGCGGTCGAATCCTCTAATGAGGTGAATAGGGCCGTCGATACGGTGAATGACGTTGATTCTATGCGTGCGATTGAATTCAAGAAACGCTTCCACGTCAAAATGGATTGAATTGAGAATATACGCGTCTATATCAGGGTGCAGCTCGTTCTCCCTTACCTCGATACCTTTCTTCTGAAGGGCCTTGCGCAAGGCCATCATGAATTGGTTGCCGCCGCCATACGGCGGGGCAAAAAACTTATGCCAAAGCCCAATGGTAAATTTCTTGGGGCCGCTTTTCCCATTGTCTGTTTGTTCCCTAGTGGACTCGCGTGCGGCCTCTTCGCGCGTCACGGGATGGGCTTCGGGGACCCCGCTGGTTTGCAGCTCGCGCACGAGCTCGTAAAGGTCGTGAAACAAAGGCCGAGACGCCTCGGGAATGTGCTTCTCCTGAACCCTTGCGAGGTGTGCTTGCGCCGTCGAGTTGAGACAGCCGGTTTCGATGTCGTCCATTATGATTTCCACAGCTTGGGGAACTGATTTATAGATGCATTTTTCATCGAGCACGTCTCGGGCCAATCCCACGTCCGTACTAATTATCTTGCAGGACGCCGCAGACGCCTCGAGGATGGCGTGAGGGCCCCCCTCTGACCTGCTGGGGACTACATACAGGTCCAGCAGGTTGTACAGCACGTTCAGCGCTTCTCGAGGGAGAAAATTCGTGCGAATATCGTCCTCGGACGTCGGCGCGCCCGCGTACGAAAACGGTATGCTGTATTCGTGCAGCTTGGCCAACAACCAATGCCGGCGCGGCCCCGCGAGGACGACATGAATGCGCGCCCCTTTGTTCTGAAGCCCTCGAATGATTTCCAAGAAGATGTCAGGTCCTTTGACCAACTTGGGGGTAGAGAGATTGGCGCCCTCAGAGTCTCGCGAGAAGTTGCCGATGAGATACGCGTCATCTGGAATATGCCATTGATCTCGTGCCTGCGACAAGGCCGGATCGTTTTTTGCCAAGGGGCGAAATATAGTTGAGTCGATCAAATAGGGTACCTTCAGACAACGGAGGCCCACGCTTCGCAGTTGTCTCTCCGCCTGGGAGCTTCTGGGAACCCAGAGATGCACCGCTGACATAGCGCGGCGGTGGGCCGGAATGCCAAAATAACGAAAAGGCTCGCCAGGGACGTGGCACACCACGATTTTGTTTCGTAATTGCGCCGGATCGAGCCCTGTCAGTCCCTCCCACCAGACAGAATGGATGACGTCGCAACGTTCCAGGGGAACCAATTCCACGAGTCCCTCGAGGGCCGCGCGTGTGAGCCGCAAGTCCTCATCCACAGCCCAGCCTATGCCATCTCCGCCTGTAAGGAACACTTCCGGTTTCGTCAAGGTTTCACCGCCTTCACGCCAAAGCCTGTGGTGAAGCCAAGGGATTTATGGGCCGTTGATCCGTCGTCAGCCCTGTCCATGGCGATCGCGGCGATCTTGAGCCAGTAAAAGACCTGGGCCGCAGGCCGAATCAGCCGTGAACGCCCTGGCCCCCATGAAAGACTTGCATGAGAAACTGCGTATCGCAACATTTCAATCAGAACACTCCAATAACTGCCTTGCCATTCCACCATGATGTCTGTGAATCCTATACCGGTGAGCGCTTCACGCCAATAGAATTCCGTGTATCTCCCGTAGTCAGATGGGTCTGCGTGGATGCGATTCAAGAACGGCGCGCACAAGAGGAGAATGCCCTTGCCTCGCAGCACCCTGAATATTTCTATCAATACCGGCGCGGGCTCTTTCACATGTTCCAGCAACTCCGAACAGATGACAACATCGACGCTGTTGGCTCGCAGGGGAAGGCGCTCCCCCCGGCATTGAACATGCGGCATCTTCTCAACCGAGATGTTCGCATAAACTACGCGGCTATTGTAGCAGCCTGCGTCAAAGGCGCCTCTTTTTTGGACACGGTTGCCCCCCACGTCCAGGACCATGGTTGCGCCCTCGAGATCTTGCGCGTGCCGGAGATAAAAGTCGTCCACATAGTAGCGCCGCAAGGAATAAGAAAGGCTCTTCAGAAATGCTTTTTGGGACGGGTTCATCTCAAGGCCGGCCCCTGGCGTAGTCGCCGTCGAGATTGCGCTGAGCCGCCTCCAGCCATTCCTCGATGCTCGCCCCTTTGGCAACGGAACCCGAGGCCTTGCGTACTCCACGACCGAGATGGCAAAAAATCACTCTGTTATCTCGGTCCAAGGCGCGATCCACCGGAACCGCGCGCCACGGGGATGCGGGGTCGATTTTGTCCTGAAGTTCAGGCTCCCAAAGAGTGTTTCTGCACGCAAACACTCCGTATCCAGCGGCTCTCAGGCCGATGGTTACCTTGTCCCCCACATCGAAGGCGGGCAGTTCCGGGAAAAAAGACAGACCGAGCGCACGAAATACTTGATAATCCACAAGGCACCCGAGTATGTGTAAGACCCCTTCCGGAGAGCGGGTCGTATCCATCCTCACGCCTGCCGCAGCAACCCCTTTCTCGGGGGAACCTTTTTCAGTCCGGCCAGCCGTCAATTGTGAAGTGAGAAAAGAAAGCCACGTAGGGTGGCACGGAAGACTGTCCATATGGAGGGTCATCAAATACCGAGTTTCCGGATCGATCACACGCGCCGCCAATTCCAGTCCAATCGCGTTCGCGTAGCTTCCCCATTCGAGCTGGTCGGTCGGCGCGGCAGCCTCGCCAACCTGGGGCGGGATAGGCTCTGTGCGATTAAAGATGACGTTCACTTCAGGCAAGTCAACGAGGACGCCGACAAGGTCTTCCGGGGAATTGTTATCGACAATCCACAATTCATGAGGCTCGGGAGTGAATCGTTCTATGGACCGCACGCACATGGAAAGTATTTTTTGTGATGCGTTGTTGGTAAGGCGCGAAACCACCACCAAGCGATGCGCGGCTGGGGATAGGCGGCGTTTACGTACGACATAGGTGGAATACGTCTTGCCATCCACGACAATTTCTTGAGCAACGGCGCCAGCCGCCAGATTAGACATATTGTTCTTCATCCCTTACGATTGCTGCTCCTGTGCCTCGCAGACACGCGCTCGATGCGAACCGAGGCGCCTCGCCCTCCTCTGTCCGAAGCATCCTAGGGGTGACGCGTCGCCGGCGCCGCGCCGCGTCCTGTTTGCTGAAGAATGTCAGGTCCTGACGCCTCAAGCTTGGGTTCGTACGGGGTCAATTCCCAGACGCATTCGCCGGTAATGATCCCTCGGGCCCTTTTTGGCCCTACCACGGCAAAACTCACGATGCCTGCAATACGCTCCATCGTCTCGAAGCTCGCCGCATCGCGGGCCGCAAAATGGGCTTCGTAGGCCCCGTTGGCGAGATGGTTTTGGGGATACCATACCCTCAGCAAATATTCGTCGCCTTCTCCAACTACTTTCAGGCCGTCTTCCTCGGATATGTTCCACTTGCAAAGTATTCCCGCTGCGTTGAGGATTCCCAAAGAGAACATGGGGCGATCTACTCTTCTATTCAGCCTCAAATGTATCTCGATCCCGAAGGGTGAACCCGAGGGCACTTCCACGAGTGTCTGCGAATCAGGTCCGTAAACCCTCGCGCCGAAGATGTTCACCTCCTCGGTGGATATCCTGTTCCTGACCCTATGCTCGAGACGCTTCTGTTCGCTTCTAAATACGAGCGTTTCGTAGGTGTTGATGGCTTCAAGGGCCGTGCCGGATGCTATGAGTCGTCCCTCCTCCAACAGTATCCCGCGCTGGGCCACAAACTGCAATGTTTCGAGACTGTGACTGACCAGCAGGATCGTCGCGCCGCTTTCCCTCATTTGTCGAACTCGCGCGAGGCTCTTGTTCTGAAACTTGAGGTCTCCCACGGCAAAGGTCTCGTCGATGAGGATGACGTCGCTCTCCACATTGACGGCCACCCCAAAGCCCAAGCGGCCTAGCATTCCGCTGGAGTACATGCGCACGGGCCGATCGAACCATTCGCCCAGCTCGCAAAAGTCCTCTATTTCCGGGAGCCGCTCCTCTATTTCTTTGCGGGAAAGGCCCATGACAGCTCCTAGGAGCCGCACGTTCTCCCGTCCAGTGAGCTCCATGTGCAAACCGGCGTTCAGCTCTATCATGGGGAAGATGCGGCCGCGTATTTCTACTCTGCCCGCTGTCGGCGCGGTCACGCCGGCAAGGATCTTCAGCAGGGTGCTCTTCCCCGCGCCATTACGGCCGACGATGCCGACGGTGTCGCCCTTTCGCACCTCTAAATTGATGTCCCGCAACGCCCATGGCCCCCTCCCTGCTGATCCATGAGGCGACTTGTCATGTTTCTTCAGGCGCCTTAGACCCTTTTCCAAAAGCTTCGGGAGCGGCAAGCCGTATCGTTTCCAAAGACCCTCGATTATGATCGCTGCTTCTCGAGACAAGGGATGTCCTCACAACACGTCAGCGAAGTACGAAGAAAGTCGCCGAAAAATAGGCCACGAGATCGCCAGCATGATGATGGTCATGGCCACGGCGAAACAAATCGGTTCCGCAGCCGGCGCGCTCGATTTTAACAGGACATTGCGAAACCCTTCAATCACCCCCACCATGGGATTGAGCATGTATAACTGCTTCCACTGTTCCGGCACGGAACTCAAGGGGTAGATCACCGGAGTGACGAAGAGCCATGCCTGGGTGATGAACGGAGTGGCAAAGATAAAATCTTTTCGAAACGTGCCAAGTCCGGCTAAGAGTATGCCGATGGCAAACGCGGTCGCCGCCATGAGGATCACTAAAGGGACGATCCACAAAAGGCTCAATCCCACAGAAACTTTGAACCAAATCATCAGACCAGCCAAAAGGATGGCGGACATGGCGAAATCGAACAGCGTGGCCGTCACCGCCGCGAGTGGAAATACTTCCCGTGGCAATGCAATCTTCTTGATCACTTCTGCGTTGGTGATAATGCTCGGGCCGCAGGCTGCCACGGCGTTGGTGAAAAAGGTCCACGGCACCAACGCAGAATAGCTGAACAGGATGTAGGGTACGCCGTCGCTGGGGATGTTGACGAAGCCGCGAAGCATATTGAACAACAGCATCAATATGAAGGGCTGCAGAAAAGCCCACCACATTCCAAGCGAGGACCGTCGATAACGACTCGTCACATCCCGCACCACGAGCGCCATGAGCAGAGAGAAGAACCTCGCCACTCTGCGGCCCCGCTCAGAAGGATTTATATACAGACCCTTGCTCAAGAAAGACGGTTCTTCCAAGAAATATCACTCCGTGGAATCCCTGCAGGACGATACGCTCCCATAGCACGATGGACGCCTTGCATCAAGCTTGTGTCCGGGGAGTCCAATAAAGGCAATGCGATTTTACGACACATGATTCCTGTCCTTGGCGTCTCTTAATCGTGGGGAGTTTTGGAAAGGGATTCCTTGCGCACAGCCATAAGGGTCACCAGCGCCTTGGCCACAGGTACATCTTTGCCGCCGCGAATATCAAAGACTTCGGATTCGGCAACAATGACGCTGCGCCCCTCTCGAATAACCTTCGAGAGACACTTGAGCGCCTCTCCGTAAGCCGGTCTCAAAAAATTGATCTTGAACTCGATGGTCAAAATCTGGAATTCCTCTGGTACGATGGTGAACGCGGAATACCCTGCGGTATGATCTGCCATGGTAGCCATAACGCCCGCATGGATGAATCCGTCCTGCTGGCGGTGCTCTGAGGTGATCTCGACGCTGGATTCGAACCTTCCCCATTCGACTCTTGCGGGCTTGAACTGACAAAATTTGATAAACCCGCGCTGGTAATCGTCTTTGAGGAACTGTATTCGTTCAGGAGAAATACTTTTTGATCCCATGAATCACGTTTGCCCAATTTGGGCGATAATTTGTTTGGAACCGCCCTGTCTAATCTGGTAAACTTATGGTCTAACCGTTCGAGTGTCAACTAGATCAAACTAATGGAGAGAGTTATGAGACCGAAGTACGTATTCTCATTTCACGAAGGGGACGGCAAGAACAAGAAACTCTTGGGGGGCAAAGGCGCAGGATTGTGCGAGATGACCCAGATAGGAATTAATGTGCCGCCAGGGTTTGTGATTAGTACAGAGGCGTGCCTGGCCTACCTGGAATCAAAAACCGGCGAACTCCCCGACGGCCTCATGGAGGAGGTGACAGAGCACATAAAGGCTCTGGAGAAAGCGACCGGCAAGGGGTTTGGAGACCCAAACAACCCCCTTCTCGTATCCGTGAGGTCCGGCTCTGCGCTCTCTATGCCCGGAATGATGGATACCATCCTCAACCTCGGCCTCAACTCAGACACGGTGGTGGGTCTTGCCAAGCAAACGGGAAACGAGCGCTTCGCCTACGACGCGTACAGACGATTCATTCAATTGTTCGGCAAGGTAGCCATGGGCATCCCGGACGAGGAATTCGACAAAGCCATGCACGCTGTCAAGGTACGATCCGGCGCCTTGTCTGATATTGATATGACCGCCGAAGACCTCAAAGAGGTCTGCGAACTGTTCCGCAACGTAGTGGCTGAGCAGCGAATGCAGCCATTTCCAGAGGACGTGTGGGAGCAGCTCAAGACCGCAATCAAATCGGTTTTTAATTCCTGGATGGGCAAGCGAGCTGTGGATTACCGCCGAGAGTTCAATATCACCCCAGATCAGGCCAACGGCACCGCGTGCAACATTGTGGCCATGGTCTTCGGCAACATGGGAAACGACAGCGGAACCGGCGTCGGATTCACACGGGACCCGGCAACGGGCGAAAATAAGATGTTCGGCGAGTATCTGGTCAACGCTCAAGGCGAAGACGTCGTGGCGGGCATCAGAACGCCCAAGCCTATTCAGGCCATGGCCCAGGAAATGCCTCACCTGTACAAACAATTGGAGGAGTTGCGAGACAAACTAGAAAAGCATTACCGAGAAGTTCAGGATTTTGAATTTACTATTGAAAAAGGCGTACTCTACTGTTTGCAAACTCGAAACGGGAAGATGAACGCTACCGCCATGGTGCGTACGTCCGTGGAGATGGTGGAAGAAGGACTGCTAAACAAGGAACAAGCCCTCTTGCGGATCAATCCTGAGCACCTCGAGCAGCTCCTTTATCCGGGTCTAGACCCGAATTATAAGGCGTCTCCCGTGGCTCAGGGGCTTCCGGCGTCGCCCGGCGCGGCGAGCGGCAAGTGCGTCTTCGATGCAGACCTGGCCGAGGAGATGGGGAAAAAAGGCGAGCAGGTGATCCTCGTACGAGAGGAGACCAAGCCCGAAGACATCCACGGTTTCTTCGCGGCCAAGGGCATTCTCACGAGTCGTGGGGGAAAGACCTCTCATGCCGCTGTGGTGGCGCGGGGCATGGGGAAGCCCTGCGTCGCGGGGGCTGAAGGAATTTCCGTGGACACGGTTCATCGGCTGGCCATCATGGGGGACAAAGTCGTGCACGAAGGCGATGTCATTACCATAGATGGGGCGACAGGCAATGTCTATCTCGGCGCAATCCCGACCATAGCGCCGGAGTTCAGTCCGCAGTTGCATACCCTTCTCGAGTGGGCGGATGAGAAGGCGCGCTTGGGAGTCATGGCCAACGCGGATACGCCTGAAGACGCGGCTAGGGCGCGTCACTATGGGGCTGTGGGGATAGGGCTTTGCCGGACAGAGCGCATGTTCAACGCGTCTGACCGTCTCCCCATAGTGGTCGAGATGATTCTGGCAGACACTCCGGAGTCGCGCCAGGCAGCCTTGGACAAACTACTCCCCATACAGCGAGAGGACTTCAAAGGGATCCTGAAAGCTATGTCGCCGTATCCGGTGACCATACGACTTTTGGATCCGCCGATGCATGAATTCCTACCCCTGGAGACCGAGCTCACGCAGCAGTTGGCCGACCTCAAGGAACTTAAGCAAACGCTTTCCAAGAGCCAAAAAACCCTCGACACCTTGAAGCTGGTCGATCCACAATTGCCCGCAGCGTACATGGCAACGCCTGAGGGGCTGCAAATGAAACTCCTCAGTTTGGATCCAGAGCTTATAGACAAGACGATTCAAGATAAAGACCTGATGTTGCAGAGGGCGCGGGTGTTGAGAGAAGTCAATCCCATGCTTGGCCATCGAGGCGTGCGACTCGGGATAACGAATCCTGAAATTTACAAGATGCAAATCAAGGCCATCCTGGAAGCAACCGCGGAGTGCGTGAAAGAGAACGTGGAAGTGCATCCCGAGATCATGGTCCCTCAAGTGTGCTCCGTGGCTGAACTTCGATGGGTCAAGGAATATGTGGACGCGCTCAAGGACGAGGTGGAGAAGGAATACAATGTCAAACTTAACTTCAAGTATGGCACGATGATCGAAGTCGTTCGGGCGTGCCTCACGGCCGCTCGGCTCACTGAGGTTGCAGAGTTCTTCTCCTTCGGCACCAACGATTTGACCCAGGCCACTTTTTCCTTCAGCCGCGAGGATGCAGAAAACAAGTTTTTGCCATTCTACCAAGAGAAAGGCATTATTCCGGAGAATCCCTTCGAGTCGCTGGACGTCGAGGGCGTAGGGCAGTTGATGAAACTGGCGGTCGCCGAGGCCCGAAAAGCCAAACCAGATTTCAAAATAGGGATATGCGGAGAGCATGGAGGACACCCCGCGTCAATAAGGTTCTGCCATCACGCGGGACTCACCTATGTCTCGTGCTCCGCGCCGCGGGTGCCAATCGCTCGACTGGCTGCAGCCCACGCCGCCATGACGCAGGCGAGTTTTGACTATTGAACGAGGAGCGCGTTTGGAGGTTGACTCAGACGCCTCGAGACGTAGTTGATGGAGGCCGAGGAAGGACAAAGGGCGCCCCATAACTTTCGGCCTATTTCCCGATAAAGGAGACCCACTCGACCCCTGCGCTGTCGAGTGGGTCGCCTAAACCCAAAAGATCGGGATTCTTGACAGGTTCCCCACGCGGGTAGTAAACGTAATAGACTTCGACCCTAAAGGCGCCGCGGCGTAACGGAGATGAGGGACTGTAATGAGACGAGGACCCATAGTAGCGCTGACCGTGGGAATATGCATAGTTCTGATGACAGGAAGCCACTGCTTGAGCGACTCCTGCAATCCGAGGCTTTGTTTGCCGGAGCGCCCTGTTCCGCCGGAGTCAGTCGGTCCCATTCCTGTGCCTTTCGACGTACCCATTTGGCCTACCATCATTAAGACGGAGTTCCACATCCTGCCATGGGTAACGTTTGGGAAGGCTTCCATCTGTCTGCCTGGTACGTGCCGGTCTGTAGAAATCCCCGCGCCGTGCTTCTCCCTCAAACCTGTTCCTTTCTGGTTTCCTTGGCTCCGACCGCTGGATACAGAATGTTCTGGAACGGCCGGTTGTCGCGTCCCCTAGCCCAGACGCGCCTCTTTGCCGCGCATCACAGGCGGAGGCTCAGCCGAGGCTGATGCGCGCTCAGGCAACGAGGCCTCGTGAAAGCTGTCGCGCATCACATGATATGTTATTGACGTCGATTCACGCAGACTCCTCGGTAATGACGAATTGCGTTCTCCTGTAGCGGAGTTATGACGGGACCCGCTGTGTGATTACCCTAATCCTACGAAACACCTTTCGACATCCGTTGAGGGCTGTGCTCACCATTTTAGGCGTGGCGGTGGCCATGCTCGCGTTTGGCATTCTCACCACCCTTGTGGGAGCATGGTACGTCGGGGTGGAATCCTCTTCGGCTAACCGGTTGGTGATTAGGAACAAGATCTCCCTCGTGTACATGCTCCCCCTCGCATATAGAACAAAGATACTTCAAGTGCAGGGGGTTGAGGGAGTGGGACATGGCATCTGGTATGGAGGAATTTACAAAGACAAGAAAAATTTTTTTCCGCAGCTCGCCATCAGCGGCGTGGATTATTTGAATTTATTCCCCGACATACTCATTTCAGACGCGCAGAAAAAAGTGTTTGAATCGCAAAGAAACGCGGCAATTGCCGGCAGGAAACTGGTCCAGAGGTTTGGATGGCGCATAGGAGACCTCATCACGCTGCAGGGAACCATCTTCCCAGGTAAAGTAGAATTGATCTTGACAGGCATTTATGAAGGAAGGCGAAAAAACGTCGATGAGTCCACGCTCTTTTTCCGGTACGATTATATCAACGAGCAGCTCAAGAGCGCCATGCCCCAACTCGCTGATAGGGTAGGGTGGTACTTGGTACGCGTCCGAGACGGCGACCGCGCGGCAGAGATCTCTCGAGAGATCGATGCATTGTTCAGCAATTCTTTGGCAGAAACCTTGACTGAAACGGAAAAGGCGTTTCAGCAGGGCTTTGTAGCTATGACAGAAGCCATCGTGAGTGCGATCAAGGTGATATCTGCCGTGGTCATTGGCATCATATTGATTGTGGTGGGCAACACCATGGCCATGACCGCGAGGGAACGCTCTGCGGAGTACGCGGTATTCAAGACACTGGGTTTTGGCCCTCTGTTTCTCTTTGCCATTATCGCGGGCGAATCGATTTCTTTAGCGGTGATGGGCGGTATACTCGGCGCCGTGCTGACCATCCCCGTGGCCGCTGTCTTTCAGCTCCAGTTGCAATCGTTCCTGCCGGTCTTTGAGGTAGAAAACCAGACCTTGGCGTATATTGTGGCGCTTTCTTTTTGCGTGGGGCTCGCGGCGGCTTTGCCGCCGGCGTGGCAGGTGCGCCGTACGGGCATAGCAGAAGGCCTCCGGTACGTCGGATAATGTTCACTTGTTGAAGGGCGTTTCTATGGCGTGAGGAATTGACTCGGCGATATTATGCCATATCTTTCGCCTGTAAATCTGAAACTGTTTCATCGCAGTACTGTCATTATTATTGTGTCATGTCTGAAGAGCCAAGCCGTATCAAAAGATTGAAATAATCACGAAAGGGGATTGTAATGTTCCGTGTCCATCGATTAACGTATGCATTCATCATTGCCTTGTCTCTCGTGTGGTCGTGTGCGCTCGCCACAGGAGTCGATGCTTCGGAGGTCAAATTGAGACGATTTTTTCTCCCAAACGGATTAGAGGTGCTCGTTAAGGAAGATCACGCTCGAAAGGTCGCCGCCTTGCAATTGTGGGTCAAAGTCGGATCCGCAGACGAGACCGACGCGGAAAGAGGCATCAGTCATCTCATTGAACACATGGCATTCAAGGGTACGGAACGGCGAGGCCTGGGGCAGATCGCCGCTGAGATAGAGGGACTAGGGGGAGATATCAACGCATACACGAGCTGGGATGAGACGGTGTTTCACGTGATCGTCCCTTCCAACGCGACGAAGCAAGGACTGGACATCCTCCTCGATGCAGTTCTGAGGCCGACTCTCGATCCCACTGAATTGCAAAAAGAAAAACAAGTGGTGATCGAGGAAATCTTGGAAGGCGAAGAACGGCCGGAGAGGAAGTCTTCACAAATGCTTTTCAAAACCGCGTATAGCACAAGTCCTTACAAATATCCCATCATCGGGTACAAAGATACCGTGGAAAAGTTTACTCGTGAGGACATTCTGAACTTTAGAAAAAAATGGTATGTGCCCGAGAATATGTTTCTTGTCATTGTAGGCGACGTGGACAGCGCGCAGGTCGTGAAAGACGTGGAATCGATGACAAAAGATTTGAAGCCCACGGGATTTTTCCGACCTCCTCGGCCTTCGGAACCTCCCCAGAACGCGGTGCGATCTCTGTTTCAGAGGGACAAGAATGCGCGTGAAACGAGGTTGCATCTCGCCTTCCATATCCCTTCCGTGGAAGGCAACGACGTGAATGCCCTTGACCTAGCCGCCGACATCTTGGGGGCCCGGGATAGCTCTCGCTTGGTCAGAGTTCTCAAGAAAGAGAAGGGGCTTGTGAATTCCATCTCCGCGTACGCCCTGACCCCCAAGGAACCGGGCGTCATGCTCATTTCAGCAACGCTCGATTCCAAAAATCTTGATGCGGTCGCCAAAGGGGTGATGGACGAACTGGTGAAGTTGGCAAAGGAACCGCCTTCAGCAGAAGAATTGGAGCGAGCCAAGGTGTACATTGAGTCCCAGCACGTCTATGCCCGAGAAACAGTCCAGGGCATAGCGAGAAGCATCGGAAACTATCACGCCGATCTTGGCGATGGTAATTACGAAGAAAAATATTTGAGGCTCAATCGAGCGGTGACGCCAGCCCAAATCTCTGAGGTCGTGGCAAAATACCTGTTCCCTCCCAATCTTACGGTAACCGCCCTTATACCGGAAACAGATCAACCAGTGAACGAAAAGCAGATATTGTCAACCGCGGAAAGCTATGCCAAACGCCCAACCGCGTCCTATGAAAAGACCAAAACCAATGGCAATGTCGTATTGAAGACGCTGCCAAACGGCCTGCGCATTGTCGCGTCCCAGGACGAATCAAATCCGGTCGTCTCCGTGAGGATAGTCCATCTGGGCGGAAAAAGATTCGAGACCAAAGAAACAGAAGGCATCATGAACTTTATTGCTCAGATGATAAACAAGGGAGCGGGGAACTTGTCGGAATTTGAAATCGCTCGCAAGATCGAAGACATGGGAGGGCGTTTAACAGGTTTTTCCGGCTACGATTCCTTTGGGATTTCGGCGAGCTTTTTCAGCAGATACACTGATCCGGGACTCGAACTATTGGCCCTGATCCACAAGCAATGCTCATTTCCTTCAGAGGAGATGGAGCGAGAAAGGGCGCTCATCATCAATCGCATTCGCACTGAACCGGATAGGCCGGTTCCCTACGCGCTGACCATCCTAGGGAAGACTCTGTTCAAGGACAATCCGTACGGATTTGACAAAGAAGGAACCCTGGCGACAGTGGCGAGCTTTACCAGGGACGATTTGCTCAACACCTATAAACGCTATGCAACGCCCGCCAACACCGTGATAAGCGTGGTGGGCGATTTCGACGTGGAAAAGACTCTGAAAAAGATAGAGGAACTCTTCGGCTCTATTCCAGGCGAGAAGTTCGTCGCTCCTGCGGTTCCCAAGGAAGCCCCCCTCTCAAAAGTGAGAGAGGAAATCGTGAAGATACCTCGCGCGAAGGCCCACATTTCCATTGGTTTCTTGGCGACGACCTTCTCTGATCCAGATCGCTATCCGCTGGAAGTCCTGAGCAACATCCTGTCCGGTCAAGGCGGACGACTGTTCCTTGAACTGAGAGACAAGCAATCCCTCGCCTATTCTGTGGCCTCTTTTGTCCGACCTGGGCTGGATCCCGGCATGTTTGCCTTCTATATTGCATGTGACGTCCCGAAGGTCCAGCGCGCCGTCCAAGGGCTTTTTGAGCAAATCGAGAGGATCAGATCAACCCCCGTCAGCGGAGATGAACTGGAACATTCGATCAACAATCTCGTGGGCAACCACCTTATTTCCCTGCAGAGCTCTTGGGCAAGGGCGGAAAACACCGCTCTGAACACCTTGTACGGCCTCGGGCACGACTATGACGCCGAGTACATCGCGAAAATCAAGGCGGTGAAGTCCGAGGATGTCCTCCGTGTGGCGAAACGGTATCTGGATCCCACGAAGTGCGCTATTGTCAAAATCCTCCCCGATGAGGTTCAGCAGTGAGTTGGGAAAGACGCCCACAGCGCGGCCGATCGCCCCGCCCTGTAGGCGGACAGCACTCGGCGCCGCGGGGAGCTGGAGATGCGCAGCCATGGGGATTAGCAAATGTCATGAATGCGCCAAAGAGCGAGGCGTGAACGGATGAAACGTTTGGAGGATATTGTCTCACATTGAGCGTCGTCGTAGGAGAGTTGCTCGGGCTCAAGCCCTCCCAAAAGGATCGGCTCACAAGACTTGCCCTCAAGCGCATTCCACGCGATCGGGTGGTCAGCCCTGAACTATCGAGGAAACTCACTGAAATCTCCTTCGAGATTGGCCGCCAAGTGGGGATGCTTGTCGATAGACAGGGCAATGTCCACAAGGTCTTGGTAGGCGACGCGCGATCCATACTGATACCCAAACTTAGTGGATGGCGCGTGGGCGCTGGTCGTTTGAGGGGCCTCCGTTTTATTCACACGCACCTGAGAGACGAGCCCCTAAGTCAAGAGGACTTGACAGACCTGGCAACCCTCCGCCTAGACTTGGTGGCGTGCGTGGGAATGGACCGCTCCGGCCTGCCTACTCTCATCCATATCGCGCACCTCTTGCCGACGAATCCCCGAGGCGCTGTCTGGCAAATATTGGATGCCGTGCACCCGGCGCAACTCGATCTGGACTTCACGGGTTTTATCAAGGCGCTGGAAGACGAAATCGCTCGTTCGGTCAGCAGCCGAGACGCAAGCAATGATTCCGAACGGGCCTATCTAGTGGGAGCAACTACTGGCAAGGAATGGCAGGCAGAGCAGTCCCTCAAGGAACTAGGACAGCTCGCCCAATCCTGCGGCCTGACGGTCGTGGGGACCGTCATCCAGCGAAGGGAATCCATTCACCCGCATTACCTGGTAGGCAAGGGCAAACTCAGGGACATCGTGATCGACGCGCTCCAGAAAGGGGCTGGCATCGTCATATTTGACGCGGAACTCACGCCCGCGCAGGTCCGGGCGATCGGCGACTTTACCGAGCTCAAGGTCTTGGATCGATCCCAGGTTATCCTCGATATATTCGCCCAACGCGCCAAATCTCGCGAGGGAAAGATACAAGTCGAACTTGCCCAGCTCAAATATGCCTTACCAAGGCTCAGCGAAAAAGACAATGCGCTGTCCCGACTCACAGGCGGCATAGGAGGCAGAGGCCCGGGTGAAACGCGGCTCGAGATCGATAGACGGAGGATCCACAGCAGAATAGATCTCTTGGAAAAGCAAATCGAGCAATTGGGGCGGCGCCGGCAATTGCGCAGACAGCTCCGAAACAGACGCAACGTGCCCATAATATCACTGGTGGGGTACACCAACGCAGGCAAGTCCACGCTCTTGAATACGCTCACCAAATCCCACGTCTTCGTAAAAGATGAGCTGTTTGCCACCTTGGATCCTTCAAGCCGCAGGCTTCGGTTTCCTCGCGAGACCGAGGTGATTATCACCGATACCGTTGGATTCATTCAGCATCTACCGGAGACACTTCTCAAGGCGTTTTGCGCCACCCTCGACGAACTGGCGGACGCCGACCTCCTCGTTCACGTCGTGGACTGTTCCAATCCAGACTTCGAAGATCAAATGAAGGCCGTAGAAAACATACTGGAGAAGCTGATGCTGAGCTCCACGCCAACTCTTCGCGTCTTCAACAAGATAGACCTCGTGTCAGAAGAAATGGTCCACAATGTGTGCGAACGATATAACGGAGTGGGTATATCAGCCAAAGACGCCAAGACGTTCGGCCCCCTCATAAGAAGGATGGAAGACGCGATCCTGCAAAGCTTTGACCCGTACGCCATGGATGCGCACACTGGGGTCATCAGCGCAGGCAGGAGCGGAGATTAGACGTATGGCAAGACAAAGGCTTCGACTTTCGCTCGCCCTCATAGCAGCTTTGACTACAGCCACGGTCGTCTTGGTCCTCACAGGACACCTGGGGACCTGGTATCGCCTGGCGTGGGAAGTTTTCAGCAGCCGAGAGCACTTGAGAATGTACGTCACGAGTTGGGGAGCTTATGCGCCGTTGGCGTTCATTGGTATTCAGGCATTCCAAGTGGTGTTTGCCCCGATCCCCGGAGAAGTGACCGGCGCGGTGGGAGGATTCATATTCGGCGCCTGGCCTAACGTCGTTTATTCCACCATCGGTCTGACGCTGGGGTCTGTCGCTGCGTTCGTCTTTGCCAGGATTGTAGGGCAACCTGTGGTCGAAGTTATCGTCGGTCAGAAGTCTCTGGAAAGGTTTCATTACCTGACCGAAAAGCATGGCAATCTTTTGTCCCTCATTCTGTTCACCATCCCCGGTTTCCCTAAAGACATCTTGTGTTACATTTTGGGACTGAGCCCCATGCGTTTCATGCCCTTTGTGTTCGTGTGCTTTCTGGGACGCATCCCCGGTACTATTATGCTGAGTCTGGGCGGCGCCGCGGTATTTGACGAAAACTGGACACTGCTGGCAATCGTGTGCGCTGCCTGCGTCGTACTTATAGGCGCGGCCTTTTTTTCCAGAGATAGAATCGAGGTGTGGCTCAAGGCGAGGCGCTGGTGACGCCGCGCAAGGCGCGCCGCGGCGTGAATATGATGACTTTAAAGTCCGCGTCACGGCGCCTGATGTGTCAGGCCGGACTCGATCCGGCGCCCGGGAAATTGGTCATAGCATTCCCACCTACATGGGAATGCCATGCAGCGGGGCAACAGCTCAATTCGCGATTATTTTCGAGAATGGTTACATGGCGGTTTTCTGCTCACGCGGAGAGGCTTTCTAGATAATGCTGCGCGCTATACGCCGCTGCGGCGCCATCGCCGACCGCAGTGGTGATCTGTCTCAACACCTTTGCGCGGACATCGCCAGCCGCAAAAACGCCCGGCGTCGAACAACGCATCTCCTGGTCCGTAACGACGAATCCCCGGGAATCGGTTTCAACCAAGTCCAGAAACGCCTCAGAATTGGGACGCAATCCGACGTAAAAAAACACGCCTGAGACCGGTAGGGTTTCTTCTGCGTGCGTTTTCACCCCTCGTACTCTGATGCCGGTCACGTCTTTCTCTCCGACGACTTCGACGGGCACCGTGCTCCAGTGTATCGACACCTTTTTTTCTGCAAAGGCTTTCTCCTGTATTTCTTTGCACGCGCGCAGTTCATCGCGACGATGTATGAGATGAACTTTCTTGGCGAATCGTGTGAGATATACGGATTCCTCCACCGCTGAGTCGCCCCCACCGACCACGGCCACTTCCATGTCCTGGAAAAAAGGCCCGTCGCACACCGCGCAATAACTCACGCCTTTGCCGTACAACTTCTCTTCGCCTGGAATGCCCATTTTCACAGGGGAAGCGCCCGTGGCCAGGATGATGGCCTTGCACCGGACCACGTCTGGATTATCGGTCTTTATGACAAAACCGTCCTTCTCCTTGGCGACCGTGTACACCTCTGTGTACAAAATTTCCAAGCCGAATTTGCGCGCATGCGCTTCCATCTTTTGAGCGAGGTCAACGCCCAGGACGGGATCGACAAAGCCCGGGTAGTTTTCCACAGTGGCAGTGGCGGCCATCTGACCGCCTGTCTGGCCCCGTTCGATGAGGATCGAAGGAATGCGGGCCCGGGCGGCATACATGCCGGCCGTCAAGCCCGCTGGCCCGCCGCCTAAAATGACCAGATCGATGTTCATGTCAGGCTACCTTGTTCAAAAGGTCCTTGATGCGATTCTTGGGCACGGCTCCGACGATCTGGTCCACCACCTGACCATCCTTGAACAGAATCAGCGTGGGGATGCCGCGGATACCATACCTTCCCGGGGTGAACTTATTCTCGTCAACATTCATCTTCGCGATCTTTACCTTCCCGGCGTATTCTCCTGCGAGTTCTTCCACCACCGGTCCGACGGTTCTACAAGGCCCGCACCAGGCAGCCCAGAAATCTACCAACGCAGGAAGCTCGGATTTGAGGATTTGCTGCTCGAAATCCGTGTCGGTCACATGCAATACGTTTGGATTGTCAGACATACGAAACACTCCTCTCTTGAAATTCTTGCTTTCACGATCCCTTGCAATGTGTTCTGAGGAAAGCCTTAAGCTCCCTCGACATCTCTTCCGGGATATCGTCGTGTATCCCCTTGCGGCACAGCTCAACGGCCGTCTTGAGAGACTCATACATCAACCCACATGGAGGACACTCCTCCAAGTGCTTTTCCAATAGCGTGCAAATATTTTCATCGAGTTGGCCATCAAGATAATCTGATAATTTTTTGCAGAATTCTCTGCATTGATCCTTCATTGCCTTTAACCTCGATGCTTCTTCGTAGGATTCTTTTCCGTGTAATATTGTCCCAAAGTCGCGCGTATGAAATTTCGGCCTCTATGCAGCCTCGATTTCACGGCCGGTACTGACGACTCAGTGATTTCTGCCACTTCCTCCAACGAGAAACCCTCGATGTCTTTCAGCACAATGACGGTGCGGTAGATCATGGGGAGCTGGTCCAACGCCTCTTCAATCTTTTTTCGGCCCTCTCGTGACAACAATATGTCCATGGGCGTGCTCACGAACTCCGTTGAAGCGGGCATAAATTCGAATTGCTCCATTTTCTCTATGTCGTCCCCGTGCTGCAGAAGTTCAGGCTTCTTCTTTCTGAGATACATCAGCGCAGTGTTGTTGGCCACCTTGAACAGCCAGGTGGCAAATGAGGAATTGCCAGAGAAGCCCGACAGTCCCTTATACGCGCTTAAAAAAGTCTCCTGAAGGAGATCCTGCACCTCGTTCTGATCCTTCACCATCTTCCTCAAATGGCGGTATATCCTACCCTGATACCTGTCAACCAGCGCCTCAAACGCATCGTAGTCTCCGGCCAAGACTTTTTGAATTATCTCATGGTCATTGTCCATGACGCTTCCTAATGCAGAGATGCTTCACAAAACGAAAAGATTCATGATAAATGTGTACAATAGATATTCTGCTGAAAGGACCGCTGTCAAGCCGAAATCCCTTTTGAAATCCGGAACCGCGACGCATCGACGCGTCATCACAGGCGCGACGGGCCACGTGGAGCAAGCAGCGGCGTGAGCTCATTCCTCATGACCCCGGGCAACATGCCAGGGATTTGGCGAGGAGATCATTCTTATCGTAATGGGAGGAGCCTCCATGGAACAGAGCATACAGAGAGCCGCTGAGCTGCTTCTAAATGCCAGCAATGCCGTTGCATTGACCGGCGCAGGCATCAGCACAGAATCAGGAATCCCCGACTTTCGAAGTCCGGGAGGGCTTTGGACCAAAGTTGATCCCGGCGAGTTCTCCATTGACCGGTTTCTTCAGAACCCCACTCGGTTTTGGAGGCTGCACCTGGACCTCAAGGTCTCGGGAGAGTTTAACCTCGCCTCCGCTGAACCCAATCCTGCGCATCGCGCCTTGGCCCGTCTCGAGCAGCTCGGCGTCATCAAATGCGTCATCACACAAAATGTGGACAACCTCCACCAAAAGGCCGGTTCTGTGGAAGTTGTTGAATTTCACGGCAACATGCTCCGCGCCGCGTGCATCAGATGCCGAAGTTCAGAGCCCATCGAAGACGTCGAGGCGCGATTTGCTGCGGGAGACCCCAATGCCATTCGATGCCGAAAGTGTGAAGGCGTGTTGAAACCAGACGCTGTATTTTTTGGCGAAGCGATACCGGCCAAGGCCATGACCATTTCCCAAGTGCAGACGCAAAAATGCGACGTCCTGCTCGTGATTGGCACTTCACTCCAGGTCTATCCCGCAGCCCAAATCCCCATGTCCGTCAAACTCAAATACCCGCCGGCCTCGGTCATCGAAATCAATCGCGAGCCCTCCGCGCTTCACGACCAAGTCACGGATATACTCATGCTCGGCAGCGCGGGCGAGGTCATGACCCAACTGCTCAACGCGGTGGAGGAGCTGAAAAAAGCCTCGCAGTAAGGGGAATAATCAGAAAAGTACAGACGTTTCTACAAAAAAGCCCATGCGGTTGAGGTCAGCCGTATCTCTGTCTCGGCGTATCTTCGTGTGCCAATAGCGATATCCGCCATTGACAGTCCACGTCCAAAGCCGATTGACCGGGATGTC
Source organism: Desulfomonilaceae bacterium (assembly GCA_049969795.1). GTDB lineage: Bacteria > Desulfobacterota > Desulfomonilia > Desulfomonilales > Desulfomonilaceae > JAUPKT01. The sequence goes on from JBMFOE010000009.1 coordinate 41,560, forward strand.
CACCGCGGTGGCTATCTCCCAGTCCCAACATTCAAAGTCGTTATAATTCCACCAATTCACCCTGCTTGAAACATTCGGACGGAGCGCGACGCTCTCGAAAATGGGATAAAACGTTCCGTGGAGACCAAATGTGGGATACACGTGCGTCCCGTCTTCCCGATAATTGTATTGAACGCCCCCCACTGTCACATCCCGCGGCCTGCTATCCAGGGTGAGGATATTGAAATCGGTGTTGGCGCCAAAGAGTATCTGCGGCGTCATGAAGAAATCCAAATCATACCCTATGTTGATGGCCCGTATCTTCTGATAGGAATCTGAACGAGATTGATTGTACGTCGTAGTCGGCTCGCCTTTGATACGGAAGACGTGCACATTGCTTAGGCGCGCGCTCGCAAAAAATTCCCAACTCAGGACCTCTTTCTGCAGGCCCAGATTCTCCGATAACCCCAACTTGGTCCGGTCCTTTTGTATCAGGTCTCCTTCCAAGGTGGTAAACCACATCCTCGATCCTGCGGAAATGCGGAGATAGGGCGGGACATCCCATGCATGGACGTTGGCCAGGAGCAGGAAGCACATTGCGGTGAGCCAAGCGGTTATCGCGTATTTTTTCATGATTGTTAGCCTACGACGAAAAAATAAACTAACACATTCAAAAAGTGAGCAAACATTATAATTATATTGATGAAAAGTCAAGAGAAATGCAGGAGCGTGAGGGGCTAACGGGCGAGGTCCACGGAGACGATGCTGGAAACGCCGGGCTCCTCCATGGTGATCCCATACAGACAATCAGCGACTTCCATCGTCCTCCTATTGTGCGTGATAACGATGAATTGAGTCTTATCGCTGAGAGAACGCAGCATGTCGTTGAATCGACTGATGTTAGCGTCGTCCAAAGGTGCGTCAACTTCGTCGAGCAGGCAGAAGGGAGAGGGTCTGGTAAGGAAGATTGCAAATATCAACGCTATGGCGGTGAGCGCCTTTTCTCCGCCTGAAAGAAGCCCCATAGCCTGTCGCTTCTTCCCGGGAGGACGAGCTACAATATCGACGCCGGCTTCAAGGACGTTCTCGGATCCCACGAGTTCCAGACTGGCTTCGCCTCCTTGGAACAAAAAGGAAAACATTTCCTGAAATTTTTCATTGATGGCGTCGAAGGTATTCATAAACAATTCATTGGTGGTCGTGGTTATCTTTCCTATGGTGTCATGCAGGGACTGCATGGCTTCTTTGAGGTCAGACTCTTGGGCGCGCAAGAACGTCAAGCGCTCTTGCACGTCTTGATATTCTCGCACCGCGCTCAAGTTCACGTCGCCCAATTCGTCTATCTGTTTTCGCGCCTGTTCAATCTCATTTTGATCTACCGCACAATTCTCGGGGACAATCGCCGTGGGATCCACGCCGTAGCGCTCGATCATGTTATGCGCGAGATGCTGCAGCGTCTGTTTCAACTGTACGAGCTCAATTTCCCGCTCGTGTATTTGTCCTTGCAAAGTCTTTTCTTGTGAGGAAGAGGCCGCCGCGAGGGCCTCGATCTCCCTGATCTTCTGAGTCAAAGACTCTCGCTCGCGGCCAAGGGTCGCGAGTTGTTCGGAACAGTCTTTGTGACTCAGCATACGGACTTTTTCGTCGTCCTCGGCGTTTCTCAGCTTTTCTTTCACCGCCTCGGTTTCGGTGGCATTCGCTTCCAATTCTTGCTCGAGGGCTTTCAACTGGGATTCTAACTGAGCATAGAGTTGCTTGTTGCGCTCCAATTCTTGTGTGGTCGAGGCGTGACGCTCTTCTAATTTGGCGACTTCCACCTGGATGTCTGCGTGCCTCCGCGCCAATGCTTCGCGCTGGCGAGTCAAATCTTCCGACTCTATCCGACATGCCGTCGTGTGTTCTTTGAGCTCGCGGATAGTCCGCTCCAACTCCTCTATCTCTGTCTGAAAGGCTGCCGCTGCGTCCGTAAGCGAGATCTTTTCCTTGTCCAGGGTTTGTATTTCGAGCCCCATGGTTCTTGTTTTGCGGTGGAGCGCGGCGACAAGTCCTTGCAGCTTCTCTATCTCATTCGCCTTGTTGATCTCCTCAACCCTGAGTTCGGCAGCGGCTTCTTCTGCGCGGGTCTTTCCCTCCATGGTTTCTTCATAGGCGCGCTCGACGCTGGAGAATTGCGCTCGATGGGCTTCAAGGGTCTTCTCAAGGGATTCCTTGGCGTTCCTCAACTCCCCAATCTCTCGACGCAGGGAGAAGACCTTGTCTGTTTTCCTATTCCAGGAGCCGCCAGTCAGCTCGCCGGTGTGGTCGAGAAAATCTCCTTCAACGGTCGCCACGTCCCATGGGGCGCCGTTTCGGGACCAGAGGCGCAACGCCTCGCTGAGGTTTTCGACCACCACACAGCGTCCTACAAGATGTCGGCCCAACTCCTCGAAACCTTCTGCAAAGCGAACCACGTCCGACAGGTTCGTGAGGCCTGGGTCGCTTTGCGGAGGGCTTGACGCGACCGACCCGCGGGGGATCCTTGGCACGAATGTGGCGCGACCTTGGTCGGACTGCCGCAGCATTTCCACTCCCCACGCGGCGTCGGATGGGGAAGAGACGATAAGCGACCCAATGCGTCTTTCCAGAACCGCAGCCAACGCCTTTTCATATCCCGGGGTCACCTCGATAAAATCCGGGAGGGGACCTATAAGAGAGCCTTCTGGCCAGTGTTCACGCTGGGCCATCATGTATTGAACGCTCTGATCATAATGAGCGCCGCTCTTGTCCAACTCCTCCAACGACGTCAACCGCGACGTTATTCTGGCATGCTCCGTCTCAAGACCGCGTATCTTGTCCCGCAAACCCTGCAGCACATCCTGCCGCTCCTTGAGACGTTTCAGCAATTCGTTTTTTTGCTCGATGGCTTGCTGGCGCCGGGTTCGCGCCTCTTCGAGCGCAACCTGGAGCGCCCCTAAACGAGCAGAAGACGCGGCTGCCTGAGCTTCAGCTCTCCGACTCTCCTCAGCGATTCTGCTTTGTCTGACCTCGATTTCATGAATGCGTCTTTGGGCCGCTTCCCTTTCGTTCCTCTTTGCTGCGCAGGTTTGGAGCGCCTGGAACAGACTGGTTTTGATTGCCTCGATCCTCTCCTGAACCTCCGCAGAATCTGCCCGAAACCTCTCCAAGGCCTCTGAGGCTTTCTTCAGGGTCTCCTTCTTCTGGAGAATTTGCGCCGCAAGCGCGCTGACTGTTTCTTGCGTCTCTTGTACGCGCCGCGCACATTGGTCTCGAAGGACCCCCTTCTCCTGTTGATCGCTCAATAGCCGTTGTCGCTGGGATTGCAAGTGCGTTAATTTCTCACGAGATCGGGCCGCGTCCACTCGCGCCGCTTCCATGGCCATTTCCAGCGTATGCTGCCGCTCATGCAATTCAATGGTTCTCTTGTCCATGTCAGCGAGGGCCTGCCGGTCTCGCTGCAATGCTCCCCCTTCCAGGGCGCTGCGGGACTGCAACTGGATGAGGCTATCCCGCAGACGCGAAAGCTCAGCCTCCCCTTCCTCGATCTGCGTCGAGAGCTTCTTGCATTCTGAAGCGTTCCAGGCCAGTTCAAGCGATCGCAGCCTATCCCGAAGGTGTCGGTACCGCTCAGCCTTTCGGGCCTGCTTTCGAAGCGCGGTTGCCTGACGATTTACTTCGATGAGCACATCTCGCAGACGTTCAAGATTCGTCTGCGTCTGTTCGAGCCTCTTTGTCGCGGTTTCCTTGCGCATCTTGTAGCGCGTGATTCCCGCAGCTTCCTCAATAAGCCATCGGCGGTCTTCGGGTTTGGAATTCACCACCATTTCAACGCGACCTTGTTCCAGGATCGCGTACGAATTCTGGGTCAAACCCGTATCGAGGAAGAGATCTACGACGTCGCTGAGCCTGCAAGGCGCCATGTTGATTTCGTACTGGGATTCTCCATCTCGAAAGAGCCGCCTGGCTACCATCACCTCGTCGTAGTCTCTCAGAGCCGGCGGACAGTAACGAGGATCCACCTCCAACGTCATGCGCACTTCCGCCATGCCCACCGGCCGCCGCGTCTCAGACCCGTTGAAGATGACGTCTCCCATGCGCGCGCCTCGCAATGTCCGAGGCCGTTGCTCGCCCATGACCCAACGAATGGCCTCGAGTATATTGCTCTTGCCGCAGCCGTTGGGGCCCACGACTCCTGTGATGCCGCGTCGAAATTCGAGGACGGTCTTGTCGGGGAAGCTCTTGAACCCCTTGATTTCGAGTTTAGAAAGTCTCATAGACCCTGACGAAAACTGATTTGCTGGGAGCCTATAGTATATGGCCTCGCCTCTGTAAAGGGGACAGCCATGCTCAGCCGCCCTCTACGTGCGTTACCTAATCTTATGGGCGCATCGCCCCATGGAGGGATGCATACGCGCCGAAAGAGGCCGGCGCGCTTATGGGCTCCTTAGCGGCGCCGAAAAGACTGCACGCGCGATGCGATCAGCATAATCGACGATGCCCGCATTGGGCTGCGGCGTGTTCACGAGTATGGCGAACGCGGCGATCCTGCCGTCTCCCCAACGCCAGTATCCTGCCAGGGCGTTCACCCCTTTGAGCGTGCCTGTCTTTGCCCTTATCAGCCGCTCGAGTCCGGACCCTACAAATTTCTCCTTCAGCGTCCCGTCGGTTCCCGAAATACTCAAGGAGCTCACGAACTCGTAACCATAGCTAAAATCACGGTACGCAGCAAGAAGCACTTTCACAAACGCCGACGCGCTCACCTTGTTCGATCGAGAGAGTCCGCTCGCCTCAGCCAACTGAAAATGACCTTCAGGAACCCCGCACGCAATGAGATGCCGCTTCAGGGCGGCCAAGCCTTTTTCACGCGTGCCCGGCGGACCGAACATGGCCGCGCCCAACCCCATGGCTATCTGCTCGGCCATAAAGTTATTGCTGAATTTGTTGAGCCAATACACGTTCATGGCCAGCGGTTGAGAAGGAAAGGACACAAGGAGCCGCGCCTCATCAGCGGTTTGGCCTTTGACAACCCTCCCCCGCACGGGAACCCCCGCCTGGATCAAATATTGCTTGAACACCTCGCCCGCATACAAAGCAGGGTGCGCAACATTGACATATCGCTTTTTGGGAGGAGCATCCACGCCAATCTCACCGTTGACCTTAATGATCTCGCCTCCCTGCTTAGCCTGCTTGCTAATATTCGCATGCGCAGGCTTGTCTCCCGCAACGGTCGTCACATTGGCGCGAAGCTCCGCATAATCCGACCACGGGTCAAGAACAACCCGCGCCGGAGCGCCGACTCGCGGCCCGGGATAAATCATGACCTTGATTGAATTAAAGTTCAGGGAAAGCGCCCCATAAGGCGCGTGATAAGAGCGGAGCCCCAGCTTGTCCGCCTCATCCAGCGGCGGGCTTGGCTTGTAATACGAGTCGTCGACGACAATGTCCCCGGTCACTTCTTCCAGCCCGCTGTCCACTACTTCCTTGGCTAATAGAAACAACTGCTCGCTTACCAGCCGCGGATCCCCGCCCCCTCGAAGATACAGCGTCCTGACGCGACCCGCGCTCGCTCCCTTCACAAACACCTCGGTCGCAAATGTGTAATCCGGCTTGAAAAATGCAAGAGCCGAGGCGGTCGTGATGATCTTCATGGTGGAGGCTGGACACAGAGCCGTATCTGCCGCGTGTTCCATGAGTATGCCCCCGGTTCCTACGTCCACCGCTTGGATCGACAGCGCGCAGCCAGGGGGGAGTTCTCGCTGAACCGCCGCGTGCAACTGCGCGTTCAAAGGGGCCTCAGCGCCGCGCGCCAATCGGCAGTCCAAAAGCGCGGAAAAAAGCGCCAACAAAATCAGGCCCGTGCGCAGTGGAGCGAGGAATGAATCAGACGCGCGTAGCTCATCTCCCCCGCGACAGTTCGCAGGCAAAGAGTCGCCCAATACTAATCTTTTCGTGAGCATATACACGTTATCCCCTAATATTATTTGGTTTAACGGCGCAAACCTAGTGGCTCAAGCTTCGAGATACATCCACGGCGAAAGAGAAGGGGGGGACGTATCCATTTGTTTTTTCAGGGACACCGCTTTATCCAAATTTTTGCTGCGCGTCAATGAAAGGGGGCGCAGCGCGCTGGGACGAGGGGAGAGGGGTGAGTCAGGCTTTTTGGCGTCGCGTATAAAAACCAATGATCTTGGGTAGTTCTATATTTGCTAATGTAATGGTCTCGGAATAAAAAACAACTAACTGTAAAAAGGGTATATTTTTTTCTTGACAAAATAATCCAATCATTATTAATGCAATTTTCAACAATTCGAGCTGGGAGGAAGGGTATGTTGAGAAGAATACCTTCTACGCTGTTGGTATGTCTAGTTTTTTGTCTGTCAATTTTTTCATCTTCAACCCCGTGGGCTGCCGGCCCTGACGAGTCGCTGGAACTACTCCTCAAACCAAATCAAGGGACGCCAGTGGCAGCGCCCGCTGTCCAACGCGCCAAGGCGCGTCGCGCCGCGAAAGTCGCTACCATTCCTACGACGGTGACCTGTTTCCCGCCTCCACCGGTGGGGATCTCCAAGGTCAAACCCGCTGTTTGTGGGCCAGTGACTGGGCCCATAGGGCCGATCGCTCCCATACTCCCTGCGCCCAAGATGGGCCAGTGGGAGATGAGCGTCCAATTTATCTTTGCCAATACCCGCGGTTCCATAGCCTGGCCGCGCTATACGCCGTGGTTTTCGGGCTACTGGGGTTGGGAAAACAACGCGGACTTCAATGACGATCTCAAATTGCCGCGCTATCAGGTGTGGCCTCAATTCACGGCCAGCTATCATTTCAGGCCGAATTGGGCGGTCCGTTACACCATCCTCGGCAGCGAGCTCAAAGGAGGAGGCTGGATAGACACTTACTTCCTGTTTGGCAATCCATACTATCCATTCATTCTCTTTGGGCAAATGGCGAACACCAAGTGGGTGCACACCTATCAGAGAGTCGGCTTAGTCTATGACGCCATACGAACGTGCAACGCCAAGGTCAGCGTTTTTGCCGACTGGGTGCATACGGACGAGCGCATAGAGGCAAATTGCAGTTACTGTGGACCATGGTTCAATTCAGTGTGGAGCAACAGCATCAACGCAGCCATCGCCGGCCTGGAGTTCCAGCGGGCCATCAAGACCGCATTCAACGGCGGCACCCTCTCTTGGGACTGCAAGGGCGGCGGCATTTTCCTCGATGACGTGGAAGGCTGGGACGTTGAAGTGGGCGCACGCTACTCGATACCTCTGAATTGCGGACGCGCCGGCTATGTAAAAGGCGGTTACCGTCTCGTACAGCTCAAGAAGACCCAGTACGACTTCCTCTTCAAGAGCAACATCGAAGGAGGTTTCGTCGAGGGCGGCTTCATATTCTAGCTTGATCGATTTGGATCGACCGGTGAAGACAGCACACTACCTGAAACTCTGGAGTCTCACGACGCGTGGCGTCATGAGAGCAATCCCGGGACACGCATGATAGTGCACTTGCTTTGAATCGCCGGTCTTTATTTTTGTGAGCCCGGCCGTTTGACGGCGTCTCCCAGCTCGACCCCTTCGGTCGGGCTTTTTCTTTTTTCAATCGAGGGTTCCCACGAGGGAATGTTTGAGTCCTCTCGTGATTTTCACGCGTCTTATCTCGCCGGGCTGCACGGATTCATCGGTGACGATGTTTACCACCTTATTGGACCGCGTCCGTCCGTACGGTTGGTGGGTCTGCTTCCTTGTCCCTTCCACCAAGACTTCCTCGACCGACCCGACAAGCTCCTCATGATATTCCTCAGTAATACGGGATTGGATCTCGTGCAGCGTCAAGAGCCGCTCTTTTTTCACTGTGTCTGGGATATGACCCGGCAGCGACGCCGCGGCGGTACCCGGACGCGACGAATATTTGAAGGAAAAAATCTGATCAAAACAGATGTCTCTCAGGGCTTTGCAGGTCGCGTCAAAGTCTTCCTCAGTTTCTCCCGGGAATCCCACAATAATGTCAGTGGTGATTGCAACCGTGGGGATCGATCGTCGCAAGAGCTCCACCTTCTGGGCGTACTCCGCATATGTGTACCTTCTCCTCATGGCCCGCAGCACGCGATCCGATCCCGCCTGCAGCGGCAAATGGAGGTGCTCACACACATTCTCCAAATCCCGCATACACCACACCAATTCTTCGTCGAAATCTTTGGGATGAGACGTGGTAAAACGAATCCTCTCGAGCCCTTGCACGCCAGAGAGACGTCGCAGCAACAGGGCAAAGGTCTCCTCTGCCCCCAAATCTTTGCCGTACGCGTTCACGTTTTGCCCGAGGAGAGTAATCTCTTTGACCCCATGTTCTACCAACTGCTCGACCTCATCGATGATTTCTCCCATCCTGCGACTCTGTTCGGGGCCGCGGGTGTAGGGAACGATGCAATAGGAACAGAAGTTTGAGCATCCTTGCATAATGGTGACATACGAACAGACCTTGGCGGAACCTTTGCACAGGGACGGCAGGTGAAGCGATGGCGCATCGTCAGAGAAATCCGTTCTGGACACACGCTGACCGGTGCGCCGTATTTCGTTGAGAAGCACCGGCAAGTCGCTAATACAGTGGGTCCCGAGAACGCCGTCAAGGGATTGAACGCGCGCAAGAAGACCCTCCTTATGCTGTTGCGCGACGCACCCCGCTACAATGGCAACTAGCCGAGGATTTTTTTTCTTGAGGGAAGCGATCCTGCCGAGAGAGCTATAGACCTTGTGCTCAGGCTTTTCTCTTATCGCGCACGTATTGATGACGATCACGTCCGCAAGTTCCGGGCTGTCCACCGCGGTCAGCCCCTGGTCCTCGAGCAAACGAGCCATCTTTTCCGAGTCGTGCTCGTTCATTTGGCAGCCGTATGTCTCTATGTAGTACGCGTCTCCCGCCAATTCGTCTCGCCTCGCAACCGACAAAAAACTCTGTTCCGCTTCTTTACAGCAATCGATCCACATGAGCGACCAATTCGCGCACCGCCGCCACTGATCGCGCAAACCCGTCTCGTTCTGACGTGCTCAGTTCCAATTCTACCACCCGCTCGACGCCGGCGGCTCCGAGGATGGCGGGAACGCCCACAAACACTCCTTCCTCTCCAAATTCCCCCTGGAGATACGCGGCGACCGGCAGGAGCCTTTTCTTGTCGCGCAGAATGGACTTCGCCATTTGGACGGCAGAGGCAGCCGGGGCATAGTACGCGCTGCCCGTCTTGAGAAGTGAAACGATCTCCGCTCCTCCGTCTCGAGTCCTTTGCACGATCTCTTCAAGTCTTGCAGGGGAAATGAATTGCGAGACTGGTATCCCTCCAATCGAGCAACTTTGGGTCAAGGGAACCATGCTGTCCCCATGGCCTCCCAGGACGAGCGCATGCACATCTTCCACCGAAACGCCTATTTCATGAGCGATAAAAGTCCGGAAGCGCGCGGTGTCCAAGACGCCAGCCATCCCCATCACTCGCCTAGGGGCGAAGCCCGACTTTTTCCATGCGGTATATACCATGGCGTCAAGCGGGTTCGAGATCACTATCATCACGGCGTCCGGCGAATAATGAGCGGCCTTCTCTGCAACCTCTCCGACAATCTTGACGTTGGTTGACAGGAGGTCGTCCCGACTCATACCGGGTTTTCGCGCGATCCCAGCGGTGACGACAATAAGATCGCTTCCCCGGGTCTTTTCATAGTCGTTGGTTCCTTCAACCTTGGTATCGACTCCCAACACCGGCGTCGTTTCATACAGGTCAAGACCTTTTCCTTGGGGGACGCCCTCCAAGATATCCACAAGGACGACGTCTCCGAGTTCTTCGGCAGACGCGTACGCGGCGACCGATGCGCCTACGTTGCCCGCCCCTATGACCGTGATCTTTTTCCGAGCCATGCTGACCTCCATATCCTGAACATCTCTCGATCTAGAAAGAAAAATATCTTGTGATTTTGCCGATTCATGAAAATGCCTTCAAACTCCGCAATCCGTAATTGCCAGATTCCTAAAAGCTGTCATACAACGAGCGGTGTATTCTGGGTATCAGGTCCCTGATCATTCGGGAGATTGCCCGGCGTCTGTTTGACAGGGTCTCCGCGATGGAGTCCGTGACGTCATACGTTTGAGACGAGGAGAAATCCTTTTTCCACAGTTCCTTGTGGGTATCAGATTTTTGCAGGCTGCATCGAACCGTAAGCGTTCCAATCCTCGTCGCTTCTTTGCCGTCGGCGCGATACGCGGAAGGCGTATCTTCAAATGACACAATCTGCGTCTTCATTTGGAGGTCGCCCCCGCTAGCTACCTGCTTCAAACGCGTACCCAGGGCAAACTCGCTTCTGAGCGCGTTAGTGAATTCCGTCTCGATGCCTCGCACCGTCGTATTATTTATCGCGCTTTCCAGCACTATTGTCTTCAGCTCAGGAGGAAAGGGGGTGTCGCCTGGATCGCCCGCGAAACGGTACCCGCAGCCCGTGACGCCTACTCCCAGAGCTATCAGCGCGATACAGATGCGTTTCAGCACGGTCCTGATTCCGATCAACCTCACAACATGAAACCAACCTTGACCCGACCGGCGAGATTGACGCGGACATCGCCTCACGGATCATGGCGCCTACGACACGACCACATTCAGCAACTTGCCCGGGACTACCACCATCTTCTTGACGGTCTTCCCTTCGATAAAACGCTGCACGTTGCGCTCCGCGAGGGCTATTTGCTTGACCGCGTCTTCCGAGGCGTCGGCGGGCGCGGTGATTTCGGCGCGCTTCTTCCCATTCACCTGTACCACAATGGTAAGCTGATCCTGTTTGATCAAGGCGGGATCGAATGTGGGCCACGGTACACGAACCAGGCCCGGGCGTCCGCCAAGAGCCTCCCATAACTCCTCGCACACATGCGGAACGAAAGGAGATAACAGCGTCACGACGGTCCTTAGAGCCTCTACGAAGGCGTCTGAAGCCGCCGAGGATTCCTCGAGCTCCTCTATGGGAACCCTCGAGAGTTCGTTGATCATTTCCATGATGGCGGCTACTGCGGTATTGAAGTGAAAACGCTGGGTTATGTCCTCGGTTACCCTCTTGATGGTTCGATGAGTGAGGCGTCGAATGCTCCTGGCCTTCTCCGACTCGCCGTCGTTTGAACCAGCCGCTCGAGCCCTCTCACGATGCTGATACACGAGACTCCACACCCTGTTAAGGAAACGATACGCGCCTTCTACCCCTTCAGACGTCCATTCAAGATCCCTCTCCGGCGGCGCGGCAAACAAACAGAAGAGTCGAACGGTATCCGCTCCGTAGGTCTGTATGAGCTCCTCGGGGTCAACGACGTTCCCTTTGGATTTCGACATCTTTGCGCCGTCTTTTATGACCATCCCTTGGGTCAACAGGTTCGTGAAAGGTTCGTCCCATCGCTTCAGCCCCATATCTCTCAAGACTTTGGTGAAAAATCTCGAATAGAGGAGGTGCAGAATCGCGTGTTCGATGCCTCCGATGTATTGGTCCACTGGCTGCCAGTACCGGTCTGCTTCCGGATCTATCATTCCGTCGCTGTACGTGGGGCATGCATAACGGTCAAAATACCAAGACGACTCCACAAAGGTATCCATGGTATCGGTCTCTCGTCTCGCGGGTTGACCGCATTGCGGGCAAGAGACTTCTACCCACCACTGCAGATCAGGCAAAGGGGATCTCCCGCTTTGGGGAAACTCGATGTCGGTGGGCAGCACCACGGGAAGCTGGTCATCGGGAACGGGCACAATCCCACAATGGGGACAGTGTATGATGGGGATGGGCGCGCCCCAGTAGCGCTGCCGAGAAATACCCCAATCCCTCAGGCGATAGTTGATGGTCGATCCCCCTTTTCCCAACGCAGAAAGACGGTCGGCAATAGCCCTCATCGCAGACACATTGTCCATCCCATTAAAATCGCCAGAATTGACGAGCACGCCGGGCCCCACGTAGGCTTCTCCCATGCGGTCCGGGTGGAGCACCTGGCCTTCGGGTTGAATCACGACCACGATGTCAAGGCCATATTTCCTGGCAAACAGGAAATCGCGCTGATCATGTGCAGGAACCGCCATCACCGCCCCTGTCCCGTATTCATAGAGCACGAAGTTCGCCACAAAAATAGGGAGTCGTCGCCCCGTCAACGGGTTGATGCAATAGGCTCCTGTGAAGACGCCCTCCTTCTCCGCCTCCTCGCCCACTCGACTCGCCCAATCCTGGGTCAAGACCTTATTGATGAACTCCCTTACTTTGGCTTCCTGCTGAGTTCCTCGCGAAAGCTTCAAACACAAAGGGTGCTCAGGGGCAAGGCTGAGGAACGTTGCGCCGTGAAGGGTGTCAGGTCGAGTCGTGAAAACTTCTATAACAATGTCGCTCCCTTCGACCTCGAAGAGTATTCGCGCCCCCTCGCTGTACCCGATCCAATTGCGCTGCATGGTAATGACTTTTTCAGGCCAGCCAGTCAGCTTGTCGCACCACTCGAGCAGCTCAGGAGCATACTTGGTGATACGGAAAAACCACCCTTCTTGCTCCTTTTGGACGACCGATTCGCCGCAGCGCCAGCAAGAGCCGTCAACGACCTGTTCATTGGCCAGCACCGTCTGGCACGACTCGCAATAATTGACAATGGATTTTCTCCTATATACGAGGTCGTGTTCCAGCATGCGGAGAAACAGCCACTGCTCCCACCGATAATAGCTGGGATCGCATGTGGCTATCTCGCGATCCCAGTCGTAGGAAAAACCTAAGCGCTTCAATTGGCGCTTCATCTCCCGGATGTTGTCATAAGTCCACGTCGCAGGGTGGGATCGATGTTGAATGGCGGCGTTCTCCGCCGGCATACCGAATGCATCCCACCCCATGGGATGGAGGACATTGTAGCCTTGCATCATCTTGAAACGGGCCAAGACGTCCCCTATGCAATAGTTGCGGACGTGTCCCATATGAATGCGTCCGGAAGGATAGGGAAACATCTCCAATACATAGTATTTTTCTCGTGAAACGTCTGCTTCGACCTTATAAATCTTCTGGTTTTCCCAGTATGACTGCCATTTCTTTTCCACAGCTTCCGGATTGTACTTTTGATCCATGGATTGCTCCCATACTCCATATGAAACGAATGTCTGCCTTTCTATCATACCAATACGAAGGGCATCAACGGTTTGATGCTTGACCGCCCAATGCATTTAAGATTATATCCTGCTTGTGCGGGGGAATCCTCACGCCACACATTATCTCGATTGGGTCCGAATACAGAGCGCAGCGGTCAATCGCGCTGACCAAAGGGGAGCGCAGAAGGTGTGTGTCTCCCCGCAACGTGGACTGTCCGCGTGACGGGCAAGGCGTTATGGCGGCGACAAGCCAATAAAACGAGGAGATTACATGGTACAAGAATATTCACTGAGTCCCGATGGCGAAAAGTTTGCCCTGCCCACGGAAAGCGATTACCTCGCTGAATTGGCTCGCCTGGAACAACTGGTCGCCGAGAACAGGGCAGCCGGCAGAGAGATAGTGGTCGTCATGGGTTTGGGATTTGTCGGCGCAGTCATGGCCGCAGTCATAGCGGATTCCGTGGACGAAAGCGGCAACCCGGGAAAATATGTCATTGGCATGCAGAGACCGAGCACTCGATCTTTTTGGAAAATACCCTTGATTTGTCAGGGGAAAACCCCCATGAAGGCCGAAGACCCCGAGGTTTCCGTGATTATCCACCGAACCGTCATCGAAAAGAAGACCCTCACCGCATCGTTTTCCTACAAAGCCCTTGGGTTGGCCGACGTCGTTGTGGTGGACGTGCAATGCGATTACGTTAAGAATTCCCTCAAGGACGTCAGTACGGGTTATGTCTTGATGGATGATCTCGAGAAATCTCTCGAGATCATCGGTGAAGAGATCATGCCAAACACGTTGGTCCTTATCGAAACCACGGTGCCGCCCGGGACGACGGAACAGGTCGCGTATCCGCTGATCAAAAAGGCGTTCCGAAAACGGGGCATCGCCTCGGAACCCCTCATCGCCCATAGCTACGAACGCGTCATGCCCGGCGCGCAGTATGTGTCCTCGATCAGAAATTTTTGGAGGGTGTGCAGCGGCGTCAATCAAGAGTCGAGGGACCGGGTCGTCAAATTTCTCACGGAAGTAATCGATACTGAGCACTTCCCCTTGACTGTCCTGGACAGACCCATCGAATCCGAAACCGCAAAGATTGTGGAAAACAGCTATCGGGCAACCATACTTGCATTCCTGAATGAGTGGAGCCTCTTTGCCGAGCGCAACGGCGTCGATCTCATAAAAGTGATCGAGGCGATCAAAGTTCGACCAACCCATTCCAATATCATATTTCCTGGGCCGGGCATCGGCGGCTATTGCCTGCCAAAGGATGGGGGGCTCGCAGTATGGGCGTATAAACATCTCCTGGGATTCGAAGACGATCTTTTTCAGATAACCCCGGCCGCTATCAACATAAATGACGCTCGAGCGCTCCATGTGCCGGAGCTCGTCCGAGACGCCTTGCGGAATATGGGGCGCTATATTTCAGCATCCAAGGTCGTTATCCTCGGCGCGTCGTATAGAGAAGACGTGGGCGACACGCGATACAGCGGGTCGGAGATAGTCGTGCGAAGGTTGGCAGAAATGGGCGCTGACGTGTGCGTCCATGACCCTTACGTGGACCACTGGTGGGAGTTCGAGGCCCAAGAAACCTATCCAGGGCCGGGGAAAAGCAGGGCTCGTTTCTTTAGGAGCCAGAAAAAACTCGAGGCCCTCCGCATCGAAAAAGACCTCAAGGCGGCTCTGACGGAAGCGGACGCCATTGTCTTTGCCGTGAGGCACAAACAGTTTCTCAACCTCGATCCCGATGACATTGTGGCTATGGCTGGCGGCCCCATCGCCGTAATCGACTGCTTCGGCATCCTCGACGACGACAAGATTGCCCGATACTTTGCGCTAGGCTGCGAAGTCAAAGGGTTGGGCAGAGGCCATATCAACAGGATCAAAAAGAAATTCAAGAAATAAACGCGATGGAGCACGCCGCCATAAGCTGGCAGGAGCGGCCGCCGTTGGCGCGCATTCCCCCGGGATAGCCGAATTTCCTCCGTCCACATCACGCGTGATGGTTATATCGGTTCCCAGAATGAATCACGAATTCGCAGAAGTGGTCATCATTTCGAGTACTTCACTCTGTGTCATCTCGAGCGAAGCGAGAAATCTTGGCCCGAATAGCAAGATTTCTCAGTCGCCGCTACTCACTTCGTTCGAGTGTGGCTCCTGCGACCTCCTACGAAGTGACAAATGTTGAGGTGTCGTGGCTGTCGCCGCGGTTTTCGAAAGCCCCCACCAACGACATAAGGCACAGCTCATTCCGACGGAAATTTCGAGAATTCGAATAGGTCATCGCTTTTGCGCCGAACCGCGGGCCCGCCGTATCCTCAGCGTCGGCTCCCCGAAAAGGGCGAATCGGAGCCACGTAAACGCGAACTCAAGCAACGCGAGGTCTGATTCTGCGATCTCCCTGACGCGATCTTCATCGAGCTCGAAACGTTCCAAGAAGTTGCTTTGAAAAACAAAATCTCGAAACCGCTCCAAGTTGTAGCACGCCATGACAAACATCTTCATGTGGTTTTCGGTGAGTCGAACCCCCTGCTGTTGAACGCGGCGGACATAGAGTTCCATGAGGAGATCGTTCACTCGGTTGTATTCTTCCATCCCCTGGTCGCGCAGCCACTCCGAGATGCGCCACTGGCAGTCCTCTCTGAATCCCATGCAATGGTCTTCTTTAATCAAGAAGAAGAATTCCTCAGGGCTGCCATCGGCTTGGCTTCGTGTGGAGCCCCTTCCCACGGGATAAATCCTGCACGCGCCCGGACGGTCCTCATACACCGCGCAGCCCGCGGCTCGAACAAAAGGACATCGCTTCTCATCATCGTCCATCTTCATAAAAAATTGGGGGAATTCCATAGGGGTGCGCTGTCTCATATACGCGTATTGATCGAGGAAATCCGATGAGGTCAGCCCAAGCCTATTTTTGAGCCTCAGCACATCGTATGGCGTGAGCATGAGGTCCAGCTTGCCGCAGCACTCGGTGAAGCACGGGACCTCCGGTCCGCACGCAAACCCAAAGGTATCCTCCGCGGTCAACTTTGGCCCAAACTCCCAGTTCCCGTGGCCGCCGGGGCCTCCTAAGTCCATCATCTTTCAGCCTTTCTTACGCGTGCGCCGCGTCGCCCTCATCCTTGCGGCCGTCATTCTTCAAAAAAAGGGCGAAATCCAGGAGACTGGGAAACGTGAAATCAGCCAGCGCGTCATGCTCAGTCGAGATCCGTACAGTCTTAGTCCCTGCATTTTTGCCTGCCTCCACATCCTTTGCCGAATCCCCTACCATGTATGACGCGGCCAAGGATATTCCCAGTTCCTCTGACGCGCGATAGAGCATGCCCGATTGAGGTTTGCGGCAATCGCAACGCGCCTCGTCATCGTGCGGGCAATAATAAAGCCCGTCCAACGCCACCCCCTGGGCCGCCAAGCGCTCGCGCAACAGCTCATGTACGCGCCCCAAGTCGTCGTCATCCATATACCCCAGCGCAATCCCGCGTTGGTTGGTCACCACGACAAGCAGATAGCCCAATTGTTTGAGCAAACGCAGCGCCGAAACCGCGCCCGGAAGCATAATGAGCTCTTCAGGGGTCTTCACATAGCGCCCCTCGGGCAGCTTCACGTTGAGCACGCCGTCTCTGTCCAGAAATATAGCTGCAACGCCCTTCTTTTGTCGCAGAACACACTTTCGAGCTGCGCCGTCCATGTACGCGTCTCCTCAGAAACGAGTTCGATAATACACGTTCTCGGCGTTCCCGCCAAATCGTCGCGCATTGGAGGACGCGGTCATGGAAATTGCGGCCGCTCGACGTCTCAATATTACTTTATGATAATAAATGGTTGCCTCGTGGCTCGCACAATTGAAATCGTTTTAGGTCTAATTGTTTTCCATTACAGCCAGCGGGGGGGAGTTCCGGAGGGACTTCCCGGCTCTTCACCGTCGGGGGCGTCGACAAAATATGACAAAGGCCACATATTAAAACCATGTGATACCAATAAGTTGAAGACGCGGCCTCTTTTCTTTCTCTTTTTGCTTCATAATTTACTTGACATAATATTTGCTATGAATAATTAGGTCATCCCAGGACATTCAGTTAAGGAGGGAGGGTATGGTGATAATAAAGCCCTTTAAGGTATTGGTTTATCTAGCTATCTCTTGGTTTATCGTGTCAGCCTCAATTTTGCCGTCGCGTGCCGACCCTGCATCCGGGGGGTCTGGCATGAGCGGTGAAGTCTTGTCAACTGATCCCACCAGACAGCCAGCCTATCAATCGTTGCCAAGCTTACCCAGCGCTCGGTCGTATCCCAGCGGTTCCCAATCATCGACGCAAGGGTATAACAGAGCCAAGTCGACGAGCGGCAGTCGTTCGAATTACGTGCAGAGCCCGCCTGCGTCTGTCGGGGAATTTCCCGCGTTGAGTTACCAGCAGCCGGCTCAGTCCTTGTGCAGTGCGGACGGGTGCCGAGTTCCTGGCTATCAGGCGAGGCCCGTCGCGCCGCCGCCCACGGGTTTGTTCTCGCCGGGGGGCATTCCCTTAGGGGCCGCGTACCAAGGACCGGTACTGCCAAGGATCGGTTTCCGCCAGTTCAATCTCAGCGCCAAGTTATGGCATGCAAAACTGAACGCCACGACAATTAAGTGGGGAACTGATACTATTGGCGGACCTGGCACTGAGCTGGATTTCCACAACAATCTCGGCTTTGGCAAATACAAGTATATTGCCGAGTACGAAGCCCGATTTCAGGTCAGACCCAACTGGGGCATCCGGTTTTCCTTTATGCCCCTGCGTTATCGTGACAACGCGTATCCGCCTAGCGGCTTCTTCTTTGGCAACGCCTATTATGCGCCGGCCACCAATACGCTCACGAAGTGGGATCGAAACATCTACCGGTGGGATCTCGTGTACGATTGGTACCAGAAATGCCATGCGACCTCTAGCGTATTCGCAGGGTACGCCTTGTACGACGACAAACTCACCATCTCGAATTTTTATCAATCGCGCACTCGATCCAGCGGCTGGGGATTGGTCTTTGCCGGTTTGAGCTGGGAAAGGGTGATTCGCAATCTCGGCGCGTCAACTGCCTCAACCCAATGCAGATGGAGCCTGCAATTTTGCGAAGGCTACTTTGGGTACGACGGGTACGCCGCGGCGCGCATTACCGTGCCAATGGACTGCGGTCGGTTCGGATACATGGAAGTTGGCTGGCGCTGGGTCGTGTTGAACCGAGATTATCCCACAAACACCGACAAAACGAGCATGGACGGCCTAGCCGGCGCCATGGGCTTCGTTTTCTAAGCCAGTTCTCTGAAGGTCTTGCCATGGCTCTAGGGTACATCTGTTTGCTTGTTCGAGCAGCGCGCAAGCATGGTTTTCCAAGGAAATCGCGATGGTTGAACTCCTCCCGCGGTTTGAATGTCCCGTAGTGTCCGCATGAACAAGCGATTTCTGCGGAACCTGGGGGCCTGCGCCCCCCGAACAGCCCGGTCTTCACGAGAGGCCGGGCTGAATCGTTTGTCACCGTCGAACATGAAAAGCCCGCCAGAAGCTTCACTGAGCCAGCCCGTTCCGCTGTTCCACGCTTATTTTCAAACCGCTTCTTGACAGCATTGATACTCGATGATACACATTAAGGTTCATTGCAGCTCGAGGTGGAAGATGAAAACCTGGACTCCAAAAAAAGGCCAAGTCGAAAGAAAATGGTTCGTTATTGACGCCAAAGGCAAAGTCCTCGGTCGCGTCGCTGCGGAGACAGCTCGAATATTGCGCGGCAAACACAAGCCGCAGTTTGCTCCCCACATGGACACGGGCGATTTTGTCATCATCGTCAATGCCTCAAAGATTCGGCTCACTGGCAAAAAGCTGCAGCAAAAGACATATTATCACCACAGCCAATATCCAGGCGGCTTGAAGAGCGTCAAGGCAGATGCGCTGCTGAAAAATCACCCGGAACGCGTCGTAGAGCACGCGGTAAGAGGCATGCTGCCGAAAAACAGATTGGGACGCGCCCAATACACGAAATTGAAGGTTTACGCTGACGAGGCGCACCCTCATGCTGCACAAAAACCTGAAGCGTATCACCTGTAATCTGGGAGAATATAAGGCATGGAACACGAAAAATATTATGCCACGGGCAAACGCAAAAACGCCATAGCCCGGGTCTGGTTGCGTCCAGGGACGGGCGCGTGCATCGTGAACGACCGAAGCATGGATGCCTACTTCGGGAGAGAGACGTCAAGAATGGTGGTCATGCAGCCGTTCGAACTTACCCAGACCACAGGCCGCTTCGATGCCGTAGTAAACGTGAGAGGCGGGGGACTCTCCGGTCAAGCAGGCGCCATAAAACAAGGCATCAGTAAAGCCCTCCTGGCCGTTGACCCGTCTTTCCGTCAGGTGCTCAAAAGCGCGGGTTTTCTGACGCGAGATTCTAGGGTGAAGGAGCGCAAGAAATACGGCAAACGTGGCGCCCGAGCAAGCTTCCAGTTCTCCAAACGCTAAAATTGTCTTGGCGTTTTCCTGATGACGCGCGCGACGTGAATATGATGACTTTCAAAGTCTGCGTCAGCGCGCCTGATTTGTCATGCCGGACTCGACCGGCGCCCAGGAAACCCATTATGGATTCCTACTTACGTGGTAATGACATCCAGCGGGTCAACAGCGCAATTCGCGATTATTTTCGAGAATGGTCACAGAATTCCGGGGTTCTTCCCATATCCCGTCCATTGCCAACAGCGGTCTCCCAGGCTCTGGGTCAGTCTCGCAGCGATGCGTGCTCGACGCCTGTCGCGCCGACCAAACGCCTGAACTGCTCCATCACCTCTGACATTATGGACGTCGCCGACCCCATTGCGATGACATCCATCACCGAGTCGTAGGGCGTCGGCGTCATGTTGATCAACGCCAGCCTCGCCCCGCTCCTGGACGCTTCGAGGGGCAGCATCGCGGCCGGTTGCACCACCAACGACGAGCCGATGGTGATAAACAAGTCGCAACGGCGCGCAAGCTCAAAACTTTTCGCCAAAACCTTTTCCGGAAGCGCTTGCCCAAAGGCGATGGTAGCGACCTTCAGCGGTCCGCCGCACTCGTCGCAGTAGGGTACGTCGATCTTTTCACGGTCCATGCGGTCAGTGATTTCATCCCTTGGCCAGCGCCGGCCGCAGTCAAGACAAACGACCTCGTGCACGGTTCCGTGGAGCTCCCATATCTTTTCCGGACTATTCCCCGCCTTCGCGTGGAGACCATCGATGTTTTGGGTTATCAAACCTGACAGCTTTCCAGCCTTTTCCAACTCGACGATCGCTAGGTGAGCCGCGTTGGGACGAGCGTCCCGCATGGCTGGATAGCGTTCCCGATCATACGCCCAGTACAGCTTCCGATGCTTCTCGCTTGCCCTGAATTTCTGGTACGTCAGGTCGTCCGGATTGTATCGGGACCATACGCCGCCCGGCGACCTGAAGTCCGGTATGCCGGACTCAGTCGAGATGCCCGCGCCGGTGAACACGACCACATTCCGGGCCTCTTTCAGCATGCGCGCTATCGTGAGTGTCGCGCTCGATGTTTCCATTGATCCTCTATCCTTTTCTGTCCTGACCGCAATGTTTCTCGCAACTCATGATATTCGCAACATCGCGACGCTTGTCCCAGCGCCAGTTGAAAAATCACCCAAGACAGAACGAACACAGACGTCAAAAATTCTTCTTACGACTGTTCTTCGCGTCCCCACATCCCAGGCCGCGCATGCGTCTTTTCGCGTCAACAATTTTGTCCAGGATACTCGTCAGATCGTCAAATCCTATGCCTGAGTCCGGCTGAGACGCGACGCGCGCGGCCTCCCGGTACTCAGCTCTGAGACGAATCACTTCTTTACGCAGTTTTGCGCAATCATCGGCGAGGACCGAGCGCGCGCTTCCAGGCGCGCCAAACAAGGCGCCTGCAAACAGAGCCAACATGAAAATTGCGCGTCGCACACAGTTGCTCCGCTGACCCGCAGTAAATCGAGGAAGATTCATGTGGGCAACGCTTGGTGTATTCGCAACTGACCCCTGCCCCGCGCTCCCCTCTTGGCGCGCGGAATAACTCAAAAAGTGAATAATCGTCTCCAGTTGGAAACTCCTTTGAACTTAGCCGTCTCGCTGGGCAGCCTGTTCTTTGCGGGATTGAGCCTCACGTGCCAATCTCCTATGAGGACGAAAGCGCCCCAATAATAAGGATGACTCGTGCCAGAATTTTTCAAAAGGCTCAATTTCGCTTGCCGCAATGCTTCGGCCTTGGACTCGTCATTGAGATTCCGATACATCTCGACAAAAAGATTCGCGGTGCTGTCGTCGTGAACTTGCCAGAGGCTCAAAACCAACGCATCTGTTCCGGCAAAAAGAAAGGCGCGCGCCAATTGAAGGATGCTGCTCGCGCCGGAACCATCGACTTTGGTCTGCCCAAAACATGAGGAAAGCACTACCATGTCAGCGTTGAGCTTGAGGCCGAACACCTCGTTTAGTTGCAGAAAACCGTCATTTTCTTTGTCGCCATAGAGAGAGAACACGAGAGCAGGTCGCTGGTGAAAACGCCCTTGGCCGCCAAGGAGCACCCCATGCGTGGCGAGGTGTACATAGCCGTATCGTCCCAAATCAGCTTTCTTGAACAACGTTTCCGTGGCCTGAGGCCCTACGTATATCTGTGTAGGGCCCCCCAATATTTTGACTATCTCCGTCAATTCCTTGCGCGCCCCTGGCAGGGGTTTGAGATGCTGAGCCCGAGTGCTTGTGGATGACGAACTGAGCGCTGCGATAAGCTTCGCCGCGCCTGGATTTGGCGAACCGGTTTTATTCAGGTCCGTGTAGTCCGCGTCGCCAAATCCGACAAAGTTCCACCCTGGTATTCTGTCGTGTTTCCGCGTCCTGACGTACGCAAGAAGAGACGCCGACGGCGCATAACAAAACGTGTATTTCTCGACAAGATAGGTCGGCGGGTCGCCCGCAGACCAAAATCTCTTGGCTGCATGCGATTTGGAATCGACCAAGATCTCAAAGGGAAGCGAGGTTAACCCGCCATGAGGGACAATCGTGACGGTCTTCTTGCCCACCAAGAAATATTCCACGGGTTTGATAAGCTTAGTGTAGATTCTATAAGCCACCGAGGGGTCCCAACTCGCAAGGGTCTCCGAACGCAGCAAGGGGCGCATCAAGGTCTCCACATCCTTTTCCGCCTCCGGAGCCGCATAATCTATGGAGAAGGTGTGAAACCTCTTTTTGTCAATGGCGAACAAATAGGTCCGTCCCCTTGTGACCACATATTCCAAAACCGCTTCGTCAGGGTCGATGACATCCTTCTGCATTCTCGCCACCGAGACCGGTCGTGGATACCGCAGTTCGGCGTACGCCGGATACTCTTGCGCAAATCGAGCTTTCAGTTCCTTGAAACTCTTTTCCTTGGCCTTTCTCTCCTCTACAAGCTTCTTGATGGCCGTCTGATCGGGACGAGTCTTGGAACGCTCTGTTTCAAGCTTCGAGGCGAGATTCCTCAACGTGAAGCGGAGGCTCTTTTCCTTGAGCACCAACTCATTGGGCAGGTCTGAGAAGGTCTCCACGTTGATGGACGACAACGCCTTCTCAAAGTCAACCGCTTTGAGTTTTTCTACGATTCTCAAGGCTTGACTGTCATACGCTCCACCCGGGTCTTTTCGAGCGAGGCCCATCAGGACCCTCAACGCGGCCTCGTAGAGCGCGCGTCGACCGCCAAAAAGAAAGTCGTCTTCCTCGCTCTCTTCTGTTGACTCGTCATCCATGGATTCTAATATGGTCATGGCCTTGCGATACGATTCAAGGGCCTCGCCCGGACTCTTTTTGGCTTCCAGCGTTCTGCCCATGATGAAATAGGCCTTCCACAGCATGCTGCGATCGTCAGAGGATTGGGCAATGGACAGGGCGGTACGCAGGTTTTCTACAGCGGAATCCGCGTCGCCAAGCGTGGATGTCACCAGGGCTATTTGAAGCAAATTTTCACTGACGCCACGTCGATCTCCCATCTCCGAGCGGATGTCTCGGGCTTCGTTATAGTTTTCCAACGCTTGCCTCGGTTTCCCCAGGAGTTGGTTGAGAATCCCTATTCTCGTTAATACCTTGGATTCATACCTCTTATCGTTGGTTTCCCTCGCGAGGGCAAGCGCCCTTTGCTGATACTTGAGGGCTGCCTCCAAGTCCCCTGACTTGCTGGAAAGGTCGCCCAGCCGTATCAACTGGCTTTTCTGCATGGGCGCATTTCTCGTCTCAGCGCTCAGCCGAAGCGCCTCCTCCAGAAACTCCTTCGCTTTCGAATAGTCCTCGAGCGCATAGTACAAATGTCCAATCCGATCGTATATGCGGCCCGCCAAGGCCTCGTTGCCTGGGCTCTGTATCGCTGCGAGCGCCCGCTGATAATGGTCCAGAGCCTCTTCATAATTCCCAAAACCCTCGTAGATTTCTCCGAGCGCGTAGTCAATGTCCGGATACGCCGAATCCTTGAGCCCCAACTCATCTTGAAGGCGCAAGGCTTCCAGCAGATTGGGCAACGCGTGTTCATAGTCTTCAAGCTTTGTCTGGATAACGCCGATGCTCCCTAACGCCAGCAGTTGTCCGCGCTTGTCACCCGCCTTTTGCATGTCTGTCAAGGTTGCATTCAGGATCTCCACCGCCATGGGGTAATCGCCGAGATCCTCCAAAACAAGAGCAAGCTTCATGTTGAGGCCCGGGAGGGAACGCACGTCCCCCTCTTGTTTGGCCATTTCAATGGCCTGCTTCAGCCTCGCCAAAGCCTCTTTCGCATTGTTTTGTGCCCTCTTGAGCATGGCCATTTCACTCAAAAGAGCGATCTCACCCTTGGGATTTCGGATGCTTTTGTTTAGTTTAGAGGCTTCCTCCAAGGCAGCGGCGGCGCCGTTCGCGTCTCCCCTCAGGAGCGCCAGACTTCCAAGGTTGATCAGATCGGTGACAATCCCCCTCGCGTCTTTCAGTTCACGATGCATCTTGAGCGCGGCGTTGAATCTCTCCACAGCCACCGATCTCAGGCCTCGAGCAGTCTCGACCTGCCCGAGGTTGGTGAGGCAATCCGCCTCGCCTTTCCGGTCGCCCAACTCCTTGTAGATCGCAAGCGCCTTGTCCAGGTTGCTCTGCGCCTCCGGCAACCTGCTCTGCAATCTATGCAAATTGCCGAGATTGACCAGACTCGCCGCGAGCCCGCGTCTGTCATCGGCGCTTTTTCTCAATTCCACAGACTCGTTGAAATAGCGCAGGGCAGTCTCATAGTCGCCAATATTCTTATAATGTATCCCTAGAGCTGCCCTGCTTCGGCCTTCGCCAACCTTATCCCCTATGCCAATGTACACTTCCAATGCCTTCTGGAGCAACGCAAGGGCCTTGGGTCGGTCGCCTTTCATCTCATAGACGAGCCCCGTCACGTGATCGGAATCAGCTATGCCTCTCTTATCCGCCGCCTCTTGAAAATCTTTCCTGGCTTCCAGCACATCACGGAGGGCTCCATCCAAATTTTCCCGGGAGAGCCTGAAGCGAGAGATGCCAAGCCTCAAGAGGGCCCGAGTCTTGACGCTGACCCCGTTTCTCGCTTCATCGACGGCATCCTTCAATAACTTGGCGCCGTCCTCTATGTCTCCTGAAGCGAGGCGTATCTCCGCCAAAAAAACATAAGACCGTACTGTACCGTCCTTGTCTCCTGCTTTCTTGGCGATGGAAGCAGATTCTCTGGCGTATTCGAGGGCCTTTTGCACAAAGCCCTGCCTGAAATATACCTGGGCTATCAATAACAGCGCCTCTGCTTCGCCCGTCTGAAACGCGCTGGCGCGAAAGTCCTCGAGGGCCTTTCCGGCTAATTCAAGGGCAGGGGAGAGCTTTGAAAGATTGTCGTTCATCTCCGCCATGAAGAGCCGCGTTTGCGCCGCCATCAAAGCATGGCCGCCTGCGTCGAAAAGACTGAGAGCTCGAGAAAAAGCCCCAAGCGCCGCGACATAGTCTCCCGCCCGTCGAGCGGCCACACCCTCATCCAAAAAGGCGTAAGGCGAACTCCCGTGGCGTTCTTTGCCAGACCCAGTTTTTTGAGCCTCCTGAAACCATTTCGTGAACCCTTTTGCGTCCCCAGTCATTTCAGAGATGTACGCTATGCGAAAAAGCGCCTCAGAAAGACCCGTGTAATCTTTCGCGTCCCGGCAGATTTTTTCCGCTTTCCGATAATATTCCGCAGCTTGTCGGTAATCAGCCCGAGCCGCGGCAATATCACCTATTTGAAGATTGACGCGCGCCAAGTCGGCGGGTTTGGCGTCTTTCACGAGCGCGGCTAATCGATTGAGCGTCTTGGCGGCGTCCTTGTCCCGCTGAAGTCTCAATTCACATTGAGCGCTAAGAGTCAGTATCCGAGAAACCTCCGCCGATTTTGCGGTTTGGACATACTTGGCCGCCTCTTGGAGGGTTTCCAACGCCATGGCGTAATCGCCATACTCCACGAGTATTTCTGCGGCTGAGATAAGGTTTTGGCCCTTCGCCGCCTCGTCTTTCAGCTTTTGATTCCACGAGATGGCTTTCTTGACGTTTTCGCGGACATGGTCGTCCATGCCGAGCTTGACGCTGACTCTCCCCGCGCCGAGAAATATTGCGACGAGCGTCCCGTCTTTCCCAGCCGCCGAGGCCGCGGATGCGGCCTGTTCATACATGGCGAGAGCGCGTGGAAGGTCCCCGGCTTGTTCGAGTTCCCGTGCTTGGCTGATAAACCTCTCGGGATCTGTTTGAGCCGGTTGCAACGTGGTCTGCGGCGAGGCGACAGTCGCGTCCGGCGCCGAATGGTCTAGAGCTGATTGCTGTTGCTTTTTTTCCTTGGCCACGGACTTGGCCGCTGCCGGCCCAGCCGACTGAGAGTTTTTCCCAGCTCCCGACTTCGTGGACTTGGCGCCGCTTTTCTTCGAGACGCTTGGAGAAGTTTCTGCCCCTTCCGTGACAGTCGGCGACTGGCTTCCTTCTTTTCCGGCCGCTTTCACAGGGTTCGCATCGTGATTCGACGGCTGCTCGTCAGCCTTGGCAGCGACCAGCGGAAATGCAAAAGAAAGCAGCTTGTCCGAGACAAGCGCATCTGACGCCCATGCACGCTCTACGGCGCATGACCACACGAAAAGAAGGCTCAAGATAGTCATGCCCATTAGCTTTGGTGAAGATATAGTCATCGCTCCCCATGCAAAAAATCGTTTGAGGTAAAAGGCCAGCGCAGAAATTTCAAAGCTCTGGCCACAAATTCTTCAGCCAATATCAAGGCTCCTTTGCGGGAATGATCCGCTCCTCTCATTGCTTTGCCCCTCGGTCACGTCCCGTGTTCCGCAAATGAATGAGCAGGCCGACCCCTGCGACGATCATGCAAGCGCAGAGGATCTGGCCCATAGTGAATGACAAAAACACAAAGCCCAACTGAGGGTCAGGCTCCCGCACAAACTCGATGCAAAAGCGGCTTACGCCATAGACGATGAGGAAGACGCCGAGAAGGACTCCGTTTACGTCGGTCCTTGTTCTGAGATGCCATAAGAGACCGAACAAGACTGGACCTTCGAGGATCGCTTCATAGAGCTGCGAAGGATGCCTTGGCATGTTGCCGCCGGCAGGGAATATCATACCCCACGGCAGGCTGGTGACCCTTCCATAGAGTTCTCCGTTGATAAAGTTCCCTATCCTCCCCAACATGAGTCCTATGGGCGCGGCAAGCGCGCCTATATCGGCGAGCTCCAAGAAAGGGGCCTTTTTCCGTCGGGCATACCATCCACCGGACACGATCATGCCCAACAGACCCCCATGGAAGCTCATGCCGCCGTGCCAAATGGCAAACACTTCCCAAGGCGCTTCCACATAGCGGGGAAGATTGTAGAACAACACGTACCCGAGCCGCGCGCCGATCAAAAGGCCGATAATCAAATAAAAGAGAAGATCGCCAGCTTCTGACGCGGGAATCGGGCCGTTCCTACGCCGGAGCTCGGACTTGATCACCCAATAGCCGCATAGAAACCCGCAGAGGTACATAATGCCGTACCATCGCACCGCGAGCGGCCCGATGTGTATAAGGACAGGGTCGATAACAAAATATGGGCCATGGTCCATAACGGCTACCGTCCATCCTGTGTGAGCGGCAAGGCGCGTTCTGACAGGCGTTTGAAAAGGTTTCCCATCTTTCGAAACATTCCCCTTACGATGGCTACATCACGCTCATCCAGCCTAGCCGAGTTGAAAATGCGCCTAATCTCTCTCATCATACGCAAGGGGTCGGAGGCGTCGAGGAATCCTGCCGCAAGAAGCACTGATTCGATATGTTCGTACATCTGTTCACGGCTCTCTACCGAAGCTGGACGGAAATGGCGAAGCTGATATCCAAAGGGTCGGCACGCGACTTTGAACACCTCATACGCAAATATGGCCGCCGCGTGTGCGAGGTTCAGCGATGCAAATGATTGATCGGTCGGAATAATGAGATGATCCGTGCACAGCTTCATCTCCTCGTTGGTAAGGCCGCGCGACTCTCTGCCAAAGACGCACGCCACCTCACCAAGCCGAGCCTTCTCCATGAACATAGGGACCAGCTCTTCCGGCGTCCGCGCAGTTACTCGTTTCTTTCCCAGTCTCGCCGATGCACCAACGACCATCACCATTCCTTCCAGCGCCGCCCTCAGCGTCTCTACCCGGCGAGCTTTCATGACGATATCGTACGCGCCCGAGGCTGTGGCAAACGCTTCAGTCTCCGGCCCACACTCAGTGGAAGAAACGAGCGTAAGATTGCTCAATCCCATATTTTTCATGACACGCGCAACCGCCCCAATGTTCCCCGCGTGCGTAGTGTGAACCAGAACTACGTGAATGTGGGACATGTAGGGGGCCCAATCGCTGCTGATCGTGAAGCCGCGCTGGATGTTCCTTTGGCTCACGCGCCTCTATGTCCTCCTCATGCGAGCCTCGGGCTCAGGCGCCAAGGTTACCGGTTCGTACATGTCAAAGACGCAGAGCGCGACGCATCCAGGGTCCGCCTTCCGTCGTCCGAATAAACCCGTCGCAAGGCCGTAAAGAAATTTTTGTGTTCAACCCTGCGACAAGGGCCGCCGGAAAGAACGCCATCACGAAACGTTGCGTTCCAAGGCTCTATATTCGGTTTGTCTTGCGCGCGCATCGTTTACCCAGGCGACCTGTCGTAAAGATATGGAATACTGGCCTTCCAAGCTTCGAGGAAAATAGTATGGCGCGATACGATTGTCAAGAAACATAAAATGATTAATCAATTGTTTATACATATTTCCAATAATCAACATTAGTCATGCGGACGATGGTCGCTGCACATGCTGCGATTTGAAGATTTGCCAGGAGCGACGATTTATTTCGGCCTATCTGCAGCTCTCGAACTCCCAAGACAAGCGGGTCACAATGGGAGATGAAAATACCGTTTTGAAAAGAATTATGGCATTTTCAGGTAAGATGCGACGCCAGTTGACCAGGCGCCTCTCTGGACGATTGAGGCGCGCTGAAATTCCTATGTCGCCTTCGGGGCCTCGCAATGCCGCTAGAAGTTATTCATGCGTCATGGCGAGAGAACCGACGCAATCTTGCGATGTAATAAAACCCAGCTGAGGCGAGGGCAGACTTTTTTTCTCGGGAGTGGTTTTTTCATTGAATTTCCGTTGCATGCACAGGATTTTTTCTGATATAATACCGCCAGTATCCGTGGGCTGTGCGAGAGTTGGAACAAGAGAAGGGTTGCGTCCTGCGGACAACCCGCAAGAGGGGCGAGGCGAGCCGTTGAGACCGACCCTCGGCGATGGCAGTTCCGTAGGAAAGTAAACGAGGTGAGCGCTTTCCCAAAGGAGGAATCCACCAAATACTCAGCAAATATCTGAGAGGTCTTTTCTAGCTAGTTTGATTTACAGGCATTCACGGATGACATATTTAATTGTAAATAAAAGGTTTTTTCCCTTGACATGCGAGAAGCGGATAGATTAGGATGGTATCACACGAACAGGGCTTTTATAAACATGTTGTTTTTTTGGGTGACTTAGGAGGTAGTCATATGTCTAGGAGTCGTCATACATTCACATTGTCCATTGCGGCGCTCCTCGTACTCCTGATGGCAGCAGCAGGATGGGGCGGGGGACCCGTAGGTCCGGCCGGGCCTGGCGCAAATCAACTCGCGCCGCGCGGATTTGGAGGCGGGGCCTCAGGAGACGGGGCAGGGGGATCGCCCGCATTCAACGTAAGCGGCGGTTTCGGAAGCGGCGGGAGTAACGGAGTCGATTCCGGCAGCCCGTGGGTAAACTTCTCGTCGTTAGGCATCAGTAATGCGCTTGCGTATAATGTCAAAGCCGTGTACACCCCAGTGCGCGTCCTGCCGAATGTGAACATAGGCTTTGATTATACCTACATGCATTTCTATGGGTCCACGAATAATTATAGCGGCGGGTGGCATCCGATATTGGTGAACGGCCAAGGAGCCGACGCCACTCTCGACATTGGGTTATGGTCAGTTACCGGCGATTACCTGCCGGTCATCGGCAACAACGCGATTACCGCGGGACCGAGACTGCAGTGGCTTCTTTTGACCGACAATTTCCAACTCACGAACACCACCACGAACGTTTCAGGCAACGACACCAAGTCCAAGTCTATGTATGGCTTCGGATTTGCCGGTAAGATTGATTTTAGCCGACTCGCGGGCGGGCTTGGCGGCGTCATTGATCCGTATGTCAAGTTTGCAGCGGCCATCGGTCAAGGCGAAGACGTCCGGTACTTCTCTTATGAGATATTTGCCAGCATCTTCAAGGGCGATGGCATCTACGATACCACCGGATCGGGCTTCTGGAGATTTCCGCGACTCGGCGTAGGGATTGACATCGGATGGGTGCATTACGGCTTCGCCTCCTTCGGCAAAGAGGACGAAACGTATCTACCGCCCCCACCGCCAGGATCAATCATTCGATCCCAGAATATGAACTACCATCTGGATATCCCGTATGTAAGAGGTACGGTAACCTTTTAATAGGGCGAAGATTACATTCAGCAACGCAAACGATGAGCCCTCTGGTTGCCCAGAGGGCTCGTTTTGTTCTGCGAGCTCAGGTGGTTGGTTGAGGTTGGGAGGCTTTTTGTTCACCCCCTCGGATGGCATCGGGCGTGAAGCTGCTTGAGCCGTTTTTGCGCGACGTGGGTGTAGATCTCCGTGGTTGCGATGTCGGAATGGCCTAGCATGATTTGCACCGACCGCAGGTCCGCGTCGTTTTGGACGAGATGCGTGGCAAAGGAATGGCGCAGCGTGTGGGGCGAGAGATGCTTGCGAATGCCTGCCGCCAACGCGGTTTTCTTGATAATCTTCCAGAATGCCTGGCGCGTCATAGCGCCGCCGCGGCGTGTGACAAAGACAGCACGAGAAGTTTTCGTGCCCAAAAGCCTCGGCCTCACGTCCTCGATGTATCTCCGCAGCGCCCGCGACGCCGGAACCCCCATAGGTACGACGCGCTCCTTCGACCCCTTGCCCATCACCGTGACGCATCCTATTTCCAAATCGATGTTGCTCATGCGAAGATTGACAAGCTCTGAGACTCGCAACCCCGTTGCGTAGCACAATTCCAGCATTGCATGATCCCTCGCTCCCTCCAGGGTCGAGACGTCCACCGATGAAAGCAATCTTTCCACTTCCCCTTGGTGGAGATATTCAGGCATGCTTTTCATCACGCGTGGGAGGTCTATGTGGACCGTCGGATTGGTCTGAACAAGCCCCTGATCTGTTAAGAATGCAAAAAAGCTCTTTAGGCAGGAGATCTTTCTTGCACGGGTCCGGGGGGAGAAGTTGCTCTTGTCGAGCTCTTCAAAGTACAACATGAGGTCCGTGCGAGTCAGATCGGACAGCGAGCGTTTTAGCGTCTCTCCCAAGAACAAAGAAAACCCCTTCAAATCAGAGGCGTAAGAGCCGATGGTCAAGGGGGAAAGACCTCTGTCCACCAGGAGGTAGTTCAGAAACCTCCGCACGTACGACTCTATGTCCCGCTGCGCGTGGTCTTTGTGTAGCAGTGTGCGTTGCATAGATGCTCGAGGTTTGACCTTGCCCATGAGATATTCAACCTTGGGGATGGAAGTAAGCCTCTTCCATGGACGAGAGATGGGAGCGAAGCTCTTTCTGAATGAAATCAAGCTGGTCGAAGTCCACAATCTTCGACCCGCTCGGCCCATGCACGTAGAAGATGTCGGCCACCTGATCGATTTCGGTAGTGATCTTGGTGAGGATAATGTTGAGGTCGAGGGCGGAAAGCTTTCTCGTGATGTCGTACAAGAGCCCCGGCCTGTCATGCGCGTAGACCTCGATAATGGTGGCGCGGTCGCTGGCAGCATTGTCTATTTCGATGCGTACCGGGAAACGCGGCTTGGAGGTTGCCAGAAAAGGCCCGGCCTTCTGCCTGTTTTGTCTCACCAGGTCATCGACATCGAGTCTGTCTCCGAGCACCTCTTTCAGGTCGGCAAGGAAATGCCTCCAGCGGTCAGGGTCGTCCAAAGGGCCTTCTGGAATGGCATTCACGTGATAGGTGCCAACCGTAATGTCGCCAATGGAATGCGTCCACGCGCCGAGGATGTTTATCCTGTTGGCGGCGAGCGTACCCGCGATGCGGAAAAACAGCCCTTTTCTGTCGCGAGTGATCACAGTGATTGAGCTGTAACCGGGCCGGTAATGATCTACCTTTCTCGCGATAACGTCGTCTGGCTCGAGCGACGTCTTGTTTTGAGAGACCAGAAAGGAGTGCAGGTCAGCAAAGTGTTCCGCGATGACTCCCGGATAGAAATCGAGGAAATAACGCGAGCCTGCCTGGCTCAGAAAGGCCTCCAGGAATGGTCCGTGATGCTGTACGGGGGTCAATTGGCGCACCACCGCCCTGATTTCATCCACCCATTCGCCGAGGTCCTCGCCTTCAACGCCTTCCCCTTGGATGACATCCAAGGTGCGAAAATACAGCTCTTCCAAGAGCATCCTTCTCCAGGAATTGAAGGCTGTGGGACCTACCCCGCGCAAGTCCGCATGGGTTAGCAGAAAAAGTAGATCCAGCCGCCTCTTGTGCATCACATTTTCGGCGAACCTTTGGATGAGCGCCGCGTCATGGAGATCCTTCTTGAACGCCAGATGAGTCATGGCCAGATGGTTTCGAATAAGGAAACGTACTTCCTCGGCGCAGGATGACGATACCCCCAATCTTTCGAGTATGGGAAGAGCTATGCTCTCTCCTTTGACTTCATGACCCGGCCCTCGACCCTTGGCAATGTCGTGAAACAGCGCGGCGAGGTAAAGGCTCTCCGTCTGGCCCAGCCTGGCAAAGATCGTTCCAAGAAGCTGGTCATCGGGATCGAGCCGTTGCCCCGCAAAGCGATCTAGGTGTTCCAGCACCGCGATGGTGTGGAGATCCACGGTGTATTGGTGATATACATCGTGCTGCGGCAGAAATCTTATCCTTGCAAATTCGGGAATAAAACGCTCGAGAAACCCGATCTTCATCATGGCATTTACTGCCCGAGCCACCGATCCCTGGGTCCGAAATATGTCGAGAAATGTCTGATTGATGAGAGGATCGTTGACAAATCCCTCATCGATGACGCCGAGCTTGCTCTTGATCAGATCAACGACGCGGATGTCGAGATCGCAGCCTGTGTCCGCCACTCTTCGAAATGCCAGAACCAATTCCTTAGGGTCTGAGGCGAAACGAAAGTGGTAATAATGATTGATGCCGCCTGCTCCCACGTAAAAGTTGTCGTCCAGCCTTAAACGTTTGACGTCTGGCGAGATTGCCGGCCGTAAGAACAGACGCACCTTTGCTCGAATCATTCTGCCGAAGTAGTCGAGATTTGATGCGTGTCGGTAATATTCACCCATAAACGCCTCGACGGCTCGTCGTTCAGGCGTGTCGCAAAATCCCATTTCCCGTGCGAGAACCGCTTGCGCGTCAAACCTGAGACGATCGTCCCTGCGCCCAGAATAGAAATGCAATCCGTTCCGCAGCTTTGACAGAAATGCCGCGTCTCGACGCACCTGTTCCACTTCTTGGCGCTTGCAGATGCCGGCCGTCGCGAGGTCTTCAAGCGTAGGGCAGCCGAATATGAGGCAGCCGAGCCATGTGATGAGCTGAATGTATCGAAGGGAGCCCGGCCCCTCCTTCAAATGCGGTTCCAGGAGATATATGGTCTGTCCAAATTTCTCGGAGGACTTGAGGAGCTCGCTTTCAATCCTAAAATAGAGGTCGAATGGATCCGCGTCGTTGACCAGTCTCTTGATTTGAATGAGCAAGTCTTTCAAGAGCTCACATGATCCCCATACGAGCCGCAAATCGAGCATGGAGGTGAGCACCGCAAGGTCTTTTTCAGCCTCCTTACAGCACTCGGACACCGTCCGAACCGAATGGCCAAATTCGACCCGAGCGTCCCACAAAAGGTAAAGCACGCTCCTAATGCCGCGATACACTCCTTCCGGCGCGTCGTCGGACTTTAGGAACAATAGGTCGATATCCGAATAGGGGCTCATCTCCTTGCGGCCGTACCCGCCTAGTCCCACGAGAGCGACTCGATCCTTCCAGTAACCAAGAAACTGATCGCCCAATTGACCAAGAATATCGTCATACACTGGATGCATCTGAAAACACGCGAGGTCAGAGCGGCCGCCCTCTCGATAGCCGTCGATGACCTCGCGTATTCTTCGAATCTGCGCGGACCGATCATGGTCAGCAAAAATAAACTTCATGGTAAACTCGCAGCGCCCTTTGCCGCTCTTGGAATCCTCGCATCAAATCAGGAACATGACCGCGACGCCGTCGTGGCTAGGAAGAACTTTGAGACTCGAACGAGGTCGTCAACGAAGGACTGCCTGTTTTCTCCCCATTGTGGAGGACATAGTTGAACGCTCCCCTCGCTATGCCCTCAGCAATATCATCGAGCTTGTTTCCGGCCAAGAGGTTTTTCCTGTCGTTGATGCTCGTGAGGAATACGCACTCGACAAGTATCGCAGGCATTTTGGCGCCGAGGAGCACGTAAAAAGGCGCGGTCTTTACCCCGCGATCGCGTGCAGGATGACGTCGTTGTTTCAAGGTTGAAACCAGAGAGTCGTGAACCTCGTGCGCCAGGAGCCCTGATTCAGCCTTTTTCCCTGTGACCACGAGGTCAACGAGAGTGGCCTGTAGATCGGTCATTTTTGCGAGAGATATACCGTTTTCCCGAGCCGCGACGCGCATCGCGCCCCTGGAATTGGCCGCGCTGAGATAGAATGTCTCGACGCCGCCGGCGCGAGCATCTGCATATGCGTTTCCGTGAATGGACAAAAAAAGGTCGGCGTTCAATGAGTTGGCTATCTCGGCGCGCTCCACCAAACCCAAGTAGGTATCGTTATTCCGAGTGAGCCTGATGTCAGCCTCGGGCAGCAGTTCACGAAGACGCTTCTGGATTCTAAGGCATACATCCAGAGTAAAGTCCTTCTCCTTCATTGACCCGTCTGGCGACACTGCGCCCGGGTCTTTGCCGCCGTGGCCGGGATCGAGCACGATGACCAAAGGGCGGCTGTGAGTTTCACGAACCCGCGGCCTTACACGCGTCGCCGCCGCAGCGTCCTTGCGTTCACGAACGCCAACGGCCTGCCGCGGCGGTCCCAACGGCGCCCCCGACGCTGCGGCGCCGTAATACGGGTTGCCGATTCGACCCGTGGGAAACGCCTGCAACGATTGCTCGGGTTGCGTATGCGCCGCTTCGAATCCTTGGGATGCCTCCGGCAATATCGGCTTATTTGTTGGTGCGGACTCGAAATCCTCGCGACGGGACCCATGAGCATCCTGAACTGACGGCCTTTCCTTGTGATTGGCGTGACGCGAAGAATCGATGCGGGAAGCCCTTTCTGACAGTCGCAATTTCATTTCATGGGCGCGTTTCAGCTCTTTGAGTCCATCGATGAAATACGAACTCTTTTCATACTGTCGCGCCAGCGCGTTCAAAAGCTCTATGGCCTTGTCCAAATCTTCCCTTTTGCCGCTCTTGGCATACAGCGTCAGCGCCCCCCTGGCAGCGCAGAGGAGCGCGCGCGGAGCCTCGTCTTTCCGGCCCTTCTCGTGAACCCTCGACAGGGCTGCTATCAACCTGACCCAATCGTCTCGCGTGGCCTTCGGGTCTTTCAGCAGATGATCATACCTCTTGAACAAAGCGCCTGGGGTCGAGTGAACCGCTCTTGGATTGCACCAGCCATAGTCCTGGGATGCCAGGGCTATGAAGAACGCGTATCCGAGGAAACAGCTCAGGACGAACTTCTTCGTTATGAGGGAATCGGCCTTTGGGTTGAAAGGGAAGTGAGTCATTTGAGAATATCAGCGAACCACGACTAACCCGGTAAGCGTCCTGATTCGCCTCATGTCATGCGCGGTGAAGAGGATCGTTGCAACGTCGCGGCGGCTCGTCGAGATTCCTTGTGAGCGTGCTGCCTTACCCCGACGATTGCGCTGGGGATCTGGGCTATGGGCTGGCATGATTGGGCGAGTTTCTCGTGGAGTCTCGAAGGGATGATGATACTCGTCTTGCGAAGTTTCCAGAACACGAGGACCTCCGGAAAAGTAGTAGCAAAATATATATCAAATATAATCAACTAATTCAACTTAATCTCTAATAAATAACATGAAGTAAAACCCTTTGACCTCATCTCGAGACCTTGATACACTTTCAGCGAGAAAACCAAATCCATAGTGTAAGAGCAGAGACATGGCAGACGCAGAGGACCGGAAAAGCGGACTTTTCTCGAGGTTGTTTCGAAGGGCGAAGGAGGATAAAGCTCCGGAAGCGCATAAGGAGCCAAAAGAGGCGGCCCCTCAACCAGCAGAGGCGGCCGCGGATCACGAAGAGAGGGGCGCTGACGGGCAGGAAGAATCGAGAGGGTTTTTTCGATTACGACTTGGGCTCGACAAAACGCGCAAAGGATTCGTGCGGAATCTCGATGAAATATTCCTGGGAGAAAGGCAGCTTGATGAGCAGGTAGTGAATCGATTGGAAGAGGCGCTCGTCACGGCCGACATAGGAGTTCAGACTGCGTACAAACTTTTAGATGGAGTAAAGGAGCGGCTGAATCGTCGAGAGTTGGATAAGCCCGAAAAAGTGCTGGCGCATCTGAAGGCGATGATCCGAGAGATGCTGTCGGAGGTCGAATCCCCCTTGAGGGTAGGGTACGGCGCGGAGCCGTTCGTGGTCATGGTTGTGGGAGTCAACGGCTCGGGGAAGACCACGACGATCGCCAAGATAGCCGCTCGACACAAGGCTGCAGGAAGAAATGTCATGATGGTGGCCGGCGATACCTTTCGCGCCGCGGCGGTGCAGCAGATGGAGGTATGGGCCGAGAGGGTAGGATGTACGCTCGTAAAAGGTAAAGACAAGGCAGATCCGTCCTCAGTTGCGTTCGAGGCTCTTCAGCGAGCAGTGTCTGAAGGTTTTGACTTGGTGCTTGTTGACACGGCAGGTCGATTGCACACCAGAGTCCCTTTGATGGAGGAACTTAAGAAAGTTCACAGGACTATTGCGAAGAAATTGCCGAATGCCCCTCATGAAACATTGCTGGTGATAGACGCCTCCATGGGCCAGAATGCCATCATTCAGGCGCGGTCGTTTCACGAAGCTATTCCTGTGACGGGAATTTGTTTGACAAAATTGGATGGAACGGCAAAAGGCGGCGTGATCATTGGCATTTCAAATGAGCTCAAGATCCCCATACGTTTCATCGGCATCGGCGAGAAAATGGACGATCTGAGGGACTTCAACGCGGCGAGTTTTGTCGAGGCTTTGTTTGCCAAAGAGGTCGCGCAGTGAGAAAGGAGGGCGTCGCGATGGAATCCATTCAAATAAAAACCCACGCTCGGCAGCAGTTTGTTGATATCACAGGCCTGGTGGCGGACGCGGCGCGCAGAAGCGGGATAAAGGAAGGTCTGGCAACGGTATTTGTTCCTCACACCACCGCGGGTATAACGATAAATGAAGCTGCCGACCCTTCGGTGGCTACAGACATTCAACAAAAGCTCGCTCAGCTCGTTCCACACTCTGCCCAATATCAACACACCGAGGGAAATTCCGATGCGCACATCAAAGCCGCTCTGGTGGGCAGTTCGGTGCATCTCATCATATCCAAGGGGTCGCTGATGTTGGGAACGTGGCAAGGAATCTTCTTTTGCGAGTTCGACGGCCCCCGGACCCGCAAGGCGTTTATCCAGGTCCTAGGCGAGTGACGCATGGGAGGCCATGGAGCGACCCCGCGCCCCGATGAAGAACGACGAGGAGTGGGCAAGATTGTGCACATCTTTACGGACGGCTCATGCAAGGGGAACCCTGGCCCGGGCGGCTGGGCCGCCATCCTGAAATACAACCATGTGCAGAAGGCCATCAGCGGCGGAGAACCCTATACGACGAATAATCGTATGGAACTGACTGCGGCCATCGAGGCCTTGGCCGCGCTGACTCGTCCTTGC
The DNA here is from genome assembly GCA_049969795.1 of Desulfomonilaceae bacterium. Lineage (GTDB taxonomy): Bacteria > Desulfobacterota > Desulfomonilia > Desulfomonilales > Desulfomonilaceae > JAUPKT01. The sequence goes on from JBMFOE010000009.1 coordinate 79,128, forward strand.
AAAGTCCGCCTGGTCACTGATTCTCAATACTTGCAGAAGGGCATATCTGAGTGGCTGGCAAATTGGAAACGGCGAGGATGGAAAACAGCCAGTAACACGCCTGTCAAAAACGTGGATCTCTGGAAAAGACTCGATGAGCTGGTCTCTATCCACGACGTACACTGGGAATGGGTGAGAGGGCATGCCCAGCATAAAGAGAATCAACTGGTTGATAAATTGGCCCGGGAAGCTACGGAGCGGATCGCTCACCGCGCGCAGAGTTCCTCACGCCGTGCTCGAAAATAACCCAGCAGTAGGACGCCTGCGCTCGAGGGGTTCACGCGCCTGCGGCCCAGTCGCTCGCCACGCCGTTATCTACGACAAGGATAGCGCCGACAGGACAGCCCAAGTGCAGCGTCATAACATGGCACTTGGCCTTGAACAGGAAGAAGATTCTTTGATCGAGATGTTCAAGGCTCTCGTAATTGGCCTGACCCTTGGAAATGATCAGGTCTGTTTCACGAAACCGTTTCCGGAACGATTCTGAACAAGTATGAAGGACAGTCCCTGGCATGGCTGAGCCGTTTGTTATCACTTCGACCATGTCACGGAGGCCAGCAACCTCCGCGTCTTCCATGGTCACATCGTTTACCACAGGGCGCCCTTTGACGACGTAGCAAACCTTTTCTCGCGGCAATTCTTCGATAAGGATGCGGTCGAAAACAATTTCTCCCGCGTTGTCGCCGAGGTACAGTATTGTCTTCGCGCGATCAACCGCCTCACGCAACCTCTGGAAAACGTCTTTTCCCAAAGGCGCCTGAATGGCCTCGTCAACCGCTGCGGGAAGGTCTATCTGCTCTGCGTGCGGGTCGGCCACGAAATCGATGTTGTTCCCAGCTATGGCCAATCTGACGGCAGTTTCTAGAGGGTCATCCGACAGGGAAACGACGTTGCGAAGCTGGGGATACAGCTCCAGCGCCTTCTTGTTGCAAGCCGCTTTCACCTCACGATATGGGTCGTCTCGACCAGTTATTTTCCGCGCCGCCTCGTGCATGGCGCCTATGAGAGCAGGAGAAGGCTCCTCAACGTTCGCCTGGCTCACGAGTCGAGCGGTTTCTCTCAGGATTTCCCACTGCTCGTCCGGCGCGCTCGCGCATTGACGCGTCGCCTCGACCGCCTGACGCATGACACAGGGGAGGCACTCGACATAGAGTTTCATGATTACCATCCTGCGGGAGTACGCTGAGCAGAGACGCACCCTGCCATGGGGAGGATCGCCGTCTCACGCCAAAACAGCCAACTCACACTACAACGGGTACGGAATCGAGGCAAGCGGAGCAGCGCGTCTGACGAAAATGACTCTTTGACAGACGTGACGCGAACGAAGCGCGCTGATTGAGTTGTGACGCGTTTTCGAGTACATCCGTGATGAGCAACCAACAAGCCTGGTGGGTCCCGCGGGATTTTCCTTGGCGTTGCTCCGGTTGCGCTACCGAAGCAATCTCACGCACCACCGTGACGCATGGTCTCGGCGCTTCGCGGCCTGCATAGAACCATTCTAGAAAATAATCGGGAATTGCGCTGTTTGCCCGCTGCGTGTCATTCCCATGTAAGTGGCAATCCATGACGAGTTTCCTGGGCGCCGAATCGAGTCAGACATAACAAATCGGGCGCCGTGGAGCAGACTTTGAAAGTCATCATTTTGACGCCACGGCGCGCCTCATTCCGACAGAAGTTTCGAGAAGTGGTACAGAACGGCCAACGAGGAGGCAATCCACCAAGTGCTCAAGTGAGGAAAAAAACATGTGCGGTCGATTTTTTCTTGTGAGTCAGGCCAGCGAGGCGGCGGCTCTCTTCGGTCTCGAAGAAGTCCCCCCCCTTCAGCCTCAATACAACATCGCTCCGACGCAGAACATAGCCGTAGTGAGAGAGGTTCCTGAGAATCGCGGCGCTCGCACGCTGTCATATATGAGGTGGGGACTGGTACCGGCTTGGACGAAGGATGCGTCGCAGTTGCCGCTCCTCATCAATGCGCGGTCTGAAACCGTACACGAAAAGCCAGCCTTCAAGGCCGCGTTCAAGAAAAGGCATTGCGCCATACCTGCCAATGGTTTTTTTGAATGGGCCAGACGCGGGAAGGTGAAGCAGCCTTATGTCATCCAGCTCAAGGGACGGCGCCTGTTCGCATTGGCTGGCTTGTGGGAAGCCTGGCAGCAGCCTGACGGTTCGGTTCTCGAGTCGTGCGCCATTCTTACCACCGCGGCCAATGAAGTCGTCAGCCCGCTTCACGACCGCATGCCTGTGATCCTCTATGGCGACCACATTGATGTATGGCTTGGACCTGTTCCGCAAGACCAAGAGGTGTGGAAGGAACTTTTCCGACCAGCGCCCAGCGTGGATATGGTCCGCTTTCCAGTGACGCAATTGGTCAACAACCCAAAATACGACGCCCCTCAGTGCATCGAACCTATTCAACTTTTTGACGAGAGCTGAGAGCCATATTTGCGACAAAATCTTGTGCACAATGGAAAATTTTGCTATCAGGTATGAAACACCCCCCTGTAATGGTCGGTTTGATCGTCGAACAAGCGGCGCTCATTCTATGGGAGGCCGCCTGGTATATCATCTGACAACCGGCTGAAAAGAGTGCGATCAACTTCAATACCCCAACAGCCAGGAGGCCGCTGTCAATGAAAGACAAACACGTTTTTTTTAATCCGCTTAGAATGCTCAGCCCGAAACTCGATTCCGAAGCCATAGAGATCGAGGAGCTGTATCAAAGGCCAGTATCCGAATCCATGACTCTTGAGGAAGGTCTGCTGGTCATGCTCAGCAAGCTCATAGAGATGACTAAACTGTTGAGAGAGAGTTTCTCAAAGGCGTCGGGTGAAACCCTGCAGGCCGCCATAAAGCTTGGCGAAGAAGTTCATGCCATCGAGAAAATCCTCACCGAGGGGCTGGCCTGTACACTTACCGAACCACCGGAAATTTGCAGATTGGTGATCATGTTCCCTGTGCGCCTGGAACGGATAGGAGACTTTCTCGAGAGCATCGCCAATTGCTGCAAGATTAGATGCAGGGACGGCGTCCCATTCACGGACAAGGTGGTTGCTGAAGTGGAAGGCATGTTTACCGCGCTCCTCGATATCATGAAGAATTTCAGAGACGCGCTTGTGCGCCCCAATAAGGTAATTCTCGAGTACGTCGTAGCGGCAAGCAACAATCTCGATCAAACATGTCAAGACCTCCAACTCGCGCATGTTGAACGGTTGCTTACGGGATCGACCGCTCCTCGTTCGTCCTCGCTATACCTCGACGTCGTCGAATCCACGCAGTCGATCAACCGGCACGTCAAGACCATGGCGCAGGAGATGCAGGCGTTAGTCACACAGCATGCGGCGTCATAGCCGCTCCTGAAAGCGACGCGCAGTCAAACTCCCCCAGCATGGAAGGGGATACAGGTTTAGGGTAAACAGGAGATCGAGGCAATGCTCCCCAAAAGAATATTGATGTGCACGGATTTCTCGGAGAATTCCCTTCCTGCAAGGCAGTATGCCATTGAATGGGCAAAAGCCTTTGGCGCTGAATTGTTTATTCTTCATGTGGTAAACTCGAGGCTGCTGGGATATCCAGGCTTTGCGGCCAGCGCCTTAGGCGAAACGACCATCATGATTGAGGAACAGATCCGCAAGGGTGTGGAAGAAGAACTCGAGACTATTGCTGAGGAATGCCAAGGCCAGTTGGAAAAGGTGCGCGTCTTTTCTGAAACAGGTTCCCCCGCCGAAGAGATAGTAGCCTTCGCAAAAGCGAAGGGCGTCGATCTCATCGTTATGGGGACGCACGGCTGGACGGGCGCCAAACACCTCCTGCTGGGCAGCACCGCGGAAAACGTGGTGCGTACGTCCGAGTGCCCTGTGCTCACCGTGCGGGTTCCCCCCAAAAAGACCTAGCGGTCCAGCCTGTACAAAGGCGAGTTTGCACGGAAACGCGAGCCGCCGCGTGAATATGATGACTTTCAAGGTGTGCGCCACGGCGCCTGATTTGCCATGCCGGACTCGATCCAGTATCCAGGAAACTCCTTATGGATCCCCACCTAGATTGGAATGCCATGCAACGGGAAAACAGGGCAATTCGCGATCATTTTCGATGATGGCTATAACGTCGTGCGGCTCACACTCGCTGTGTTCATGCGTAAAATCTTCCTCTTGAGTCAACCCGCAAAGATGATATGCTTGAGTCGTGAAAAGAGCGAGCGAGGATCGAATCGTTCGTCTTAAATGATGCGAATATCCTACCGATAAGCCATGGAAGACAAAAAGGAATCACGGCTCGGAAATCGCTCGGCGATGGTCTTGGGACTCGTCTTGAGCATAGGCCTGATGGGAGTCAAGTTCCTCGCGTACGCCATCACTTCCTCCTCTGCCATCCTTTCAGACGCGCTGGAGTCCATCATCAATGTCGTTGCCGGCTTATTTGCCTTGTTCAGCGTGTGGCTCTCGGAGAAGCCGCCTGACGAGACTCATCCTTATGGCCACGGCAAGATCGAATATTTTTCCGCAGGTTTCGAAGGAGCCCTCATTGTATTGGCTGCTGTTGGAATTTTTTTTGAGGGGGTCTCGCAGTTTCTGACTCCGCGGGAACTCCCTACCCTCGACAAGGGGTTGATGCTAGTTCTTGGGGCAGCTTTGGTAAATCTTTTTGTGGGACTCATGTTGCTTAGGGTGGGGCGCACCAGCGGATCGCTAGTACTGATCGCAGATGGCAAGCACATTCTCACAGATTTTTACACGTCCGTGGGCGTGGTTATCGGCCTCATCCTCGTGTATGCGACTGGATGGTTTCGACTTGACGGCCTCGTGGCTTGTCTGGTGGGGGCGCACATAGTGTATTCTGGCTCTTGGCTTGTGAGAGATGCGTTCGGGGGCCTGATGAATAGGTCAGATCCTCATCTGCTGGAAGAGATATGTGCGCTGCTTGAAGCCCATCGAAAACCGACATGGATTGACGTTCATCGATTGCGTCTGTGGCGATCGGGCGTCAAGGCGCATATCGACTTCCATCTCATTCTGCCGAGAGATATCTCCCTTTCTCAAGCGCACCAAGAGGTCAAAGAACTGGAAAGAATTTTTCAGGAACATTTTCAAGGTAAGGCAGACGTGCTGATCCATCTTGACCCTTGCGAAGATCCCGAGTGTCCTGTGTGCGCCAACGAACCTTGCGAACTCCGCGCCGGTGAGCTGTCGCGTCAGGCCGACTGGCGCAAGATGTGGACTGAATGCATCAAGGAACGCGCCTCTCACAACCTGTCTGATCAACCAAAACAAGGGGTATGAATTTATCTCGTTATCTTTTGTGGGGCAGCCGCGCTCCCGCGATCAGGCGACGGCTGCGCGGAGAGTCCTCGGGCTCACGCCCTTTTCCCTCTTCCTCGATATGCAGGATAACGAGATACACGATTATGGTAAAGGCAAACACATCGTGCTACATTGATCGCCTCAGCGCGCCTCGAATCGCTAAGTTACTGCTATGTTGAGGATGGCCCGCGGCGAGAGGTATCCAGGAGGTTTGAATATATGCATCATCACGCAGCGGAGATTTACCCATCGACTCAGGGGCTTTCCCGTGATGAAAGAGAGCGATTACTTGGTCATAAAGGCTGCGTAGTATGGCTCACGGGCTTGAGCGCCTCGGGTAAGACGACCATCGCGCAGGCATTGGAGAGACTGCTCGTGGGCGAGGGAATTCCGGCGTTCGTATTGGATGGAGATAGCGTAAGGAAGGGATTGTGTCGAGATCTCGGATTCTCTGAATCGGATCGACATGAAAATATCAGGAGAGTGGGCGAGGTAGCGGCTTTGATGGCGGAGGCAGGCGTCATCGCTATTGCCGCATTTATTTCTCCGTTTCAGAAAGACAGGGTAACTGCACGGGCATGTGCTGGTCCGCACAGATTCATTGAGGTTTTTCTCGACGCTCCCTTGGCGGTGTGCGAGAAGCGCGATCCAAAAAACCTCTATAAGCGAGCTCGATCCGGCGAGATCCCCCATTTCACGGGAATTACCTCGCCTTATGAGGCTCCGACGAATGCGGAGATCAGCCTGCGCACGGCTGAGCAAACCGTTGAAGAATGCGTGCACACTATAAAGGCTTATTTAATTGAGAAGGGCTTTTTAGGGTAATGCCATCGGTCAATCGTTGCAGCCTGCGTGACGCCTACGCCGCGGAAACTGTGACGTCGCTGCGCATTGGGCGCGGCGACAAGGCAGGAATGAGGCCAACGCTGCGAAAAGCGACGATGACTCTGGGCGAGAATCGAGCATACCAAGGCCGGGAAGTAAAGTCTGTCCGGCCGCCTTCTCTCTTCGCAAGGTCATAAAGGAGGGGCGATGTTGGTCAAAGATTGGATGACAAAAAATGTAGTGACAGTGAATGTAAGCGACAGCCTACAGCATGCGATCAACACCATGATAGACAACCAGGTCAGCATGCTGCCGGTATTGGAAGAAGGGCGCTTGGTAGGCGTACTCACCGATCGGGATGTGAAGAGAGCCTCGCCGTCCAGCGCAACGCTTCTCGATATACAACAAGCGCTCTACCAATTGGCGCGCCTTGAGGTCGGCGCGGTCATGAGTCCGCATCCAATCACCGTGCCTCCGGATTTTACCCTTGAGGAAACCGCGGCTATCCTCTTGGAACGCAGGATCTCCGGCGTACCGGTGATATCCAAAGAGGGGCAGCTCGTGGGCATTATCACCAAGAGCGATGTGTTCAAGGCCCTCTTGTCTTTGAGCGGCTCGACGAACAAGGGCTTTATGTTTGGGTTTCTTATCGAGGACCGGCCCGGTTCCATCAAAGAAGTGACCGATGTGGTGAGGAGCTACGGCGCGAGGCTGGTCAGTATCCTCACGTCCTATGATCGCGCGCCCCAAGGTTACCGCTATTTGTACATAAGGCTTTTCAACGTTGATAGAGGATCTCTGCAAGAAATGAAACAGGCGCTCCGCTCCCGTTTTAAGGTGCTTTATTGCATCGATCAAATCGAGAACAAACGAGAAATTTATTCGGAATGACAGCCGCGCAGGCCGCTCTGAAAAGGATACGC
>JBMFOE010000009.1:86307-97158 GCA_049969795.1 Desulfomonilaceae bacterium
GAGTTTCCTGGACGCCGGATCGAGTCCGGCCTGACATATCAGGCACCGAGATGGTACTCATTGATTATGTCTCCAGGGTGAGGCAGACTATGAAAGTCATCATAGTCACGCCGCGGCGCTCCTCATTCCGACAGAAGTTTCAAGAAGCGCTGTAAGCTTTGGATTAAATTACATTCTAGCGCCTGAAGTTGGCGATAGTTCTACCTGATTGACGCGATTTCTCCATGTCGCAACTTTGACGAAAGGAGGATAATCATGAAGGAAAAGATAGAACTCATGCAGGGAGACATCACCAAGGTGGACGCAGACGCCATTGTCAATGCGGCAAATCGGTCGCTCCTCGGCGGCGGAGGCGTTGACGGCGCGATTCACCGCGCCGCCGGTCCAGAATTGCTCGCTGAATGCCGCACCCTGGGCGGGTGCGATACCGGCGATGCAAAGATCACCAAGGGGTATAAGCTCAAGGCGCGGCATGTCATTCATACGGTAGGCCCGGTCTATCGGGGCGGCGCATCGGGAGAGGCGCAACTCCTTAGGAGGTGCTATATTCGATGTTTTGAAGTCGCGCACGAAAACAACCTGCGATCCATTGCGTTTCCGTCTATCAGCACGGGCGCGTATGGGTACCCCATTGAAGAAGCGTCCAAAATAGCCATCCAGACAACCATGGAACAGCTTCAGCGATTCCCTGCAATTGAAAAGGTCATTTTTGTCCTTTTTTCGGAGCGCGATCTGGAGGTGTATAGGCAAAATCTCAAAGTACTCTCATCCACAGGCGTCACGAAAGAATAATCATTGCCGCGGTCAGGAATACCGCCAAACCAAACAAGGCTATGGCGCCGCCTGAGACCTCATTGATGAGTCGCAGCCTCCTTGGCGTGATCTTTTTGCGACACCATCCCACGGTCACGCTCAACAACAGCCACCAAAGCGCTGAGCCAGTGAACACCCCCGGGACGAGAAAAAATGGGACGAGGCGCGTAACCGGGGTCTGTTCCATGCCTAACGTGGCAAAAGCGGCTGCAAATGCTAGCATAGTCAGGGGATTGGTAAGGGTGAGAAAGAACACAGAGACGTAGTCACCTAAAAGCCCCTTGTCGCTCAATCCTTTAGTTCGACTAGGCGGCTTGGTCAACGCAATATGCAACCCCACCAATACCAAAACCGCGCCGCCAGCAAGTCTCAACAACACCTGGTGGCTCATCAAGAAGCTGGAAATGTAGGTGACGCCGAATCCGGCGACAAACGCGTACACAGCGTCCGCGGTGGCTGCTCCAAGACCAGAGAATATGCCCGAAATGCGCCCTCTTGCTAAGGACCGAGTAATACAGAGAAGTCCAATTGGGCCAACCGGTATGGCAAGTATAAAGCCTACCAAGAGCCCCTTGGCAAAAAACGTCAGCGCCATGCCATGCCCAATAACCGTGGTGACCAGGAGAATGCGTCAACCGACTTTCTCGGTGCGTAAAGAAACCTGCTCGCCGGTGCCGCACCCCTGCCTTGAGAGGCCCACAGCGGTCTGCGACGGTCTATTGCCGATGCGCCAAACGGACGCTTTATAGCGACTGTCACGAGTGTCGTCCCTTTGAAGAATGCCATCGCGTTAAACAGTTCTCAAAAAAAGCCGCGCATTCGCAGCGGCTCTTCTCCTCGATTGATGTAAGCTGACATTGCTTCGTCGCGTTTGACTTTTCGCAAAAAGGTGAAGGCCATTGACGCGCTTTTACGAGCGCAACGAAGCAGCTTCATAACACACTTTGTGAAAGACTACGGCCCCTCCAACCCGGCTCCGCCGGCTCTCACGCTCTTCGTTGCCCTCAGCGCCGCGCTGGCTCTTGAAGGCCGATGCGTAATTCCGCCTAGCTTTTATCGCCGCTGCTGTCAACGCCCTTTCCATGTCGGTTGCCGTTTTTCCAGGAACGCCTTCACGCCCTCGTGGGCGTCTTCAGTGGAGCAGAGGCGCGCAAAAGCCTCGTTCATAAAATCAAAGGCTTGCCGATAGTCCATTTCCGCTGCAGTATAAAACGCCTGCTTGCTGATTTGAACGGCTAGGGGACTCTTGCTTGCAAGCCCTTGGACCATGCGCCAGGCTTCCTCGTCCAATTCCTTCAGAGGGACGACCTTGTTGACGATGCCAAGGCGCAAGGCCTCCTGAGCGCCTATCAATTCGCCTCCGAGAAGTAATTCCAAAGCCTTTTTTCTCCCCACAAGACGCATCACAGGGATCACTGGCCCCAGACACGAAAGTCCAATCTTGATGGCTGTCAAACCAAAACGGGCGTCATCAGACGCCACAGCCAGGTCTGCCGCCGCCACTAAACCCGTTCCATTGGCCACTGCGAACCCATGCACCTGAACCACCACGGGTTTACGCAATTCGGTGAGCGTGATCAATGGCTTCTCCATGAGGTGCACCCAATCTCGGTATTCTGAAGGCGCCTTGCCGAACATCTCGTTCACATCGATGCCCGCGCTCAAACCTCGGCCCGCGCCCTTGATAAGGATTGCCCGGATCCCGGGGTCGGCGTCAAAGGCCAATAATGCGTGGTCCAATTCCTGAGCCATCTGGGTGCTAAACGTGTTCAAATGATCCGGTCGGTTCAGCGTGATGCACCCCACATGCGCGTCTAGTCCCTCGGCAATGACGGTTTGGTAAGCCATGAGAGTCTCTCCTTGAAAATCGTTTGGTTTCCACGACACGATCTTAGAGCAAATATATGGCGATTCAATAGTACTTTTTTACCAGGCTTTCCTGCGAACACCCACGAGCCAGTATTGCTACTGGCCGCAAAGCTTGCTGAAGACGCATTGGCAGTTCCGACAGAATGTCGTAGCATCGACCTAGGCATTTGTGTTTCGGAGGATTGGAAATGATAGGCAGCACGGTTGACCAAATTCGAGTGGGAGACGCAGCGAAGTTTTCTAAGACGCTTACTGAGAGCGACATTTACCTCTACGCCGGAATTGTCGGGGATTTCAACCCGGCGCACATTAATGAACCCTACGCCCAGAGGACCTTTTTCAAGACGAGGATTGCCCATGGACTGCTTACTGCTGGCCTCATCTCGGCGGCGCTGGCCAACCAGCTTCCCGGCCCCGGAACCATCTACCTTCGGCAGGAGATCAATTTTTTGGCCCCTGCAAGGATTGGCGATACGATCACAGCGCATGTACAAGTCGTGGAAATAATACCGGAGAGCAATAGGGTCCGATTGCGGACCTGGTGCACGAATCAAGACGAGACGCTCATATTGGACGGCGAGGCGGTGGTAAGCCCGCCGCGCAACAAGTCTTCTTGAAGACGCGTAGGAGGGAAAACCTTCTGGCCGAGTCCAGAAATTTCTCACGGCATCCAGGCCGTCTGTGTGATGCGCATTATGACCGTCCCAGCCTGATGCACGTCAGTGTATCGATGACCGCCAACAGGCCCTGCATGAAAAGCTCTGTCGCCTTTTTTGAGGCATCCATGCTGTTCACATCGTCAAAAAAAATCGACTATAGCGCTTCTCGAAAGTTCTGTGGCGCTGTGATGTAGCGCCAAGCAAAACCATAACAGCATAATATCACTACTTATTGAGACGAGACGTGCAGACGTCAGGTGAAGATATGGGAATTTGGATCTCTGAATTTCCATGGGAAAGACCTCCTGCGGACAGCCTTTTTTCGGCGCTTGACCACAGCCGCTTCTCCGACTACAATTTTGCCGAGGGTCTGAAAAGCTTTTCAGGAGGATGGACTATGAACAAATCCGATATTCTGAAAGCCCTTGAATGGGTGGACCAGACAGCCCGCGACGGCGACGCAGCTCGTCTGGCTCAGGCAAAACAGGCCCTGGAAAGGGAACTGAAATCGAAAAAGAATGTTTCCACCCCTGAAGCGGCGTACAAATTAGCCTTCGAGAGCTTTGTGAGAAAGCATGGCAGGGAACCCTTTGAAGATGTCGTCGCAATGGATTGATTCAAGGAAGCAAAACGCCGCCTGGCTCTAGCGCCGCCCCGCAAAGGGATCAAAGTCCGTATCGAGGTTGTGAAGAATAGCCTGGCGCGTTCGTTCCATAAGCGCGGGCACGTCCTTGATCGTGAGGCCCTTTGTCTCGATGGGGTCACCGATAACGACCTCGATATGACCCGGTTTGAAAAAGATCGTTTTCTTGGGGAGAACCCGGAATGCGCCGTTGCAGGTCACTGGCAGTATGGGTATGCCCGTTTGCACGGCCATCATGAACGCCCCCTTCTTAAAAGGCTGCAACTGTTCATCCGACCCGCGGGTACCTTCCGGATAGATCAATACAGACCAACCATCTGCGAGTTTTTTCTTGCCTTCTTCGAGGCTCTGAATGGCTTTTTTGGGATCGGAGCGGTCGATGGCGATGGCTCCTGTGCGCCCCAGGGCAGGGCCAAAAACTGGTATCTTGAGCAGCTCTTTTTTTAACACCCAGCGGAACGGGATCGGAAAAGTCCTCAAGAACGCAAGGATATCAGCGTTGCCCTGATGGTTCGGGGTGATGATGTAGGAAACCCCGGGAACGATCTTTTCTTTGCCGCGTATGGAAAACCTCAATCCCATGCAGCGAGAGACCCCATACGCCCACCACTGGGTGATGCGAAACGCGGGCATGCCGGAAGAGGTCAAAAAAGAACTTATGATGAGGGGAGGGGCCAACACCAAGGTAAGTATCGTCAGCGCAAGGGCAGTGAGTACAAGCCTCGGCAGGAATCGGATCGAAAACCTTCCCCGTGCGGTCGGTTTGTGAGGGTCTAATGTCTTGCCACGAATCATTGCATCGCATCTCGGCCTGGAAGAAGAACTCATCTAACCAACAGCCCCCGGATTGAACGCATCTCGACGCTGTTCCGCGCCTCGAGAATGATACCACGAAACAAGGGTCATCGGAATGTTCATTGTGACGCGCACGACGAAAATGATTCCCCTTGCGAGACGCCCCCTGCCCGGTGAAACGGTTATACGCTGCCTTTGCCGGCTGTAAGATTGTTGTGTTATAGTCGAGTACACTCGAACGGTCGGCGGCAAGAAATGCTCTGAAAGGTTCTTCAGCAAGACCTTTGAGATGAATTGCGGTATCTGGATGGAGCGCGGTATTACCGCCGCAGGTTTCGATTTGTCACGCCAAGCTCGATACGAGAGCCGTAGAGTAAACGCTGCGCAGCCGTGCAAAGGGCGCCGCCGGAATACAGACGCGGCGCGGAGAAAGGTGACGGCCTTTGTGAGTCCTTATCCCCTCGGAAGGCATCGAGGATGTCCCAAGAAGACCTGAACAGACTGAGAATTGGTTCAAAAGAGCGAACCGCGTCTTCTTGGTTTCCAGGGAGAAAACGCCTGACCTGGATGATAGCCGGCGCGGTCGCCCTGTGCGTTGTCCTGGCGATATTAGGATCGACCGGCAGACTGCGCCCAGCTCTCCCCGTATCGGTAGCAAAGGCGGCCTTCACCTTGCCCTCGCGCGCCCTCACTGAACTGAACGCCAGCGGATACGTGGTGGCGCAACGCAAGGCCGCTGTCTCGTCCAAAGCAACAGGTCGGATCCACAAACTCTTCATCGAAGAAGGCAAGGTCGTGAAAAAGGGAGACGTGTTGGCCCAACTGGAAAACGAGGACTTGCTTGCGTCGCTGGAGGAAGCGCAGGCAAGTCTTCGGGTTGCCCGCGCGCTCCTGAACAATGCCGAAGCGGAACTTGCAGACGCCACGCTCAATTACAATAGACAGAAGGCGCTGAAAGAGGCTGGCGCAGTCTCCGAACAGGCGTTTGACGCCGCAGAAGCGCGGTACAAGAAAGCCGTGGCAGGAGAAACTCAGGCTCGATTTGCCATAGCTAGGGCTGAGGCTTCCCTCAAACTGGCAGAAGTCAACCTCGAATATTCCTACATACGAGCGCCCTTCGATGGCGTGATCCTCACCAAGAATGCCGATGAAGGCGAGATAGTGGCCCCGTTCGGCGCGGCGACCAACGCCAAGGCGGCCGTAGCCTCCATGGCTGACCTCGGTTCGCTTATGGTCGAAGTGGATGTGTCAGAGGCGAGTCTGGAAAAGGTCAAGCTGGGCGGCCCAGTGGAAATCCGTCTCGACGCCCTGCCCAACGAACGCTTCACGGGGACCGTCCATACCATTGTCCCCACCGCTGATAGATCAAAGGCGACGGTGCTTACCAAGATCAAATTTGATGTGTCGGATCCGAGAATCCTGCCGGAAATGAGTGCAAAGGCTGCGTTCTTGAGCCGCGGCCTGCGAGAAGACGAGCGCGCCCCGGCGCTCACCATCCCCGTGAAAGCCCTCGTCTCTCGTCGCGGCGGTCAGGCGGTTTTCCTCGTAAACGATGCAAGGGCTCATCTTGTCGCCGTGCAAACGGGAAGGCAGTGGGGAGATTTCGTGGAAATAGTTTCTGGGCTCAAAGAAGGCGATCTTGTCATAACCCAACCCATGGACAAGGTTACGGACGGGCGTCGGCTCCAGATATCGCAATGAGCCTTCTGTGACGGCAACGATGAATCACGCCTTTATCCATGAGACAACGCGGGGGGCATGATGTGCAGCGTGAACCTCATTCCGAAAAAGCCTTCGACAAGGGGCGCAACCGCGAGCCGCGTTCAATGTTAGATTATGCCCAACCCATCGTACGGCTCGAAAGCGTATCCAAATCATATCGTCGTGGGACGCAGCTTATCGAGGTTTTGCGGGATATCTCTCTCGACATCCTTGAGGGAGAGTTTGTCGCGCTCATGGGACCGTCCGGTTCCGGCAAAACGACCGTTCTCAACCTCGTTGCCGGTATTGATAGACCCGATACTGGAAAGCTCTTGGTGGGAGGAACAGACATAGCCGCCTTGAGCGAATCGCAGCTCAGCGCGTGGCGCGCAAACCACGTAGGCTTCATTTTTCAGTTCTACAATCTCATTCCCGTGCTGAACGCGTTGGAGAATGTTGAGCTTCCTCTTCTTTTGACATCTCTCTCGCGAGCGGATCGGAGAGAACACGCAGTTGCGGCCCTTCAGGCGGTGGGACTGGCCGACAGGATGGACCATTACCCGGGCCAGTTGTCAGGCGGGCAGCAGCAGAAAGTGGCCATTGCCCGGGCTATCGTCGCCGACCCATTAATCCTGGTCGCGGATGAACCCACCGGAGACCTCGACAAGGTCAGCGCGCACGAAATCCTCAGCCTGCTTGCACAGCTCAACACAGATTTCCAAAAGACCATCTTGATGGTTACCCACGACCCCCGCGCAGCAAAGCGAGCGCAAAGGATCCTATTCCTCGACAAGGGCGTCTTGGCAGATTCGTTACGAGAAGAGTTTTGATGCTTCCCGTAGAATTCACCGCAAGAAGTTTTCGGGCAAGCGAGATTGGGCGTGAGGAGACGCCTATACCACTTCTCAAAATGAATCACGAATTCACATACGCGGCCGTCATTTCGACCGCCTCACTCGATGTCATTTTAGCTGAAAATGCTACAGGCCTCCTTCAGACCGGTATTTTTATCTCCCGTTGCGAAACCCCTTGTCATGGGACTTCGAGCGAAGCGAGAAATCTTGACCCAAAAACACAGAATTCTCAGTCGCCGTCTGTCGTTTTGTTGGCGTCTAGCTCTTTCTGAAAGACAAAAAAAGACTTGTCCTGGTTGTTGACGCGGTCGTCGAAAGCGCTGACAAACTACCTGATGCGGCCCCATTCCAAGGGAATTTTCTGTGACCAGCATACGCAACGGCTGCGCTATAGCCATTGTCCAAAGTAATCGCGAATTGCGCTGCTGTCCCAGTGCATGTCATTCCCACGGAAGTGGGAAGCCAGTAAGATGGATCCGCGATCAGGTCGGGGATGACAACGCCATGGACCCCGATCGAGTCGCGCATGACAAGTCAGGAGCCTTCACGCACACTTTGAAACTCATCATTTTTACGCTGCGGCGCGCGTTATTCCGACAGAAGTTTGGAGAAGGAGTATATGGCGCAGTCCGGTTGCGCGTGATGACATTATGTGGCGGGGGTATTGACAGGGGCCGCGTGGCACTTTATTATTTTATCAGTTGGTAAACTGGAGGCCAATCATGGAAAAAGCTGAAATGGAAAGGCTGCGCCTCAAAGCAGAGGTCTTCAAAGCCCTTGGACACCCCATACGACTTGGCGTGGTAGAGTTCCTCGGCGATGGAGAAAAATGCGTGTGTGAAATAGTCGATCATGTGGGCACTGGCATGTCCAACGTGTCCAAGCACCTGGCAATACTGAAAAAGGCAGGGGTGGTTGCCGACCGACGCGATGGTCTCAACATCCTTTACCGCGTCACCATGTGCTGTTGCCAGGACTTTTCCCGTTGCATCGAAGGGGTTGTCATCCAACGCCTCGAGGAGCAGCGATCGATCATGGTAGCGTGAGCGTCGGAAGCGGAAGGCCTTAGCTTCCGCTGGGAACACGGTGCCAATCGAATAGTTGCTTGTTTCGTAAAAAAATGAAACAAGAAGATCGCGCTCAAACTAACGCACTTCGAAAACAAACCGCAGCAGAATTCACCACAGCGAATAATGCTGCGCGGCGCAACATAACTGATCCTATATTCGGAAGGAGAAAGCGATGGAAAAGGATCATTCAACGGTTTTAGCCGGCCTGGAAACCCATGCCGACATGCCTGGGGGTTCAGCCTCTTGGCTCGAACGAGTGAGGGAAAGCGTGTTCATCTCATACTGGCGGGATCAATGGAAGGCGTTGGCGCTCATCACAGGCGGCTTCCTTATCTGCTATTATCTGCCCGTCGGCCATCCCCGCTTTGACAACGCGGTGACAGAGTCTTTTGAGCTGGTGAAGTGGTATGCGCAAGAACATGTGCTGCTCTGCCTGGTCCCGGCTTTTTTCATAGCAGGCGCAATTGCGGTATTCGTGAGTCAAGAAGGGGTGATGAAGTATCTCGGTCCTACGGCCTCTAAGTGGATTTCGTTTCCCGTCGCCTCAGTGTCCGGCACGGTGTTGGCGGTATGTTCATGCACGGTGCTCCCGTTGTTTGCCGGGATTTGGACACGGGGTGCGGGACTGGGACCTGCCACGGCGTTTCTTTATTCTGGCCCCGCAATCAATGTACTCGCCATCATATTGACTGCGAGAATTCTGGGCGTCGAGATGGGGATTGCCCGGGCTGTGGGCGCAGTGTCCATGAGTGTTCTCGTGGGGCTTCTCATGCATTTCATCTTCCGCAAAGAAGAAGAAGAGCGCACCAAGGCGACTCTTGCCGCCATGGCAGGAATGAATCAGGAGCCAAAGCCGTTGTGGCAGACCAGCATCTATTTTGCCTTTATGATCGGCGTGCTCGTGTTCGCCAACTGGGGCAAACCCGATGTGACAACAGGTGCGTGGTATGCGATCTATTCGTCAAAATGGGTCATTACGGCTCTTCTCGGCGTTGGGTTCGCGGCCTCGCTCGTCCTGTGGTTCGGGATTTCCCTCCGGAAAATGCTGCTCGGCGCGGCGGCAGTTGCGGCTTCTGCGTACGTGTTTCCGGGCGAGCCGCTGGTTCCTTTCACGGTGGGCGTCATTGCGTTGAGCGTTATGACAACGACGGCTGAGGGAGAGGCGCAGGACTGGTTTAACGAATCGTGGGGTTTTGCCAAGCAGATTATGCCCCTACTGCTCGCGGGCGTGTTGGTCGCGGGGCTGCTGTTGGGTCGGCCCGGCAAAGAAGGCTTGATTCCCAACGAATGGATCTCATGGGCCCTAGGCGGGAACTCATTGGCGGCCAATGTGTTGGCCTCGGTGTCCGGCGCGTTCATGTATTTTGCGACGCTGACAGAAGTGCCCATCGTGCAGGGCTTGGTAGGCAGCGGTATGGGCAAAGGGCCGGCCCTCGCGCTCTTGTTGGCGGGCCCGGCGCTTTCTTTGCCAAGCATGCTCGTCATCAACAGCGTCATGGGCTTCAGAAAGACTTTCGTGTTCATCGTGTTAGTGTGCGTGTTTTCCACCATAGGGGGACTGGTCTTTGGCGCCATCGCCGGCTGAGACCCCTGAAAACCTTTTCATGCAGTTGACGATAAAACCGCGCCTCTTTCTCGCAGAAGGAGGCGCTGAACAAGAAAGGAGAGACGATGAAAATAGAAATCCTCGGAGTGGGCTGCGCGAAGTGCAACAAGCTCTATGAGCTCGTAAAAGACGTCGTGAAAAAACAGGGCGCTGACGCTGAAATCGTGAAGGTAGAAGATATCAATGTATTCGGAAACTACGGGGTGTTTATGACGCCGGCGCTTGTTATCGACGGAGAAGTGAAGGTGGCAGGAAAGGTCCCCAAAGAATCTGAAGTAGTCCAATGGATCAAGAAATGATCCAGCGAGTAAAGCCGGTCTCGAAAACGACCTCCAATTCGGTAGCCGCCTCTTTACTCCATTGATACGCGCTGAGACCGCTCCATCGCTTTCGGTTCCTCGCAATGACAAAAGGGCTATTGGCGTGTCATTGCGAGCGAAGCGAAGCCATCTCATGCTGAATTTTGCGAAAGGTCCCAAGGCGCCGCGGCAGGCGCCTTTCCTTGTTGCCTAATGATCGTCGCACGCCGCAACATTGACCCGGCCTCCGCTCTGTTACAGCGGTTCTCGAAAATAATCGCGAATTGCGCTGTTCACTCGCTGCATGCCATTCCCACGGAAGTGGGAATCCATGACGAGTTTCCCGGATGCCGGATCAAGGCCGGCATGACATGTCAGGCGTGGTGACGCGACTTTGAAAGTCATCATATTCACGCCGCGGCGCGCCTCATTCCGACGCAAGTTTCAAGAAGTGGTATATCAGTATATAATGTTTCAGCTCCAGATGGACACAAATGGATGAAAAAAGTTGTTGGTTGCCCGACGGGAGTCTTAGAATGAGA
>JBMFOE010000010.1:0-86204 GCA_049969795.1 Desulfomonilaceae bacterium
ATCCTAGTGATGATAGGGCGCCGCGATCAACTCTCGCTGGTGCGTGGACTCAACGAATAGGCGCGTCGCCTCGTTCTCTGAAGGGATTAGCATTCTTAGGACGCTGCCGTCTGTCTGGCGCCTTCTCTCCTGTCCTTTCGAGTCCCCTTTTTGTCATCCCGACCCCCGTTGCTGTCATTCCGCACCGCTTCTGGCTGTCCTTTCGAGTCCCCTTTTTGTCGTTTCGCGTCCCCCTTCCTGTCATTTCGAGCGCAGCGAGAAATCTTGAGCCGAAGGCGAAGATTTCTCAGTCGCAAGGCTCCTTCGAACCCCCATGACAAGGGGTCGCAACGGGAGATGAAAATACCGTTCCAAAGAGAACGAAGGCATTTTCACGTAAATGACAGAGAGGGGAATACTCGAAATGACCGGCGCATCGACGAACCTCAAGACTAGGCAGGCATCGCTAGAGGGGGCTTTAGCCCCGCTCCTGCGGGGCGCAATACAGTAGCCCAGGGCAACGCCCTGGGAACGCGGTCATCGAAAGCCACGATAGCTTTTACCTGAAAATCTCCGGGCGGATCCGACGGGGTATTTTCAGGTAAAATGACAGCCGGGGCGCGTCTGTCTTCGTTCGGGGCCAGCCTTTCGCAATGACATGGGGCGCTCGCCGCCGCGGTCCGGCGACCTCAGAATCCCTCATCCTCTCCGCTTTCAGAAAAATGGCGATCCAAATAGTTCACCACGTAATCCTTGACCGCATCCTCGAGCGAGAGAAAATCCGCGTTGAAGCCGGCGCTGCGCAGTTTCTTCGTGTCCGCGCACGTATGGTACTGATACCGCTTTTCCAAGCCTTCCGGCATATCGATGTACTCGATCGACGGTGGAACCCCGATCGCGGCGAAGACTGCGTGGGCAAGGTCATTGAAGGTCCTGGGCTTCCCCGTGCCTGCGTTGAAGATGCCATTGATGTCAGGTCGTTCCAGGAAATGGAGCGCGATCCTCACGGCGTCCTTTACGTAAATAAAATCCCTGCATTGTTCGCCGTCTCGGTATGCAGGGCGGTATGACTTGAAGAGCCTGATCTTTCCGCTGCGCCTGGCCTGGATATACGCCCGTATGGCCACGCTCCTCATATCGCCCTTATGGTACTCGTTGGGACCGAACACATTGAAAAACTTCAGCCCCACCGCGTGCTTCAGAAAACCGGACTTCAATGACCATACATCGAAAAGATGTTTCGAATAGCCGTACATATTGAGGGGCCGCAGCGACGGGAGTCCTTCTTCCGAGTCCGCATAGCCGCGGGAACCGTCGCCGTACGTCGCCGCGCTGGATGCATAGATGAAGCGCACGCCTTTCTTCGCGGCAAAGCGCATGGCAAGGCTGGTGGAAAAACGGAAGTTGTTCGCCATCAGGTAGTCGGCGTCCTTCTCCATGGTCGAGCTGCATGCTCCGAGATGAAACACGGCCCACACCCCATGGTCGAAAACGCCTTGATCGAGTTTCCTGAGAAAATTGTCCTTGTGTTCGTAGTCGGAGAATTGCAACCCTAGGAGGTTCTTCCATTTGTTGCCTGTCCCCAGCCGATCCACGATCAGGATGTCCGTCTCGCCTGCCTCGTTCAGGCCCTTCACGATATTGCTCCCAATGAATCCCGCGCCGCCCGTAACTATTATCAAAATGAATCCTCCGCAACCCTATCGACCGGCGCCAATCAATAGTCACCAGGTCTCCGAGCAGCGCTATATTATACTCAAATAATTCCGCTGCCAACCCTGCCACATAAAAGGGCCGCTGCGTCAGCCCTGTTCTACCAATTGTGTCGCAATCCCTTTATTGAATACTAGACATCTGCCAAACTGTTATGGTAGGAAATACCCACGATCATCCCCTTGACGAAGAGTTCAGTCTTTTGGAGGAAAGGAAAATGAAGAAGATCTTGCTGATCGTTGCAGTCGTTGTAGCTATTGGTGTGGCCGGGTCGATGTTTGCCAGCACGGCGTCCGCCCAATATTTTCGCATTCCCATGGCGCCCGTAATCGTTGGCGCAGGATGCTGCGCCCCCGTATGCGGTCCGGTGTACGTGTGCCCGCCTCCTTGCAAGGCAGCAGCGCCCGCGAAGAGCAAAGCCGCGCCGAAGAAAGAGAAAAAAGAAAAAAAGTAACCACTGGGGATTCTTACCAGCTTTTCAGAGGGGATTTCAGGCAGTTAGCCTCGACATATTCGTCAAGGGGATGATCTTCACTCGGTACGCGCAAGCGGCTGAACACCTGCGCAACGGCAAATGAGGCGGAGCTGTGTGAATGACCGAAGAAATGGGCGAAAAGAGTCTGACCGCGCGCCCCCCGGACATCATGTCAGACGACCGCGTCTTCTTGGCCTGGCAACGTAGCCACATGGCCAACGAAAGGACGTTCCTGGCATGGTCCCGCACCAGCATTTCCCTCTTGGCCTTTGGATTCGTCATCGAGCGCTTCGATATCTTTCTCCAGCACCTCTTGCGATTGGAAGGTCAAGTCTGCGAATCATCGCCTCATCCCGGTATGATCAAACTCAGCTTCCTCTGTTTTGTGCTGGCGGGACTGACCATTATTGTGTCCGGACTTCGATTCTTGAGGGTGCGGCGCCACATCAACAAAGGGGAAGCGGTCTTCTCCGTCTTGCCAGACTTCCTCGTGATCGTCTCCGTAGTTGCCATTATCGTCATGGCAATCCTATTGTCCTTGCCAAGGCTTCTGGAAGTAGGGCAAAGCCTCTTTTAGCCGCAACTGAGCCACGCTGCCGATGAGACTCCGTAATTGACTTATTTCTTCTGATCATATATAATTAGCTAAATTTTTATCACTGCTGAGAGGTAAAGCGATGCCAAGATATCTTATTCTTGCGCTTTTTTGCGGTGTGCTCGCTGTAGCGTTCTTGGGCGGCGCGTCCGCGGCTCTTGCCAAAGACGGAAGCGACGGCTCGAACAATTTCAAACAACCCAACCTAAAACCTTACGAAAACCTTGCCAGCGTGTTGAAGGCGTCTTACAAGACCAATTCCAATTCGAAATCAGGGACGGTGGCCAAGAAACCCACGACGTCGTCCAAGAGTAAAACGGTGAAAAAGAACAGTTCGGCAGCGAAGAGCAGCTACCACAAGACCAAGACGCACAAGTCGTCCCACAGCGCGTCAAACTCCAAGAAAAAGAATCATCAAAAGTCAAAGACCACCAAGAAGCCCGCGTAACCGATTGTCATACCCGAGACCCCTGAGTGAAGTGTAGTTTGTCACGCAACGGCTGCTCCTAGACAGGGCAGCCGCTGCGGATTCTTTTTTGGAGATTGATAGGCGCCGCGAGAAACGCTACTTCGCGCCCCTCGCTTTGAGGAGCTTGATGACGTCTTGATGGCCTCTGGTGGTCGCCAGGCTCAACGCGCTGTTACCTTCCGCATCCTTGGCGTTCACGTCAGCGCCCGCGTCCAGAAGAATTCTCACCACCTCCTCGTGGCCTTCGAACGCTGCCACGATCAACGGAGTGGCGCCGTTTCGCTTTTCCCTCGCGTTGACCGAAGCCCCTTTGCCGATCAATAACTTCACCACATCAGGACGCCCTTCAAACGCGGCGCCAAAGAGCGCGGAGACGCCGTCCTTATTCACGATATTCACATTCGCGCCTTTTTCCAAAAGCAGTTTGACGAGGTCGGTGTGGCCGGCGAACGAGGCACCGATGAGCGCAGTATCGCCATCCTCGTTCTGGGCGTTGACATCAGCTCCCTTGGCGATGAGCAGCTTGACCATGTCCAGGCCGCCTTCCACCGCCGCCTCCATAAGGGCAGTGAAACCTGACGAGTCCTTGGCGTTCACATTCGCGCCCTTGCTCAGTAGTTCTTCCACCTTTTTGATGTCTCCGGATCGCACCGCATCCAAAAGATCATCATCCAATGGCCCTCCAAACGCCGCGGGATTGTGCAACGCGACGTTCAAGACCACCAAAACTCCTACCAGACACTGAGTGAACCTCATAAATTGTTCCTCCGTGACAGGTCAACGATTCGGCCGCTTCGAGGTCTGGAAAGGACATACATCTTCTTACGCCTCGTTTCAACCCGGCAGGGGCCTCAACCATCCCGTCAGTCCACGAGGGGCTGTCAGGAATACAAGAGAAAAGGCCTCCTGGCTGCATCGAAACGCCGCAGTTCCTCGCGCCACTGATCTTCCAGTTCGGCCACAGGACGGCCGCTTTGCAGATATTCCCTTACCGAGTCGTCTCCCATTATCACGTCAATGGGCAACTTGTCGAACACGTATTCGTACGGTGGACTCGCCCATGAGAAATCCGCCGGATGAGTCTTCATAATGGCCGAGACTAGAGCGAGGGACGTCCGCACCGGCCTAAACAACGCGGGCTCCACCACATGAAATTGGAAGCCTTTGCAGATGCAATCGTTCCATTTATGAAATGTAGGTCGAAATTCGATGGAGCGCAGACGGACTCCGGCAATGGCCGCCGGATCGATTGCAGAGAGAACTCGCTCAGGATCGACATAGGGCGCGCCCACAAACTCAAACGGCTTGGTAGTCCCGCGGCCTTCTGACAAGTTGGTCCCTTCGATGATCACCTGTCCCGGATACACAACCGCTGTGTCAAAGGTCGGCATATTTGGGGAAGGCAAAACCCACGGCAGCCCCGTGTCTTTAAACCACATCCAACGCTCCCACCCCCTCATCGGTACCACGGTGAGCTTGCATCCTATCCCATGCGCTTCGTTGTAGTAGTGCATGAGCTCGCCCATGGTCATCCCATGGCGCATGGGAAGAGGGTAGGGGGCCACAAAGGATGCGAAATCAGCCCGAGAAATGTTGCCCTCCACGTCCACTCCGTTGATGGGATTGGGCCTGTCGAGCACGATAACTTCCTTGTCCAACTCGGCGCACGCCTGCATGACATACACCGCAGTGGTGGCAAAGGTGTACACCCTCGTCCCCACGTCCTGCAGGTCCACCACCACGGCGTCCAGCGGCTCGATAACCGCGCGGGAAGGTCTCCTGTCGTCCGAGTAAAGACTCACGATGGGCAGTCCCAGTCTGGGATGGATGGCATGCGCCGTCTCGCGCATGTTGTCTTGTTCGGTGCAGTACACCCCATGTTGAGGCCCAAACAATATGTGTACCTGTCCGGGAAAGGCGTCAGCGAGGAGTTCAGCCGCGCTCTGGAAGTTCTTGTCGACCGAAGCCTGGTTGTACAGCAGCCCCAGACGTCCGCGGGAACGCAGAATCCCAGGCTCTTCCAGTACGCTTTCTAATCCTGTGGTGATTGTCACATACGACTCGAGGATAATCAAAATAACGGCGACGCCCCGGGGGGCGCCGTCAACGCCTTATGTGCGGCGGTTCTCGAAAACGGTCACGAATTCGACGCCGCAGCGCTGGCTCGAGCCAGCCGCCTTCGAAATGACACGGCCGGGGTTCCCACGGGGCCCCCAGAGGTTTCGCGAACCTCGTACCCAGGGCGTTGCCCTGGGCTATCGTCCGACGCCCCGCAGGAGCGGGGCTTGCGCGTGTTTTCAAAAGACATAGCGGTTCTCAGAATCAATCGCGAATCCGACGAAGGCGTGATTTCACGCACTTTGTTTTCTGTCATTTCGAGCGCAGCGAGAAATCTTGACCCGCAGGCCGGGAAGATTTCTCAGTCGATAGCTTTCGCTTCTATCGAGCCGAGCGCGTTCGAAATGGCCGGGGTCAGCTGATCTGGTAGTCGCAGCGGTTTTCCAAGGCGCCCAGAAACCCGATTGCGCGGACTCCAGGGCGACGAAAAGTCCCAAGAATGAGCACGTAGGTAACGGCCCTGAAAGGCCGTCAGCAGCCAAGCCTTTCCTCGGCGATCGCTTTTCCCACGGCGTCACTCCCAGCGGCCGCCACGACCTCTGCGCATTTCCACCGGTTGATTCCAGCTCGCCACGATCACTGTCTTCTCGCCTCCACCGCCCCTCACAATCGAGCTGGTAAGCCAAGAAAAAATGCTCAAGAGCAGCGCGCCAAAGAACGCTGACCAAAATCCGGATACGTGGAGCCCAAAATCTAGGCTCGCCACAAGCCAGAATAACAACGCATTGATTACCAAGAGGAAGAAGCCCAAGGTGACCAGCGTAAGCGGCAAGGTGAGGATGATCAGGGCAGGGCGGACAAAGGCATTGAGTATCCCCAGCACGCCTGCAGCCAAAAGGGCCGATGCTGTGCTATCTACCCTGACCCCGGGCACAATCTTCGCTACTATCAGCACCGCGAGCGCCATCAGGATCCATCGTATGAGTATGCCTGGCATGTCTCCATAAACTCCTATGAGCGTCCTTTTCGACCTCAATCAGTCTGTTTGTGCTTCCTGATGAAGGGCTCCAACAGATCGATCGGCACGGGGAAAATGGTGGTGGAGTTCTTTTCCGCGGAGACCTCCACGAGGGTCTGCAGGAATCTGAGCTGCAAGGCCGTGGGCTCCTTGGCAATGATCTGGGCGGCTTCAGCCAGCCGCGCGGCGGCCTGGTATTCACCTTCCGCGTTGATCACCTTGGCCCGGCGTTCACGTTCGGCCTCAGCCTGGCGGGCTATGGCTCGCTGCATCTCGCTTGGGAGATCGATGTGCTTGACTTCTACCATGCTGACCTTGACCCCCCAAGGCTCGGTGTGGCGATCGAGTATCTCCTGGATCTCGAGGTTGACCTTCTCCCGTTCGGCGAGGAGTTCGTCAAGCTCTGATTGTCCGCACACACTTCTCAAGGTGGTCTGGGCCAACTGGGATGTCGCGTAAAGGTAGTTCTCGACTTCGATGACGGCTTTCGTGGGCTCCATAACCCGGAAATAGATCACCGCGCTGACCTTTACCGACACGTTGTCCCTGGTGATCACGTCTTGCGAAGGCACGTCCATGGCCACCGTCCGCAGACTGACCCGCACCATACGGTCGATGACCGGAATGAGAATGATCAGCCCGGGGCCTTTGTAGTCGATCACTCGCCCCAACCGAAAAATGACGCCCCGTTCATATTCGTTCAGGACCTTGATGGCCATAAACAGGAAGATGAGAATCAAGAATATGATAATTCCTAAAGCATACATGACGCGTCTCCTTTATGGTTTAGATGTCAGCCGGCGTGACCTTTATATACAGCCCTTCAACGGACGCGACGCGGACCTTCGACCCTTTGGGGATCCGCACATCGGCGCGCGCATTCCAATATTCTCCGTGGATGGCCACTTTGCCGCGGTTGTCTATATCGGTGAGCGCCACCCCTATCTCTCCCACAAGTCCTTGTACACCAGTGAGCGGCTTTCGCATCCACGCCCTCACCACGAGTCCGAGGGCAAAGATGAAAAACGCGGACACCGTGGCCACCGTTGGTATGATAACAGACCACGACACCCGCATGGCATCCTCGCCCGATTCAAAAAGCATCACCGATCCCAAGGTCAGGCTGACGATTCCTCCTACTGAAAGCAGCCCATAGGACGCCACCTTGAGTTCCGCAATAAACAGGATCACCGCCAAGATGATCAACAAAATCCCCACATAATTCACCGGCAATACCTGAAGCGCGAAGAACGAAAGCAGCAGACAAATCCCGCCGACAACCCCTGGAAAGATCATCCCCGGGTTATACAGCTCCATCATGATGCCGATGCCCCCAATCATCATGAGCATATAGGCGATATTGGGGTTGGCCACCACATCGAGGATTTTGAAGCGCAGCCCGGGCGCGATGCGCTCGATGCGCGCATTCTTCGTGGCAAGGGTGTACGCGCGGCCCTCTTTCTCTATTTTTCTTCCATCGAGTTTTTCCAAAAGGTCTGGGACAGAATCGGCAATTATTTCAATCACGCCGAGCTTCAGGGCCTCTTGGGCGGTGACAGACACGCTCTCTCGGATCGCCTGTTCGATCCATTGGGCGTTCCGGCCTTTGCGTACGGCAATTCCTCTGATATACGCGGTGAGATCGTTGATGATCTTTTCAGACATGGCCGCGCCGATTTCCTGCCCGCCGCCAGCCACTGGATGGGCAGCCCCTATGTTCGTCCCCGGCGCCATGGCCGCCACATCGGCCGCGACGGTGATGAGCGCCCCTGCCGAAGACGCCGACGACCCGCTGGGCGCCACATAGACCACCACGGGGACTTTGGCGTTGATCATCGCCTTGATAATGGTCTTGGTCGTGGTCACCACCCCGCCCGGGGTGTCCATTCGGATGATCACACACGCCGCGTTTTTTTCCTCTGCTTGCTCTATCCCTTTGATGATGTAGTCGGCCAGCGCGGGATTGACGGTGCCATCCACCGAAAGCAGGACAACCGTAGGGCTGGCCGTGGCATTGTCCGCGCCCGCGCAAAGTGCGACGTCTTGCGCCGCGGCGCTCATCAGCGCCAAGAGCAACCAACATATCATCATCCTCAAAAAGGGTTTCATGGTCTGCTCTCCCGTGGGGAATCGCCCAATCCCACCAACGCCATTACTTGCTGCAAGTCAGCCCAAGCCTCTGCCTTATATCGCCGCTCCCGCTCCTGCCTCAACAGAAAAGAGGGGTGATACGTGGGGATGACCTTGACGCCGTTTCTCTCGAACAAGACACCCCGAATCTTTGTGAGCGACGCCCTATTCTTGAGCAACGTCCCAGTTGCGATACGCCCCAGCGCAACGATCACCTGAGGGTTGACGCATTGGATCTGTCGTTCCAAGAAAGGCAGGCACGCTGCAATCTCTTCCGCCTCGGGATCGCGATTCCCCGGCGGCCTGCATTTTACCACATTCGCAATATACACCTGAGAACGATCAAGGCCCATGGCATTGATCATTTTGGTCAGCAACGCCCCTGCGCGGCCGACAAACGGTCGCCCTTGCCGATCCTCGTCCGCCCCGGGACCTTCGCCCACGAACATGATGGCCGCATGCGGATCCCCTTCTCCGAAGACGATGCTTTTTCTCGTCGTGTGAAGACGACATCGAGTGCATTCCCCAAGCTCCTCACGCACAGCCGCCAGAGTATATTCCACGGCCTGTGATTCGACCCTCTCCCGGGGCAGATGAACCTCGTCAAAACCCAGACTGACTGTACATTCCAAGTAGTTCCTCGCTGCTCGCAACCAGTCTCGTCCTCGTGGGGAAACCATCTCGTTCAAGAGGTTCAACCTCGCTTGGCCTGGCGTAACGCCTTCGCACGGTCTAAAATAAGGTCCGCGACTGCGTCTTTCATCATGATATCATGGTGTTCGACCTCTCCCGACGGGAAAAGGAAGCTGACTACGTTCGTGTCGCTGTCAAAACCCGCGCCCGGGCGACCCACATCGTTGACCACCATCATGTCAGCCTTCTTGCTCATCAATTTTGCACGGGCTTTTTCGACCGCGTGGAGCGTCTCCGCTGCAAAGCCTATGACCACTTGATGCGGCTTTTTGGCTTCCCCCAAGGTCTTGAGGATGTCCTCATTTTTTGTCAGAGGGAGTGCGGCGCCGAGTTCGTCCTTGGGCGCCTTGAACGTCCGAGGCTCCGACGGGCGAAAGTCAGCTACGGCCGCAGCCTTGACCACGACGTCCACAGAGGGAAAATAGGCCGTTACTTGCTCCAGCATCTCCTGCGCAGTTCGCACAGGAATAAATTTCACCCCAGCAGGAGGGGCGACTTTGAGAGGCCCGGCCACCAAGACGACGCTGGCCCCTCGATACGCAGCGCGCCTCGCTATGGCGACCCCCATCTTGCCGGACGACCTATTGGTGATAAAACGCACCGGATCCAGGGGTTCTTCCGTAGGACCTGCGGTCACGAGCACGCTGAGGCCCGTCAAATCCTTGGGACTGAGAATGCGCTTGATCGCCTCGCAGATGTCCTCAGGCTCAGGCAGCCTGCCTTGTCCTGTCCATCCGCATGCCAGAAAGCCGGAATCCGGATCCAGGATATGATAGCCCACGTCTCGCAGCATCCGTAAATTTCTTTGCACCATCGGATTTCTGAACATGTTCACATTCATCGAAGGGCACAGCAAGACTGGGCATTGGACTGCCATGAGAACGGTCGTCAGCATATCGTCCGCGACGCCTGCGGCCAATTTTCCAACGATATTCGCGGTTGCAGGCGCTACCACCGCGAGGTCAGCCTTGTCTGCAAGGGAAATGTGCGCCACCGACGGCGAGTGGTGATCCTCCCACATGCTCTCCCAGACCCTATTGCCGCTCAAGGTCGCGAGGGTCATGGGCGTCACGAACTGCTTCGCAGCACGAGTCATCACGACGTGAACGTCCATATCCGCCTGCTTCAGCAGTCGTACAAGGATGGGAATCTTATATGCCGCGATGCCCCCGCTCACGCCGAGGAGGATCTGTTTCGTCAATGACCACCCCCGCTGCTGATGTAGTCTCTCATTGCTTCTTATATAGCCATTCTCGAAAATAATCGCGAAATGCGCTGTTGTCCCTCTGCATGTCATTCCCACGCAAGTGGGAATCCATGACGTGTTTCCTGGATGCCGGATCGAGTCCGGCATGACAAATTAGGCGCCGTGACCCAGACCTGGAAAGTCATCATATTCACGTCGCGGCGCGCCTCATTCCGACAGATGGTTCCACAAGGAGTATAACAGCGGTGTCTGAGGGTGTCAACGCGACCGCCGCACGGGTTCAGACGCTCCGAGTCTGCAAGCGTCGCCGCCGCTGCGTACAGGGAATTTATCAACACCTGTAAGTAACTCAAATCAAGCGGGAAATAAAGAAGCGCCCAAGGGGCGAGACATATCGGTCGGTTACGTTTCCTATTGATATTGCAGCACTTTCTGCGTTGATCTATCGTTGAGCAATCTGCATAAAACCCTATGATTTTTGCGGGGCGGCAAACCTATCAACAGGGTTATAATCAAGTTATCCACAAGTTCTGTGGACAACTGCCGAGCCCCAGGAACGCCGCCATGTTCGCCTGAAGACGTTGGCGCCGCGAACGAGCCGCCCTCTGCATCATGCCGAGCCCCTTGTCTCTGTCATTTCGAGCGCAGCGAGAAATCTTATAGACATTCTCGAAAATAATCGCGAAATGCGCTGTTGTCCCGCTGCATGTCATTCCCACGCAAGTGGGAATCCATTCTTCGTTTCCTGGATGCCGGATCGAGTCCGGCATGACAGGTCACGGGCTGCGCAGTTATCAATTGATCCTCTCTCAAGCGTGACGGTGACTTTGAACATCATCATGTTTACCCTGCGGCGCCCCTCATTTTACCTGAAAATACCCCGTCGGATCCGCCCGGAGATTTTCAGGTAAAATGACAAAGGGTACGGCTTTGGAGAAAGCTATCGTGGCTTTCGATGACCGCGTTCCCAGGGCGTTGCCCTGGGCTATTGTACTGCGCCCCGCAGGAGCGGGGCTGAAGCCCCCTCTAGCGATGCCCGCCTAGTCCTGAGGTTCGTCGATGCGCCGGTCATTTCGAGTATTCCCCTCTCTGTCATTCTACGTGAAAGCGCCTTCGTTCTCTTCGGAACGGTATTTTCGTCTCCCGTTGCGACTCCCTTGCCATGGGGGTTCGACAGAAATTCCGAGAAGCAGCGGAAACACTCTCGCACCCGACAAGAATTCCCCCTCACGGCGTTCGTTTGGCGATCCAGGCCTCGAGGTCCTCCAGTATCTTCTTGCCTATGGCGTACTTGTCATACTCTGCGGGATGCTTCTCGTTATGGTTGTTGAAAAAGGTCTTCAAGAAATGGTCTTCCGATGCGCTGAGCAGTTTGTCTTCGCTGATAACCTTGATATTCGGCGACTTGACGCTCTTCGCCCGCTGCTCCTGCTCGCCGCTTCCGTGGCTTTCCGGTATCAACAGGGCGCGAGCGCCGGTGAGGAGGATTTCGTTGACGATGTTATAGCCTGCTCGACATACGACCAGTTCAGAATGAGCCACAAGGTCGATCAAGTCTGGGGTGAACGAGAGGAATCGTACCCTTTGGCTGAGGGGGTGATCCTTGATCTCGGCGATCGCGGACTGGGGCAAATAGGGATCCAGGACCATGGCAACCTGGCAATGCGAGCTGATCTCGCACGAGGCAAGCAATTCCAGGAGTTTCCGAGAAAGCTCCACGACCCTATTGTTTCGCCCCAGAGAGACGAGCACGGTCTTTCGCATCGGCAACCCAAATCTCTTGAATGTCTCGGCGCGGGGAGCGATCTCTTCGCGCACCTTGTTCGTAATTTTCCCAAGATAGGTGATCTTTTTTTCAAGCTCCGGATCGTTCCCCAAAAATTGCTTGTTAATATCTATGACTTCCCGGTCTTCCAAAACGTACATGAAATCATACAAAGACCCAATGTTGATGGATTCGGAGCGATGACGAGGGTTCTGGTAAGGGATGCGGAGGAGCGGGACCCATTTCATGATACCGCGGCACACATGAACCAAGATGAAATCCATAGGCCCGCCTTTGCGCATCCACTTCTTCATGAGCAGCGGGATCAATTCGCTCATCTGCCCGGTCATGTTGTGTTCGATCATGAGCACGTCCGGCTGGAAGAAGTCAAAGGTGCTCATGATCATGTTTTGTCTGAAATCGAAAATTTCCTCCAGACCGAATCCCGAGAGATACCGCGATACCATGGGGTTGTCTTGTCTGTCGATATCGAGTTTGACGGAGGGGAGCTTGATGACTTCTATACCTTCCCGGAAGAAGATTTGCGGGATGGAGGTTCCAGAGATAACCAGGAAGTCTATGTCCGGCCTCCATCTCTTCATGCCCGTGATGAGGGCAAGGGTCCGGAAGGCATGGCCCAGTCCAATGGAATTATGGGTATAGACAAGTATTCTTTTAATGCAATGACCGATCATCTCACCGCCTAGCCGGCTTTTTGTGGCGCTCTTCTTTCAAAGTCCGAACCGCCCTGACGCGACCCACGCCGTGTTGCCGCCAAGAAAGACGGGCCTAAATTGCGCACCCAAGCGCGTCGCACCCAGCCAAGTTGAGCGTTTCTGCAAAATGACACGCGGTCAAGTGGCCAGGCGCAATCTCCCGTAAAAGAGGCTCCGTCTCCGAACACATGGCCTTCGCATACAGGCACCTGGGGTGGAAGGCGCATCCCCTAGGTGGATTGACGGGGTCCGCAGGTTCACCCTTCAGTATAATCTTTTTGACGCGCACGTCGCGCCGAGTGGTCGGTACGTTGGACATGAGCGCCTCGGTGTATGGATGTCGCGGCCGGTCGAAGAGCGGCCCGGTGGGCGCATATTCGACTACTTTGCCGACATACATCAGCACAATCCGCTGGCTGAAATGCCGCACGAGGCCGAGGTCGTGGGAGATGAATACATAAGCCAAGCCGAGTCTGTCTTGTATTTCCATGGCCAGATTGATGATCTGCGCCTGCACGGAAACGTCCAGCGCTGACGTCGGCTCATCCGCCACCAAGAGCTTGGGATACAACGCCAGGGCCCTGGCAATACTGATCCGCTGCCGTTGCCCCCCGGAAAAAGCGTGAGGATACCTCCCAAGGTGACTTACCTGCAATCCGACCAGGTCCACAAGCTCGCGCACGCGAGCCTCCAGTTCTCGTCCCTTGGCCACTTTGTTCACTATCAGCGGTTCAGAGAGAATTTCTCTGACAGTCATGCGGGGATTCAGCGAGGCAAAGGGGTCTTGAAAGACCATCTGAATATACCGACGCAGGGGTCTCATCTCCTTGGGCTTGATACTCCCAATATCCACCCGCGATGAAGCGCCGTTTGGCTGGAACCATATGTGACCAGCCGTGGGCGTGTATCCGCCCATGATCATCCTTCCCACGGTGGTCTTGCCGCACCCGGACTCCCCAACCACGCCAAGGGTCTCGCCAGGTCGTACGGCAAAGCTCACCCCATCCACCGCCTTCACGGAACCAACGGTCTTCTTCAACATCCCCCGACGCAGGGGGAAATGTTTTTTGAGATCCTGGACTTCCAGTAAGTAAGGCGAGCTGTTCACGTCTGGCGTATCCTCACGTCCTAATGCATATGCGCGGACATGCGACATAGTGGCGGTCGTCGATTTGCGTCAATTCGTAAGGCTGGTCCCGGCATATCGAGTCGCCTCCACATTCATGGCACCTCCCGAAGAAGGGACACCCCGTTATTTCCACAAGCGGATTCGGCAGCGTCCCCTCGATGGTGGCAAGGGGAGTGCGCACCGGCGTGTCAATCCCGGGAACCGACCGCAGCAGGGCTTTGGTATAAGGGTGTACGGGATCCTTGAAGAGCACGTCCACCGGCGCGCGCTCCATAACCCGCCCAAAATACACCACCAGGACATCGTCGCTGATATCGGCAATCACCCCAAGGTTATGGGAAATGAAGAGAATTGACATGCCGAATTCTTCTTGGAGCTGCTTGAGCAGATCGAGGATTTGCGCCTGTATGGTCACGTCCAATGCGGTGGTGGGTTCGTCCGCAATAAGAATCCTGGGACGGCAAATGAGCGCCATGGCAATCATGGCGCGTTGGCGCATCCCGCCCGAAAGTTGGTGGGGATAGACATCCACGAGATATTGTGGTCTCGGGATGCCGACCTTGGCCAATATCTCCACCGCCTGCTCCCGGGCCTCGGCCGGCGAGACGTCTGAATGAAGCCGCAGCGCCTCGGTTATCTGACTGCCGATGGTGTGCAGTGGGCTAAACGAGTTCATTGGCTCCTGAAAGATCATAGCCACGTCCCGCCCACGAATTTCCCTCATCACTCGGCTGTGGGGAGGAACCTGCACCAAATCGATGAGCTTCGAATCGCCGTTGCCGTTTGCCTGGGCCAAGAGGATCTTGCCGGCCACAATCTTGCCGGGCGCCGGCACTATCCGAAGAATCGACTGACCGATGACGCTCTTGCCGCTTCCTGATTCGCCGACGATCCCGAGGCTTTTCCCCGTGTCCACCGCAAAACTCACCCCGTCCACCGCGCGGACTGTCCCCTCATCGAGGAAGAAATGGACTTTCAGATTGTCAACTTCCAGCAAATGGCTCATGCATACTACCTTGAGTAAGGATCCACCGCGTCTCTCAGTCCATCCCCCACAAAATTGAAGGCCAGGACCGTGGCAATGACAAAGGCCACGGGAATGAGGAGCCAGGGATAAAGCGCAATCGTCGTGACGTTTTGCGCCTCCTTCAGCAGCACGCCCAGGCTTGTGATGGGCGGCCTCAAGCCTATACCCAAAAAACTCAGCGCCGTTTCGGCAAGGATCATGCTTGGGATCGCCAACGTCACCGTCACGATGATGTGACTCGTGAACGACGGCAATAAATGACGGAATATGATGCGAAAGGGCCCGGCGCCCGCAAAGCGAGCAGCCAACACGAATTCCTCTTCTCGAAGGGCCATGAGTTTGCCGCGAACCATCCGGGCAAGGTCTGTCCATCCAATGAGAGAAATGATCAGCGTGATCACGAAATACACCTTCAGACTCGGCCAGTGAGGCGGCATGGCCGCGGAAAGCCCCATCCAAAGGGGAATGCTCGGAAAGCAACGGATGATCTCGATGACTCGCTGGATAACTCCGTCTGCCAGGCCGCCAAAATATCCTGAAACGCCGCCGAACAGCAGTCCTAACCCAAGGCTCAACATCACCCCGAGCATTCCAATTGACAGGGAGATGCGGCTGCCATACAGGCAGCGTGAAAACATGTCTCGACCCATGCGATCAGTGCCAAAAAGAAAGATTTTCCCGGGCTTGCGCACGCCAAAGAGATGGATGTTTGTCCTCCACAAACCCCAAAAATAATAAGGGTCGCCTCGCACGAAGAATTCAATAGGGTACGCGATGTCGGGGCATTCAACGTACCGGATTGCCTGGGTTTCCATATCGATTTCCATGACCGAGGCGTAAATGAACGGCCAACGCAATCGCCCATCCTGGTCCATCAAGCGTATGGTTGAAGGAGGAGCATACACATGTTCGAAGTGCCGGGTGTCCTTGTCATAAGGGGACAAAAACTCGCAGAACACCGCGCTGATGTACAGACCGACGATGGCGATCAACCCCACCATGGCCAAAAAGTGCTTCTTGTACGCCCACCACACAAGCTGGCGAGTTGACGCATTGAGGTACCTTTCTTCCTTGTTGGTCCCCTTGTTCATACTCCCTCACGCGTCCCAAACCTGATCCTGGGATCGACCCACGCCAAAAGAATATCGGACAACAATGTCCCCACCACCGTCAACATGCTCAGTAGCATGAGAAAACTTCCGGCCAAATGCATATCCTGACTTAGCAGCGCGCCGAGAAGGAGAGGGCCTGATGTAGGCAGATTTAGTACTATTGCAGTGATTGCGATGCCGGACACAAGCTCCGGGAGCGTCCACCCAATCGTGCTTACCAGCGGATTGATCGCGACCCTTACGGGATACTTCAGAATGAGCTTTGTCTCTGATAAGCCCTTGGCGCGAGCCGTCACCACATACGGCTTTCGCAGCTCGTCCAACAAATTGCCCCGTATGATGCGGATAAACTTCGCGGTATGCCCGGTCCCCACGATGACCACTGGAATCCAGAGGTGTTTGAGCATATCCACGAACTTTGCCGCTGTCCAAGGTGCGTCTGCGAATTGGGGGGAGAAGAGCCCCCCAATGCTCATGCCCAAGTAAGAATAAGAGAACCAGAGCAAAACCAGGGCGAACAGAAAATTGGGCGTCGCGAGTCCTATGAACCCGATGAATGTCAAAAGATAGTCCACCCATGAGTACTGGCGCACCGCGGAGTAAATGCCGATGGGCACGGCTATGAGCCAGGTAAATATGATGGTGCACACTGAAATAAGAATAGTGAGAGGCAGTCTTTCTGCTACCAATGTGGCGACAGGTTTGTTCCACTCGAATGAATGCCCAAAATCGCCGTGAAGGAAATTCCATGCCCACAGCAGATACTGTTCGTAAATGGGGCGGTCCAGCCCAAACCTGCTCTTGAGAGAATCGAGCTCGGCTTCATCGACTGTTTCGCCGCTGACGCTAAGCTGAGCGACATAGGTGGTGAGAAAATCCCCCGGCGGCAACTGGATGATCGCAAACGAGATCATGGAAATGGCTATCAGCGTTGGTATCATTATCAAAAGCCGCCGTACCACGTAAGCCAACATGTGAGGACCTCTTTTTCACGCGCCGCGCAGTTGTACTTGACGCAGACCTACGCCGACGTCTCTCGCCGCGTTACTTTCCCGACGTATAACTGAATTGCTCAGGATGGATAGGCCCAGGATTGGGATACATCCAACTCTGAAAATCTCTCTTGGGAACATTAATCATTTTCTTGGACACCACATAGTAGTCCGGCGGGTCATGCACAATCCCTATGACCCAAAGGTTCTCTTCGTTCGCATCGATAATGCGGCGAAAAAGTTCTTTTTGCTTTTCGTGGGAAACCGTGCGAAGTATCCGATTATATGCATCCATGAGCATTTGAATGTCTGCAGGGGGCTCTTCCCCGCGTTTCCCACGCGACTGAAACCACTGCGCATAGAGAGGCGCCTGGAGACTCTCGCTGCTGTATGGGAAATACCATCTTGGGTCCAGCAGACATTCCAAACCGCCGTCCCCTGACCACAATGCTATGTCATGCTCGGCATTCTGAGTCCGCTGCCGGAACAATTCCATGGACTCTGATTTCACTTCTGTATCGATGCCAACGGCTTTGAAATTTGACGCCACTATCTCGGCGACATCGACCCACGATTGAATGGACACCATGACGTCAAGCGATATCCTAAGCGGTTGCCCATCAGGCCTCATTCGCTTGCCGCTGCTCCCAATCTTCAGGCCCATTTCGTCCAACAGAGATGACGCACCAGCCGGATCATACTGAATGTATGCCTTCTCATACGATTCGCTATAAAAGTCAGACTCCTTCAATGGCGCGGCCTGACGAGGGACGCCCTTGCCGCGATAGACGATCTTGTTGATCTCATTGCGGTTGATGGCCAGAGACAGAGCTCGCCGAAACCGCGGGTCGGAAAGGATTTGGCGCATCTGAGGATCTTTGTGATTCAGGTTCGGAGCCAGGAGCACCCCGACTGACGCCGTGGATGTCTTGGGGACCAAGACATAATTGCCCTGGGCAGCGCTGGCCAAAAGAAGCACAGAATTCTGCATGCCGCCCAGGCGCTTTCCCTGCATGTCGATTTCCCCGGCAATGGCCTTGAGCACAATGGTTTGCGATTCTGCTTGCAACTCGTGGACAATGGTATCGATGTACGGGAGCTGATTTCCCTTGGTATCTACCTTCCAATAATACGGATTGCGCTCCAACACAAAGCGTCTCGCCGGCGCAGGAACCTTCGTGACCCATGCGCACAACGAAGGCATCTCGGGATTGACGAACATGGCCCGACTTACGTCGGACATGTCCAGGAACAGTTTTACCCACGTGGACGCCTTTTTTTCTTCCATCAGCTTCTGGAGTTGTTCAGGGTCTGCATATTTCTTGTGGAATTGTTTCAGATAATGTTTTGGCTTGGTGACGAAATTCATGCCTTGAGGACACGCAAGTTGTTGAAGAAACAAACTATAAGGCTGATCAAACTCAAAGCGGATGGTGTAGTCGTCTATCTTGGTCACTTTGGGGGGCGTCTCCGTGGGCGAGAGCCATTTAGGAATGGTGGGGGTCAACTCTTTATTGAGAATGATATCTTCCATATAAAACATGATGTCATCGGCCGTGAATGGGTGGCCGTCGCTCCACCGAACCCCTTGAACCAGATGAAAGGTATAGACCCTTCCCTCCGGGTCGGTTTCCCACTTGTACGCAAGATTGGGGACGATCTTGAATTCAGGACTCCACCGCACCAAAGGGTCGTACAGGATTCTCCTCGCGCCAACCAAATCGGACAGGCCGGTGTAGGCCCTCCGCCACACGCCGCCATAGACCCCAGGTCTGGTCACAGGCGTGACCACGACCGGCTGCTGAGGAAGGCGCTGCTCAAGGGGAGGCAGCTTCCCCTCAGCGACAAGCTTTTCCAACATCGGGGACTCTTGAAACGCGCATGCCGTCTCATGCCGAACGAACAAACACATCAGCAAGGCAATAAGGATCGCCGCTGCCGCGGTACAAGAAACCCTGTTCAACATACTTTCTCCTTGTCTCTCGACCATCTCTTTTCTGCAAAAATGCCCCACGACGTCTGATCGCTGCATGGAGGGCGACGCAGCATCTCTCATTCTTCCCAGGCAACCACCACTTAAAATGGGATGTCGTCATCCGAAGGCGGCGGCGGATAGCGATCATCGCCCCGGCTGGACGGCGGAGTCGCTTTCCCCTGAGGGGGTTGCGCCGGTTTTCTGGGAATCTCTTCGCTCCTCGCCTGCTGAGCCCCTGCGCTTCCCACCATGATTATGTCGTTTGCCACTATTTCATATGTGGTGCGTTTATTCCCGTCCTGGTCTTCCCACTCGCGACTCTGAATACGCCCTTCCAAAAAAATTTGTTTTCCCTTGCTCAGGTATTCGCTGCAGATTTCTCCGAGTTTTCCCCATGCGACGATTCTGTGCCATTCTGTGCGTTCCTGTTCCGTACCATCCTGATCTTTCCACCGCTGGGAGGTTGCCAACGTAAATGTAGCAACTGCTCGACCGGATGATGTGTAACGCACTTCAGGGTCTCTCCCTAAATACCCCAGCAACATCACCTTGTTTAACGACCTTTGAGACATGGACGCCTCCTTTTGTCCCTGAAAAATCGGATTTTTCAAAAA
This sequence comes from Desulfomonilaceae bacterium, assembly GCA_049969795.1. Taxonomy (GTDB): domain Bacteria; phylum Desulfobacterota; class Desulfomonilia; order Desulfomonilales; family Desulfomonilaceae; genus JAUPKT01. The sequence continues at coordinate 19,668 of JBMFOE010000010.1, forward strand.
GAGTTGATATACCTGAGCCTGAAACGGTATCCTTGATGAAAACGCGCCGCCTTGTCAAGGCTAAATGGCGCATGAAAAAAATGATCTTTTTACTCGTCATTCCGGATTTACATTGTGACACAAGATGGTACTATAAGACAAAGAATGGCTGATATGCTTCAGCGCCAAAGGCTGACAGTCCGGGAATTATCGCAGGCCTTGCGAATCAGTGAAAAAGAAGTCTATGGCCACTTGGCGCACGTACAGCGCTCATGCGGCAAGACGACAACGTTGATCACCGAGCCGGCGCGCTGTCTCCATTGCGGGTTCGTCTTCCGAAAGCGGGCCAAACTGTCTCCGCCCGGTAAATGCCCGGTGTGTCGTTCTGAGGCCATCACCGCGCCGCTTTACGGACTGGAATGACGCGACAGAGACAGCGAAAGTTGAGGACGCGGCCCGCGATCCAAAAAGATTAGGTCAACGTACATGAGATTGCCGCGAAACAAGCTCATCGCCGCGCCTTTGTCCGTCGATGACGCGCTACCCAGGAGAAAAGGAATACAGTGAGTTATGAATAAAGATGCCGCCGCCGAATATAGCTGCGAGTTTCAAGAGGATTTGCTCCTGCCTTCCCAGGAAGAGCGACTCAAGAACGCCATCGCAGATATGGTGAAATCCTGTCAGGACGAGCGGACAGTGGACCATGTGGGCGCCGCCCTTATCCCCTCGAAAGACGAGATCATTCGCATCCTCAACATACTCCAGGACGTCTTATTCCCGGGCTTTTTCGGAAAGCAGGAGCTCACTCATTCCACCCTGGAATTTCACCTCGGCAACCAGATGGTGACGCTGTTCGAACTCTTGGCGCAGCAGATATCCCGCAGCATACGCCACGAATGTCGTAGAACGGACAGCCTCTGCATGAAATGCGTGCAAAAGGGAAGGGAGGAGTCCATCCTCTTCCTCGAAAAATTACCCCTTTTACGGCAGCGGCTCTCGAGGGACGTCAAGGCCCATTACGACGGCGATCCCGCGTCCAAAAGCCTCGACGAGATCGTTTTTTCTTATCCCGGGCTCTACGCCATCTTTGTCTATCGCGTGGCCCATGAACTCTTCATCCGGGATATCCCGCTCATGCCGCGCATTATGACAGAGCATGCGCATTCCCTCACAGGCATCGACATCCACCCGGGCGCGACCATTGGATCGGATTTCTTCATCGATCACGGCACAGGCGTCGTTATCGGCGAAACCACCTGGATCGGAGATCGCGTTCGCATCTACCAGGGCGTGACCCTCGGCGCCCTTTCCGTCCCTCGAGAATCGGAAGGGGGCAATTACCTGAGAGGACGAAAACGCCATCCAACGATAGAGGACGACGTCACCATCTACGCGCAGGCAACGATATTGGGAGGCGAGACCGTGATAGGAGCGCGCTGCGTCATCGGGGGCAACGTCTGGTTGACGAGTTCCGTGCCCCCCGATACCACTGTCTTGATAGAAACGCCTCGCCACGTCTTCAAAGGCGAGAATTATAACCAGCCAAAACAATGAACGGAGACCCCTGCATTCTTTCTCGCAAAAGAAATATTTGATTTCCTCACAAAATGTTTGGTAAATGTGAGAGTCAATCAAGGGGTGGTACATGTCCAAAAAAACGGCGCGGAGATCGCCTGAGGCGCCTGACAATCCGGCCGCGACGTATCCAAATGTGAGCGTCGCTAGTTTTTTGTGTTGCGCAATGCCGCGCATACTTTATAAGATCAGTAGGACATCTACCCCGACATGTATGAGAAACGGAGATCGAGCGTGGCAAACATATATTACGAAAAAGATGTGGACAAAAAAGCTTTGAGCAGAAAAACCGTTGCGGTGATCGGATATGGTAGTCAGGGTCATGCTCACGCGCTCAACCTGAGAGATTCGGGCATAAAGGTAGTAGTGGGACTGCGAAAGGACAGCGCCCGGTGGAACAAGGTCGTGAACGACGGGCTCAAAGTCATGGAGGTGGAAGAGGCCGTCGCAAAAGCGGACGTCGTGATGATATTGGCGCCGGACGAGCTGCAGGCTGATTTATACAAGAGGAAAATAGAACCGCATTTGAAGAAGGGCGCAAGCCTGGCCTTTGCCCACGGTTTCAACGTCCGTTTTGGCCAGATCGAGCCAGCCGCGGACCGGGACGTTTTTATGGTCGCGCCGAAAGGACCAGGACATTTGGTCCGTCGCATGTACAAAGAGGGGTTCGGAGTCCCAGCCCTCCTCGCTATACACCAAGACGCGAGCGGTAATTGCCGCAAGGTAGGGCTTGCCTACGCAGCCGGGATAGGAGCGGCCAAGGCCGGCGTCATCGAAACAACCTTTGCTGAGGAAACAGAAACAGACTTGTTCGGCGAGCAGGCCGTGCTGTGCGGCGGCATGACCGCGCTGGTTCAGGCCGGCTTCGAGACGCTTGTCCAGGCCGGTTATCAGCCTGAGATCGCCTACTTTGAATGCCTGCACGAACTTAAGCTCATCGTGGACCTCATGTACGAGGGCGGCATCGAAAGGATGCGTTACTCGATAAGCAATACCGCGGAATATGGCGACATGACACGCGGCCCCCGTGTCATCGGGCCAGAAGTAAAAGCGAGAATGGCGGAAGTATTGTCCGAAATACAATCCGGCGTTTTTGCAAGGGAATGGATACTTGAAAACCTTGCAGGCCGTCCGGTGTTCAAGATGGGTGAACTTCGCACTTCGCAACATCCTATTGAAAAGGTGGGAAAGCAGCTCAGGGCCATGATGCCCTGGATCGCGCAATCTCTCGATGAAACATGACAACGTGAATTCGACAAATATCTTTTCCCCGGACAGTCCAGCGAGGCGCCGCCCCAAAGGACTTCCCAAGGCTCGACAGGACATGCCTGCGAAGGACATGTTGGCCAAATACCTTATGTGACAAACGAACCAATTCGGTACGGCCATGCGTTTTAGCTGAGCGCCGTTACGTAATTTTTTGTAATGTTTGTGAGAGATAACCATCGCATTTCCACGAGTGGCGGTTCGATGCGTGCGTCCGCAGCCGCCTGGATAGGTGTGCGCCCACGCCAACACGAGAAGACCACGCGCGGCAAAAAGGCGCGAACTCCTCAGCCATGGCGCGGATCGAGGTCTTGGAAAGGATTACGCTATTATGATTAAAAGCCTTCGGATTAAGAACTTCAAAAATTTTCGAGATGTCGAATTTGACGTTCGTCCTCTGAATGTATTTATCGGGCCGAACGGAACCGGTAAATCAAACTTGGGCAATTTACTGCTCATGATGAGCTTCCTCGCCTCAGGCCCTTTCAGCAACGCGTTCGGCCCAGGGCCTTTCACGTTCCGCCAAACCCTCAGCAGACGAGAAAAAAACGATCCGAACCCCCACGAACAAGACCTTCACATTGAGATAACGCTCGAAGTCGATGGCATAAATTACAACTATACCCTGATTTTTAGCGAGATCAGACGAAACGAATATCTCATCAAGGAAGAAACGCTCAACGAAGTGCAAGGCGAAATATTGTTTACCATCGCAGATGTGAAGGCGCGAGAATCCAAGATGGCGCAAATGAGGAAGGGCCATGCGTGGAACGACGCAGAAAAAAGGATACGCAATGTGGCCCAGTACCTCTCCAAGATCAAAAGGTATCGATTCGTCCCTGATCTCATCAAAAAGCCCTCGAATGTCCAAGATTCATATCTCCTTGACCACACAGGAGAAAACCTCGCCGCGGTCCTCCACCATCTCGAAAAAAATCATCCTGATCATTTTCAGAGCATCGAACAAGAGATTTGCCGCACTGTCCCCAATATCAAACGCATTTTTACCCCGCAGCTAGGCGAAGCCAACCAAGTCGGTATAGGCGTCGAAGAAAAGACCAAATCAGGCTATTTCGTCGGCCCTCAACTGTCGGACGGATTTCTCGTCTTTCTTGCCTTGTGCACGCTCTTCAACTTGCCGGATCAACCGCGCATCTTTTTCGTGGAAGAACCGGAAGCCTACCTGAATCCCAACAAGCTGCGCGTCGTGTACGATCTCATTCACAAGTTCGCAGGGATGAATCCCACGAGACAGGTTCTCATGAGTTCCCATTCGCCATATTTCATCGATTGGTCTGAAGACAGACCAGAGGAGCTGACTCTCATGCAAGAAATGGACGGGTGGGTCCAAGTGAGGAACCTGAAAGACGTCAAAGACTTGCGCTATTTTCTCGAGGAAGACGCCTGGGGCCAGGAATGGGTGGCAAAGTTCTTCAGGACAGATTACGCGGTAGAATCGGTTGAGTCGCCTGAAGAATATCCAGATGAAGAGGACTCCGAGCAAAACCACTTTTTCAAGTAATTCGGCTTGGGGGGGCATGGGTGAGTAAACGATGGAGGCGCGTCAGCCAGGCGTGATTTTCCGCGGCCATGCGACAGTGAGACGATTTACTATCAAAACAATGACAAACGCGTCAAAAAATTGACCGCTTCCCTCGACAAAAATCTAGCGAAATTCCTTCTCTCATGTTAAAAAGGTTCTTGCCGTACTCTTACCATCGCATAAAGCAGATCACATTATAGACTTATCCAAGGAGCAGAACGATGGAGACTATTCTTCAATTTTTGACGTATGCGGCGGGTTTGGTTTTCATTGTCGCGTTCGCGGCAAAGCTCTTGAAGTATGCGACTATGCCGATGCATGTTCGCTGGGAACTGTATCCGATTCCGCATGAGGGAAAGGCCTGGGGCGGATCCTTCTATGAAGAAGTGGATCATTGGAAGAAGGAGCGTCACAAGAATCACATGGCCCAATACCGGTTCATGGTACCGGAGATATTTTTCATACGCGCTCTGTATGAAGACAACCGACCGATGTGGTACTGGTCGTTCCCGTTCCACTTCGGGCTTTACCTCTGCATTGGCGGTCTCGTGCTTTTGGGCGTCGGCGCCGTGCTTCAGATAGCCGGTCTGCCCCCCGAATCATCCGCGTTGGGAAGTTTCGTCCAATCCTTGACCATAGTTTTTGCGGTCGTCGGATACGTGCTCGGAGCAATAGGGGCCATCGGGTTGCTCATCAAACGCGCCGCCGACAAGGAGCTCTCGGAATTCTCCGCGCCCATAGATTATTTTAACCTCGCATGGCTTGCGGCAATATTTGTCACCGGCTTCCTGGTATGGATGCAGGACCCGGGTTTTTCCATAGCTCGAGAGTATCTCGCAAGTCTCATCACCTTTACGTCCATGAAAAAACCCATGGGCGCGCTGCATGTGATCAACCTTTTGCTGTTTATCGGCTTCTGGGCATATTTCCCCTTCACCCACATGACGCACATGGTCTCGAAGTATTTCATGTGGGACAAAGTCAAGTGGGACGATGATCCGAATGTCGGGGATCCGGGCATGGACGCCAAGATCAAGAAGTATTTGTCGTACCCGGTGACCTGGTCAGCTCCTCACATTGGCGCCGAAGGTGGGCGTAAGACCTGGGCGGATGTAGCCACTGCAAACCCGTGGGCCGAAGAAGCCAAAGAAAACAAATAACGGGAGGATTTCGATATGAAGCCTGAAGAGATATCCAAGCCGGCTGAGCAGCTTGTGTACATCAAACCCGAGGACCTGGCCAAGCTGCCTCCCCCTTACGATACGTACGAAGAAGAACCGCTTGCAGAGCTTACCCCTGCCCAAAAAGAGAAATGGGAACACTCGTTGGACGGCGTCTCCGCAGTCAATCTCCCCAAACCCCAGTCGCCGGAGGAGGAAAAGAAGCTGGTAGAGGCCTTCCTCAGAGGATTTGAAAAATTGATGAGTCGAGAGGATAACTGGACCTTTCTTCAGCCGCTGATGCTCTCGCTGGAATATTGCGCAAAATGTCAAACCTGCGCGGACGCGTGCCCGGTCTATGAAATGAGCGGGAAAAAAGACATTTACAGGCCAACGTTTCGGGCAGACGTGCTTCGGAAAATAGCCAAGAAATACCTCACCAAAGGCGGTAAACTCTTGGCCGGATTCCGAGGCCATGACATCGACCTCAACTGGGACACGGTGGCGCGGCTCGCTGAACTCGCATACCGCTGCACGCTTTGCCGCCGCTGCACCTCAGTATGCCCCATCGGAGTGGATAATGGACTCATTACGCACGAGCTACGAAAACTGTTTAGCCAGGAGCTTGGCATTGCCGCGGCCGAAATCCACGAAAAGGGCTCGGTAAAGCACCTCAAATTCGGGTCCAGCACGGGCATGATCAAGGCCGCCGTCGAGGACATCATCGAGTACCTCGAGGATGACATCGAGGAGAAGACGGACAAGCGCATCAAAATCCCCGTAAACAAGAAGGGCGCAGATATACTGTTAATTCACAACGCGGGCGAATTCATGTCGTGGCCGGAAAATCCCATGGCGTTCGCTATCCTCTTTGACGCGGCTGGCATCAACTACACCATATCCACGGACCTCGTTGGCTACGATGCGGTCAACTACGGTCTGTGGTACGACGACGTACAATTCGCGCGGGTGGCGCTGAAACACCTTGAAGTTGCCAAAGAACTTGGGGTGCAAAAGATCGTCATCGGAGAATGCGGCCACGCGCACAAGGCTCTGTCGGTCATTGCCGACAGGCTCCTGCCCGGCCAGCAAATGATACCGCGGGAAAGCTCTTATACCCTCCTCTGGGACATCGTAAAAAGCGGAAAGATAAAGTTCGACGCCTCAAAGAACGACTTTCCCGTCACCCTCCACGACCCATGCAATGTCGTAAGGCTCATGGGAATCGTCAAACCCCAGAGGGAAATCCTCAAGGCCATCACGCCCCCAGGACGCTTCCGCGAAATGACTCCCCATGGCGTCGAGAATTACTGCTGCGGCGGAGGATCAGGATTCGCCATCATGGGCTCGGGAAACTTCCCCGACTGGAAGAGAGCCGTCTCCGGTCGAAAGAAGCTTTCCCAGATACTCGCCGCATTCCAAGGAGAGATGGACCCATCCATCCGCAAAATGGTATGCGCGCCCTGTTCCAACTGCAAGGGCCAGATCCGCGACCTGCTGGAGTACTACGAAGTCTTTGAAAAGACCGGCATCTGGTACACCGGCATGGTGGAACTCATGGTCAATGCCATGGTGGATCAGGAAAAACCCTTCATCGAATGGCCCGATGATGAAGACGAAGACGACATGTAGCGCGGCCAGGCTCGTTAAGTAGGTAATATGCGCGGCTTCGTCGCCCGCCTGCCCGATCCTTGGGCCCGCGTGTCAACACACAACGCAGGCGTATGCCGAGCAAACCAATAACAAAAGAAGGGGCCTCAAAATGTGAGACCCCTTCTCGCTCTTATAGCGGTTGCCAAAATTCATCGCGAACTCAACGGGCGGCTGTCACTTCGGGCGCTTCATAATCTGTCATTTTACCCGAGAATGCCATAGTTCTTTTCAGACCGGTATTTTCGTCTGCCGTGGTGACCCTTTGTCATGGGATTTCGAGCGAAGCGAGAAATCTCGGCCATAGACGAAAAAGACTCCGTCGTTCCGTCTCGCTTCGCTCGATCCTCGCCTTTTCGAAATGAGCAGAGTGCTTCTCTCGTGGGCCGCAGCGGTTTTCAAAAGAACTTGCGAATCCGACGATACGAACCTCGTTCCAACAGAAATTCCCAGAATGGCTATAGCCTTACGCCGGCTGCTCCTCATCGACGGGGACGCCGCATTGGGCGAGCAATTTTGCCCATCGTTCATTCACGCGCTCCTGAATGTATGCCGTGAGCTTCTCGTCCAGGTGGCGGTACCGGCCTTGCCCTTTGAAATAATCCGTTACGGGTTTGAGCTGTTTCGGCTTTCGGTTCAGTTTCCACACGCCATTTTCGACCTCGTAGAGAGGGAAAACCCCAGTGTCCACAGCCAGCTTCCCGTATTCAATCGATTTGTTGGGGGGTATGCGCCATCCAGTGGGGCACACCGATAGAATATGGATGTACGCCGGTCCGTTGAATGTCTTTGCTTTCTGAACTTTCGCCATAAGATCGTTATAAAAGCTCGGACACGCAGTCGCGGCATAGGGGATCCCATGAGCGGCCGCTATGGCAGTCATGTCTTTTTTCCAGGTCATTTGTCCGGCCGGATGAACTCTGCCAGCCGGGGACGTCGTCGTTGACGCGCCAAAGGGGGTAGAGGAAGAGCGCTGGATGCCCGTGTTCATGTACGCTTCGTTATCCACGCACACGTAAATCACCTTGTGTCCTCTCTCCAACATTCCAGACAACGCCTGTAAGCCAATGTCGCTCGTGCCGCCGTCGCCGCCCATGGCCAATACCGTGACGTCTTTGTCCGGAATGCGGCCCTTTCTCCTGAGCGCCTTCATGCCAGACTCGACGCCCGATGCGACTGCGGCCGCGTTTTCGAAGGCAACGTGTATCCATGGAATATTCCAAGAGGTGAGGGGGTACGGAGAAGAGATAATCTCCATGCAGCCGGTTGCCATTGCCATCACCACATCCGGGCCAATGGCCTTGAGCGTATGGCGTACGGCCAACACCTCTGCGCACCCCTGGCATGCACGATGCCCTGAGTTGATGTACTCCTCGAGAGGAAAATTCTTCAAAGGCTTTATGATCTTTTGTTTCGCTGGTTCCGCCATCGTTTTTCTCCCTGAAGTCTCGGACGCTAAGAGCGCACTCCGTAAAGCCGGTAATCCGTTATCTGGTCTTTCTGCGCGGTTTCGAGCATGGCTGCAATATCCTCAGCCGTGACATCTCTCCCGCCAAGACCTGCCACCATGCATCGGATATTGGGTCGATTGGGTTCGTGATACATCAGCGCGCGCAGCTCTGAGGTCACCGGCATGTTCGCCGCTCCCGGCGCGACGCATCGGTCAATGACAAGGACCTCTTTGGCGCGCCCCAGCGCCCGCCTGAGCTCCTGCACTGGCAGCGGCCGCCACAATCGAATTTTGAGGAGTCCGACCTTTTTGCCTTGGTCCCGAAGCAAATCCACCGCGAGTGAAGCAGTCTCGCATAGCGAGCCCATCCCAACGATAAGGGTATCCGCGCCGTCCGTCTTGTATTCTTCGATCGGCGAATATTTCCTGCCAGTGAGCGCGGCCAGCTCTTCCCACGCCTTGGTGATCACGCCGAACGATCCCCGCATGGCTTCATCATGGGCCATCCGCTGTTCAGCATAAATCTCGGGCATGCCAAATGCGCCGAAAGTGACCACTTTGTCCGGGTGCAAGGTGTGAATCGGCTTAAAGGGCGGCAAGTACTGCTTCACCATCTCCGGGGTCCAGAATTCTATGGGTTCGATGACGTGAGTGAGGGAAAAGCCGTCCACGTTGATCATCACCGGCAGCGACACCGTCGGGTCTTCAGCCACTCGATACGCGTGAAAGATGGCGTCATATACCTCCTGACCATTTTCGCAGAACACTTGAATCCAGCCGCAGTCGCGCACCATCATCGTATCCGAATGATCGTTCCAAATGGAAAGCGGCGCGCTCAACGCTCTGTTGGCGAGGAACATCACCACCGGCAGTCTCATGGATGAGGCGATAAAGACGATTTCTGACATGAGCGCGAGCCCTTGCGCGGCGGTTGCCGTGAAGGTTCTGGCGCCTGCAGCCGCAGCCCCACAGCATACGCTCATGGCGGAATGTTCAGATTCCACTGGCACAAACTCAGCGTCGAGTTTTCCTTCGGCGACGAGCTCAGAGAGGTGCTCGACGACGTGCGTCTGAGGCGTAATGGGATACGCTGCAACCACGTCCACATCGCACAGCCCGACGGCTTCTGCCGCCGCAATCGATACTTCCATGCCGACTCTTTGCCCCATTAGTTCCCCTCCTCTCCCATGGTAATCGCCGACGCCGGACATTCATAAGCGCATATCCCGCATCCCTTGCAGTAGTTGTAGTTCCAAACGAACACATTCTTCTCGTAGTCGGGGGAAATGGCGGCGTCGGGACACATGATGAAGCAACGCCAGCATCGGATACACTTTTCCGTGTCGCAGATGGGTTTTTGAGAGCGCCACGTGCCGGTCGGGTAGCATGACGCATTCCCCGGTTCGATAATCGCGCCGCCCGGCTCTATCTCTTGCCATTTTATCTGATCCATTGGTTTGGCCACGGTGTCCTCCGCTCTTTGATCAAAACACCCCTGAAGGGTTTGCGTTTACGAATGCGCTTCTAGGCAAAGACCTCTGTCTCTTCCCACGCCCTTTTCATGGCGTCGATATTCTTTGGGGCAATCTTCCCAAACCTGCGTCGGAATGGTTCGAGCAGCGCGTCGATATCCAGCACCTGCGTTGCCTTGACCAGGGCCCCCACCATGGTGGTGTTGGTAATAGGCAATCCGATAACCTCCCGCGCAATCTTGCTCGCGTCCACCAAGGCAAGCTTCCCCTTGTATGAAAGCTGTTCCCGTACGGCTTGCGCGCTGTGCGACGTGTTGATGATGAGTATCCCGTCTTCGCGAATGCCCTCAGTGGGATTCGCTATCTCCAGGAGCGACGGATCGAGAACAATCACGGCGTCAGGATTGTACACCTTGTAGCGCAGACGCACCTTGGCGTCGTCAACCCGAGCGAAGGCTACCACCGGCGCCCCTCTACGTTCCGGTCCAAAACTCGGGAATGCGAGCGCATACTTCCCCTTGTCGATTGCCGCCTGAGCCACGAGCTCCGCCGATGTGACCGCTCCCTGGCCGCCTCTCCCGTGAAATCTCATTTCTATCATGACTACTGCTCTCCTCGATTGGCTCTAGTCAAAAACATGCTCGATGTCATCCCCAGTCTCCATCCACTCTTCGTTCATATCGGCCTCGAGCATCCTCATGCACCCCATGATGTGAAACTTGGCCTCGGCAAGTTCCAGGATTTCCGAAGGCAATAACTCCTTTTTCTTGAGATATGAATCAATGCGCGCGTTGAGCAAAGTGAGGTGCCGCAGATCGGCTTCACGAGAACTCTCTGTCGGCTGGTCTTTCTCCACAGACTTGCCGACGGTTTTCAGGAGCTTCAAATCCCATTCATCCTTTTTCTTCCACCGCGCTACGGTGGCGGGATGAACCCCCAACTGCAAAGCCAGGTCCCGATTGGTGATCCGGCCTCGATCCGTGAGAAACGCCTCTTCTGCTCGCTTTCGCTGCTCATTTTTCTTCATCTGCAAACCCCTGCAATCTTGTCGCATCCATTGTTGACAAAACCACATGGCACAAATAATACCTTTATCAGATCAAGACGATAGGAACAAGACTCATTGTAAAGATTCTGATCATACCGACCGCCTTTTCAAAAAAGCGCATAAAACAAGACGGTTGATAGACGCAACTCAATGCCAATAGACGAACAATTCCTCAGCACGCTGCCGACGAGCCCGGGCGTTTACGTGATGGAAGACGCCGCCGGCGCGGTCCTGTACGTAGGCAAAGCGGGTAATTTGCGCAATAGAGTCAAGAATTATTTCGTCCAAGGCGCGGATGAAAGACCATCGGTCAAATTCCTTGTCCCGCGAGTCCATTCCATTCGAACGATCCTCACGGAGACGGAAAAAGAGGCTTTAATCCTCGAAAACAACCTCATCAAAGAATATCGTCCCCGCTACAATGTCAACCTCAGGGACGACAAGTCCTTCTTTTCTCTCAGACTCGACCAATCCCATCGATTCCCTCGCTTGACGCTTGTGAGGACGCAGCGAATCAAGAAAGACGGCGCGCGCTATTTTGGGCCTTATACCTCAGCCAGGGACGCAAGAATTACCCTCAACCTCCTGCTGCGGCTCTTCCCCTTGCGGCGCTGTACCAATCGTCAGTTCTCCACCGCCACTCGGCCCTGTCTGAATTTTCAGATGAAAAGATGCCTCTCGCCCTGCACCGGAAAAGTGACCCCCGAGGAATACAATCGCGTGGTGAGGAGCGCCGTCCTGTTTCTGCAAGGGAATGCTGACGAACTCGTCAGTCAACTCAAGAAAGATATGGAGGAGGCGTCTGCAAGGCTCCATTTTGAAGAGGCCGCCAGGATCCGAGACCAACTCCTGGCAGTGGAGCGTACCATCGAAGCGCAGAACGTCGCCTTCTTCCACAAGAAAGACCAAGACGTGATCGCGGTCATTGATCCTGAGCCAAGCCTCTATATCATGACGGTTCTCTCCCTGCGTCGCGGCAATCTCATTTCGGAAGAGTCATTCGTCATCCGGAACCAGGCGTTGGAGCGCGCCGAGATAATCAGCTCTGCCTTGCGGCAGTACTACCACGCCGCGGCGGTTATCCCCAGCGAGATAATTCTTTCCGAACCTATCGACCAACCGGAATTGATTGAATCCTGGCTCGCCAGTATGAGGGGGGCGCGCGTATGCCTCAAAGTCCCATCCAGAGGTCAAGGCCTTCGGCTCATCGCGCTGGCAAAGAAAAATGCGCATAACGCCTATCAGCGAGAAAAGCAGCAACAAACAATTGCCGGCGTTCTCGAACATGTGGCGCGAAAATTTGGTTTATCTGAGCTGCCGGAGGTCATCGAAGCCTACGATATTTCCAACACGGCAGGCAGCAGGCCCGTGGGCGTAAAAGTCTCGTTTGCCAACGGAAAGCCCCAGAAATCGTCTTATCGCAGGTATCGCATCAAAGGATTCACGGATCAAAACGATCCCGCGATGATTCACCAGGTGGTGTTGAGGAGGATGGCGCACCAGGAAAAGGATCCCCTCCCCAATCTCATGCTCATCGATGGAGGAAAGTCTCAACTCAACGCGGCTCACGAAGCTTTGAAGACCACCGAAGAAGGCGCGCACGTGGCCGTCGTCGCGATCGCCAAAGGAAGGAACGAGGGCGAATCAGACTGTTTTTACCTGCCGAACAGGAAAAACCCCGTGATATGCAAACCCGGGGATCCCGCGCTCCTGTTTCTGATGAAAGTGCGAGACGAAGCCCATCGTTTTGCCCACGCCTATCACTCCAAGTTGCGGGGCCAAGAGATGCATGCCTCTTGGTTAGACGAGGTCCCCGGCATTGGACCGAAAAAGAAGCAGGCGCTCCTCAAGGCGTTTGGCAGCGTGAGACGCCTCCTTGACGCCTCGGATGAGGCCATCCTGGCGGTCAACGGCATCGGGAAAAAAGACGTGGAACGCCTCCGAGACTACTCGGCTACGTTTCCCGACGCCGGCGCGGAAACACGTGGAAGGGAAAGGGGTAAAGGCGCCGTTGCGCCTGCTCGCGTCAATTGTACGTAGTGGATGTATTCATCGCCGTTGTCAACAGAATCTATGAGAAGGTCAGCGTCGTTTCCCCTGGTCAGGTAAGGCGCTTCAAACTCCGCCAAGACCCATCGCCCCGTATTCTGTTTCTGCGCCGAGCCTGCGCGCCTAAATCCCTCCTCGCTCATGTACCATAAACTCCAGATGTCTGAACCGACGTCGGCATAGACTACGCTTATCTTTGGCCTCGACCCAAAGTCGAACTCAGGCGCTATGCGAAAGGCCATGGCTCCACTGCCGTGAGAACGAACGGTCTTCCGGCATGGCAGGCCCATAAAGTCATTCAGAGCGATCGTTTTGCCCGTCATGGATGTTGCCTTGTCCTCCAGGACGATCGGCGCGGGCGACGCAAATTCTACTTGTTTCAAGCCAAACTCATAATTCTTTTTCCCCGTTTCCACATCAGCGTCGGGGTTTGTTTGTCTCAGCAGGCTCCAAACCGCCCCTGCCGTTCGAGCATCCTTGCCCAAGAAATAATGAGTGAACGAAAACAGGTCTGCCAGCGTCGGGTTTGCGAGCAAATTTGTATGCACAGACAAGTACGACGCGTGCTCACTCAACGCGTTCATGCAGGACAGCCGTGGATCAACCTTGTCGCTGGTCAACTCAAAGGCCAACGGCGCAACGCCCGCGTACAGCCTGAAGATGCCAATAGCCGAATCCGGGTCTGGTTCGTCTCTCACACCCCATAGATAAGAGTTGTCCGGAGATAGGCCGTTAAATTGGAGTCCTATGCCGTGGCTCGCGGCATAGGCTGCCACGTCATGCATTGGCTGAGTCCAGCGACCGCCTGGCAGATCTGCAGACATGATCATGACGAGGAGCCGAGTCCGCCGAACGTGTTTCAAGTAGATGTTCAGTATCGCAATACACGTGTCAGTCCACAAAGACGGGGTTGCCTGGCGTCTAAGCCAATCCTCGCCCTCGAGACACATCTCGCCATATCTCCCTATGCCGATCTGAACGGCCTCTATGGTGGGATCACCGTCCAAGGCTGGCCCGACGCGCCCAATGAATCCATCCAGGGCCTCCAAATATTTCGGATCCCAATAGAGAGGTACCCACCTCGGGTCATGATCTGTGGCGTCGAGCACCTTCGGGACTCCCTTGCGATACACCCACGACGGCGTAAGCTCGGCTGAAACCATTCGGATAATCAACTTCTTTCCAATTTTGCGGGCGCGGGCACGTAATTCTTCGATAGGTCGTAGGTCAATGGCCCCTTCTTCCGGCTCGAGGGCATTCCAACCGATATACGCAACCGCTCCATCGACAAACGGTTGCGTCAAAATAGGGTCGTTCGACTGCCAAACGCCATACTGGTACAAACCTGCGCCGTTGCACGCTGCAGGCAGGTCCAACGTGAGCAACGCCAGAGCAATCGACAAGAAAAGAAAAACAGACGTCCTTGCGCGCGTCTTGGCATGCCCATTCCGCATATAATTTCTGCCGCAATTTATCATGAGATCGTCTCGCTTCGCTCGCAATCACGCATATGTTAGCCTTCTGCCATTCCGAGGAGCCCTCAGCGAAGCAGCAATCTCAGGGCGCCTCAATTGGTGAGAGCGAGCGTCCGTCCAATTCGGGACCCGCCTCGAAAACCACGGCATTTGCCAGACTGACGACAAGCTCCACGCGGTTGCCCCGCTAACCTGACCAGTCCTTGACGATCCGCGGCTTTTCGGCCGCAGGCGATCGCCTCACCCCGCAGCAGTCGTCAGTATCTCGTCGTAAATCCGCTCAATGCCTTCCTGGGCCTGTTCCACACCGAAATGGGTCACGACTCTGTCTCGCGCATTGCGGCCGAGCTTTTCTCGAAGAGCAGGGTTTTCGATCAAGAGCGTCTCTGCCTCTGCAAGGCCCTTTGGATCCATAGGTCTCACCAGCAGACCTGAAATGCCGTCTTCAATGGCCTCTGGGATGCCCCCAACAGCGTAGGCGACAATTGCGCGCGAACATGCCATCCCCTCGAGCACGGTGTTCGGAAAAGAGTCCTGAATGATCGATGGTACCACGACGATGTCGCAGGCGGACATGAGCGCACTCACGTCTGTGCGAAAACCGGTGAAGATTATGAATCGATCGAGGCTGGCCTCGGATGCCCGGCGGCGCAACCTCGAGAGAAAGAGCTGTTCTTCCTGGCTCCACGCCTCGCCCACCACGAGCCACCGCGTCTGAGGATGTTTTGCATGAACCGCAACCGCAGCTTCCACAAAGTGGTCGTGACCTTTGGTCGAGCTGATTCGGCCGAATATGCCAAATATTGTGTGACCCTCATCCCACCCAAGCTCCGCCCGCACTCTTGACCTCGCGTCCGCATCCCATTTGAAGGCTTCGCAATCGATCCCATCATAGACCGTAGCGACGTTTGACAAGCATGAAAACTGAACTTGGCATGCATTCGACACGGTGATGAGCCGGGCCACTCCATGCGCGGCCAGGAAATCGTAAACAAACAGCCAAAGCCTGGAAGACAGGATATCGCGCACGTGCCATACCACCGGCACGCCGGCGATTCTGCCTCCCAGATACGTGGGGACACGCGCAAGCAGACTGTTGGCGTGGATAAGATGAACAGCCTCCCTGCGCGCCAACGCTGCTATTCGGCGTCCCAAAACCGCGGCTTGCACGGCGTGCCATTGGGCCAAAAAAGGATTGGGACACGACAATTTTCCTACTCGAGATCGATTGCGTTGGTAGTCCGTAAATCGTAATGGGAAAACTGGGACATCTTGACGTCGGGCTTCCTGGGCCAAATCGCCCTCCGGACATGCAAGAAAAGCCTTGTAACGGGTGCGGTCAAGATTTTTTATCATGCGCAACAGGCATTGTTCAGCGCCGGCGATCTTGGAGGCGTGATTCACATAAAGGATCCGGTAGGGGCGTCCTGGTTGAGGGCCTTTACTTCTCGCCATTGTCTATGAACCATCTCCATAGACCGCCGCGGCTTGGCCTACCAACTGTTCCATGACCACCAGCAGCCCCAATTCAAATCCTAGGATAGGATTCATAAAATACTGCCACAGCGTGGGTTGAAAAATGCCAGTGAAGGCGTACGTCGGTATGGTGGCCAGAATGCCCAGAGCGACCCCCTTGTACAAAGGGTTCCCAACGCTTCTCACCAGCGCCAGAGCCATCATAAAGGCTCGTACCAGTATGAAAATCATCAGAATTGTCCCCACGAGCCCCATCTTATACAAATAGAAGAGCCAACTGCTATGAATGTAGGTCACGTCATATTTGTATTCCCACACCCATTTGGGGTCATTGGACCACTTTGCGCCAAACCAGTGGCCCGTGATGGGTCGCGCCAATATACCCGACCTCATGGCCTCAGCCTCGAAAAGCCGTCGCTCCAAGGATTGGTCAACCTCTGTCTTTTTCTTATAAATACCCGAAAAACGTTCAGCGATCGGATCGAGAATTTTTTTCTGCCCGGCTTCTGTTTGGGCGAGCGAGAAAACAACGAGCGACAGTAAGACAGCGCCGGCGAGACCCGCTGCAATGAGTTTGAATTTTTTCGTCCCAGGCGCCAAAAGGATGATCGGAATCATCCCCACGAAAAAAGCTATGATCTGAGTCCGGGCCTGAATGAGAAGCAGATTGACCGCAAGGAGCCCTGCCAACAGCGACAAATACATCTTGGTCTTGGAATCTTTCAGAAACAATATCAGCCCAATGGACAAGAAAAGAAGCGTATTGACCCAGTCTTGCGATCCGAGGGTAAAGCGCGGAAGCAGGGATTGCCCAAGATCCACTGTCCCCATGGTAAAATATTCGATTGTCTTTCGGCCTTGCACAAAGATAGAGAACCCAATGGCAAACGTCACAAGATACGCGTATATGAAGGACTTCAGCGCAAAGACGAACGATTCCTTCTCGCGGATCAAGTACACGGTGAGGTAGAATATGCACAAATAGAGCAGCGGTCGCGCCTCGATCATGCTCTTTTTCACCTCGTGCCCTGACAAGATGCCCATCACCAAGCAGAAAGACGACCACCCAAGAAGCAGGAATAGCGGCGTCCCCAGCCTATTGCGAGGATAATAGACGTCTCGTCCAATGCTCCATCTCAAAGCCGCAGTGAAAACCATGAGCGCGTAGAGGAGGTCCGTCGCGCTGATTGTCCCTCCTGTGACCGGTAGGGTAAATCCGATGCGCTGCCCCCTGTCTATGACAAACACGATATTGACCACCCACAAAATGGCCATGAGGCCATACAACGGCCGCATCATAAAAAAAGACGCCACAAAGAACGCCGCGACAGCTCCCAGGCCCATGAGCGACTGGAAGGCGATCAGGCATCCTGCTGCCACGGAGAGCAGCAACGCAAACGCGTTCAAACGATCTCCGTCAAAGGAGGGCCGCTGCACGTCCTGCATGTGTGTGTTCGCTGACATTATAGCCATTCTCGGTAATAATCGCGATTTGCGCTGTTGACCCGCTGCATGTCATTCCCACGGAAGTAGGAATCCATGGTCGGTTTGCTAGATGCCGGATCAAGTCCGCTACGACAAATGAGGCGCCGTAACGCAGACTTTGAAAGTCACCATATTCACGCCGCGACGCGCCTCATTCCGACAGAAGTTTCGAGAAGTATTGTATATGCATCCGATGTATCAAGCCGCACTCGCGCCGCTGGCCGGGGCGCTTTTGTCCGCTTCACGCCCCCCGCCGTGGAACTCGACCGCACATACACGTTGCAGTCTCTCTTTGCCGCGTTGTCGTATGCGCAACCGCGTCATCCTGTCATGACGCGTCCATGTTTGTATTGCCTAGTTTCAGCAGCCGCTTAAGGGCCTTCAGAGGCGTCTTTTCCAGGAGATCGCCCATAATCCGTTTGTCCTGTTCGGTGAGGAGCGGCGACCACAAGAGCGCGACTCCAAAGATCAGGCCGTACAGCGACGCCGAGGCGACCAGGATGAAAAATGCAGTCCCGAAGCCCACCGACGCTGCGCCGAATGACCACACCGCCGCTGCGAGAGGCAGCGCGCACAGCACGCTTAGCGCAAACACCTCAGCGCAATAATACCACGGGAACCACGCCCCAAAAAGCCGGGCGCAAATCCGCACCCCCTGCACCTCTCCGTAGAGCCGGGATGACGCGTTGGATATGGCCGCGCCGATGATCCCCAGCAACGGTATAAGGACTACATCGAGAACGATGTTCAAGAGCGCAGAAACCACCCCAAGCCGCGCGTTGATCTCTGGCTTACCAGTGCTGAGAAACATGACGCTCGCTGGCATCAAGGCCCACGCCAATATCAGGATAGTCAGTATGCGGGATGGCGTCACTGCTTCGAAATAGTCAACGCCAAACAAGAACCTCACCATATAAGGGGTCATCACAAATGAATACACGCTGGCCGGCGCCGCAATCACGATCAGCAGTCGGTACGCCTTTCCCAAGATGACGCCCTCTTGTCCCTGCTCCCTCTGCTCCAAAGATGACGACAAGATTGGAAACAGCGCGGACTCGAGACCGCTAAACAGATACAACAGAGAATGCACCAGAACGATGCCCGCTCCATATACCGCTACATATTTCACGGGAAGGTAATATCCGATGATCAACGTGTCCGCGGAGTAGTACACGGTGCTGGACAACCCGCTGATAAAAACTGGGACGCCAAAGGCAGTAAGCTCCTTTAAGTCGTGGCCATATTGGCGAACATGTCTATGCGCCGCGTCACGGCGACGTGTGTAAGTCTCCATGATCCACAACGCAGGGACTATACCGACCAGCAGCCCCCCGGATATGCCCCATACGATGCCGTTGAGTCCCCAGCCTAAATAAACCAACAGCGGCGCAAGCACGAGGCGCACAATATTTGATAAAGATTCCGTGACTGAAAACGCCCTGAAGAACTCGCAACTGCGTAAAGCTGCGCCCATGACCGTGGAAACGCTCGAGAGAAATACATAAACCAAAAACCATTGGAAGAAAGGTACCGCCTCGGCGAGCTGATCTGTGGGAATTTGGAATACCCGGTCCAGAAGAACCGGTATGGCAACGAAACCTGCCGCGAGAAGAAGCACGGACAGGATCGCCACAGACCATAGACCGGTGACTACGCCTGAACGGACTCCGGCAAGGTCCCCTCGAGCCGCCCGCACCGCGGTGATCCTCGTGACCGCAGCGGCGCCGTTGCCGCCCACGAAAAAGGTGGCAAACATGATCGCGAACGACGAGAGTTCCATGGCGAGCTTGTACAAGCCGAACTCGTTGACGGTCACCATGCGCACGAGAATCATTTGCAGCAGCGTACCGGAGACCAGTTTAGCGGCGGTGGCCAATGTAGTGAACAGCGCGCCCGAACCAATCTGCGAGGCAAGGGACGGCCGAATTTCAGGGATTGCCTGCACGTGTGATCTTTCTGGGGATAAGCCTTTTGGAGACCGCAGCATTATGACACAACAGATTTGTGGAAAAGAACAAAAAAACTGCACCCCACCCAGTTTCCTGCAATGGGCGTTAACAGTTTGTAAAAAGAACTGACACCCCGGCGCCAATTTTTACGAGCAACTCCTTCGTGGAATGCCTGGAAATGTAGCGTCTGACAAAGGGGAAATGCGCTCCTCCTCCCACCAATAAAAAATTGGCGCAAAAATTGCTCTGACCCCAGACAGAGAATCTCCTTCCGGGATACATTTCCTCTTTTCCAAATTATTCCCCCCGATGCGTCCTCCGCTCCGGGCGCATCGTCCATTGTAGGGGCGCAACTCCCGCGCCCCTACTAAGCATTTTGGCCCCTCGTTTGTCCCGCGTTCCATAGCCAAGCCAGAGATTACCGCTGAATGACGGAAGATGCCCGCATCGTCAGCGCCTCGGAAAGCCAATCCTCTGCCGGTTCTCAGGTTGAATCACGAATTCGATGAGTTGGCGATGGTTTTCAGCGCTTACCTCAGCGTCATTTCGAGCGCAGCGGGAAATCTCGGCCTGCAAAGCGAGTTTTTTCTCAAGTCCGGTCAAGCGCTTCCATTACGGTCATGGCGCCTGATATGTCATGCCGGATTTGATCCGGATTCCAGCAAACCGACCAACGACTCCCACTTCCGTGGAAATGACATGCAGCGGCGCAACAGCGCAATTCGCGATTATTGTCAAGAATTGCTGTAAATAAACATCGGTTTCTCGTTGCTGCGGGCTGCGGTCGTGAATCTGCAGTAGTTGCCGGTACGCCATTTCTCATTGCCGTCTCACTTCGACTATGCCTTTTCTAGAAGGTATGACGTACACTATAGTGCAATGGTCATTCAGGAGCGGCGCGCTGTCATAGCCTTTGGGATAGCCGAACGCCTGGAGCAGGGCTATATCAAGGGGATGCTGAGACAAGGGATTGCGCTTTGATAGATGAAAAGACCAAAAGATCGGTGTTGCTGGTGGCCACTCTCAGCGGCTTGGTCACTCCCTTTATGGCGTCGTCAGTCAATGTGGCCTTGCCCCAAATTCAGAACGAGTTCCACATCGACGCCATCATGCTGGCATGGGTTCAGACGTCTTACCTGCTGGCGACCGCCATGTTCCTCGTACCCTTCGGCAAACTTGCTGACATCTATGGCAGACGAGTCATCTTTTCCTATGGCATGTCAATATTTACGATAGCTTCCTGTCTCTCGGCAGCGTCTCTAAACCTTTACATGCTCTTGGCGGCTCGGGTATTGCAGGGAATCGGGGCGTCCATGATCTTTGGTACAGGCATAGCCATGATTGCAACGGTATTTCCCCCAGGCGAAAGGGGCCGCGCCATAGGGCTCAATGTCACGGCCGTGTACATAGGGCTCTCCACAGGGCCTTTTGCCGGCGGTCTCTTGACCCAATACCTTTCGTGGAGAGCGGTGTTCGCTGCGGTGGCTCCCATGGGCGTTCTTACCGTGTTGGTGTGCTTCTTGAGACTCCGATGGACAAGGAGCAGCTGCGGCGAAGAGACCATGGACATCAGAGGCTCGCTCCTCTACGCCTCCTCGATTCTGCTGTTCATGCTGGGGCTTTCGACGGTTCCCTCGATGAAAGGCTTTGCCTTGATAGGAGGAGGCGTCGCCTTTTTTGGCGTGTTCGCCGCGTGGGAACTAAAAGTCCCCTCGCCGGTATTGAATTTGGAGCTCTTCAGAACCAACCGCGCCTTCACCCTTTCCAGCGCGGCGGCGCTCATCAACTATAGCGCCACGTTCGCCGTGACCTTCCTGCTCAGCCTTTATCTGCAGTACATCAGGGGGCTTGCTCCGACCAAGACAGGCATGGTCCTCATGGTGCAGCCGATCACCATGGCAATTCTCTCCCCTTTGGCCGGCGCGCTCTCGGATCGAATCGAACCTCAAAAAATAGCCTCGAGTGGGATGGCGTTGACCGCGACGGGGCTGCTGCTCATGACACTTCTGGGAGAGCATTCGCCTATTTCTTGGGTCATCCTCGACCTTATCCTCCTCGGGTTGGGATTTGCCTTGTTTTCTTCTCCGAACATGAACGCCATCATGTCGTCTGTCGAAAAGCGATTCTACGGCCTTGCCGCCGGGATCGTGGGTTCCATGAGGCTGTTGGGGCAGACGATGAGCATGGGAATAGCCTCAGTGATGTTTGCCCTCTACATCGGTCCGGTCAAGATTACGGCAGACGTTCACCCTGTGTTTTTAGAGTGCTTCAAGACCTCTTTCCTGGTTTTTGGGTGCATCTGCTTGATAGGCATTCCCGCGTCTCTCGCCCGAGGGAAAATCATCCAGAAGTGAAAAAAAGTTCGCGAGTCGTGCATCGGATTGCCTGTCGTCTTGCATGCATCGCCGCTACATCACAGACGAACTGCAAATAATGAGCGCCAACGCCCTCAGAGCAGCTCTGTCCGGTTTGTCAAAAAAATCACGCGAAGAAACGTGGGGAGACGAGAGTTCTTGACTTAAGTCAAAGACTTGTGTCGGCATAATGTGGAATGAAGTAATATAGCGGTTCAGGAAAGAGCTGGCGACTGAGGCCGCGCCGTTTGACCTGTGGTACGCGCCGACCTGGGCAGCCAGAGAGCTGGGCGCATCCTTCACTGAAACGCGACTGCAACGCAGGAGCCGCCATGCGTGCAGCCTGCAATGTCAGGCGCCTGAGAAAACCCGGGGCGATGAAAGAAGCAGCCCGTCGAGCGCGTCCAGAGCCGAAATGGCGTCCCCCGGAAGACTGAAAGATCGATCGGGCGCTCAAAAGTTTTCCGCCGTGTGGCGCCCTACCATGGAGACTGAAATGACCGATATGCCTGAGAAAACGTGCCTGCCCGTGGATATATCGGACAATGATATCTACGAGGCGATGAAAGAAATACCCGGGTATTTAGACATAACTCCCGGCGACTTTAAGGAAGTGTACTTGAAAGCGTTTGAGCATGCCGTGCGAAGGCTTACTCGCGCGATCCACGTCTCCAAAATCATGACCAAAGATGTGGCGCGAGCCGCTCGCGACACGCCCCTCTGGGAGGTAGCAGAATTGATGGCGAGAAGAAAGATTTCCGGTCTGCCCGTCGTAGACGCGGATGACAAAGTCGTGGGGGTCATCTCGAATCGAGATTTTGTAGCCGCTCTGGGCGGGGACAAGTCAGGGACGCTCATGCAGATCATTGCCGACTGTTTGAAAGGGAGCGGTTGCTTGGCTGTCCAGGTCCGGCGCCAACGGGCTGAAGACCTCATGACGAGCCCGCCGGTCACAGCGTCGCCGGAAACCTCTGTCTTGGAAGCCGCACAAATCATGGCTCAGCGCGGCATAAACCGAATCCCCATAGTTGACGAGCATGGACGACTCGTAGGAATCGTGTCACGCGAAGACATTGTTCGAGCGAGTATTGTCGGGTGATTCCAATGAACTACTTTTCCAAAATGAAAGGCGCCAGCAAGAGTCCTCCACGGGTTTCTGGATGGGAAATTTTCCTGTCCTGGCTCGGCTCTTTTCTCGGCATAGGGTTTATTGTCCTCATCGATATGGAGGTCAATCGCGGGGCTGATATGGCGCTCATCATCGCCCCCTTTGGAGCCTCAGCGGTCCTTCTTTACGGCGCGACCAAGAGTCCACTGGCTCAGCCGCGAAATGTGCTTGGCGGACATATCCTGTCCGCGCTCGTCGGCGTTGCGGCATTCAAAGTATGCCAAGGACAGGTATGGTTGGCCGCGCCGTTGGCCGTATCCACAGCCATTGCAGTGATGCACGCGACCAAAACGCTCCATCCACCCGGAGGCGCCACCGCCCTTATCGCAGTCATTGGGAGTGAGAAGACCCACGCCCTCGGTTTCTTGTTCGCCATCCTTCCGGTGGGCGCGGGGGCCGCAGCGCTGCTGCTCGTCGCCCTGGTCTTTAACAATCTTTCTCGCTCAAGGCGTTATCCGGAGTATTGGTTTTGAACAGGAAGACATCGGCCGCAACCAGCAAGGCCGAAAAACAGGAAACCAGCGGGCCATGCCGTGTAACGCCCCTAATGTCGAGTGATTCACAAAGCTGTCGTGGCGAATAACAAGACCACAAGATTTTACACGAGGCCAGACCAAATCCCGCCGCGGGAAAGGAAGGCGAGAAATGAAGGCGACTGATCAACTCAGAGCCGAACACGAAGGCATTGGGACGATGTTGAAAGTCATGAATAAAATTATCAGCCAGGTAGCGTCGGAGCCAAACAGCGAAATAGATCATCTAAGGGATGTACTCGAATTTCTGAAAGTTTTTGTGGATCGATGCCATCATGGAAAAGAGGAAGATCTCCTGTTCCCTGCTATGGAAGGAGCCGGCGTCCCAAACAAAGGAGGGCCGATTGGGCAGATGCTCGTGGAGCACGCCCAAGGGAGAGAGCTCGTAGCCGCCATGGATGAGGGGCTGAGGGCATTTCAAAACCACGTCCCGGAGGCTGACGGCCAGATTAGGGAGCACGGAAAATCCTACTGCGACCTTATGTCTCAGCACATTCTCAAGGAAAATTCGATGCTCTTTCCAATCGCTGATTCGCTGCTATCTTCCCAACAACAGGACGAATTGTTCGATGGGTTCGAGAAATTGGAGGAAGATCGGATAGGCAAGGGGATGCATGAACAATATCACCTACTTCTCGAGACGCTTGCCAACCTATATCTGGATGACCCAGGCCGATAACAACCATCGAGGGCGAGATGCAGTAACCCGGCCCCAAAGCGAACATGCTCAGATCCTTAGGCTTCACTCATATCGGTCAAATCGCCTGAGCCGAACTCATGAAAAGTGAGGCGCAGTAGCATAGCACTAAAACCTTTCCAAATAAGCACAAAAAGTATGCGGTGCTCGCGCAAAAGGAGGCAGCAATGTCGGTCAAAACAGTTAAGTACATGGCGATCTTCTCTTTTGTCATCTCAATGATGGTCCTTTTAGCAGGCGGGTACTTTGCCGTGGATAGAGTACCGCCTTATCCGGCAAAGGTCATAGGCCCTGACGGAAAAGTGCTCTTCACCCACGACGACATAATGAGGGGCCAGCAGGTTTATCAACAGTATGGACTCATGGACCATGGCAGTGTATGGGGGCATGGCTCGCAACGCGGCCCTGAGTTTTCAGCCCAGTCCCTACACCTTATCGGTAAGACCGTCGCCAATGACATCGCTATGCGAGAATTCCATGCCTCGTTTGAGAATTTGGAAAACAGTCAGAAGTCCCTGGTGACCACGAAGGTAATAGCAGAAATCAAGAAGAACCGTTACGATAGCGCCTCTGATGTCCTCTCTCTCACAGAAGATCAAACACATGCGTTGAAAGAAGTGGAGAAATTTTGGGAAAAGACCTTCAGGGATGGGGACAAAGGCTACGGGTTCCTTCCCGGCACTGTCAAAACGCCCGAAGAACGTCGAGATATAGCCCGTTTTTTTTCTGGACTGCATGGGTGGCCTCCACATTACGCCCAAACAGTGACTTCACTTACACAAATAACTGGCCAGCAGACAAAGCCGTGGGAAACGTGCCAACCACCGACACCTATCTGTGGACGCTGGGCGGCGTCCTGGGACTCCTTATCACGTTGGGTGTATTCGTGTTCTTTGTGCACTATTTCGGCATCTGGTACGGCCCCGCGAAAGGCGTCCCCTTAGGCGAAAAACTAATAGATATGCCGCTTACTCCAAGTCAGTTCAAAGCAGCAAAATTTTTCCTAGTCGTGATCTCGCTGTTTCTCATTCAAACCAACTTTGGAGGACTACTCGCCCATTATACGATTCATCCTGCACAATTTTACTTGCAATTTGTGGCCAACATGATTCCTTATAGTTGGGCCAAATCGTGGCACCTGCAGCTTGCCATATTCTGGATTGCAACCACGTGGGTGGCTTCTGCCATCTATCTCGCTCCCATTCTGGGAGGCGTTGAACCCAGGGGGCAGGCTGTGCTTGTGCAAATTCTTTTTTCGGCCCTGATTGTGGTAGCTCTGGGCAGTCTCCTGGGTGAAGTGGCGGGCATTTACGGTTGGCTCGGGAAATGGTGGTTTTGGCTCGGTCACCAAGGCTGGGAGTTCTTGGAATTGGGAAAGATATGGCAAATTCTTCTACTTGTGGGGCTTATCTCCTGGTTGATCATCGTGTACCGTCCCATTGTTCATCACCTCAAACTCAGACACAAAGATGAATTCTCTGGTCTTATCCTATATTACGTGTTGAGTGCAGTCCTCGTCGTGTTTTTCTTTGCATTTGGACTACTTTATGGCAAAGAGACTCACCTCTCCGTCGCGGATTACTGGCGATGGTTCGTTGTTCACATCTGGGTGGAAAGTATCTTCGAATTCTTTGGAGTAGCTGTCATATCACTCCTTCTCGTAGTTATGGGATTGGCCTCAGCCAGAGGCGCCCTCGTCGTCGCATATTTCACCGCAGCTATTGTCTTTCTCTCCGGAATCCTCGGGACAGCGCATCATTATTTTTGGTACGGTGGGCCGAGCTATTGGCTCGCCCTCGGAGCGGTGTTCTCGTCAATGGAGCCCGTGCCATTATTCGGTCTTGTAGTGAGGGGTTTGATGGAATACAGATCGATACGCAAGGAGGGGCGAGAATTTCCTTACCGGTGGCCGCTGTTTTTCCTCGTGGCCTCTTCTTTCTGGAATTTCCTTGGAGCTGGCGTCTTTGGCTTCCTGATTAACCTGCCGCTTGTCAATTATTACGAGCATGGAACTTATCTCACCATGAATCACGCCCACGCTGCTCTTTTCGGGACGTATGGGATGCTGTCCATAGCCTTGCTCCTCTTTTCTTGGCGGGGGCTCGTCCAAAAAGAATATTGGAACGACAAGATCCTCAGAGTCTCGTTCTGGGGCTTCAATATCGGACTGGCCCTCCTTACTCTAGGCACTTTGTTTCCCATAGGGATCATGCAGACCTGGACCAGTTTTCAAGACGGCCTCTGGATGGCTAGAAGCTCACTGTTTTTCACACGCACCTCAGTAATGGCCTTGGGTACCATACGCATAGTCCCTGACCTCACGATCATTCTCGTTGGGGTCCTCCCGATGTTTATATTTCTTTTCAAAACGTACTCGCACCTCAAGCCCACAGAAATCAAAGAAGGAGAATCTGTTTGGGACAGACTCGGGGTGGAGTTGTAGCCCCAAAATGAGCCTGGCTCGCGAGCAATGTCAGCCGGGACAATGAAAAGCCATCGACGGAAACTTTGGCAAGGCCATTGCAAAATGCCTTGCGAGAAACAAAACCATTGAAATGGGCAGGCAGTTGGGGCGAAAAATGTTTCGCCCCTATTCTTGTCAGGATGGCAAGAAGAAAAAACGCGTCCCCACTCCTGATAATGTGAGAACCCAGGAATATCGCAGGGAGGCGATTACCGTTGTATTGTTTTCAGGAGTAGATGTATTGTATGGGCGAACGTCTGCCACGCGCTATTGACCAGAAATAGTCACGCGGCAAACCACAATACTTCGGAGCAACGAAATGTGGATCGTTCGCCTAGCCTTACGGCGACCCTACACAGTTGCCGTGATGTCCATGCTCATATTTGTTCTGGGACTCCTGTCATTGAGTCGTATGACGGTGGACATCTTTCCTACCATCGACATACCTCTCGTCGTGGTGGTATGGAGTTATCCCGGCCTGTCTCCCGAAGATGTCGAACGACGAATCGTATTGATCAGCGAGCGAGCGTATTCCACCACGGTAAACGGCATTCAGCGAATCGAATCCGACTCTATTCCAGGGATCGGTATACTCAGGATCTATTTTTATCCGGGCGCGGACATTGGCGCCGCAATAGCCCAGATCTCCTCTGTATCCAGCACACTGCTCAGAATTGCGCCCCCGGGGACGCAGCCTCCAAATGTCATACAATTCAACGCCTCAAACGTCCCAGTTGCGCAGTTGACGGTTTCCAGCGACACGCTCTCCGAAGAGAAGATTTTCGATTATGGGCTGAACTTTATCCGCGTCAGATTGTTTACGATACCCGGCCTCTCCACTCCCGCTCCTTTTGGTGGCAAATCCCGGCAAATCAATGTGGATGTCGATCCTGCAGCCATGGCGTCGAGAGGTTTGTCTCCTGCGGATATCGTAAACGCTTTGTTGCAGTCTAACGTTATCCTGCCGGCAGGGACGGCGAAGATCGGAGAGACAGAATACAACGTCCTGATAAATTCGAGTCCCAAGCTATTGGAAGAATTCAACCGGTTCCCCGTGAAGGTCGTCGGCGACGCGGTGGTTTACCTGGGCGACGTCGCGAAAATATCAGATAGCTACGCGGAACAGACGAACATTGTGCGAGTGGATGGGAGAAAAGCCACCTATTTGGCTATCCTTAAACACGCAGACGCTTCCACCCTTGCCGTGGTGAATGCGACTCGGGAAGCGCTTCCATTAATAAAGGCCGTGGCCCCACAAGGCCTGGAGCTGAAAATTGATTTTGACCAATCTATTTTCGTTCGAACCGCAATAGAAGGCGTTCTTCGTGAAGTAATACTCGCTTCTATCCTCGTTTCGTTAATGATCTTTGTCTTTCTCGGCAGTCTGCGAAGCATGGTTATCGTGATCGTGTCGATTCCTCTTGCCATTCTGACCTCCATAACCGGCCTTTTTCTTGCAGGTCACAGCATCAATATCATGACTTTGGGGGGGCTTGCTTTGGCGGTGGGCATGCTTGTCGATGACGCAACGGTGGAGGTCGAGAATATTCATCGCAATCGCCGCCAGGGAAAACCTTTGACCGTCGCGATACTCGACGGCGCCCGACAGGTCGCTGTTCCCGCAATTGTAGGCACGTTGTCTGTCTGCGTGGTCTTTTTTCCGGTGGTGCTGCTGTACGGACCTGCAAAGTATCTCTTTACCCCATTGGCGTTGGCCGTGGTGGTGGCCATGCTCGCATCGTATGTTTTGTCAAGGACCCTTGTCCCCACTCTCGCCAGAATGCTGATGGCAGGGGAGAGCCTTGCTCCCGCTCCCCAAAGCGATAATAAGAGCGGCTTCGATGCGCGCCATACACTGCGCGGCAAACTCACGTCTCTGACAGAAAATTCGTTCGCAAAGATGCAAGCGGCATACGCCCACGCGCTCGAGACGTGTATGTCCCACCGCCTGTTCACGCTTATCGTCGCAGGAATCGTCTTTTTGTTGAGCTTCGCATTGGTTCCAGTAATTGGCGAGGATTTTTTCCCGTCCGTGGATGCTGGCCTCATGAAACTACACGTCCGAGCCCCTGCCGGTACGCGCATAGAAGAGACAGACCGCATCATTTCGAGGATCGAGGAGCGCATTCGGAATATTATTCCTCCGAAGGACCTCAGCACTATAAATGTGATGATCGGTGTGCCTGTCTCATATAACCTAGGTTTTGTTCAGACAGACAATATCGGCGGAATGGACGCCGACGTTCTCATCGCCCTCAAACAAGGCCATGAACCCACCATTACCTACCAGAAGCAAATCAGAAAGATCATGGAACGTGACTTTCCTGAGTGCTCCTATTACTTTCAGCCAGCAGACATCGTGACTCAGGTGTTAAATTTCGGCGTATCATCGCCCATCGATGTACAAATCGAAGGCATGAATCTGCAAACATCGTATGGGTTCGCTTTGAAACTGCGAGACCTGATGGCTCGAATCCCCGGAGTCGCTGACATCCATATAAAACAGGTGCTGGATTACCCCTCCCTTCAAGTTGATGTGGACCGTACGCTTGCCGCCAAACTCGGTATGACCATGCAGAACATTGCCAGCAGCATGCTCGTCTCTCTGTCATCGAGCAGCCTTGTCTCGCCTTCTTTCTATTTGAATCCAGAAAACAATGTGAACTATTTTGTGGCTGTACGGATTCCTCCTGCCAGGATTCGTTCCATCCATGACCTCGATGCCATCCCCATAACCCCACCTCTCACTTCATCGAATCTTGTCACGCCGGCAGACTCTCCTTCGTCCGTTGTAAGGCCTACTCCCCCGTCCGAAACGTTGTCCAACGTAGCCAATATCCGGCATACAGTGAGCTGCGAGAACATCAATCACTATACCGTTCAGCGCGTGATCAATGTGGACGCAAACGTAGAAGGGCGCGACCTAGGCTCTGTTGCCAAAGAAATCAAGCAGGCCATTGTAAAGCTGGGCGCTTTGCCTCCTGGAACCCGCATCTCCTTGCGAGGTCAGTACGAAGTTATGGAACACTCTTTCCAAAGTTTGGGAATGGGCCTCGTGCTCGCAATATTATTCGTCTATCTGTTGATGGTCGTCCTTTTTCAATCGTGGTTGGACCCCTTCATTATCATTATGGCGATCCCGGGCGCGCTCGTGGGCATCATTTGGATATTGGCGATTACCGGCACTACCATTAACGTCGAATCTCTCATGGGTTCTATCATGGCGGTCGGAGTCGCGACCGCGAATTCGATTTTGCTAGTGAGCTTCGCCAATGATTTTCGGACCGACTCTCACGCCTCCCCCATCGAGGCAGCCCTCGAAGCAGGGAAAACGCGCCTCAGACCAGTCTTGATGACTGCGCTGGCTATGATACTGGGAATGCTCCCCATGGCTGTGGGAGTCGGAGAAGCTGGGGAACAGAACGCGCCCCTCGGACGGGCGGTCATCGGAGGCCTTCTTGTGGCCACAATTACGACTTTATTTCTTGTGCCGGTGATATACTCCCTGCTTCGAAAGAAGCTTCCTTCAAAAGCCGTGCTGGAAAAACGCTTCCTCGCTGAAGAAAAGGGTGAAACATGGCCGGCGACGAAGATATGACCAGAGGTTGGGTAGAACGTGAGCGGTAAAGCTAGCAAGTCGTTGTTTTTCATCGGATGTCTTGCGGTTTGTGTAGCATTGGCTGGTGTGATCGCATTATGGAAAGCCCACACGCATACTCTCGAAAAAGAGAGGGCTTCACGTTTGGCCGCATCAAGAGCGGCTCATCGCGTCCAAGCCGTAAGAGCTCAGCTCGGCCCAACCTATCGCCCAATCAGTCTCGTGGGCGACGCTCGTCCTTTTACCGAGGTCGTGTTGTATTCAAAAATCAGCGGCTTTCTCAAAACGATCCATGTTGACAAAGGGGATCGAGTGACCAAAGGACAACTGCTAGCGGTCATAGAATCGCCCGAGCTTGACCGGCAATACGACGCGGCGGTGGCCGACGCCAAAGACAAGTTGCAAGACGCTCAGAGGGCTAGAACTCTCTACCAAACGGGCGCTATGTCGCTCCAGGACGCGCAGCGAATAGAAGCCGCGGCCAAGGTTGCAGAGAATACCGCCGAGTCGCTCAAGGCCCAGAAGGACTACGAAAAGATCATCGCGCCATTTTCCGGCATCGTGACCGCGCGATACGCAGACCCGGGCGCTCTTATCCAGAGTGCAACCAGCACCCAGACCACTGCTCTGCCGATCATTTCTTTGGCTCAGGTGGATAAGCTGAGAGTCTATGCGTATCCCGATCAAAGTGTGGCAGGCATGGTCAAAGAAGGAGACAAAGCCTACGTTGCGGACCCCGCATGGCCTGACGCCAAAATAGAAGGCGCAATTGCAAGAATAAGCGGCGCACTCGATTCAAAGACCAGGACGCTCCTCGTCGAAATCGATGTGGATAATCAATCCAACAAGATTCTTGCGGGCAGCTCAGTCAAGGTAACCCTGTTTGTCAAGACGCCGGAAGCAGTCCAGGTCCCTGCATCCGCCCTGATTACCAGAGGCGATAAACACTACGTAGGAGTGATTACGTCCGATAATCGGTTCAGATTGCGGCCCGTCGCGCTATCTTACAGCGACGGAAAAGTACTGACTTTAAGCTCAGGCGTGAAACCAGGGGAGCTGGTGGCCGTCAATGTGCGAAGCACATTGGCTGATGGCGATAAAGTTGAGCCCGTAGAGAATGACGCATGAATATTCTGGAACGCGCTGGAAGGAAAGAAGCGGTTGTCAGGACCAAGGAGCTGGAGGCGATTGTGTATCCCAGGGTGTACGTATCATATTTGATACGCATTCCCCGCCAACCTCAGGCCTCCACAAGAACCCCGAGCTTCTTCATCTTCTTGTACAGCAACGTTCGATGTATCCCCAGCAGGCGCGCAGCCTCGGACTTGTTACCCCGGGAAGCCGCAAGGGCCTCGCGAATTGTCTCACTCTCGGTTCTCTCCAACACATGTCGCAGCGAGAAACTTCCAGGGACGCGTGGTTCTCTTTTTCGCGCCGCGGACGCGATTGTAAAGGGAAGGTCTCTCAACGTGATTACATCGTGGTCCAGCGAAAATGAGAGTCGCTCCAGGACGTTGGAGAGCTCCCTCACGTTGCCCGGCCAGTCATACGCCTCCAACGCCTTGGCCGCCTGATCGTCGATGCTCAGAGGGGATCGAGGGATCTCCGTCACCACTTGCTTCAACAAATGATCCGATAACGGGCGAATGTCTCTTTTTCGCTCCCTCAGAGGCGGGATGTGGAGCCAGATCGCATTGATCCGATAGAGGAGGTCCTTCCTGAATCGCCCCTCCTGCACCATTTTATCCAGGTCCTGGTTCGTAGCGCATATGAGCCGGAAATCTACCCGGACCGGCGCAGTCCCCCCAAGACGCTCCACCTCCCGTTCTTCAAGGACGCGCAGAAGCTTGGGCTGCATATCGAGGGGCAGGTCGCCAATTTCATCCAGGAAAACAGTCCCGCCATTGGCGAGCTCGAATTTCCCCGGCTTCCCGCCAGGGCTTGCGCCGGTGAACGCGCCCGCCTCATAGCCGAACAGTTCTGATTCCAGAAGGTCCTTTGGAATCGTGGCGCAGTTTATCCTCACAAAAGGAAAAAGCTTGCGAGGACTTGCATGGTGAACGGCCTGAGCGAACAGCTCTTTGCCTGTGCCTGATTCTCCGGTGATTAACACCGGCAAATGTGTCCCGGCAGCCTTGAGCGCCTCTTGCCTCAATGATTTGATGGCCTCACTCTCCCCAGCAATGCTATGAATGGTGTACCTCGTTGATCGAAGCGAAAGGAGTTCATCTTCGTACTGCTCGAGTTTCCTTTCCAAAAGCGACAATTTGCGCGCCAACTTGCCGACGTCGCGCACATTCTTGAACATGACTTGGCCGAATACTGCTATGATTTTCCCTTCATGGCGAATCGGTATTCGCTGGACAACCATTTTTTGTCCCTTTATGACGTGGGTCTTGTTGATCTCAGGAACTCCTGTTTTCGCCACAATATGCATTCGAGAATTCTCGACAACCTCGGTGCAATGGCGACCGATTTGTTGAGCTGGGTCCACGCCAAGAAACTTGCCATAGGGAGTGTTAAAGTGTGTGACATAGCCGTTCTCGTCGGTCACCATGACCCCGTTATAGATGTTATCCAGGATCAGCTCTAGTTTCGTTATGGTGTTCAAGGCTTGTTCGAGCCGTTTCGAAGTCCTGCTGGCCATGTTGTTCCCCTCGAGGTTGTATCAATGAGGATATATGTAGTAAAAATGGTTCAAACGTCAAGCGCGCCCGACGGCTCCTCTGCGCCTTGTCGGCGCCTCCCGCGCTTTGCCTTGCAACCGTAATAGTCTGATATCACAAGTCTTCAAAGCCGGATAAAAGCATCGCGGCCCAGGTCAGCCGCCATTGGCATGAATGTTGCTCTCCTCCCCGTGCAATCCCGTTTCCTCCAGCGAGGTGAAAATAACATGGACATCTCTGAACCTAAGATCAATCGCGAAGACATCCTGGTGCTTGTGGACTCGGATTTCAACGCCAGAAACGTGTGCATCGTCACCGGCGCCGCAGCCGGCATCGGCAGGGCAACCGCGGTGGCGGCAGCCGCAAACAACCTCACGGTCGTGGGGCTCGACGTGGACGAAGCAGGCGGAAAGAAGACCGTCGAGCTGGCCAGGGGAGTTGGTGGCCAAATGGTGTTCATCAGAGCCGATCTCACGAGAGATGAGGATATCGAACGAGCTGTGGCAGAAGCTGCGAAACTGGGACAGATAAAATACCTCGCCAACATAGCCGGTATTCAGTACATTGAGTCGATCGAACATTTTCCCATGGAGAAATACGATTTCATGCAGCGGCTTATGTTAAGGGCTCCTTTTTATCTATCCAAGCTGGCGATACCGCACATGAGAAAGAGCGAAGGAGGCAGAGGAGCGATCGGCAACATGGCTTCTGCGCATGCCCATATCAGCACACGAAATAAACCGGTTTACAACATAACAAAGTTTGGCTTGAGGGCGCTGTCTCAGTCTATTGCGGCCGAAGGGGACGGCCTCATTCGTTCCTTCACGGTGAGCACCGGCTTTGTGAAAACCGCGTTGACGCTCAAGCAGATACCGTTCCAGGCTGAACAGAGGGGGATAACAGAGGAAGAGGTTGTCCGCGACGTGATGATGGGTAAGTCGCGTGTCAAAGAGATGATGGCCCCAGTTGAAGTCGCCAATTTGTTCATCTTCGGATTCTCTCGGTATGCAAGGTACTTAGTGGGCGGTGATCTTCTTTTTGATGGAGGTATGGTTCTCACGTATTGAAAGATCCTGGCGGGGGGTAGTGAGGTATCGTCCGCCGCAGCCTCTGTGGCGGTTTTGCCACCCCAAAGTTCCGGCTACGGCGCAGCCAACGCTGGTCAGATTGCGACCGCGAGGCGCTTAACATTTCGCAGAAGGAGGCGAGCATGAAATCTCATTGGGAAAGGCTTATCGGCATTGGATTTGTCTTGCTTATGATTGTGGTCGTCGGTGGCCAAAATGTTTTTGCTGCGGACACCCTGAAATTCGGTTTTATTGCTGACGTGTCAGGGATCGGCGCCACATTCTACAAGTCGCAGAAAGCCGGCATTGACCTGTTTATCGAAGAGATCAATGCCAAAGGCGGCATTTTGGGGAAAAAACTCGAGGTGATTGTGCGAGATGCGCAACTCAAACCCGATATTGGGGCCAACCTCGCCAGAGAACTTATCCTCAGCGAGAAATGTGATTATCTTATCGGACCTACGAGCAGCGCCGTCGCCCTAGCCGTCACAAAGGTGGCGAAAGAGTTCAAGAAAATCATTTACTTCCACACGTCCAATAGCGAGGCGCTCACCACGACCGATTTTCAGCCTTACATGTTTCAGGTAGTCCCCAATACTGGGATCGAGGGGAGGGGTATGGCCTTATTCCTCTCGAAAAAGCCCTTCAAGAAATACGCGTTGATTGGCCCAGACTACGCGTATGGCCACGACCAACTCGACAACTTTAAGAAAGAGCTGGCCAAGAGAAAACCGGACGCAGAAATCGTGGACACGGTATGGGTGAAAATCGGAGAGTCAAACCTTTCTCCCTTTATTCCGACGCTCATGGCAAAGAACCCTGACGCCGTGTACAGCGCTTTTTGGGGCGGCCAATTGAGTTCCTTTTTGAAGCAGGCGGCGCCGTATGGCGTACTCAAGAAAGCAGCAGTAAGTTCTCTTTTTGACTTGGATCTCTTGCGAGCCATGGGGTCGGACATGCCAGAGAACCTCACGGGCTATGCCAGGTGCCCCTTCTATGCCGTAGATACGCCTGAAATGAAGGCGTTTGTAAAAAAATACTATGAAAAATATCATGAATGGCCAGCCGACTGGGCAATAATGGCGTACGACGGCCTCGTGGCCGCGACCACGGCAATGCAAAAGGCCAACAGCACTGACCCTGAACAAGTTGTCAAGGTCCTCGGCGGCCTCAAGTTCAAGTCGCTCCGCGGCGAAAGATACATACGCGCCGAAGATCACATGGCAAATGTGGGCATCTACGTGGGCGTCACGCACAAAGACCCTCAATACAAGGACTTCCTGGTCATGAAAGATGTCGTTGAAATTCCTGCCGAGCAGATATGGCTCTCGGTGGATGAAGTGAAAAAACTGCAAGCTGGCAAATGAGCAATCGTCCTGTGTACGCGTCCGATTGCCTTGAGCCTCCGACACCAAGGCAATCGGAGCAACATCCCGAGGGAACCTGCAGGTAGGTTGAGGAATCATGACCAAAGAATTGTTTTTTTTCATGCTGATTAACGGACTCTGTCAGGGCATGCTCCTTTTTATCATCGCGTCAGGGCTGTCACTGGTGTTCGGCGTGTTGCGAGTCATCAACTTTGCCCACGGGTCTCTGTATATGATCGGCGCCTATCTTGCCTATTCTCTTTCTACCTTGCTGACCTCCGGTCCCCTTTACAGCTTCATTTTTCTGCTCCTCATCGTGCCGCCGCTGGTCGCAGTCATTTCATTGGGACTCGAGGTGACGCTGTTTCGGCGGGTCTATCGAGGGGAACACCTTTTGCAATTATTGCTCACCTATGCGCTTGTCTTGATTCTTGACGATCTGGTCAGGGTGATATGGGGAGGCGATCCACGCAACGTGGCCCGACCTTCCGTGCTCGCAGGTTCCATAGAGATGATGGGGATGTATCTCCCCTCCTACAACGTATTCATCTTGTGTACAGGCCCCATAATAGCAGTGGGACTGTGGTTCATATTGTACAAGACCCGGGCCGGAAACATCATAAGGGCTGCGGTGAGCTACCCGGATACCCTTGGCGCGCTCGGGGTGAACGTCTCACTCGTCATGACCTGTACGTTCATGCTGGGTTGTTGGCTCGCCGGCCTGGGCGGCGTACTAACATCGGCTCTGGCAAGCATTGACCTCGGCATCGGAATGGAACGCATCATCGAGTGCTTTGCGGTCGTGGTCATAGGAGGTCTGGGCAGCGTCGGGGGTGCTCTGCTAGGCTCGCTGATCATCGGAGTTGGCAGCACGTTCTTGCAGCTCCCACTCGGCCGCTGGGCATTGGTCTTCCCATACGCCCTCATGGCAATAGTGCTTATCATAAGACCCTGGGGCTTGTTTGGTAAGCCCGAACGTTAGCAAACGAAGGTCCCATCACATGCATCACCAGTCTTTCTCAATTGCCCGTTATCCCTGGATTGCAGGAATTCTTACGGTCATCTGTCTCGCCCTTTTGCCCTTTATATTGGGCGGACTGGGCCGCGCCGGCGAATATTGGATCTGGGTATGCACCGAAATGCTCATTATGGGGCTGTTTGCGTTAAGTCTGAACCTTATCCTTGGATATGGCGGTATGGTAAGCTTCGGTCATGCCGCCTTTTTCGGAGCTGGCGCCTATACGGTCGCCCTGCTGATGAAGAAGGCTGGCTGGCCGCTCTATCTTGCCCTTCCAGCCGCCCCTCTCGTCGCAGCCGCCATAGCAGCAGTGATAGGGTGGTTTTGCGTACGGCTTCTCGGGCTCTACTTCGCTATCCTTACCCTTGCTTTCGGACAGTTGCTCTACATGGTGGTCTTTCAATGGCGATCGCTCACAGGCGGAGACGACGGCATTCACGGAATTCCACGCCCTTCGTTTTTGGGTCATACGGAATATTATCTCTTGTGCCTCGCGGTGTTTGTCGTGTGTTTCTTGCTGATTCGCATGATTGTCAATTCGTCTTTTGGACTTACCATAAGAACTATTCGGGAAAACAGCGAACGAGCCAAGTTCCTCGGAATAAACGTGAGACGCTATCAGCTCATCAATTTCATTATTGCTGGCGCTTTTGCCGGCGTTGCCGGCGGGCTCCTGGCTGAACTGAATCGGTTTGCTCAGACCGATTTCCTCCATTGGAGCAAATCAGCCGAACCGATCTTTGCCAGCCTGGTAGGCGGTATGTACACGCTCACGGGACCTGCGATAGGAGCGGCGGTGCTCATCTTCTTAAAAGTGATACTGCAGCAACTCCACAGGAGCCTCGTGGAAATTTGGGCGATCATTCTGGGGTTGATTCTCCTGATTGTGGTGCTTTTTGCGCCGGGAGGCTTTGGCGATATCTACCAGAAGCTTGTGGGGAAGTCTCAAACGTGAACAATGGACACTAAATCGGTGCGTCGATATGACAGAGCATATTCTCGAGATTCGTGATCTTGCCAAATCCTTCGACGGCAATCAGATCTTCAACGATGTGAGTTTCGTCGTGAAAGAAGGGGAACTCAGCTCCATTATCGGGCCAAATGGGGCAGGGAAAACCACGCTCTTCAACTTGATAACCGGATACTTGATCCCAGATTCCGGCCAAATATTTTTCAAAGGGAAAAATATCGTCGGCATGGAACCCTTCTCCATCGCCCGACTCGGTATGGCGCGGGCTTTCCAGAGAACCAATATTTTTCCTCGAATGAGCGTGATAGAAAATGTATTGGCTGCGGTTATCACAAAACACAGAGGCAATCTGAATTTCTACAAGCCCTTGAAGGCTTTGAAGACGTGGCGCGAAAACGCGTACGAAATTTTGGAAAGCGTTGGACTGGCAGACATGGCAAACAGGCAGAGCGGGACGCTGGCCCATGGAGACCAAAAAAGACTCGACATAGCCGTGGCATTGGCCCTGGAGCCGCAACTGCTCCTCTTGGATGAGCCTATGGCAGGGATGAGCCCCGAAGAAAGATGGTTGACAGTGGACCTCATCAAAAAATTATGGGAACAGCTCAAAATTACCATGCTTTTTATTGAACACGACATGGATATGGTGTTTGGAATCTCGCAGATTGTTCGAGTCCTCTGCTATAAGTCTCTGCTTGCTGAAGGAACGCCCACGGAGATCTCGCAAAATAGCGACGTAATCGAGGCATACCTGGGAGAAGAGGCCTAGTCATGTTGCTGCAAGTGGACACGATAAATACATATTACGGCCTGAGTCACATCCTTTTCGATATCTCGTTGGAAGTCGCAAAAGGCGAAGTGGTTGTCTTACTTGGCAGAAACGGGGCAGGCAAGACCACGACGTTGAGAAGCATCATGGGACTGACGCCGCCTCGAACTGGCAGGATCGTGTTTCGCGGTCAGGAAATTACCGGCTGGCCGCCATACAAAGTCGCGCGTCTCGGCGTGGGATTCGTCCCAGAGGACAGAAGAATATTTCCAGACCTGTCGGTCAAAGCCAACCTCGATGTAGGTCTGCAACAACAACGGGCGAAAAATGGCCCTTGGTCCATCGATCGCATCTTTCAAATTTTTCCCCGTCTGGAGGAATTGGCGTCGAGGACGGGCGGACATCTTAGCGGTGGGGAACAGCAGATGCTCACCATTGCGCGAACCCTCATGGGCAACCCCGAGCTTATCCTCTTGGATGAGCCCAGCGAAGGTCTGGCGCCAATAATCGTGAAGATTCTCGGAGACGTGATTGACCTCATGAAAAATGAAGGCATGACCGTGCTTCTGTCGGAGCAAAATGTAAAGTTTGCCCTGAAACACAGCGACAGAGCCTACATCGTGGACAACGGCCACATCAAATACCAAGGCGCAATCTCTGATCTCAGGGTGAATCAGGAGATTACCAAACGCTATCTCGCTGTGTAGTCAGGGACCAAAGACATCCTACAAAGCCGACTGCAAGCGACACGCGGCCCCGGACCAAGCCCCCATAAACTATCGCTCTCCCATTTGCCAAAACGACTGATAAATCGGTTCGCTCCACCGCTCTCGCGGGCATAGAGCAAAGGCCGGTCAGAGGATCGAGATATAGGAAGAGCGTCTCTAAATTTATACCGGTTCTCAGTAATGAATCACAAGTTCAATGAACCGGCGCTCTTTTTTGGGCGCTCTATACTCCTTCTCGAAACTTCTGTCGGAATGAGGCGCGCCGCGGCATGAACATGAAAACTTTCAAAGTCTGCTTCACGGCGCTGATTTGTCATGCCGGACTCGATCCGGCATCCAGGAAACGAAGAATGGATTCCCACTTGCGTGGGAATGACATGCACCGGATCAACAGCGCAATTCGCGATTATTTTCGAGAATGGCTCTGTGTCGGATCTCCAGAATGAATCACGAATTCGGCGCGGCGGCGCTCCCGTCGCCGGTCGCACCGCCCTGCTGTTATTTCTTTTCCAGTATCTTCTCGAGGTCTTTGCGCACCCGAGTGACAAACGTTCCCGAGACTTGGTACACCATATCCTTCTCGTCGCTGGGCGTTACCACTGCCGTGACTACCTCCGGCGCCTTCTGTTCACCCGCCTGCTTGCTGCCTTCACTTCCTGAACCTGGCGAAGGAGCAGTCTTCGGCTCAGCCTCCTCCCCACCCTGATGCTCCTGTTTCTTGGCGCTCTCGGCTGTCTGCGGCTCTGAGTGCGCCTCTGAGGGCGAAGGTTGGGAAGCCCATCCCGCCTTGAGCACGACTGGCTCCTTTTGTCCTTTGATGGAAAGCGACGCGACCAACTTCGGTTGCGCGAGCTCGGCTGGGACGGTCTGGGCTTTGCTCATGGACTTCCATTCCAGATCCCTCAGCTCCCAAAGAATGGACGTAATGTTCCATGAATCCAGCGAGGTGATCCCTTTGGGCTCCTCGAGGCTCCACTGACTATTGTCCTTGCGAACCGCAACCCATTTTTTGCCGTCGAGTTCCATCTCGAATTTTTCCACGTCATTGGGGGCAAAAGTCATGAGAGACTTGTCTCTCAGTACGTTCAGGTCCGATTGAATAAGGGTTTTGAGGTTCTTCAGATCCACCACATAGACAGCATCCTTCCCTTTTACCGAGGCATACACCTCCGAATCCAAGGGATGCGCTGCATCGCTTTTCACCGGAGCGCCCACGGAGAGAACCTGCTCGAGCTTTGGTCCGGCAAGGGTGATTGCGATTTTAGGCGCCGTGAGACCGAACTTCTCATCCGAGAGGTTCGGATTGTCGATGATGTCCTTTGCCTTGAGGTTCGCGAGGGTGTTCAAGTCCCGATTCATCAGATTGGCCTTGAGTTTCATGGATTCAGGTTTTGTCAATACCCATTTCTCCGGCCCCTCACGCTTGATTTCGATCTCTTTGTCGTTATTCCGGATTGCCACGCGATCCACATCCGCAGGCGCGATGGCGAGCACATCCTTGTCGCGCAAGTCGAAGACGCTTTTATTCAAGGCGTTTTTCACGGTGTCGGCCACGAGAAACAACCTCGGGTCGTCATCTTTCTTCATATAATAAGAGGACTTAGACGGATTTTGGTCGCCAAAGAAGATGTGGTTACGGACGTCCTTGGCTGCAACAGTCGCCTCGAAAGAAGGCTTCTGCAGTCCGTATTCCTCCCAGTTCACCTCTTTTTCTTTCAGTATCCTCTCAGGCTTGAGGGACGTCAAGGTTGCGACGACTCCCTGAACCGCTGACTGATCTGCAGCGGTTTTCACGGGTTCCACGAGCATCCATTTCCCCTCAATCTTCTTGAGCTGGATCACGGTCCCGTCATCTTTCTTTATTTTGACTTCATCGACGCTGTCGTTGTCGATGCAGATCAGTCGAGACGCCTTCTCTTCTTCAGCCTTTTTTTGGCCCTTGTGTTTTATTTCGTAAAAATAAAGCCATGATCCAAGGGCGCAGAGTATGATCAAGTACACTACCGTTTTTCGCCAACTCATTCAAAAGACCTCCGTTTGAAACATACACGCATATCGAGAGTGAAGCCATTCCTGGGTTGAGGCTTATCATGAAGCGGCTTTTACTGAGCGTCTGCGATACACATAGACGACGATCCCTGCTGCGACCCAGATCAATGGCATGAGGACCACGGGAATGACGAAGAATACGCTCGCTTGCCGAGCTGTCAGGACAAAAGGCTGCGCCTTGAGCGATTTTGGCCGAATGGAGATGAGATTTTCGTCTTCCGCGAGCCAGGAGACAGTATTCATGAAAAGATCCCCATTCCCCTGAAGTTTGTAGTACTTGTTGGCCGCCATGAGCGAGCTACCCATGACCACAATCCTCGCCTTCTTGGGCTTAGACGGCTGTTCGCCCGGGGCAGCGTCCTTTTGCTGCTTCGCTTCTTCGGCGCCCTGTTTCTCAACGCCCTTCTTCTCAGGCGTCTGATCGGCCTTTTCCTTGGGCTCGCTCGCCGCCTCATTGGTGGTTACTTGGGACACCGCCATCACGGAGACAGGGCCTTTCATACCGGTCTTTTCGTCAAAATTGGCGTTCCCCGATTTAAGCTGTTCCTCATTGATCGTCCACGAGACAGGACTGGTGAGCGCCAGGTCTTGGGCCTCTATACCTTGCTTTGGGTTGCTCTCTGCTCGCACGGATCGCGCCTCCGGGAAAAATGAAGCTACGTTGAAGTTCTTTGTAATGGGAAATTTGACGTACGACACGACGACCGGCATGAGATAGTCCCCGCCCATGGCTCGACTCATCCTGTCCACGACAATGTCGTCTGCGGTCAAGAACCCGTAATCCTTGAGAAAAACCGCCAGCTTCGGCGTCTTAAACGGATTCAGCAGGACGAGCAAGCTGCCGCCGCGTTTGAGGTAGGCGCGTATCGCCTCCATTTCGCTGTCCATGGGATCGGTCTTTGGTCCGGCTATGACGAGGACGGCGGCATCGGTCGGGACTTCGGGCGTTTGAAGGAGCACGAGTTCTTCGACTTTGTAGTTTTGTTTCTCAATTTGAGATTTAGCGACGCTGAAGCCGGTTTCGTTCGTCGCCTCTGGGGAGAGCTCCCCATGCCCCTTGAGCATGTACACCTTCTTTGTTTCCGTCCTGAGCAGCTTCAC
Source organism: Desulfomonilaceae bacterium (assembly GCA_049969795.1). Taxonomy (GTDB): domain Bacteria; phylum Desulfobacterota; class Desulfomonilia; order Desulfomonilales; family Desulfomonilaceae; genus JAUPKT01. The sequence continues at coordinate 61,794 of JBMFOE010000010.1, forward strand.
AAGCGCATTTGTCACCGTCTCCTCGTCTATCGTGCTGATGCGCTCCTCTTTTTGCCCGGCCTTCAAGATCGTGGTGGGATACGCGTCGATCTTGTTCGCCATCGCGACCGCTCGCTCCTTGTCTGGGTCCACGAACGAGTAATGGAATTTCGAATACACGTCTCGATACTGCTCCAGCAGATCCCGCACTTCCTCTCGGTCCCCTTGATCCTTGCTCTCATAAAAGGCCAGCACGTCTATGGGCGTGTGGTTCTTCCGAAAACTCTCCAGGACATTCTTGCTCTGGGATGACAGCGTGAACCGCTTTGCACGGGTGAGGTCCCACCGCTTTGGGTTCTGCAAAATGATGTATTGGGCCGCTACCAGTATGCCTAGGAAGATGACAATACCCGCTGCAGTACCGCTGCCCAAAATGATTCTTCGGCGAACGTTTTCACTCGTCATGTTCTATCCCCTCCACCTGTAAGTCTCCAATGAGCGAGTCGTCAAGAACAGAAAGAAAGCGGCAAAAAACACGAAGAAAGACACGTCGGAGAGCGAGAGAATTCCCTTTTGGAACGACTCGATGTGCTCAAGTATAGAGAGCTGCCGGATAACGTACCCTGTGGTCTCGCCAGCGAACGAAGTGATCCAACTCATGACCCAAAACAGGAGCGCCGCCCCGAAACTAATGGCCGCGGAGATGATCTGATTCTCCGACAGGGTAGAAAGAAACATCCCCAGCGCCACAAAGGAGACGCCCATGAGGAGGATACCAATGTATCCGCCGGCCAACGCTCCCAGGTCCGGCTCGCCCACCGTGAGCAACAACAGAGGAAAGACAAGGCTGCTGCCCAACATGACCACAAGCACGCAGACTGCGGACAAAAACTTTCCGCATACCACGCCTGTATCAGTGATCGGATAGGTCATGAGTAGCTCGATAGAGCCGGATTTTTTCTCCTCCGAAAAGAGCCTCATGGTGAGCAAGGGCATGAGAAAGAGCAAGATGATGCTCATGTTTTGCGCCAAAGGGCGTATGATAATGTCTGTCATGTTTATTCGTTGAGATATCATTGGGTTGTTTGCGGCTTGAAGGCTGACGAGACTCATGAGCGACACATTTGCCCAGAAGAAAAACCCCGTTATCAACAGAAAACATGCGATGACCGCGTACGCTATGGGGGACACGAAGAAATTCGCGATTTCCTTGCGAAATACTGCATACCAACCGCTCATGAAGCCACCTCCTGCTCTTCCACAGAGTCGCTTGGCGCTGATTCCTCTCCCTCTTCAGTCACAAGCTCGATGAACACGTCTTCTAGGCTGGCCTGGACGCTCCGCATCTCCAAGAGATCGATGTTTCGCTGAACCAGGGCGCGGGCCAGATCGGGCCGGACGTCAACATCGGCCTCGAACTCCACGGAGATCTGCGTCTCCCCTGGCGCACCCCCGTCCATAATCCGGACGCCCGTGACATGAGGCATATTTTGGACCGCCTCGGCGACATCCCGCGCAGTCGCCCGCGCAACGATATGACACCGAGCAGATTTTCCATGGCCCTTTGTGAGATTCGACGGCGTATCTTCGGCGACAATGGAGCCCTTGTTGATGATAATCACCCGGTCGCACACCTGACTTACTTCCGGCAGAATATGCGTCGAAAGGATGACGGTTCGATTTCGCGAGAAGCTCTTGATAAGATTGCGGATCTCCCTAATCTGCCTGGGGTCCAAGCCGATGGTCGGCTCGTCAAGTATGAGGATAGGCGGATCCCCTATGAGCGCTTGCGCTAAGCCTACTCTCTGTCGATACCCCTTGGAGAGCCACCGTATGATCTTGCCCATTACCTGTTCTAGCCCCACTGCGTGGGCGACTCGCTCGATTTCCGATGACCGTTGCCGAGCAGGGACCTTCTTGGCCCTCGCCACAAATTCCAAATAGGACTGCACTCGCATCCAGTCATAAAGCGGCACATTTTCGGGCAAGTATCCGAGCTGCTGCCTGATTTTGAGAGAATCGTTGTTGACGTCCATGCCCAACACTTTGGCAGAGCCGCCAGACGCAGGTGTGTAGCAGGTGAGTATACGCATGGTTGTCGTCTTTCCCGCGCCGTTCGGCCCAAGAAATCCAACGATTTCACCTGATTCTACTCGAAAATTCACATCTCGAATCGCGGCAAGCCGACCAAAATATTTGGTCAACCCTTCCACTTCAATCATACGCCATCCTCCTCAGAGCCTTTCATTCCTCAAGTGGTTTTACCGACGCAGCGCCGTTTGTCAAGGCTGCCCGTCCTCTCCAAAGCGCGAGGTAAAGCCTTTGTAAGTCCTTTGCCAGGACGCTCCATTGCGACTGCCCTCCGTGGGGCTCGGTTTGCACGCCCCGGTCGAGGCGTCGTCTTACTTCAGTAGGATGACATCCCCGTCTCAAAATAGTTTCGCCGATCCACGGTTGAACTTGGGATGCGTTGATGTCTCCACCTGTTACCCTACAATATCTTAGAAAGGAAACGCTTCAATCACAGCATGATAAATATTCTACCGCGTCTTATACTTAAGATAAATATGATAGTCACTTATTATCACCTGTGAATTCACTGGGCAAGATTGACCACCGTCACCTGTGATGCTATAGTAATTCATTAGAAAAAGGGTGCAACGCACCTTCACAAAACATGGGCTGGTCATGGTCGAAAGGATTCAGATCAGAAAAATGAGACATCGGCAGTGGTCGTCATGGCGCCTCATGATCACGCTATTCATGGGCATCCTGTTTCTGCTCTCCCAATGGGGCGCCTGCCTCGCTCAGGAAGCGCCCTCGGCTGTCCAGGCAGAGAACTCCTATATCCTTGGGAATCGCCGTTTTGCGCAAGGGAACGTCGCCGCTGCTCTACCGCATCTGGAAAAGGCGGTGGAACTGGCGCCGGACAATGAGACCTATAAAAACACCCTAGCAATCGCATTGAACAACGAGGCGCTCAGGCTGGCCAAAGAAGGCAAAACCTTGGAAGCGGTAAAATATCTGGAAAAGGCCGTGGGGCTCAAACCGCAAGACAAAGACCTGCGGGGCAACTTCTCTCAAGTCGTGCAGCAGGCGTTGGCCTTGCCTGACGATCGGTTCTCCATTTCGGATAAAATCGCGTTACTGAAAAGAAACGCGTCATTGCAGCCAGACAATGAACCGCTTCAAAAGCAGCTCGCGGCCCTCACTAACAACTTGGCGGTTCATGGCGCAAAATCGACACCCGCTCAAAAAGCCGTCGAGTCCTTGGGCCAAGCCCTGTCTCTCGATCCGACCAACCAAAAGATCAAGAAAAATCTCGCAACCGCGTACTGCAATCTTGCTGCAGAGAAATCGAGAAACGGGGCCTATGAGAGCGAAGTGGAGTTATTGAGGAAAGCTTTGGAGCTGGCGCCTCAAGAGTCCGCTGCGACCCAAGCCCTTGCTCGGGCTCTGTCCAACCTTGCCGTGCAAAAGGGGGAAAACGGAGACATACAGGGGCAGATAGAGCTCCTTAAAGAATCTCTCCAACTCGCGCCAAACGATCCAGTGACCAAAAAAAATCTTGCGGCTGCGTACCACAATCTTGCGGTTTCTGATCGCATTCAGATGACCGTCGAGCAGCGGTTAGCGACCCTTGAAAAAAGCCTCGAACTCGACCCAAAAAATAAAGCCGCATCAAAAAGCCTTGCCCATTACATGGTCGCAGAGGCAGTCGCAGAGGCCAAGGCCTCCCATATACAGAAGGCCGCCAATCTATTGGAGAAAGCGCTTAAACTCGATCCAGACAACAAGAGCGCTCGGGCCAATCTCGCCGCCATCTTCCATAATCAGGCCCTCAAAAAAGGAGAGACAGGGGCCTTGGACGAAGAAATCCGTCTGCTTCAACGCGCCGCAACCATTGATTCTTCCAATGAACAAATAAAAAACGACTTGGCCCTCGCGTACAACGATTACGGCGTCGAACTAGGCAAGAAGGGAGATTTTAAGCAGGAAATGGCTTACCTCCTCAAGGCGGCAAAGCTCCTGCCCGGCAACAAGATCATCCATGAAAATATTGAGACCGCCAAGAAGAGAAAAACAGCCAAAGAGTCCCCGAAGGATCGGGAGGTCGAAAAAAAGAAGAACTAGACCACATCATGACGAGACTGAAGCGCGCTTATAGCCATTCTCGAAAATAATCGCGAGTTGCGCTGTTGACCCGCTGCATGTCATTCCCAAGGAAGTGGGAATCCATGACGAGTTTCCTGGATGCCGGAGCGAGTGCGGCATGAAAAATCAGGCGCCGTGACGAAGACTTTGAAAGTCATCATATTTACGCCGCGGCGCGCCTCATTCCGACAGAAGTTTCGAGAAGGAGTATGCCTTGGGTTGCAGACGCCGTTGTCAGTTCACCACAAGCGCCTGTGACAACAGGAGCTCATGGCGAGAACACCCCGGGCAGCGAGCTCACGATCACGCGTAAGGGACACAAAGAGGACCCATGATAGGGCAAGGGCAATTTACCCGAAAAGATTTTCTGGACGCTCTCTTTGCTCAGTATTATCGAGAGCATCGAGGCTTCATACTCGTCAGAACATTACAGCCAGACGAATCCAAAGTCGCTACGAGATATTTCCCGAATATCGAGGTCCTTGGACGGGAGCTCTACGGAGAGGACGTGGATGTGTATTTCGGCGTGTGTCCCCGGGAACGCATGAAGCCGGAAAAGGAGCATGTCAAATTCATCCTCGCGCTCTGGGCAGACATCGATATAGGGCCGGATGCGCACAAAAAAGGCGAGTCATTCTTCGCGGGCCCCGAGGAAGCGGCCATGGCGATACGGGATTTCCCGTTGCCGCCTTCAATCACCGTTGATTCAGGCCACGGCCTCCACCTCTATTGGCTTCTCGACAAGGCCACAGAGGTAGCCAACCCGGCGGCCACGGAAGAGATCATCAGAAAGGTGCAGAGACAGCTCAACTGCAAGATGAACCCAAATCTCGACGCCGTGATGCGCCTTCCCGATACCTTCAATAACAAGATCCTCGCATCTTCAGTCCCGTGCGCCGTGAAATTCATCAACGTAAACTTCCGTTACTCCCTTGACGACTTCAAAGACGTCACTGCGGATGCTAGGCCAAGTGTAAAGAAGTCTCCCATGAGATTCGAGCCCGAGCCTTTGACTGGCCACCCCATGGGCGCCGGCGGCCTGGACGCTGCCGTGGATTCTTCGCGTGCGACCCCCAGCAGACCCAAGGCTATTGCTGACGTCGCGAGCGCGAACCCTGCCTCTCCCCATGTCGCCGCGGTGGACTTGGCGGACGGCAGGCTCGACCGTGAATCCCACGCTGAACCCGCCAGCCCAGCGCCGACGAAAATCGTAGCTTCACCTCCTGGCCCATCTTCTGGGCGCGATCAATCCATTCTCGATCGTGAGATGACTGGAGGACCCATGGCTCAAGAAAAATTGTTCGCACGGCTCATCGCTCAAGGGACCATGGTGGAACTTGTAGTCAAAGGATCGGACGCCGTCATCAGAGGCAAGATAGAGTGGGTGGGCAGAGAATGGCTGGGCCTCGTCGAAAGAGACGCCCGCTATGCAATCCCTGTGACCGCCATTTCGTTCGTTCGATACAAAGAATAGCGCGTGCTGTCGGAATGCGCCGCCGCCGTCATCCGGGTCGGGGTCATCCAACATCGATCAGTGATCATCCATGTTGCGAGCGGCGCGAGCGCCTAGACAGTCGGGCGCCCCTGTGAAGAAGTATTCGATGCTCAATGTTCTATGGGTCATCCTCCTGGTAGGCTCAACGCTTGTGGCAATCTTCACCGGCCACGTCAAAGAGCTCGTGGTCTCCGTGACAGACAGCGCCAACGCAGCTTTCAAACTGGCTCTCGGGTTGACCGGCGTCATGGCGCTGTGGTTGGGCGTCATGCGGATCGCCCAGGACAGCGGATTGGTGGACAAGCTCACGCGGCTGATCACGCCGCTCATGCGATGGCTTTTCCCCCAGGTTCCGGATCAGCACCCGAGCCATGCAACCATGGCCATGAATATCGCCGCAAACATGTGCGGCCTCAACAACGCCGCCACCCCCCTCGGGATAAAGGCCATGGAAGACCTCGAGACGCTCAACACCCGCAAAGGCGTCGCCACGGATGCAATGTGCATGTTTCTCGCCATCAACACCTCCAGCGTCCAACTCATACCCGTAAACGCAATAGCCCTACTCGCTGCGGGAGGGTCGTCAGACCCCACGGCTATCGTACTCCCCGCAATCCTCGCAACCATGGTCTCCACATTCGTAGGCGTCGCGTCCGCGCGAATTCTTGCCAAATGCCGACGGTTTTCGTTGAAATGAATGAGGTAGCCTCGTGTCGAGTTCTCTCTCTGAATGTTCAACCCTTATCTCCAACGCCGTCTTCCTCGGGTTCCTTGTTGGCATCCCGCTCTACGGTTTCCTCAAGGGCGTCAAAGTCTATGAATCTTTCGTGGAAGGAGCCAAAGAAGGGTTTCAGGTGGCAGTCCGCATCATCCCCTATCTGGTGGCCATATTGGTGGTAGTGGGCATGGTGAGGGCCTCTGGGACCATTGACATGGTCGCCCGATACATTCCCCACGCCGCAAAAGACATAGGCCTTACTCCGGAAATTATCAGCCTGATTCTGGTGAGGCCCCTGTCTGGGGCGGCCTCTTTGGGAATTCTAGGCGACGTTGTGACGAAAATGGGCGCTGATTCCTACGAGGCGAGATTGGGCTCTGTGATATTAGGGAGTACGGAAACGACGCTTTACGTGATTGCGGTTTACTTCGGCGCCGTGTCCGTCACGCGGGTGAGGTACGCTGTCCATGCCGGTTTGCTGGCCGACGCGGCCGGCGCCATAGCCGCGATCGCGCTGTGCCTCTTGTTCTTCCGATGAGGGTAAGCCGGCTTCACGCAGCCCGCCTTGGCAACAGCATATAACGCCGCTGGTCATCCCCGCGTTTCTTTGATGGCCTTTTTGAGGGTATTGATGTGTTTGGTGACCTTGATCTCCTTTGGGCACGCCTTGGTGCATTCAAAATGATTTACGCAGCCCCACACGCCGTCTGGGGCATCGATCTCGCGGAGCCGCTGATCCCGTTCTTCGTCGCGGGTGTCGAAGATGCGGCGAAACGCCTGCACCAGCGGCGCTGGTCCCAGAAATCGCTCATTCGACTGACACACAGGGCACGCTCCCATGCAGCACGCACAAAGGATGCATCGTATGGCTTCGCTGATCTTGTGCTGGTCATCCGGCGATTGGAGCCGCTCCTTCTCCGGAGGCGAGGAGGCAATGAGATAAGGCCGAACCAAGTCCACCTTTGCATAAAACAGCGACAGATCGACGATGAGGTCTTTCAAGACCGGAAAAGAGGGAAGGGGCTCGACGATGATCTCTTCGGAAACCACGTCCTTTACCAGCTTTTGACAGGCAAGGGCGCAGCGGCCGTTGATTTTCATCGCATCGGAGCCGCAGACGCCATGGCCGCAGGACATGCGGTACGCAAGCCCGCCGTCCTGCTCCCATCGAATCTTGTTGAGGCAATCCAGAACGCGGTCCTCAGGCTCCGCCTCGATATGATAGGTCCGGTAATAAGGCGAGTTGTCTCGCTGCGGATCAAAACGAAAGATCTTGAGTTGCAACTTCATCAGTACGTCCGAGCCTTTGGTTGGAATCTTGTGATGACGACCGGCTTATAGCTCACGCGAGGCCCAGCGGCAGCGTTGACGACCAAGGTGTGCTTCAGCCAATTTGCGTCGTCTCGTTCAGGATAATCCTCGCGAAAGTGTGCGCCCCGGCTTTCTGTGCGGGCAATCGCAGAAACGAGGATGGTCTCTGCCAGTCCGAGGAGGGATTCCAACTCGAGCGCCTCGAGAAGATCGGTATTGAAAACGCTGCCCTTATTGTCTATGACGATACGCTCCTGCACGCCTTTGAGTCCCATTACCGCGTCAAGGGCCTTGGTCATATCGTCGTGATTCCGAAATACCGAACAATGTTCCGTCATCAGTCCCTGGAGCCGGCTTCTGATATGCGACGCTCGCTCCCCTGGGGTCCTGGTCTTGATGGACGCGATTCTCGACTTTATCCTATCGGCTGAGTCAGCAGGGAAGGTTGGCCACTCCAGGTCCTTCAAATCTTCCCGCATTCGTATGCCGCTGCGGCGTCCGAACACCACAAGATCCAGCAGGGAGTTGGTGCCGAGCCGGTTTGCGCCGTGCACCGACACGCACGCGCACTCACCTGCCGCGTACAGCCCCGGGACCGGCTCGCCTGTCTCTCGCAGCGCCTGGCCGTCAATGTTTGTCGGAAGACCACCCATCATATAGTGGCACGTGGGAGTGACAGGAATCGGCGCTTCCGCCACGTCTATCCCAAGGTACACCCGAGCGAACGACTCAATGTCAGACAGTTTTTCCTGAATGACCGCCTGCCCGAGATGCGAGAGCTGCAGGTGAACGAAGTCCTTCCCATTTATCCCGCGGCCCGCCCTGATTTCCCTCATGATTGCCCGGGAAACGACATCCCTTGGCGCCAAATCTTGCAACGAAGGCGCATACGTCTCCATGAATCGTTGGCCGACCCCATTGAGGAGAAAGCCGCCTTCTCCTCGCGCGGCCTCGGTAATGAGAACCCCCAATGGATAAATCCCCGTGGGATGAAATTGCACAAATTCCATGTCTTGGACAGGGAGCCCTGCGCGATATGCGTAGTACACCCCGTCGCCAGTATTCGCGAAGCAGTTCGAAGTGGTTTTGAATACCTTGCCGAAGCCGCCAGTGGCCAAGAGCACGGCACGGGCGTGAAATGTGTGGATTTCGCCGGTGGCTACTTCGTATGCGACGACGCCTGCTACTCGGCCGCGGTCCATGACCAGATCCAACAGATGAAACTCGCTATACAGCTTAATGGCTCGTGAAACCGCCTCTCCAAAAAGGGTATCCAATATCACGCGGCCGGTGCGATCTGCCGCATAACAGGCTCGCTTGATAGGCCCTGCGCCAAAGTTCTTGGTATGCCCCCCGAAGGCTCTCTGCGCAATTTTGCCCTCTGGCGTGCGATTGAACGGAACGCCCATGTGTTCAAGCTCATATACAGCTCTTATGGCGTCCCGGGCGAGCACCTCCGCGGCGTCCTGATCCGTCAAATAGTCGCCGCCTTTGACCGTGTCGTATGCGTGCCACTCCCATGAATCCGGCTCCTCATTTCCCAACGCCGCGCAAATGCCTCCCTGCGCGGCCCCGGAATGGGATCTCGTGGGAAATACCTTGCTTATGACCGCGACATCGGTCGATTCGGCCAGTTCCAACGCGGCTCGAAGTCCCGCCAGACCCGACCCTACAATAACCACATCATGCTGAAACTGCATTGGGTGCGTCCATCCTCCGGCTGCGCGTCACGCAACGAACAATTCTTCTCTCATTATCAAGAGCCTCGATGTCCAGAGACTACACGAACACCATCAGAGACCCTTTTGCACGGCTCCTACTGAGCCTCGGCTTTTCTGCGCTCGAGAGGCTCGTATTCGCAGCCCATGAGCCCGCAGTAGTTGCCCACATATTCCGCCTGGGGCCGATAAAGCATGGGCTTGCCTTGGGCTTCGCCAAACTTCTCTTCTATGATATGGCTGCACCACCCGGATACCCTGGATATAGCGAATATAGGGGTAAAAAGATCCCGAGGTATTCCCATCATGTGATACACAGGAGCGCTGTAGAAATCGACGTTGGGCCTGATCTCAGATTTACCGCGACGATCGAACTCTGCCATAGCGACTTCTTCAATCGTCTTGGAGAGGCGGTCCCACTTTTCCATGCCTTTGTCTTGACCGAGCCGTGTGGCCATCTTTTTCAGATACTTGGCCCGAGGGTCCATGGTCTTGTACACCGCATGGCCCATGCCCATGATGCGCTCGCCCGCATCTATCTGATCCTTCACCCATTTTTCGATATCCGCGACATGCTCCAGCGCCAACAGCATCCCCATGACTCGCGCGTTCGCGCCGCCGTGGAGGCTCCCCGAGAGCGCGCCTATCCCCGCGGCGACCGCGGCGTACATGTGGGCGCGAGTCGAACATACCTCGCGGCAGGCAAAGGTCGAGGCGTTGAACGTGTGATCGGCGTGGAGGATGAGACAGCAATCCAAGTCCTTCCCTGTGGCCTCGTCAGGCTTCACGCCGAAAAGCTGCCAGAGAAAGTTCGCGGCGTGCGGCAGGGAGTCGTCAGGAGGGAGCGGATCCTTACCCGAACGGATGCGATGCCATGCCGCGACCACAGCCGGGATGCGGGCGATGAGTCTCGTGGCCATCCGCACATTGGCCTCGCGACTCTCGTCGTGTAGGTCTGGATCCTCCATGGCCAAAAGCGGAATTGTTGCCTGGAGAACATCCATGGGGTCAGCCGTCTTCGGCAGCAGCCGGAGGCAATCCACCACAAAAGGCGGTATGCCCCGCGCCGCCTTCACCGAGACCTCGAAATCCTCGAGCTCCCTTGGCGAAGGGAGAACGCCGTGAAGGAGGAGGTAGGCCGTCTCGATGAATGTGGACCTTTCCGCTAACTCTTCAATCCGGTAACCTCGATATATTAAGATCCCCTTGTCGCCGTCAATAAAGCTTATCTTCGTGTCGGCAACCGCGACGCCTCTCAGGCCGATGTTCTTCACTGAGACCGTTTCCTTCATCCCTCGCTCCTCACGATAACCTTGGCCACACGCCGCGCCCCGCTACTGGGCGATGAAAAAAGTTTCCTTCTTGGCGCCGCAAACTGGGCACTTGTCCGGCGCGGCATCCGCTGCGGTGTACCCGCATTTCGGGCAGATGTAGTAATCCTTTTCCGCCACCGCCTGACCTGATTCAAGGGCCTTTATGGCCTCTTGATACAGGGCCCCATGCACCTTTTCCACCTCGTTGGCCCAATGAAACGTCCTCGTGGCGGCGTTGTTCTTTTCGGCCTTCGATGCCTCCAGGAACGCAGGGTACATTTGCGAGAATTCGTGGTGCTCTCCGCTGTACGCCTCCTTCAGATTTTCCAGCGTCGATTTTACGCCGTTAAGGACCTCCAGATGGTTGTGGGCGTGGATAGTCTCCGCTGCCGCCGCAGCCCTAAAAAGCTTGGCAACGCCTGGAAAGCCCTCTTCTTCCGCCTTCTTGGCAAAGGCGAGATACTTCCTGTTCGCCTGAGATTCGCCCGCAAACGCCTGCTTCAAGTTGTTTTCCGTCTGGCTCACTGGCATTCATCCTTTCTTCAACATACAAGATCAGCGGTCCAAGATCGGCCGCATGGTCAACCCTTGATGATGCGCGGGATCATCATTTGATGATGAGGACATATAGACGCGGGGTTCTGATACGCGCACCCTGCAAAAGCCGTCATATATCGCCGCATATCCCGGAACGAAACAACCTCGTCCACCAATCCCTTCTTGGCGCAATACAGAGGCCTCGACTGCTCATGATACTGCTTGGCCAACGCATTCATCTTGTCGATGATGGGTTGGAGTGGACGACCAGCGTCTTTTTCCTTTACCAGCCTCCTGGCAAAAGACGCAACCGCCGCGGTCTCGCCATGCATCACATAGATTTCCGTGGCCGGCGTCCCCAGGGTAAATGCATTGTGGTTGTTGGCCGTTGGGCCGCCCATGATGTAGTGCGCCGCGGCGGTACCCTTGCGGAGCACGATAAGCATCATCGGCACGTCCGTCTGCTCTATGGAGTAAATCAGGGACTGCCCGAGACCCAGCAGCTCCGCCTTCTCCGCGATGTCGCCCACATCGATGCCCGATGTGTCCTGAAACCATACGATAGGCACTCTATCCCGACCGCACAAGGTCACAAATTCGTTCATCTTGATGAGTCCCTGCCGATAGAGTTTCCCGCCTATCCCCGGATAAGGCGCGTATTCAGGATAGCCCGGCGGCATAAAACCTTGTTTGTTTCCGATGACGCCGACGAGGAAGCCGTCGAGTTTCACCAGTCCGGTATACACTTCAGGCCCGTAATCCGGCTTGAATTCCATGTGCTCGCTGTTGTCGGTGAGCCGCGCCAGCACTTCCTCAAAGCTGTACACCATCTTCTGGTTGATCGGTATAATCCTATCCAGGTCTTCCTGCGCAAATCTCGGCTCCGCCGGCTGAGCCACCCTGAAAAACTCCGGATCAAATGCAGGCACATACCGCATGTATTTCTTCAGGCCGTCGAGCACGCCCTGTTCGGTGTCGAACACCGCCTTGAAGAACCCTGTCGAGTCGTAGTGAATTTTCACGCTCCCCGGCGGCATTTCCTTGAAATGACGCGTCGCTTCGATGATTTGCTCTGCGCCCTCTTCGTCAAAGAAGCCCTTGGGGCTCATACCGCTGACTATGCCGCCTCCGCCGACTGCGATGTTGCAGTCTTTGTGAGCCAGCAAAATCGTGGGGCTGATGCCGTGGTACCCACCGCCCGCGGGATTGGTGCCGTAGATACCCGCCAACACAGGGATGCCCAGCTTCTCTAGCTCTGCATGCCGGAAAAACGTCGTGCCCCCGCCTCGCCGATCAGGATAGACCTCCTGCTGCTCCGTGAGCTTCACCCCCGAACAATTCACCAGCCACACGAGCGGCAGCCGAAGCCGCTTGGCGATATCAGTGAACCGCAGCACGTTCTCGGATTGACCCGGCACCCACGCGCCGGCCATTACCTTGTTGTCGAACGCAATGATCGCGGCCCATTTTCCGCTTATTCTGCCGAGTCCATTGACAACGCCTGTGGATCCCTCCTGGTTGTCCTTGGGATTGAATATGGAATGCAGAGGATGCCATGTGCCGGGATCGAGCAAGTATTCAAGCCGTTGCCATGCGGTGAGCTGGCCTCTCTCGTTGATCTTCGACGCCGGAAGCCCCGCCGCCTCTACCCTGGCTCTTTCCTCTTCGATCTCCTTCTCAATTTGTTTGACCAGGGCGACATTTTCCTCGGTTTGCTTGATCTTGGCTGGCGACAGCGCTTTTCCAACAGGCGTCATGTGCTCAAAATAAGGTCTCATCTAGTCTCCTCCATATCAAAATGAAACATAGCGGCAGCGTTGTAGAGCTTTGGAAACACAAACATATCAGCTTACTCCATGGTTTTCAACCGCAGACTTCAAGGTTCAACATCAGCCAGGAAACACCCCTCAAACGCCTGTTCAAAGGGACTACGAAGTGAATGCCCGTCGTCCGCTGAAAGCGCTCTTTTTCTCCCACCACCTCGAACTTGAAGGCGCGCCGCTCTGTCTTTGTGATGTGGTCAAGGGCCTAAAACAGGATCGCGTGGTTGAGCCCGTCGTGGTAAGTCCTCGAAGAGGTCCGTTAAAGGCTGTTTTTGAACGGGCAGGCATACCCTTAGAATTCTGCGGCATTAGACAATCCTCGAGTATATGGCATACGGCCTTCCCATCATTAGTACGCTGAAGTTTGGTCTCAGTGAGCAGATATTCCCCTCGATCAATGGCCTCGTCTATGAACCGGGAAACGTAGACGACCTCAGTGCGCATATAGCCGCTCTGTTCGATGACGCCGATCTGAGGCGCGAGTTGGGGGCAAACGCGAAGCGAGTATTCGACTCCATAAATCAATACGAGAATATGCTGAAATCCTATGCTTGGGCTTTTGAACAGGCCCTCCTGGGTCAAAATCCGGCGTCGGGCGGACAAACGACTGACTCGTGGACCTCCCCCAACACCCCTTCAGCCCATGCATACAAAAAAAACCAGGATGAGGTCTGAGGACGCAACATCCTGATTTCAAAAGATATTCGTTGGTAGGCGGGAGAGGATTTGAACCTCCGACCCCTGCCGTGTGAAGGCAGTGCTCTCCCCCTGAGCTACCCGCCCATGGTTTGTTACTCTATCACAACGAAGCGTGGTATGTCAATTTTTCCCCGCTTGAGTTTACCGCGGCCTCAAACGAGAAATAATCACTTTTTCTCTTGACCATGAGATTTGAGAGTGCTACGGCTGGGTTAAGGAAGCTTGTTTCGATCAACATTTCATAACAGGTCTCGCCGCGTGCGGGACAAAAGATGCCAAGGTATAGGGGCCCTGTGACGCATGCGTCGTCAGGGCTGAGTAGGGGTGGTTGAACTCGAATGAAATGCGGGGGCGCGCATGTCACCGTCCCTGGATGAAAGGAGGGCGCCAAGTGGAAAAGAACGAAGTGGGATGGAGTGAAGACTGGCTGGCTGTCGTTATCGGATTGTTCATCTTTGTGCTTTCCCTGGGTGTACTCGGCGGCGTGGACATCCTTGGGTGGGGCATAAAGACGAACGTGTGGGTTAACATCGGCGAGGCATTGGCACCGATTTCCAAGGGATGGGCATCTGTGGGAGGCATCGGCGCGCTCATCCTCACGTATTTGTTTCTGCTCGTGGTGATGACCATCGGCGCGTCTGCGTTGAAGACGAATATGGCCCGATTCGCGGTGGGCTTCACGTTCGTCTTTTGGGTTTGCTATGCGTGCTGGTTGCTCGGGAGCCACGCCAATATAGCGGCGACCCCTGATAAACTCAAAGCCTTTGGCATCACCTGGTCCCTGAATCTCACACAAGAGGCAGGGTTTATCATCGCCTTGATTGTAGGGCTCATTATTGGCAACCTGTTCCCCGGTTTTACCGAAAGCATCAAGGACGCTGTGCGTCCCGAGTTGTACATCAAAACCGCAATCGTCATCCTCGGCGGCGCCCTTGGCGCCACGGCAGCCGAACAGCTTGGGCTTGCCACATCGGTTATGTTCCGAGGCCTATGTGCAATTGTTGAGGCGTACCTCATCTACTGGGCGATCGTGTATTACGTCTCGCGAAAATACTTCGGTTTTTCCAAGGAATGGGCTGCTCCTCTGGCTTCGGGGATTTCAATCTGTGGCGTCTCCGCGGCCATCGCCACTGGCGGCGCCATAAAAGCGAGACCTGTCGTACCCATTATGGTCTCGTCCCTGGTGGTGATTTTTGCTGTGGTAGAGCTGCTTATACTGCCGTTTCTTGCCCAGAACTTCCTATGGAAGGAGCCCATGGTGGCAGGGGCCTGGATGGGGCTCGCGGTGAAGACCGACGGGGCTGCCGTGGCCAGCGGCGCGATCACGGATTCGCTCATCAGGGCCAAGGCCTTGGCCGAAGCCGGGATCAATTACAAACCCGATTGGATTATGGGCGCCGCGACGACGGTCAAGGTGTTCATCGACATCTTTATCGGCGTCTGGGCCTTTGTGCTCGCGATCATTTGGTGCTCCGTCATAGAGTGCAAACCTGGTGAAAGGGTCCGGCCCGGCCAGATTTGGGAACGCTTCCCCAAGTTCGTGCTTGGATACGTCGTCACCTTCATCATCATCCTCTGGATTGGCATCAGCTATCCGCATTTGTTGGGAAAGGCTAAAGCGGCTACTGGGGAAGCGAACGTTCTCCGCGTCATGTTCTTCATGTTCACATTCCTGACCATCGGCATGGTTTCCAATTTCAGGAAACTTTGGGAGGAAGGCATCGGCCGCCTCGCGGCAGTCTATCTCCTCTGCCTCTTCGGCTTCATTATTTGGATCGGGCTTATCATTTCATGGATATTCTTCCATGGCGTGAAACCCCCGGTAGTGTGATGACCTCAACCAACAAGATGTGAGGAGTTAACCATGGCTGAAGAAACGAAACTCGCGGAAGAAATACGCAAGATGGAGGTGGAGGAGCTGCTTCCAGTGGAGAAGAAGCTCATCGGTTGGAGCATCGGACTCGGCATCGTTTTACTGGGCCTGCTCGTGTGGGTAAGTTATACCTTTTTCCCTGCTGGTCACTGACAACTCAGCATCCTACACGGGAACGGCGTAAAGGCGCGTTTCAGTTCAGCAGCAGCAAGTCCTAATACTGAAGCCGTTCCAAGAAGACAATACGCAGCGCCTGCCTCATCCGCAAACGGATGGGAAAGGGCGCTGCGTCAACCCCAAAAAAACTGTTGAATTAAGGCGACTACTTAAAAACCGTACAAATAGTGGCAAACCTTGCAGCCAGGAGGAGGCTCAGGAAGCCTTCGACGCATCATTTGCAACAAGCGTTCTGGCGTCAATCTTGCGTCCCCGACAAAGGCCTCGACGCAGATCTTCTCATACTCTCGGCAGCGCTCCGTAAATGTGTCTCGATAGAGCCTGCACGCCACAGATGACCACGCCGAGCACAAATCGTCGTCAGGCAGCCGCCCGCAGAGTACTTCCGGAAATTGGACATCCTCCCCGAGGAAGACAGAAGGCCCCCCATAGGCAAGACTGTTGCATGGCGAGATGGCGCCGTCGTACCTGACGAACAAAGAGTCTCGTGGATCTTGCCCGCAGACGCATTGCTCAAAAGGCGTGAACGGGGCTGTTTGGGTCTCTACGCCAAGCTCTTTCGCAAGGCTGCAGGCTTCATTCAAGGCGGCTTCGCGTTTTCGGATTGCGGCCGTCATCTCTTTCCCGAACAATCCGAAACCTCTTCCATGTTCGCCGCGGACGTGCTCGCACTGTCTGAAATTGATTTGGTCGGCTCCCAGGTCCGACGCCAGCCGCACAAAGTCATGGATGCTGTGAAAATTCATCTCCATCATGACATAGTTCATCATGACCTTGGTTCCGCACGCTTTCGCACTTGTAAAGAAAGAGATGTTCCTACATACGGCATCAAAATTGGATCCCACGCGTATGCGCTCGTACTCGTCCTTGTGCGGCGAATCCACCGAGAAACATATCCAATCGACGCCTGCGTCGATCAGCGCTTGGGCGCGATCTCGCGTCAAGAGCAGACCGTTGGTGAGAAGACCGACGACGCAGCCAGCCTTTTTTGCGTCATGCATCCAATGGACAAGCATTGGCTGCAAGAGGGGTTCGCCCGCGCCGGTAAAGTCCACCATTCGGGCATGGCCAAGAGCGGGTTTTATGGCCTCCCACACTTCTTGCTGCATAACGCCGCCGAGCCCAGCTCGCGCGCGATACGATTTCCACGGACACATGATACAGCTCAAGTTGCACGCAAGGGCAGATTCCACCTGAACGAGTCGCCAGGTTCTCTTGTCCGGCGTCTGTTGGCGTTTTTGAGACTTGCGCGCGTCCGTGATTGGCCTCACGGAAGGAACCTTACGCCGCGAAAACCACCTTTTCACACGCTCAAGCCCTGCGGCCATGTTGCCAATTCCTCTGGCTGACAAACACTTTCCCCACGGACGCTTCGTGGAGTTCTGGTACATCTTCGATCCTGGTGCGCGCCATTCATACTTTATGCCACACTCGCCCGAATGCCCACACTATACCAGTCCGCGGAATATGTAACGAATACTGGAAAAAAAGTTGATGAAGACCTGCAAACTGAACTACATTTATGCTAGCGTGTCGTCGAAACAAATAGGGTCATATTTGCGCTCGATCTTCCTCCCAGGGTCCATTTGGGGAGCGAGATTATTCTAAGGAGGTAGGGATGATGAAAAAGGCGGCTCTTATCGTGTTGGCGCTCCAGGCGGTTGCAGCGTTCCTGTGGTTTTCTTCCCAGGCCGCAGCCTCTGAACAAGATGTCATCAATAGCATCGTCGAAGCCAGAGCGGCGGTAAAGCAGTTCGGTCTCCCCTCGGCAAAATTGCCTGATCTCAACGAAGAGAAGGCCTATGCGCTTCAAAAAAAGTTGACTGAGGCGCTGGTGAACAAAGGCCAGCCCATCGGGGGCTTCAAGGCAGGCTTGACCTCAGAAGCGACTCAGAAGAGGTTCGGCGTCAACGCGCCGTTGCTCGGCCCATTGTTCAAGCCGGGCGCTCTGGGGCCGGATGCAGTCGTCAACACCAAGGATTTCGTGAGATTGTTCGTCGAAACCGAGATAGGCTACATACCAGGGGTCAAGATTGACAAGCCCGTTGCGGACGTCGAGGCGCTCAAGAAGATGATCAAAGAAGTCTGTCCTGCGGTCGAGCTCCCGGACCTCCGATTTGACGATTTGAAAAATCTCAAAGGCGCAGACCTCATAGTGGACGCGGTGTCGTCGGCAAAATATATCATTGGAAAACCGGTTCCGATGAGTTCGGTTGACGTGAGTCAGGTCGCCGTGACGTTGACCAGGGACGGCGAGGTCGTGAACCAAGGCAAAGCAGCGGACGTCTTGGGCGACCAATGGAAAGCGCTGTTGTGGCTTGTCAACGGCGTCGTAGCGCGAGGGTATGTCATCGAACCCGGGCAGTTGCTGATTACAGGCGCAATGGGGCAGATGATTCCTGGCAAGCCTGGCGCCTACAAAGGCGACTGGGGGAAACTCGGGTCCATTGCCTGGGCGATTAAGTAATCCCCTCCGTTGCTCCTATGCTGGTGAGTTTAATTGGGAGGCGCAAAGCCATCGCGTCTCCCGCTCGAGCGCCGCGTTAAATAAAAAAACAAAAAACCATTCCTTTCGGCCTCTCACTGCCGGTTCAGGAATGGCATGCCTGGTGCCGAGGGACGGAATCGAACCATCGACACAAGGATTTTCAGTCCTCTGCTCTACCGACTGAGCTACCTCGGCCCCAGCGATTCAATCTTATGCTTTGGCGTCGAGGATGTCAACGAGAAATTCGCGCATGGGCAACGATGGTGCACCCTCGTCCGGCCTGGCGTCACGAGCGTTTCAGGTATTCGTGAACGCGGTTTCTCAGCCCCTTGTTTTGCAGCAGATGGAATGTTCTCATGCGCCGCACTTGAGAAGGATTCAACGAGCCGAGCGGCACATAGACGACCCGCTTTCCCATGCTTGCCGCCAGCCTTTTCCATTGCTTCGCGGGCGGCTTCTTCGCAACATAGACGATGCCGGGTTTTTCCGAATACGCGATGCCCGCGACCAAAAGCCGTTCGTGTCTCTTGTCCACGAAGCCGAACGCAGGATCAGTCCATACGTCGTACATCCGCAGAGGAGGATACGACATGACAAAGCCGCCGTGCTCGAGCCTGCTGATGCCCGGGCCGACAACCTCGACGCCGGGTGCTGTCGAATAAAACGCCATGTCCGATTCCTGGGAATGTTCGCCCAGCCACGTCATTTGAAACGGGTATCGCTCTGCACGTTCGTCTTCGTCAAAAATAACCACTACCGAACCGAACTCATAGCCCCCGGGCTCATCAACCTTGACGTAGATCCTGTCCTCGTAAAAACGCCTGAGCGTCTCGCGTACGTCAGGTCCTTCATGCATTTCAGACACAAACGGCTCCGATCCGGAACGCGACGCTTGCAGTATGTGGTGCGCATGCTTCATCAGCGCTTCGCCCCAGCGTTCGATCGCCACATCTTCCGGAGGATATGAGCAGATATCGACCTCGTCGGGATTGGCTTCCTCCCACTTCCGCTTCAGATGCTCCTTCCATTTAGAAGAACCCACAGCCTTGATGTGGTATTTTTGCCGCCGACCAAAGAGGGTTCTCAACTTCTTATGGAGCACAATCTTGTGGCCATGAAACATCAGATTGTCTTCGTTCAGCGTCACTGACGCGGGATTCAACGGATCGTTCGTCCAGGCGTACTCGCACAAATATTCGTGCACATGATACGCAAAGTCTTCGTCCATGGCAGCGCGGGCTGACGCTGCCAGGTGGTATAAGTCAGGCAGCAACAGGCCTTTATATCGCAGCCATTTTCTGAGGAACCGCGCCCAGGTGAGACGCGCGGCGTCAGGGACCTCTTGTCTGGTCTGGCGTTCGTAGTAGTCGCACGCAGATTTCATGAGCGACAGAATAAGCTCATGCCGATTCACGAGTCCTTCGGATGTTGGCGTCTTGCGCCACCGCTCGTACGCTTCGGTCAGTCGTGGAATCTCAGTGAAGCCTTTCTTGAGTGAATCAGGGTGCAAAGGCGCCGTGGTTGCAGCGAGCACCTGGATATTCATTAAAGGCAGGGCTTGGGGTGTACGTAGGAGCTCAGCGATCCTCGGGATGTGAGCCAAGCCTCCCACGAAAAGCACTTTGGCATGTCGTTTTGCAGCTTCCTGTATCCGCGCGGCCATATACGATTCGCGGCGCAATTCGGCCTCGTCCGCGTGCGACATGGACATGGCGAGCGCGGTTTCGAGAAACTGTTGTTGGCCCAGGAGGTCCACCAAGTAAGGGTCGGCCGCTGCTTCGAAAAAGGCTGGCGGACTGTCCGGTATGGGCTCCACCATCCACA
The DNA here is from genome assembly GCA_049969795.1 of Desulfomonilaceae bacterium. Classification (GTDB taxonomy): domain Bacteria; phylum Desulfobacterota; class Desulfomonilia; order Desulfomonilales; family Desulfomonilaceae; genus JAUPKT01. The sequence continues at coordinate 81,904 of JBMFOE010000010.1, forward strand.
GGGGGATGTCCTCCTCGATGGCCGATCTTGCTGCTTCCACTATTCCATCCGAGCCTTCTACGATCAACACGGATGTCTGGTTCGACGCGGCTTGGTGGATAATCACGCTGTGGTACGGAAGCCCTCGAATCGCCTCCGAAACATGCGCCGAGAGCGCGTGAGGGAGTTCGACGCACACGCAGTCTGGGCTTTCTTGGGAGATGACCTTGCGCACCAGTACAGCAAATTCGATGCGGTAATGAACGACCCCAACGAGGATGACGTTGCCCACCCGTACGAGATCAGACGACTTTTGGGCCATCAAATGCGCCAAAATCTTCTCCAGTCACTTGGATGATGGATTGGCTCAACGCCTGTCTTTCGTCTCTCCTCGCGCCGCTTCGCACAAGACGGTGGGCGTATCTCGCGATGTTGAGTCCGTCTCGAATGCTTAGATTCTCGTCCCGCGCATGAGATTTCTGCAAGAGGTTCACCACTTCGGCGATCATGGAATCGGACGGCGCGTCGAGAAGCCCCCTGAGTATGCGAAATTCCTCTTCCCGGGTTGGAAAATCCATATAAATGGCTGGCTGGAGTCTAGAATGGATGTACTCGGGTACCTCGAAGGTTGACGCGTCTTCGTTCATGGTCACGCACACGCGGAAATCCGGGTGGCTCTTGATCTCGACGCCCGCGACCACGGAAAAAACCGACCGCCGCATGTCTAACAACGACGCGATAGATGCCCAGCTCTTTTCGCTCATACGGTTGCCTTCATCAAGGAGGCAGATTCCCCCGCGGATCATCGCGGACACGAGTGGGGATGCCATGTATTTGATTTTTCCGTTGTCGGAAATGACCGGCGTGACGATCAAATCGTCTGGTTTCGTGTCCACGGTGCATTGGGTGATGTACAGGTCTTGCTTCATTCGCTTGGCCGCGGCAATAGCAAGAGAGGTTTTGCCCACGCCAGGCTTGCCAAGGATCCTGGGCTGCATTGGCGGATCGAATCCGTCGCGAGTCCACGCGGCAAGGAGTTGAATCAGAGGCTCTTCCATGCCGATCCAGTCCACATCCAAGGCAGGCGGGTCCACCAAGTGTATGGTCACGCCCTTGATTACCACATGGTCAATATGTTCAGACATATCGCGTCGTCTCTCTTTCAGACTTTAGTCTCGCACAAACCTACAACCGGCAACGTCTGTATGTTCTGTATGTATTGTAGCCATTCTATGGAATCCCGCAACCCGCCAGAAACACATCGAGCCTCGCGCGAAAATCCTGCTCACACCCAGCGATTGAAGACCTGGTTGGAAAGGAGCCGGCCTTTCTGTGTAAACCGAAAGATATTGTTTGTGAGCTCGAACAAGTCTTGGCCGTCGAGACCAGCAAGCGTCTTCCTCACAAAACCGGCAGCGTCCACGCCGTACTTGCGCCCCAAAAGCCCGAGGTCAACGCCTCTCACGCGCCGTGCGCACATAATCAAGGCGTCCCGAAAACGATCGAATCGGGTCATGCGGGTCACGGCGCCTCTCGGCAGCTCTCCTTGCGAGATGCATTCAAGGTAGAGGTCAAGTTGGGAGGTATTTGCATACCGCCATTCGCCGATCAGGCCGTGCGCGCCCGCGCCGAGCCCCACATAGTCCATGTCCATCCAATACTTCAGATTGTGACGGCACTCGAACCCTTCCTTGCTGAAATTAGATATTTCGTACTGGATGTAGCCCTCAGACGTGAGAAACGCGCAGCACAGTTCATATAAGTCGGCCGCCAGATCGTCATCCGGCCTGCTCAGCTCACCGCTCATGACGCGATGGTGAATAGTCGATCCTTCCTTGAGCTCGAAAAGATACACAGACACATGTTCTGGCGCCAACCGGGCGACGGATCGCAGCGATTGCTCGAAAGACGGGAGTCCATGGCCGGGAAATCCTGCAATGAGGTCAATCGAGACATTATCAAAACCTGCATCCCTGATGTCTCGATATGCGCGCAGGGCAGCGGCTGCATCGTGGGAACGCCCGAGCGCTCTCAATTCAGCGTCATTGAAGCTCTGCACGCCGAGACTAACGCGGTTGACGCCAAGGTTGCGGGCGTCTATCAACCATTCGCGCGTGCAGGAATCAGGATTGGCTTCGATGGTGATTTCAGGGCCTGCGACTATGGAAAAACTCTTGACACACATTGCGAGCAACTGTTCGATTTGGGTGACGCTGAGGACCGAAGGGGTACCGCCGCCGAGGTATATCGAATCGAAGGAGAGTCCCCTGGCGGTAATTCCAGACTGGTTGCGAGGCGACGACCAAAGCACCGCCTCGGTCCCAAGCGCTTCAACATATTGAGCGGTCTTGGTCGGCTCGAAAGGGAATGTCACAAAAGCGCAATATGCGCAGCGACTTGCACAGAATGGGATGTGGAGATACAGTCCGCAGTGGTCGGCAGCCGGCATCAAAGAGTCTCGTCGTTTTTTGTCGAGGCTTTTCCAATGAGGCGTGATTTTTGGGCGTTGCGTCTCACACATGCGTGCGAGCGAGCCCTCCACACCCTCAGCCTTTTGGCTTGGAGCTGAGTACTTCCTTTCGGCTATCGGTAAACGCCTTGAATTTCAAAGAATCATCTGATACTATCCGAAATGATGACAAAAAGCTATGACGTGATGGAAAGGGGCAGTGCGATGTGGACAAAATGGTGTAGCATTATCGGCATGCTCTGTGTGGCGTGCGCGCTTGCGGCGCTGTTCACTGCTGACCAGGCGTCTGGTCAGATGGTGCGAGAGCCCCGCATTGAAGGGGTGAGCTACTCTGAAATTGCGCAATGGCAACAGACGTACGGACGAGGCCCTTTCTTCCGTGGCGGATACGGCCCGGGTTTTTGCGAGACGCCGCCAGTAATTGAATATTGCGAGATTGACGAGCCTCCCGCATTAGCTCCCAAGCCTAAAAACAAAAAAAGATCCACATCTAAATAAAGCCTTCGTCAACGTCCGGCGCCTCGCGGCGTCACGTCCCAAGAGGTTGCCCGTCGAATTATTCGATCCACGCCGACCATATCCTCTCCCTATATCCCAGGGCTGCACCCTGGGCTATGGTCCTGCGCCCTGCAGGTGCGGGGCTTTTGCCGGCTCCGATGTGCCGAACAAGGCCTCTGAGCCCCGCCAATGAGCGGGGCGTTTTGTTTTTAGCCACGGGTGAAGCCCGTGGAATCGAGGAGGGCGATCCCGTCGCCACGGACAGGCGTTATAGGGTGGCCCGCGGCCGCATTTCCCAGGGCGTTGCCCTGGGCTATTGTACTATGCCCCGCGTGTGCGGGGCGTCGCAGAGACGCAATGCGATTTGATCCCGTCCTATCTGAGTACATCACACGAATGGCAAAAAAATGTGCGACTAGGAGGACCCGTACAAGATCTCCTAGTCGCAATCCCTTCTAATCAGGTCACTTTCTCCGAGAGACACGGCTGCCATAATAAGCGACCTGTTGGGGGTTGAGTCGCAATCCCTTCTAATCAGGTCACTTTCTCCGAGAGCTAGGGTGGTCTACCATAAAGGTAGGCCTTTTTGTGTTGGTCGCAATCGCTTCTAATCAGGTCACTTTCTCCGAGTGAGCATTGCTTTATTGTCGTTGGCATTTTAATCATCGCTCCATAGTTCTGGGATAGTAACCCACGCACCGCTTTTTCCTTCCACGGCACAATATATAACTTTACCATTTATCCCTATGATGTTTAATTTGGTTCCGGTTTTGACCATGATAGCCTTCTTCTGTGCTGCCGCAGAGTAGATAGGCGCAGTATTTCCCATTTGGAACTGAGCAATACAATCAAACATCGTTCCAAGATCGCTAAATAGTACGCCAGTGCCTTTTACGGTTATTACCTGTGAATATGCCATGCCTACACACAGCACAACTATGGCCACTGCTGCTATAAATCTCATTGGATTCCCTCCTATAGTCGCAATCCCTTCTAATCAGGTCACTTTCTCCGAGCGTGCCCAAGCGCTAATCGATAGCGCAAGGGCTAATCTGCGGTCGCAATCCCTTCTAATCAGGTCACTTTCTCCGAGTGGTCGTGTGCAGTTGCGCACAACCATGACGGATACATGGGTCGCAATCCCTTCTAATCAGGTCACTTTCTCCGAGGTAGAGCGCAATTCCTAGTTTTGGCAGACCCTGAGATGGGTCGCAATCCCTTCTAATCAGGTCACTTTCTCCGAGTGGGATGATGCTGAACTGATTGAAGCTAACTATGTAGCTGGTCGCAATCCCTTCTAATCAGGTCACTTTCTCCGAGTTTAGTCGTCCAGAAAGCGTTAGACAGACAAGAA
>JBMFOE010000011.1:0-78714 GCA_049969795.1 Desulfomonilaceae bacterium
CTGGGAATGACATGCAGCGGCGCAACAGCCCAATTCACGATTATTTTCGAGAATGGCTTTACTTCGAGAAATGCGGTAACCGCAAGCAAAGCCGCTGTCGGACATCTCGCTTGGCGTTGCCTTTGATCGCGTCCGTAGTTCAAAACGCACTGCGCTGCGCAACTTGTGAGCTGGCGCCTTGACGCAAGCCGATCTTTGAAGCTATATATGACACTTCCGACACGCGACATCAGCTTTGAGGAACGCTCTCAAGCAGCGTCGTCAGTATGAGTCGGAGCGGCCCTTTAATGAAGACACCACCAGCTCTCGCTGATCACATCAAAAGACACATAAAATCGATTCCTCCCTACATTCCGGGCAAGCCCATTGCAGAAGTAGAAAGGGAATTGGGAATTCAGGGCGCCATAAAAATGGCCTCCAACGAGAACCCGTTGGGTCCTTCGCCGGCGGCTATGGAAAAAATGAAGGAGCATTTGGCAAGATGCCATATCTATCCGGAGTCGTCGGCTCCCGCGCTGAGAACAGCCCTGGCGTCGCGTTTTCACGTATCGCCTGATCAGGTGATTCTTGGCAACGGGTCGGATGAGCTTATGCAAATATGCGCCCACATCCTTGTGGGCGCAGACGACGAGGCCGTCACACCGGCGCACAGTTTTTCCATGTATCGCATCGCCGTGGAATCTTTCGGGGGAAAAGTGGTTCAAGTACCTCTTCGGAAGGATTACCGTATCGATCTTCAAAAGATGGCGGCTGCGGTGACGGATCGAACGAGGATCGTTTTTTTTGCCAATCCCAACAGTCCCACGGGCTTGATCACATCAAAGGAAGAATTGGACGCCTTTTTTGCGCGCTTGCCGTCAGACAGGCTTTTGGTGGTGATAGACGAGGCGTACAGAGAGTTTGTCAGGGACAAAGGATGCCCAGAAGGCGTCGCTTACCTGAACCAAAGCATTCCAGTCCTTGTGCTCAGAACCTTCTCGAAGATCTATGGCCTTGCTGGAATGCGCATCGGCTATGGACTTTCCCACGCCTGGTTGATTGAGCTGCTCAATCGAGTGAGGGCGCCTTTCAATACCAATACCTTGGCTCAAGCAGCAGCGGCAGCGGCCTTGACTGATTTTGCGCACGAAGAAAAGACCCGGGAACTCGTGTGGGTGGGCATCGACTATCTAACATCCGCGCTGACGGCCCTCGGATTCTATGTCCTCCCTTCTCAGGCAAATTTCGTGTGCTTCAGGGCTCAGGGTCGCGCTGCAGCGCTTTACCACTATCTTTTAAGACGCGGCGTTATCGTACGACATTTAGCGTCATTTGGGATGGATGATTGGATACGCGTCACAGTAGGCACGATGGAACAGAATGCCCTTTTTGTTCGAAACGTCAGGGAATTCGTCGCGCAAATGGATGCTCTATGACGCGGTCGCTACGATTTTTTTTGGAGCGCCCTTTCAAGGGCCGCGATGACCCGCCCTTTCTGTTTCTAGAATTGTGGACGAGCTCTCTCAAGGAGGAGAAGGTTGCCGGGCGAATTAAGTCGCAGGCTTCACAGCCGCTGATGTAAGCTCCGAAGGCCCTCATATCATGGAATCACAATCGCATCCGTCGGCAGCTCGGTCTCGAATCATCACCATCGATGGGCCAGCGGGAGTCGGCAAAACAACTGCGGCGAGGACTCTCTCGAAAAAAATAGGGTTCCTTCTTCTCGATTCCGGCGCGTTGTATCGAGCCGTAGCCTTGCATCTGCTTAGAGAAGGCGTGTCCCCGGATTCGCTCTCCGTACCCAGGGAGAAACTCATTTCTCTGGACTTGAAAATTGAGGAGAATGTCGGGGATATGCTCATTTATTTACAGGGGGAAGAGATCAGTCCGTGCATCCGGACGGAAGAAATTGCTGTGGCTGCGTCGAAGTTCTCGACTTTACCGGAGGTGCGCGAGTTCCTTCTGCCTCTTCAAAGGGAGACGGCGCGGCGACAGAACACGGTGGCGGAAGGGAGAGACATGGGGACTGTGGTGTTCCCGGACGCTGATCTCAAATTTTTTTTCATGGCCGACTTGGTGGAAAGGGCTCAGAGGAGATACCGAGAACTCCTGCGCAGCGGCGCCAACGTGTTGCCCGAGGAAGTGGAGGCAGATATTCGATCCCGGGATGAGCGAGACGCAACGAGACTCGCGGCGCCTCTCGTGCGACCGAAGGATGCTATTCCCATTGACACAACGCGCCTGACGCCAGAGGCCGTGGTCGAACAACTCTTATCTCATCTTAAGGAGAGGGGAGTTTTACCAAGCAATCGCTTATACCGGTTCTCGTAGCGAATCGTGAATTGGACCGAAGTGTGTCAACTCGGTGGGGCGAGCTGAGATTGCCACGTCGCTTGCGTCTGCTACGACAGCAAAGTTGTGGATGCGTCACGGCGAGCTGAGGGAAGCAATCTCGTGAAAATTTCAGAGACTCCCTAGACGCTGTTCCTTGACGAGATCAGTGGGATTGACGCCGTGTTGGTTCGCGCCTCCTACTTGAGGTCCAAAGAGGTCGGTAAAAAGTCGCCTGAAAATTTTTTCGTCGAAAGGACTTCTTGGCCATGGGTGTAAGGCTTTCACGTTTCGGCGGGACGCGATCACATGCAGTAACTGCTAGTGATTCCTACCCGTTATACGCGGTCGATGAAATACGCGTCGATGAGAAAAAGTTTTTCTTGTGCTCGACGCAAAAAACCGATATATATAATCGATTAAACTCAATTTGAAATCATCGAGGCAGCGAGAAAGAGTCTGGGGGTGGCAACCGGATGGAAAACTTGGAATCCCAAACCGACAATCATGTAACTGAAGAAAAGACGCAAGAAACTGCGCGGGAGGAAGACTTTGCCGAACTTGTAGAGAGTAGTTTTCATAAGGTTCAGGAAGGGGAAGTAGTCAAGGGGCTCGTCGTTCAGATCACCCCCGAATACGTCATGATCGACGTCGGTTCAAAGTCAGAGGGGCAGATTCCGCTTGAGCAGTTTATGGGGCCGGATGGCAATCTTACTGTCGAGGTGGGAGACCAGGTGGACGTCTTTCTGGAGGACACGGAGGAGACCTCCGGACAGGTGCGCATATCCAAGAGCAAAGCCGACAGGATAAAGATATGGGACGAGATAGCCTCTATTTGCGAAACCGATAAGACCATCACCGGCAAAGTGACCGCTCGCGTGAAGGGTGGACTTCAGGTGGATATAGGAGTCCCAGCATTCCTGCCAGGATCCCAAGTTGATCTCAGACCGGTTCGCAATTTCGATAAGTACATTGGGGAAACAATGGAATTCAATGTACTCAAGTACAATCGCAAGCGAGGCAACATCGTTCTCTCCCGACGACCTCTTTTGGAAAAAATCCGCGAGGCCAAGAAAAATACTATCCTCGAAGCGATGGCCGAATCCAAAACATTGATCGGCACGGTGAAAAACTTGACGGATTACGGCGCGTTCATCGATTTGGACGGGATCGATGGCTTGCTGCACATTACTGATATGTCTTGGGGACGGATAAATCATCCTTCTGACATTATGAAGGTCGGAGATCAAATTCCGGTCAAGGTCCTCAAGTTCGACCAGGAAAAGGACAGGGTGTCGCTGGGCTTGAAGCAAACGCAGCCAGATCCGTGGGAAAAGGTGGATGAACGCTATCCCGTGGGCGCGAAACTGGTCGGGACCGTGGTCAGCATCACAGATTACGGCGTATTCGTGGAGCTCGAGAAAGGGGTTGAGGGTCTGGTTCATGTCTCTGAAATGACTTGGAGCAAGAAGGCTCGTCACCCTTCAAAGATCGTCCAGGTCGGAGAAGAGGTTGACGTCGTGGTCCTCAACCTGGACAAGGCCCAGAAACGAATTTCTTTAGGAATGAAGCAAGCCAGACCTAACCCCTGGGATGTGATCGCGGAAAGATATCCTGAAGGGACAAAAATCGAGGGCAAGATACGAAACGTCACCGACTTCGGCATCTTTGTGGGCATCGATGAAGGGATAGACGGGCTGGTTCACATATCTGACATGTCATGGACCCAACGCATCAAGCATCCAAGCGAACTCTACAAGAAAGGGCAGACAGTCCAGGCGGTTGTCTTGAACATCGATAAGGAAAACGAGAGGTTTTCCCTCGGGATAAAGCAAATGCACGAGGATCCCTGGGAAACCATCCCCGACAGATACCCTCCGGGGACCAAGGTGTCCGGCAAGGTCACCTCCATCACTGACTTTGGCGTCTTTCTCGAAATAGAGGAAGGCGTAGAAGGCATGATCCACGTTTCGGAGTTGTCCAAAGACAGGGTCAATTCACCCGCAGACGTCACCCATGAAGGTGAGATTTTGTCGGCGGTAGTCCTCAAGGTGAACAAAAAAGAGAAAAAAATCGCCCTCTCGCTCAAGGGACTCGAGAAGGCTGCGCATTACGAACAGCAGCGTGGGTACACACACACCCAGGAAGTCGTTGCATCAAACCTTGGGGATCTGTTGAAAGAGAATTTGGGGAGCAACTTCGGAAAGGAATGACCGAGGTTTGAATCGAGGCGCGCCCGCGTGGTCAAAAGTGTGAATCGGAATAAGTCCGATTTTGTTCATGGCCAGTCCGTTCTTGTCATGTAGCGCGAGATCGCTAGGCTCTATTTAAGTTGAGGGGAAATAAAGCTCGAATTCGCGACAACCTTATCCAATTGGTGACAGAGCCAGCGGGGAACGGCTTTGGTCAATCACGAGGCGTCAGCGATGGAGGAGCTTGTTCACTTCCGAGAGGGCTTCATCACGGCTCGTCACGGTTCCTTCCTCCTGTAATTCTCTCACGATCTGAAGGATTCTTCCGATCTCGGGACCTTGCTCCATGCCAAACAGGCTCATGAGGTCCCGCCCACTGATCAAAACAGGCAGGGGCGTTTCGATGCTCTGAAAGAAGCATTCCAGGACGGTTGCAGCGCCAGCCTTTATTGCCTCAGCTTCTGATTTCTTAGCCCGCGGCCCCCGGGTAGCTGCTCTGTCTGCTATAATCAGGAGCAGGAGACCGATAACGTCCTCCCCAAACTCTCTGCACAGCCGCCTCACCCCCCTTGCAGGAAGCGGCGACGTGGACAATAAAGCGCCCCTCATGTGGCCCCGCACCCACTGCCCCACAAGCTTTTGTTCCTTCCGGGACATCCGCAATCGGTCTGCTATGCGCATCGCCATCTCTTCCGAGATCACCTCGTGCCCGGAAAACCTTCGGCGTCCGGAAGGGTCAATCGCCAAACAAGACGGCTTACCGAGATCGTGGAAGAGCGCTGCGAGCTTCAGAAGCGCCTTCCGAGGCCTGCCTTTCACGATCTCCGAGTCTAAGTACCCCACAATGCGCTCTTCAAAAGGCTGAAGGGTTTCCGGCAAATCGGCAAAGACCGTTTCGAGGCATCGCAACGTCTCCAAAGAATGTTCAAACACATCGAGATGGTGGTAGTCGTTTTGTTCGCAGCCTCGAGCAGGGATCATTTCGGGGAAAACGGCGTCGAGAACATCATCGGACTTCATCATATCGACAGCGCGAGAAGCGTTTCCTTCGTGCAGAATGAAGAAAAGCTCATCCCTAATCCTCTCCCCTGAGATAGCAGGGAGTTGTGGAATGCTGCGCTTCAAGAGCGCTCGAGTCTGGTCCGCAATGTTGAAATCGAGGAGCGCAGCAAAGCGGTACGCCCGTAAGACCCGTAGAGGATCCTCAATGAAACTGAGCTCTGAGCATGCCCGTATGATCTTGTGGGCGAGGTCGGAAAGACCGTCCAGAGGATCGACAACCCCAACCTTCCTTGTCGCCATGAAATCTCGCAGGGGAATGGCCATCGCATTTATGGTGAAGTCTCTACGCTCCAGATCCTCATAGATATCAGCCCCTTTGAACATGGACATGTCCACAGAAAAAAAGACGTCTTTCCAGATCACAAGTCGGGATGTGCCCGCGTCTTGGTCCAAGGGTACATGGGTCACGCCTTTGGGAAAGAGCGACACAATCTTGTTTGCTACCTCTGAGCCGTTTCGGGCGAAGGCGATGTCAAGATCGTTTGAGGCGGTCTTGCCAAGCAGGTAGTCTCTGACGGCTCCCCCCACGACATAGGTATTAGGCTCTATGTCGAGTATCGCCCGGAGAATGGCGCCGACCGCGCCGCAGTGGAGAGTCGATGTCTTTTCCACAATTATAGCTGCGCGTGAACCAATTCAAACCGAATGGTTCCTAAGATAGGAGACGAGGTGAGCAAAAGGGGGAGACGGTGTGGATCATCAGATATCCACAGTTTCCCGGCGGCGAGTTCCTTCTTGTCGCCTCCGAGCTTCACGAGCTTCAAGTGCAGGCAAAGGGCTTTATAGAAGCCGGCTTTCGTTCTGATTGATTCCTCCCCCGCCGGATATACGTAAAGACGCGCCTTGTCCTTTCCGTCGAAGATGTCCACGAAAAGGGGCTTGCGAAGGTCTTTCTGGGACCTGAGCAAGAATACTGCAGTCACTGGATCGTACAGCCCCTTGGCTTTTTCTGATTTGGTTTCCCGCTCCTCGCCGGACTGTTTTTTGATTTGGACCACGTTGTTTTCGTGGTCGAAAAACAAGTCCACTGTCTCATGTCGGAGAAGATTGGACTTCAACACAAATTGGTAGGTTTTGGGTTGAAACTTTTTTGAAGAAAAGGTGGCCTGTACACGGCTCCAGATTTCGAGGAGCTTTTTGAGGGGTTCATCGGATACGGCCTGCGCCACGACATTGATCTGATCGGACCCCTTTCTTGTGGTGATATCCCCGTGGCCAGCCCTGTTTCCGTTCCACGTCACTTCATACCGCAAGAGTTCAGAAGTCTCGCCTGCAAAGCAAAAATTTCCCCTTTGGCTCCAAGACGCGAGTTGGTTGAAGGCCGCTATGATGACTAGAATGATCCAAATCTTGTGGGTCTTAGGCGCCATGTAAGAGACGAAATATTGACGCATGGGCCATTTTTGCACTCCCGTTACCGAGACCGGCAGGGGCGGCATTTGCTGAAACGACTGAATGGCCAACAAAGTAAAATGAAATTATCGCACCCTTCGCCAATAAAATTTTTTCTGGACTTCAGGCATGACCAAGACCAATGTATCTCCGGATAGCTGATAGGGCCATTTCACAGTATTGCCAGCGTCATCCGTAATGCTTATTTCGTTGTTCGCCACAGTAAAGCGGCCTGTACGACTTTTGCGAGCCTCTGCTTTTTCCTTGTCTGTTCTATCGAAAACCACCTTGCCGTCGTCAAAGAACTCTATCACCGTTCGCGTCGATTCCCTGGGTTTTTCCTGGACGCCTTTGTCATTGACCTGATACTGGAGTTCCCACTTGTCGTAAAGACTTTTCTCTCTGGCGTCCTTGGCGTTGTCCGTCCCTTTTTGCGCCGACGGCGTGGCCCCTTCAACAGCAGCGCTCTTGGGTAAGGTCGTAGTGAGACACGAAGAACAGAGGAACGCGGTCAAGCACGCGATAAACAGAGGGACGCATTTTCTCAATAGAGCCATTAAACCTTTTCCCGACAGCCAAGAACCTGGTCATTCGCATTGTTTTGTTTGGCGCCGGCCTTATTTTACCACAAACTTCGGAAAATTCTATCCGCGATCTGCCGGTTATTCGCGATTCCGGTTTGAGCTTTCCCTGCCGATTCCGGCTTGGCCGCCAATGGAGGCGGCGCATCATTCCGGACCTGTTTTGTTTCAGCCTTTTGGACAGGGAACTCGCCTCGCGCCAATCTTGTCAAGAAAGGCTGATCGATGATGATGCAATACGAGCCGACTTCCATGGTATGAAAGACAGCTTCTGCGTCATGCCAATCAAGGCCGAGGCAACCATGAGTGAGTCTGCCGCCGGTCGCTTCCGCGTAGTGGATGTATCGACTGCCATCATAGACCAGCTTATACCGAAAGAATCCAGGAACCCTCCTGTCTTCCCATCTCTTTGGTATGGGCTCTCCCTCTTCTATGAAGTACCAGTCTGGTCTCACCCAGTCGTCCACAGGGATTTTCGCCTTTATAGGGAAGATACCCGTGGGAGTTTCAAACGAGCCGACTTCTGTTTTTCCCTTACCGATAGCCACTGGCCCGATTCGCAGCAATCTGCCCTGACTGTCACACAAATAAAACTGAAAGTTCCGTTTGTCGATAATGATAAAGGGCTTGCCGTTCTTGTTCTTGATGAGAGAGGCGACTCTTCTGGCCTCCGCCATCACTTGTCTCACCGAGTCTTCGTCGTATTCCCTTGCGTACGGATTGTCATACATGCTGGGGGTCGGGTATTGGCCCTGACTTCGTTGATATTGCTGGGCGGCTTGCCTCGCCATCTGATCTCTCAATATGGCTTCCGCGTCGTGGTCTTCATACTGGATGCGTGGATCCATGGCGGCCTCGGGTTGTTGCCACGCCTCCCCTTGATTGCCGTAGTAATATGACTGAATCATCGAGCGGCGTTGACGGGCATCCAGATTCCCCTGTTGATAGCTGTCATAGTAGTACTGGGCCTGGACCGGCAGAACGAGCACGCCGACAAGCCACAGTATTCCGACCGTGCGTCTCAATGTTTTCAGCATGATGCGATTCCATCTCCTCCAGAGAATTGCACACGCAGCCTCGCCGAAGGCGCGACCACGTATATTGTAAATCTCCATTAGTGTCAATAAAACGCAGACTTCCCTTTCTCACTTCACAATCCGCATTTATAATCTGTCGTGTGAATCTTCTGCAGGCCTTTACCCGCCCTGGCAGAGGTCCCTCTTGTTCTTAGGACAGCATACCATATTTTTTCATCTTATACTGCAGGTTGCTCCTCGAGACGCCCAGCAGCTTTGCCGCTTGGGCTTGGACATTGTCGGCTTTCTTAAGCGCCAGCCTGATGATCCTTTCCTCTATGCTGTCGAGCGTTGCGGCTAAGCCCTTCTCCCATGAAATCAGGTCCTCTACCCCGCGATCAATCGCTGAGGGCTCCCTCATTTCGATAGGAAGATCCTCGACGGTGATCGTGGAACCTTTACAAAGGACAACAGCCCTCTCCAATACGTTCTCCAACTCTCGAATGTTGCCGGGCCATACATGTCGGTAAAAACAGCTCATCGCGGCAGGGTCCACTTCACGCACGGTTCGCCCCAACTTTCCTTCCAGTTTCTTGAGGAAATGAGCGACCAATAACGGGATATCCTCTTTTCGCTCTCGTAGGGGCGGCACACGGATTTGAACGACATTAAGCCGGAAGTACAAATCAGCCCGAAATCTGCCGGCATCCACCTCTTCCTTCAAGTCTTTGTTTGTCGCCGCGATGAGTCTGACGTCAACTTTTATGTCTTTGGAACCGCCCACTCGCTGGAATTCCTGCTCTTGCAAAACCCTCAGAAGCTTGACCTGAAGGCCAAGGGACATTTCGCCTACCTCGTCAAGAAACAGTGTGCCTTTGTCGGCAACTTCGAACTTGCCTTGTTTCAGGGCATAAGCTCCGGTGAATGCGCCCTTTTCATAGCCGAACAGTTCAGATTCCAAGAGGGTTTCTGGCACAGCCGCGCAATTGATGGAAACGAAAGGGGCGTTGGCGCGGCTTGATGACTTGTGCAGCCCTCTTGCAATCAGCTCCTTCCCTGTTCCGGATTCGCCATGGATGAGCACGGTGGTCGGCGTATCTGCGACCTTTTTCATGATCGTGAAGACCCGCTCCATGGCCTTGGATTTGCCAACGATATTCCCCCACAGCGCGCCGAGTTCGGATTGCAGATACCTGATGTTCTGAAGCAGCAGCCTTTTTTCAACGCCCCGCCGTACAGCTTTTTTGATGTCTTCATTGTCAAACGGCTTCTGAATGTGGTCCAGGGCCCCCTTTTTCATGGCTTCAACGGCCTGATCGACTTCTGCAAAGGCTGTCATGAGTATCACGGGCAGGTCGCTATCCAGGTTGCGGATCTCGTCTAAGAGCTCAACGCCGTTCATTCCCGGCATCTTGATGTCCGACAACACGGTGTGAACCGGCGTGTTCTTAATGATTTCCAAGGCCTCCTGTCCGGATGACGCTGTCACCACTTCATAGCCTTCTTCGGAGAGCAAGTCCTCAAGAACAATCAAGTAGTTTCTCTCATCGTCCACGACAAGCACGGTACTCATGCCGTCACCCGTTGTTCCTCAAGCGGCGTGGACGTGCCATTTCGGGGCAAAATGACGCGAAATTTGGTCCAATGCCCATATTCGCTCTCGACCTCGAGCCGGCCTCCATGCGCGGTAACGATGTTGTGAACCACCGAGAGCCCCAAGCCAGTCCCCATTTGATGCGTCGTAAAAAACGGGGTAAAAATTTTTCCAAGGTGTTCTTCTTTAATGCCCTTGCCGGAGTCAAGAAAATCCACCCAGATATTTTCCGCGTCTGCGCCCATAGATACCTTTATGGCGCCTCCGTTGTCCATGGCAGCAAACGCATTCATCGCAATATTGAGGAAGGCTTGGTACAAGAGATCGGGATCGCCTTGAAAAATGAGCTCACGACCATCATTATCTTCTATCGTCCATGTAATGTCCCGCGCCCTGAGTTCCTCGTCGAGATTCCTTTTGACCCTATCAATAAGCTCATACATGCTTGTTGGCCGAAGCTGAGGCAATTTAGGACGTGCAAACTCCAGAAAGTCCGATAACACATTGCTCAGGCGAGTCGCCTCTTCTACGATGACGCCGCTGAGTTTTTTCAGCCTCGATTGATCAGGATTTTCTTTCTTCGCCAGCACTTCGGCTGACGACTTGATAATCCCCAAGGGGTTTCGAATCTCATGGGCAAGGATCGCAACCATTTGACCGATGGAGGCGAGTTTTTCAGATTGTTGGAGCTGTTCCTCGAGCATTTTTTGCCGCTTGGCCCGTTCGAGCAGGATCCTCTCTCCCCGCCTCACGATCAAGGTGAGCATGACAAAGAGGAAAACCATCAACCCGACCGCAACGAGCATGATCACCACGATGGAACGTTGGACAACTCGGTATTGATCCGTGACGTCTTGTGTGATCTCGATCACTCCGTAAATTACTCCCAACATCCAGTAATTCCCCGTCCATTCTCGCAAGGGGTAAAAGGTGTCGGCGAGCACGCTGCTTTGCCAGGAGCTCCCGATCACGCTTTGCTGCCGAACTCTCGTCACGCTCTTGCCGGAAAAAACTTCATCCACAGGCGAGTCCTCAGGCTCGTACTTTCCTATAAGATCATACTCCGTGCTGTATATGATCTTGCGCTGGCGATCCACTATTTTTATTCGCTGAATCTTCAGGCCGTAGGTAAAATCCTTGATCAGGGAATCCAACGCGCCGAATTGATCCCATTTCTTCAAGTCCATGGGAACGCCCCGCGCCTTGAGAGGCGAATAGAAACCGACAAATATATTGTAGTTGAGATTTTCGGCGAGGAGTCGAGCATAGTTTTCGGCGCTTTTCACGAGGGTGTCCACGCTGCGGGTGTAGAGGAAACCGGTAAGGACCACGGTCACAGCCACTATCACGACAAAGCCAGACAAGATAAAGTATTTCAAGAGCCTGAAAGGCCCATCTGCGGTCATAGGGGCTGGCCTCCCCTCAGTCACTGGCGCCCCCTTTTCGTGTATGGCTTCGTGGAAAAAATCGGGGAAGTGAATCACGCAATAACGAACAGAAGTTCAACAGGAACTCCACAGGCCTCTTCGGGAAATTTGTGTCGCAATGAGGCGCGCCGCGGCAAGAACCTCATGACTTCTTATACCAGTTTTCGACGAAAACCGCGAATCGGACATAAGTCGTTGTGCTCGGTTGGCGTGCGCCTAGATTGCCTCGTGGCCCTCAGATTTCCGGAATAACAAAAGGCTGCGGCTCGTCATTGGAGGTGAAGCGAGGCCTTCTCGTCGCAAATTTTCGGAAAGAATGTAAGCGAAGCTCCGCTCAGGTCACGCGTTGCCTAGATCGTCCGGATTAATGCGTTCCAGTATTTTTGTCAGTTCCTCGTCAGTCCCTTCGACATCTTGCTGTGTGAAGATAATCTTTTGGCGAGCCGCTTCGTCCTGGTCGGTCTGGGTCATCCCCTCGATGACGCCTTCGCTCACATAGATTGGGACGCCTGTCCACGTGGCCAAGACCAAGGAATCCGACGGCCTCGCATCGACGGTAACGAGCTTGGAATGCGCGTCCTTGAGGTAGATCGTCGCGTAGTAGGTATGGTCCCTCAAGTCGTCTATTTCAATATGTTCCAGGGTGACGCCGGTTTTCTCCATGATAGTTCTCAGGAGTTCATGCGTGAGTGGGCGCTGAAATACTTCTTTGGTCAAGGCTCGTTGCAGCGCCATGGCCTCAACGGGTCCTATCCATATATAGAGCTCCCGCTCTCCGGTTTTTTCTTTCAAGATCACCACAGGTTGCATATTGCGCGTGTCTGAAACGATACCGGTGATGGTCATCTCCTTGAATTCTTTTTTGTCCTTCATGGCAACCTCGCTATCTACGTGTGATGAACACAGGAGGCTTATGTCGAGGGATTCTTCGTCCTTGGCGGGGAGCCCTCAGAGACGACAGTCAATAGCGTCGTCTTACGCTATTTCGAGATACGCACTGCACTCCTCGCCGCATCCATCAGCCATGGACGAGAGCGACGATCTCAGGGTATAGGCTACGGCATCTTAGTAGTGCTGTCAAGCTGCGCAGGAGAAGCCTCTTAGCGATGAGGCAATGCCCACCACAAGGGGTTGAGCAATGAGGATGCCCTTGATTCAAAGAAGAGGGGCGCTAGCTGATCTGACTCTGATGAATCGTCATCAAAAAGAACGTCGCACGAGTGGCCAGCAATTTCATCCAGGAGGTACTGCGTCAACGGGATACTCTGCCTCGATAAATGGGGCTGAAAGGCTACGGTGAGACACCTGAGAGTCGATGCGTCGGAATCGACAGGGTACCCCAGCTCTGCGCCGTCTTCGGCTATAAATTCATAACCTCTTGTTTCGCGATGGAGCGCCAACCGCGGGTGGGCCCGAAATCGAAACGCGTACATGCTCACAATCTTGTCAAAAAGCGGATAAGCGAGCGGCCAAGCAGGTATGTTGCGCAACGTCAAGCCATTTGCAGTCCCAGAGGGGCCATAATGTGAACCTTCTGTCACTGCGTCAAAGGGCGCTGACGTCCGAGTCACCATATGATCTAGACTAGCCAGGGTGAAGGCCGCAGCCCCGCATCCCAAGTCCAACGTGATTTCGAGCGCGGCTACGACAAAGCACCCGGCGGGTATTGCAGCAAGACATTCCGAACGAGGGGTATTTGTACTATCGAAAAGATCGCTTTTCAGAAGCGCCCGTTCCTGCGGTGAGAAGGTCTTAATGATCTTTGAATCAGCGTATGGAAAGCATCTTATGGAGAAGATAGCTTTTGCCACTCCTGGATATGGCGCCGGCAACTCACAGGACTCCATTCGCAGGGCATACGAGCAGTCGGCCCGAGAAAGCCAAATATAATAGCCGAGCTCTTCTCCCCATACCTGGCTGATCCCTGATATCCCCAGCTCGTCCATAAGCTCTTGGACCCACGAGGCCGTGATGAAGATGCCATCCAACAGACAACGAAAGTGGCCGGAGAGATCCACCTTAAAAAGCCCCTTTTTTCTCGAACAGCTCTTTGACTATATCTCGCTTCTCCCTGCCCTCTGTTTTTATGCCCGCTCGTTTTGCGGTTTCAAGAAGGATATCATCTGGGTATCCCAAAGTTAGCGGATAACTCGATTCGTACGACTCAAAAAAACGGTCGTAATTGATTCCCAACTCCGCCTCGCGCATCCCATCTTGGAACGCCCGGCGGGTTTCTCGGACAATCGCAAGGAAACCTCTCTTGAAGAAACTTCTCTTGGAATAATTCATACCAGTCACTCGGTCGGTTCCCAATGTTGGAGCGGCCATAATTTAAAAAACTCTCTGTGAATCATCACGATTGCGAGAAAGAGGATGGTCCACACCAGGGGAGTGTCATCCGGTTGCGCTATCCCAGGGACTTTTCCCAAGAGCATGGTACTCGCGGGCGAATAATAGAACACATAGAACCCCACACCACCCACGAACGCCAGGACAGTTCGAACAAGTCCATTTAAGAACCTCACGCGGGTGTTCGGGAAATTATTAAAATAGGCGCCCAGAACAAACGCCGCAAGGATGACGAAGCCGCTTATCTCACCAGCGTGGAGGTAGCGAAAATAAGGCGCATCGGTGTATTGTCCCCCTTCGAATGGCTCCATCCAGTACACGTTCATGATCTTCAGAAGTATCACGAAGGTGATTGTTCCAAGAATTGCCGACCCGATTGTCGTTATGATGCCTCTAGTAAACGAACCCCGGTTCTCTCGGCCAAAAAACCTCCACGGATACCCTTCCCATAAGACCTTGGTGATGGTCACCCACGCCACGTTGCAAAGGAGGAGGCCGAGACTGAAAAATGCGCTGCTCGTGCCCGCAAAGGATGTCCACCACGGTTCAACCCCTGCCTTGTTTTGCGGGGGATAAAAAAGGTAGCACACGTGGGGGTGAAACAGGAAGGAATAAACAATGATACTAAGAAGAATGACCGTGACGGTTTTCGACCACGAGACCACTCCTCGGCTGTTCTTCAGCCATGGCCAGTCGCCAAAACCAAGGTCCCAGGTCAAAGCGACCCAAAGAAAAGCGGCTCCAAAGTATATGATGGCCGTGGAGGCATTCTCCCGAGCCACGAATGGTTCAGCTCCAGTACCTCCTGAGATGACGATG
This sequence comes from Desulfomonilaceae bacterium, assembly GCA_049969795.1. GTDB lineage: Bacteria > Desulfobacterota > Desulfomonilia > Desulfomonilales > Desulfomonilaceae > JAUPKT01. The sequence goes on from JBMFOE010000011.1 coordinate 14,743, forward strand.
GAGTCGGGACTGAAATAGGCCACTGCGTAGGTCCCGATGAAACGCCAAAACACGCCGTATGTCAGGAAGAGAGTAAGAATGATTGCTTCGAAGGTGAGCAACACGCCCCGCGCCCAACGGTCTGATGGCTCCGACGGCGTCGGAGAAAATGGATAGTAATTCCAAACGCTTGTGATAAGCACAATGGAGCAAAGGAGCATGGTAACAAGGGAGAAACCATACATGGGGGTGTAGAGTTTCAGGATGCCATCCCCGTGCATAAAGACGTACCAGATTCCCACAGACAAGAAAAAAACTATGACAAAAGAAACAAGCCCTCGGAGGTAGCTCCATCCATGGACTTGGTCGGTCGTTTCGTTCATCTTGGCAACCTCCCTTGTCAGAGCACGGTCATGAACGTTTCATGTACCACTTCCCACTAGACGGAGTGAAAACGGTGAGCTCGCTCGGTTCGCGTTTTCACCCCGGCTTCCTGGTTCGCCATTTGCGTCGTCGAGCTCTCGCCTAAAAGACGACGCTATCTCCATTGGTAAGGAATACGTTTGTGGCTTTGGCTACTGTTGATTGTCGTTTGTACTCTTTATACTTGTCCGTCCCCTTCACCACCGGAATCCCAGCAGCAGCGGCCTTCTCCGCCCATATCCAGCCCGTGCAGTGATTGCAAGCAAGCTTCTGGAAATTGAACGCCTTCACGCCTTTTATGATGTCGTCGAACTTCGGGTCCCAATTCTCGAACACAGATATGTGCAAGCCGCCGTAACACCCGTAGGATTTGTAGCCGTCAATGTTGGCTCGAGCCCAAGAGAACAAGGATAGGATCCCTGGATGGCAACAACCTGTCACCGTCACCACGCCTTTATCCTTGACATTGAAATAAAGGACGTTTTCCCCGCGCACTCTCAGTAAAATTGGTACGTCGAACATCCTCAGCGCCACCCCTGGCATCAGGCGATAGACGCCATCTCCTTTTTCACCATTGGGGGAACACAGGATGAGGTTCCCGCGATGAGGGTAATCGTTCTTGCATAGCAGGACCTCCTTCCCCTCTTTGTCTTTGGCCTTGATATGGGCTTTTTCCTTGAGCAACGCCATATCTTCAGGATAGTAGGTAGCGGGCGCATACAGCGTGATGTCCTGTTTGTGCTTGAGAGAAGACTCAAGCCCCCAGGCATGATCGAGATGCCAATGCGAAAGGACCATGAACTCGATCTCCCCACTTTCGAGCATTTTTGCCACATTGCTCTTTTCCTCGAAAATATAGTCCATCCATTCGTTGCTCCATCCCGAATCCAGGAGGAATTTCCGTTCTTGACCGTCGAGGGTGGTGACCGTAATCAGTGCAGCATATCCTCCCGCATTGTTCGGGTCCCACGGGACGGTGTACTGGTTGGTCATCGCCCCGCCGTAGTCCATCATGTTTTTCTTCAATATGTCATTGTCGAACCAGCTCGTCTCTGTCAGCACGTCAACTTTGAGCTGTTTGATCTGACCTATATCCACTTTGCCGGCTGCGTGCACCGCGGCTCGCTCGCCTATGTTCCCCAACGCAGACGCGGTCACTCCGGCTGCCACCACTCCTTTCAGAAAGTCTCTCCTGTCCATGCTCGCCTCCTGTCCTCTGTTTCGAAAAAAGTGCTCTTGTAATGCGAGGGATAGCTTTCTGCTTCTCACGCGCCTTGCCTGGCCGGCGCGAGAGAAGCGCTTCATGCGACGTCGTGGATAAGTGTAGGATGGGTTCAGGATTGTAGGCCTAGGAGGAGTATAACAGATCGTCTCCTGCCATTGTCAACTTTTTTTAGCGACGGACGCCAAGCTGCTTACACCACCTAGCTCCGTGAGAGCGGTTCTCGTAGGGAATCCAGAATTGGACAAAGGTTTCTCTGCGCGATTCAGGCGCGTAGGATAGCTTCGTCGCCTTGAGCGCCTGGCAATGACAAGAGACTCGTTGATGCGTCATTGCGAGGCAAGCAAAGCAAGCTCGTGATAAACATGCCCCCCCGATCCCGTCACTCCCAAGCCTTTCTATGGTCAGCGACTCAGAAGCGCAATGATAGTTTTCTACACGGCCAGCATCAAACCTTCCTCCCGTTAACGATTGCATGGGAGGACTCGCGCGCCATCGAGGCGCTCTGGCGTCGTGGAGCGCAACCAACGCAGCAACCCTGCAACGTGGTCGGCCGTCCATTCTGGCGCCGCGACATACCTTGGTTTTTAGCGCAACTCCGCCTCAAGGAGACTGGAACGGCGCTGAAGGGGCTGCTTCCACGAGAGCGCCACGTTCCAACAAGAGCTCTTTCAATAGAGAGCGATGACACCTCGCTTCATTCTCACAGTAGCAGCCTATTGCGAAATTCGTTTGGCGTGATAACGCTGCGAGCAGGTCTAAGACTTTGCTGGGATCTGTCTTCTTCATCTCCGCTCGAAATTTTCGCGCGAAATGGTCCCATGAGGCGTCATCGTGAGCCATCTTGGCCTCCTTCAATAGCGCCTCGCTGGGACTGAGGATAGGAAGCCACACATCATAGAAGTTTCGCGTCGCATATTCTGTTTTCGGAACGCCGCGAGGTGGTCGCCGGACAGCGCCGACGCGAAGACCTTCACCCTGGGTTCTCGGCGCGCCAAGTCTGACAATTCGAATGGACATGGAAGCTCCTCGAGAATGAAGTCAGCGAGTCTGCGCCTCCGCGGTTGCCATCATCACTTGTACGAATGCAAGGCGCTCGCTCGCAGACCGCTTGATGAGCGCGAGCATGAGGTTTTCTCTCTCAATCTCTTGGTCGTCAACAGCGATATGATCGCAGGCTCGCCAAAAAGCCTCGGACCGCCCTGACAAGAATTCCAGGAGATCAGATCGCCAAAACCAGACGCCTCTGGCGAGAAAAACTGGCCCCAGTTCTCTTGCGACCATGTTGTAGAGCCGAACGATTATCTGAGCGGGGCGACCAGCGGCGTAATGATTATTTTGGGCGTGGGTGATGTCTGCCCTCATTACGGCGTAAAAGCCGCCTTTCCGGAGGGCTGCTCCAACAAAACCAGGCATGGATGCGGACAGGGACAAGACAGCCCCGTCCCCTACCCTCGCGACGTCCACGTTGTCCACCGTGTGACCATTGAGGAATATCGTATTGATGCGGCTGTCCAGGTACTGCGCATCGACATTCATAGGGCCGGTCACAACCTCTCTGACGGTAGCGCCCTCTTCGACTTCAATCAGAAAGCCCTTTTGAAAGAGCTCCCCAAAGCTCTGCGCTAATCGGACGGGGCCGACGAGCTTTATGCGAATCGGCTGTGGCATGTCCGGCTTGTCAGCCGTTGTCGGGGCGTTCAATGCTTTTCCTGAATCATCTTCGCTGCGTATGGTTATCGCGGCTGGCCGCGACGCAGGTTACACGAAGAAAGAGTCGGACCGGAGGAGAGACTCCGGCCCGACCCACGAGATAGTCGTGGACTTTCCCGTCACCAATTGAACACGGTATCGAGTTCCTCGTCAGGCACTTTGAACACGATGTTATGCGGCGGCAAAGGTTCCTTTTTGAAAAACGCGGGGAGCCGATCATGCTGCGCAGTAAAGCCAGCCTTCGCGTTGAACTCTCGTTCGTTTTTCAGGACTGCCTTTCCGAGGTTGTTTACGTCTTCGGCAGTCAGGTTCAGCCCATAGAAGGCGTTGATCATGTCCAAGAGGGCCTGGAAGGTTTCCGGTTGATCCATGATGGCAAAGGCGATGAACAGACACATACCGGTGGAGTCCACCGCGGCGGTGGCTATCTGAAGGTCCCGAGAGAGCGCGACCTGCCCTTCCGAGGCGTGGGGGTCCACAAAGCCGCCGACCTTGAGGATGTTCGCTGCCACCGCATAGCCGGCAGTGTGGTCGGCGCCCATGGTGCTTGTGGCATAGGTCACTCCGATGCCCTGAACCCCTCTAGGATCGTATGCTGGCATTGCCTGTCCTTTTACCACGGGCACGCGCTCGACGCCGAAGCATTTTCCCGTGACCGCCGCGCCGTTTCCCAAAATCCGGCCGAGGGGGGTTCCTTTGCCGACTTCATGAACGAGGTTTATGGCTGCCTGCGCATCGCCAAACTTTGCAAGCCCCGCTTCCATGGCGACCGCTATTGTTGCACCCATCTCGATGGTATCCACGCCGTAGTCATCATCCAACCGATCGAGCATGGCGATGGCGTCAAGATCGTCGATGCCGCAATTTCCGCCGTGGGCCCACACCGTCTCGTATTCGGGCTGCTTGGTAAGATATTGGCCATCTTTGTTGACATAGATGCCCGAGCATCGGATCACGCAGCCCCTGTGGCAGCCGTGCGTGGCGGAGCCTCCGCGCTCCGTCTCCACCGCTGCTTCCGTTTCGCCGCTAATCTTGGCGCAGTTTTCAAATCTGCCCCAGGTGAAATTCTTGGTGGGATACGCGCCCGCTTCGTTCAACACGTTGGTCAACACATTCGTGCCATAGGCGGGCAACCCTTCTCCCGTGACAGGATGCTTCTTGAGCCCATCCACCCATCGCTTGGTGGCGTCGCGAAATTTCTCTGCATCTTTCGGCTGCCGCATTGGCATCCCTGTGTCGTCAAGCACGATGGCCTTGACCTGCTTCGAACCCATAACTGCGCCGACGCCGCCTCGACCAGCATGCCGCGTCGGCCGGAGCTCCATGTCCGTGCAGGCTATCGAGGCAGCGCTCATCTTCATTTCGCCTGCCGGCCCTATGGAAATGCACGCAATCTTGTCCCCGAACTCCGCCTTCATCTTTTCTACGAGATCGTAGTTCCCCAGCATCTTGAGGCTGTTGTCAACACTGATTTTGACGCCGTCTTTGTTGATGTAAATCTTGTAGAGGTTATCATCTTTGGGCTTGCCCTCAAGGACAATCGCCGCGTAGCCAAGCCTTGCCAACACCTGAGATGGCTGTCCGCCCGCGTTGGCTTCCTTGATGCCGCCTGTCAGCGGACTTTTGCATCCCACCGATATTCGGCCGGACATTGCCGCCGTCGATCCACTCAAAAGTCCTGGCGCAATGACCAACTTGTTGTCAGCTCCGAGAGGATGACAAAGCGGCGGCACTTCCTTGGATACGATGGCCGATGTCAGCGCCCTTCCCCCGAGACCGGCGTACTCCCCTACCGGTACGGGGGCAGCCTTCGGCCCCCCTTCTGCACCCATGTCGATCCGCAGAATTTTGTCCATGTGTGACCTCCGTTCTTTTCTGTGCTGCGGGCGGCTTGCCCAGAGATTCATGTCATGCGCCGGCCGCTTGTACCCCTGAGCCGAGCGCTACGCGATGCATCTTCCCAATTGTCGACTATGGAAGCATGGTATCTTTGACGGGGCGCTGAGTCAAGTGAAAAGAGGCCATTTATTTAATCATGTCGGGCTGTTATGTCGCTCCGGACATATCCCTGCCGCTCAATTCTACTGCGAAAAACCGCCAGGTACGGTCGCTCATCCCTCGCCTCGGTCGCTAAGCTGGCTCATCCCCGCCTTGCGCACCTCTTCCAGCACCTCCTTGAGAGGCAGCCCTGTGCGGCTCGCTATGGCTCGGCAGTCGTCGTATTCCGGGGAAACTTGAGGCGACTGGCTGCCTGTTCGGATGATCTTTATCCGAACTTCTCCCAACCGTGTGTGGATCTTGGCGATGGATCTCGACGCCTTTACCCTGTTTTCCAGGCGCCAGCGCGTCCCTATGGTGGTAGTTTCTCGCATGAGCCATTCTGACATAGAATGTACGTGCTCGGGTTGGCATATCACGGTGACAAGCGCGCCTGGCCGGTTTTTCTTCATGTGCACAGGCGTCAGAAACACGTCCAGTGCTCCTCGCTGGAACAGGCCCTCAATGACATAGTCGTAGATTTGCGGGTTCATGTCGTCGATATTCGTCTCTATCACAGCCACTCGATCTGCTTCGGTCAGCGAATGCGATTCCAGAGGTTCTCCTAGCAGGACGCGCAGAAGATTTGGTATGGGTAAGTCTCTCGTACCCGCGCCGTATCCGACAGCCTGCAATTTCATCGCGGGCAGTGGACCGAAACCGGCTGCCAGCGTGGTAAGGATGGCTGCCCCTGTCGGGGTAAGCAGCTCCCCTTCCACGCCTGTTGAATAGACGGGTTTCCCTTTGATCAGCTCAGTTGTCGCGGGCGCTGGTACGGGCAGCGCGCCGTGATCGCACTGGACGGTTCCAGATCCCACATGGAGAGGCGAACAAAAAATGCCTTGGATGTCGAGCGCCTTAATGGCGGCAACCGCGCCGACGACGTCGATGATTGCATCGATCGCGCCCACTTCGTGAAAGTGTACCTGGTCAATCGGGATCCCATGGACGCTTGCTTCCGCTTCGGCCAGCCGTGAGAACACGTCGATGCTTTGCTCTTTCACCTGCGGAGCGAGGCCGCTCCTGGTGATAATATCTTGGATGTCGAAGATATTTCTATGGGGATGGCAATGGTGTGATTGCGTCGTCGAGATGGTTACCTTTGTTCCCTTTATTCCTCTTCTTTCCACAGTCGTGGTTGTTATGTCATAGTGGTCCAGGGGAAGCGTGGCCAGTTCGCGTTTCAATACGATTGGGTCAAGACCTGCGTCTATCAGCGCGCCGAGGATCATGTCTCCGCTGGCGCCCGCAAAACAATCGAAGTAGGCAATGGTCATGAATATCTCCCGATGGAGCTGGAAGCCCCAGGCATACCCAGGCTTAATCCTGATGACATGGGACTCGTCGGCTTAGAGGAGTCGACGTTTATCGTCTATCGCGGCCAACCTTTTCATGGCCCGATGTGCCGTGGCAGCGGGCCTCGGCAGCGGCTGCCTCGAATATCGCCGCCGCCTGCATGTCCTCCGTGCGGCGCCCCCACGCGGTTGGGCCGAAACGATTAGGGGACGTCCTCTGCGCAGGAGATATGACCGTGCACGGAATTCGCCGCTGTTTTACCAACTGCAATTCTATTGATGAGGCTTGCCTGATATCCTGCGCCGAATCCGTTATCGATATTGACTACGGACACGCCCGATGCGCAGCTATTGAGCATGCTGAGAAGAGCGGCGATACCTCCGAAGCTCGCTCCATACCCGACGCTGGTGGGCACGCCGATGACCGGGCAACTCACCAAGCCCCCGACTACGCTTGCCAAGGCGCCCTCCATACCCGCGACGACCACGACGACGTTGGCGTGAAAGAGGTCTTCGCAGCTATCCAGAAGGCGGTGAATTCCCGCTACGCCAACATCGTAGAGGCGACGCACGCGGTTGCCGAGCGTCTCAGCCGTCACTGCGGCCTCTTCTGCCACTGGGATGTCGGATGTGCCTGCGCTCACCACGGCTATATTCCCCACGTGTTCAACCTCACGTGGATTGATGACGACCATTCTTGCTAGCTCATGGTACCGGCAGTGCGACACAACGTGCTTGATGCCATTGAAAACTTCAGGCGTCGCCCTGGACGCGAGTATATTTGAATGGGCCCTGGCAAGCCGGGATACAATCCCTTGAATTTGATCGATCGTCTTGCCTTGACACAGAACCACCTCTGGTACGCCTTGACGCATAGAGCGATGGTGGTCGATTTTGGCGTAGCCAAGGTCCTCAAAGGGCAGCTTTCGCAGCAAATCCAGTCCGGCGTCGATATCTGTCTTCCCGTCCCTGATATCTTGAAGGAGGTCCCGAAGAAAAACCTCATCCATGCAATTCTATCTCCGAGGCAGACTCTGATTGAGGCTTCCCATCTGGTAGCCTTGCAGATCCACGGTCACGTACGTGAATCCGCATTGCCTAAAGTGTTCAAGTATGGCCTTTCTGTTTTCATCGCGCAAGAGCGCCGGCAATTCTTGTTCGTCTGTTTCGATCCGAGCGATGTCTCCGTGGTGTCGGACTCGCATTTGCCGTCCCGGAATAATCTTGCGGAGAAAGGCCTCTGCCGCGTCGATCTGTCTCAGCTTCTCAACGCTGATGGGAGTCCCGTATGGGATTCGAGAAGCCAGACACGCGGAAGCGGGCTTGTCCCAAGTAGGAAGGCCCAGGAGTCGTGAGAGCTCCCTAATATCCTGTTTGGTAAGTCCGGCCTGTTGCAATGGACTTTGAACGCCCAACTCTCGAGCGGCCTTGTTGCCTGGTCTATAATCTGCGAGGTCATCGACGTTCTGCCCATCAGCGACCACATGAAGGCGTCGTTCCCGTGCGATTTCCAAGAGCTTCGAGAATCTGAGCTTCTTGCACACGTAGCATCGGTCGGGGTCATTACTGACGAACGCGGGGTCATGCAGCTCATCGGTTTGGACGACGACGTGCTCGACCTCCAGGAGTTCAGCGAGCTCTACCGCATGCTCGATCTCGTGAACGCTCATTGTCTCCGATTGGGCGGTCATGGCCAGGACGTGTTCGTGCAGCGCATCTTTCGCAGCTTTGAGCAGCAGGGTGCTGTCTGCGCCTCCGGAGAACGCCACCAGGACGCTGCCCATGGACGTGAGGATTTGGAGGAGATTTTCGTACTTGTCTTTAAGGCAGGCAGTTCGTGGTTGCATGCGCGTCTAGAAAACTCCACGGCGTTTAGTCTCAGGACCATGGGAATCGGGTTCAGGAGCGTCAAACGCTCGAACAAGTAGTTTGCGAGTAATCCCGGACATCGTTTTGTTATTTTAGCGCAGCGGCGTCTTGGAAACAATTGACTTTTGGGTCTGCGGCGTGGTATGATGAAGAACCCTGAAAAAAACAGGGCTGATGCAAGGTCGAGAGCCCGGCATGAAACCTGGATCCAGATGTGAACGCCGGGCTTTCGTTTGTACTCAGCCGGGGGATCGGATGCCATAACCGTCAGGAGGACCAGGACATGCCCACATCCAAGAAGATTGCAGAATCCATTACGCGTGCATCGTGGATAAGGAAGATGTTTGAAGAAGGCGCTCGACTAAAGAGAGAGCACGGGGCAGAAAATGTGTTCGATTTTAGCCTTGGGAATCCCAACGTCGAACCAGTAGAAGAGCTGAAACAGGCCATGATCCATGCAGCCTCGGATCGCACCCCCGGCGTACACGGATACATGCCCAATGCTGGGTATCCTGACGTGCGCGCCGCTGTGGCCCAAAAAATCAGCGAAGATGAGGGGATACGGCTTACCGAGCGCATGATAGTGATGACGTGCGGCGCCGGCGGCGCGCTCAACGTGGTCCTAAAGACGATCCTCAATCCTGGCGATGAAGTGGTGATACCGAAGCCGTATTTCGTGGAGTACGGTTTCTATGTGGACAATCACGGCGGCCAGGCGGTCACCGTGACCTCCTTGAAGGACTTTTCGCTCGATTTGGCGGCCATCGAAGCGGCAATATCTCCAAAAACCGCCGCGGTGCTCATCAACTCGCCCAACAATCCCACAGGCAGGGTATATCCTGAGCAGCAAATACGCGACCTCGGCCAACTACTAGAGCGCAAGAGTCAAGAACACGGACGAGCTATTGTGCTGATCTCGGACGAGCCGTATCGCGCCATCGCCTACGATAACGTCGCGGTCCCGAGCATTTTGAAGTCGTACAGAAACAGCATCACGGTCACCTCGTTCTCAAAGGACCTCTCAATACCGGGTGAACGCCTCGGGTATATTGCGGTGAGTCCCGACATGGATGACCTGGACGCTACCATCGAGGGCCTTGTCCTCTCCAACAGAATCCTCGGTTACGTCAACGCCCCTGCCTTGATGCAAAGAGCGGTCAAGGACTGTCTCAGAAGCGTGGTCGATGTTTCGATATATAAGCGCAGAAGAGATCGCCTGTATGCTGCTCTCACCGACTTTGGCTATGAATGCGAGAAACCCGAAGGGGCTTTTTACCTTTTTCCGAAGTCGCCCGTCCCCAACGATGTTGACTTTGTGTCCATACTGCAGAAAAAGCTCATTCTTACCGTGCCCGGAACAGGATTCGGCGGCCCGGGCTATTTCAGAATCGCATACTGCGTTTCGGACAGCACCATCGAGGGCTCGTTGAGGGGATTCAAAGAGGCCATAGACGAGGTAAAGAAATAGCCGCGGTGGCCTTCTCGAATCCCTCAGTTACGCGTCGGGGCTCAGTAATTGCCGCGCCGAAGGTTTAGCTCGACCTCGTGGAGTTTTGCGCCAATTTCAAGGAGATACGACTTTTGGGTCGTAACTACGTCTTCCAGCTCCTTGATGCGCTGGGTAAGGGCTTTGATTTCCTTTGTCGCGTCAGCCGCAGCAGGCACTGCTTTCACCTCGGCAAGGCTCTTTCGGTCGGTTTCCAGAGAGGCCTTTATACTCGACAGCCCCTCTTCAAGGGGAACGAGGCGATCCTTTATCTCCGCAACCGCGGCTTCTTTGACCTTGGGCAAGACCTTCTTCACCGCATTGACCAATTTGGTGTTGTTATCCAGCAATTCTTTGCGAACTTCGGCTACTCCTTTGGTCAGATCTTCGATTTGCTTGGCCACCGCGCCTGATGATTTTCGAAAGGATGCGACCTCTTTTTGCAGCTTCGCTACCTCGCGAGAATCTGCGTCGAACTTTTTCTTCAGCTCACCCAAAGATTGGTCTAGGGACTTTATTTTCCCTGCCACGGACTCGCGATCTTTTTGGGCGTCCTGAGCCCAGTCGCGCAATTCTTCGAGTTTGTTGTTCATGGGGTCCACTTTGGTCTTCACCGCTTGACTGAGCTGCTCCTGCTGCTCTTCGATTCGCTGGAGATCCGCGCTGAAATCCCTTTGCGGTCCAATTTTTCCGGCAAAATCTTTGAGGTCTTTTTCCTGCTTTTGAAGTCGTTTTTCGATGTCTGCGACCTTTTGTTTGAGGTCAGTAGTGTCGTCCATGCATCCCAATAGCAGACTGGCCACAGCCATCACGCACAGCACACAGAAGAGGTTTTTTGCCCGCATGAAAGCCCTCCGAGGCTCGCAATATCGGAGTCTATTATAATAAATATATGAATAAACGCAAGGATAAAGCAAACTATTCATAAATGATGTCATATATCGCCTATCACCCATAATGTTATCAAGTCATTTCGCTTTGTTGACAGTGGGCAACCCGTGTGTTAGACCAAACCGCAGTCATGGAAATGAGCGGAACAAACGATGCGCATGGCGCATGCGAAGGTCGTTTGTGCGCGTAAAAGTGAGGTTTAACATCTTAATCCGGCTATTGGAGACGAGATTCGACCACTGCTCGAAGTCAGGAAACAAAACTGGCGCGGGCGTGTCAATTTTTACCATGGGATTTTAGTGGAAGCATGAGGCGTGAGAATGTTTTCGACGCTTGCGAGAAAATTGTTTGGCAGCAAGAATGAACGTGATCTTAAAAAGCTCGACCCTTTAGTAAGAGCCATCAATGAGTTGGAGCCGTCGGTGAAGTCGCTCTCAGACGAAGCCATGAGAGCGAAGACGGATGAGTATAGACAACGTCTGGCTCAAGGAGAAACATTGGATGATCTCCTGCCCGAGGCGTTTGCCCTGGTGAGAGAGGCGTCGGTGCGGACGCTTGGAATGAGGCATTTCGATGTCCAGCTCATAGGCGGGATCGTCTTGCATCAGGGCAAAATTGCGGAGATGAAAACCGGCGAGGGTAAGACCTTGGCCGCTGCATTGCCCGTTTACCTCAATGCGCTGACCGGAAAAGGGGTGCATGTTGTTACCGTCAACGATTACCTGGCTCGGCGTGATGCCGAGTGGATGGGGGTCATTTATCGGTTTCTGGGATTGACCGTGGGGGTGATCGTTCACGACCTCGACGATGTGCAACGCCGAGAGGCGTACGCTGCCGATGTGACTTACGGAACGAACAATGAATTCGGCTTCGATTATCTTCGAGACAACATGAAGTTTTCCCTCGCCGATTATGTGCAGCGAGATCTTCATTACGCGATCGTCGATGAAGTGGACAGCATCCTGATTGACGAGGCGCGTACTCCCCTCATCATTTCTGGCCCGACCCACGAAAACACAGATCGTTATTACAAGATCAATCGAGTCATCCCAGGGCTGCAGAAAGATGTTCACTATACCATTGACGAAAAGGCGCGCAGCGTGGTGCTCACAGAGGAAGGTATCGCCCGCGTCGAGAAAGCATTGGGCGTTTCAAACCTTTATGATCCGGCTCAAATGGAAACGCTGCATCATGTGAATCAGGCTCTCAAGGCGCACACCCTGTTCAAGAAGGATGTGGACTACATCGTTCAGGACGGGCAGGTCATCATCGTTGATGAATTCACAGGACGCCTCATGCCTGGTCGTAGGTATTCGGACGGACTTCATCAAGCATTGGAAGCCAAGGAAGGAGTCCGGATCGAGAACGAGAACCAGACGCTGGCCACCATTACATTCCAGAATTTTTTTAGGATGTACGAAAAATTGGCTGGAATGACGGGGACCGCGGACACCGAGGCCGCCGAGTTCAAAAAGATCTACAACCTGGATGTAGTGGTCATTCCGACGAACCTTCCCATGATTCGTGAAGACCGGCCAGACCTTATCTTCAAGACGGAGCAAGAAAAGTTTGACGCAGTGGTGGAAGAAATCAAGGAGCTTCATAAACGGGGGCAGCCGGTGCTGGTAGGCACCATCAGCATAGAGAAATCGGAATATCTGTCGCGTCGCTTGAAGAAACTGGGCATTCCCCATAACGTGTTGAACGCCAAAAACCATGCTCTTGAAGCGGAAATTGTGGCGCAGGCTGGGAGATATAAAGCGGTGACCATATCCACCAATATGGCGGGACGAGGCACCGACATCATACTGGGAGGGAACCCGGTTTTCTTGGCCAAGGCCAAGGCGAGAAAAGGCGAGGACTCAGAAGAATACCAGGCTCTGTTAAAGCAATTCAAACAGCAGTGTGAAGAAGAGCGTCAAAAGGTCCTGGAGGCCGGGGGGCTCCATATCTTGGGGACTGAGCGGCATGAGTCTCGACGCATTGACAATCAGCTTCGAGGTCGATCAGGCCGACAAGGGGACCCGGGCTCAAGTCGGTTTTACTTGAGTCTTGAAGATGAACTGATGCGCATCTTCGGCGGCGAACGGGTCAAGATGATCATGGACCGTGTGGGGATGGCCGACGGAGAGCCCATAGAGCATCGATACACCACAAAGGCGATCGAAAATGCCCAAAGGAAAGTCGAAGCCCACAACTTTGACATCAGGAAGCACTTGCTCGAATTCGATGACGTGATGAACAAGCAGCGCGAAGTTGTCTATTCCCAGAGGCGGTTTATTCTCGGTGGGCAAGACCTCAAGTCCTCCGTCTTTGACATGATCGAAGACATCATCGAAGACCTTGTGGATCGCTTCACCGACGAACGCACGCATTTTGAAGACTGGGATATTCAGGGCTTAGTTGAGGCATTGTGGGCTCAATTCGGGGTGAGATTCGAAGTCGAGTCCCTTCCCGCAACGCAACAATCGCGGGCAGGACTGACCGAGTATCTCGTTGAAACGGCCAAACAAGAGTACGAGAAAAAAGAGGCTGAGATCGGCTCTGATCTCATGAGGGAGCTCGAAAAATTTATCATGCTGCAGGCGGTGGACAATCAGTGGAAAGATCATCTCCTCAGCATGGATCACCTAAAAGATGGCATCGGGCTTAGGGGATATGGACAGAGAGATCCGCTCAAGGAATACCAAAAGGAAGGGTACGAGCTGTTCTTGGATATGAGCGCCCGCATTAAGGAAGAAAGCGTTCGCAATCTGTTCCTGGTAAGAATAGCGCGGGAAGAGGACGTGGAGCAATTCGCCCCTAAATCGGATCAGGAAATCGTGCTTTCGCATGGGGACGGCGGAGACGGTCGTGGAAGTACGGTGAGGCGTCAATCGGAAAAGATCGGGCGGAACGCGCCCTGTCCATGCGGGTCTGGCAAGAAATACAAGAAGTGCTGTGGGAGAGCCGGCGGCAAGGCGGCGTGAGAGGTTTCGAGCTATTCGCCCCTGAACGACTGTGGCGAGCCATAGGATCGCAGGAATAACTGCCGTCGAAGGAGGCGGCGTCGCCTCGCTGCGGCAAAATAAGAGATCGGTATTGCTCATGACGCATCGACTGCTTTCATACCAACGTGATCGCTACGTACCGACAGAGGACCTTTCCCTGCCGTTTCTTGACGATATTGGAGGCACTCTGCGGGGTTATCGAATATTCACCGCGTGCAAGACAACCCATGGAAAGATATTTCGATTGGACGATCATCTCAATAGGCTTTACTATTCGGCGTCCGCCCTGTATATGAAGCCGCCCTTGACGCGAACAGCCCTCAAGGAATTGTTGCACGAAGTGGTAGCGAAAAATCGGGAGCTCGCCGGCGCATCGACTGAATTAGTGTTAGACGTCATTTTCAGCGGGGGATTGCAAGGAAATACTTTTCAACAATCAGGCGCGCCGGCCCATCTGTATGTAGCTGTGCAAGAGCTGGAACCGCCGCCATCCGAACTCTACAGAACCGGCGTCGCCCTCGCCACTTATCCTCATCAAAGGATGTGCGCGGATGTGAAACTTCTGAACTATATAGGCGCTGTCCTTGCTCACCAGACGGTTGTGCCCTTGAACCAAGCCTACGATGTGGTTTTTGTGTCGCCGGACGACTCGGCCACCGTGTTGGAAGGTTCGACTTTTACCGTATTCTTCGTGACTGACAGCGGTGAAATCCTGACGCACCCATTGGACGGCAAAATCTTGGACAGCGTGACGAGACGCGTCGTGCTGGAACTCCTAGCCGGAAAAGCCGACATGAAAGTTCTGGAGACGCCAGTGACCATGGCAATGGTCAAGTCTGCGTCAGAGGCGTTCCTCGCCTCCACCACCAGAAATGTCTTGCCCGTCGTGAAGATAGACGACATCCAGATTGGTCGTGGCAAACCAGGGAAAGTGACTCAAAGCGTCATGGAGCTCTTTGAGGGCTATCTGAACAGTTATTGACGCTTCTTGAGCCCCCTGCTGCGTCTGCACGGGCATCAAATTTCTCGTCGCTGAACAACGGCAAAAGCGTCTTTCATATTTCAATCACTCGTTTTATTATACATATCAATATGATAGCCTTCCATCCTTCACGCGGCGAACACCATTCACTATTCCCTTGACAGAAGTTTTGAAGGTACCTATGCTGAGGCTACTATGCCACTGAATTACGTAGCGCCACCGACGTGTGTCTTCGTGAACCGATGGCCCAGACGTCCCAAACATTGTAAGGAGGAGAAGTCATGAGTGTTCCTGATAAAATTCAAACCTGGCAGATGGTAAAGGGGCCGGTCTATGACAAGGCGGCCGGCAAGGTGACGGCGCCGGGAGAGCTTCAAAAAACAGAGATTCCGGTACCGGAACTTGGTCAAGGCGAGGTGTTGGTTCAGATCGCTGGTTGCGGCGTGTGCCACACTGATATGTCATATTTTTATGACGGCGTCCCCACGGTGACGAAACCGCCTTTGACCCTAGGGCACGAGATTTCCGGGACCGTCGTAGGGGCCGGACCTGGCGCCGAATCTTGGATGGGGAAGAATGTCATTGTGCCTGCCGTCATGCCTTGCAACGCGTGCGACATCTGCGCACAAGGTCGCAACAATCGATGCCTGGCGCAAAAGATGCCCGGCAATTCCTTGGGGATCTATGGAGGCTTCTCGAGCCACATCCCTGTGCCGTCTGCCGACCTGTGCGTCATCGAAGACCTCAAAGGGCGTCCACTGGAAAACTATGCGGTGATAGCGGACGCAGCGACTACGCCATATCAGGCTGCCATGAGAGCCGATCTCAAGGCTAATGATCCCGTGCTCATCACCGGCGTCACCGGCGGCGTGGGTGTGTATATGGCTCAGGTCGCCAAAGCCCTTGGCGCGCGTCCCATCGTGGGTATGGCGAGAAACGAGGCCAAGCTCAAACGCGCCCTTGAACTCGGAGCCGACTATGTCATCAACTCCAAAGACAAAGACTTCAAAGCGATTCAAGAGGAATTTCGAGGCATCGCAAAAGAAGCCGGCGTGAAGCACAACGTGGGATGGAAGATCTTCGAGTGCACGGGCGTGGGATCAGCCCAGGACATCGCGCTCGGTCTGCTAGGCTTCATTGGGAAACTCGTGGTGGTTGGTTTCGGCCTCCAGAAAAACAGCTACAGCATATCGCGACTGATGGCGTTTGACGCCGAGATCATAGGGACGTGGGGCTGCTTGCCCAAGTACTATCCGAAGGTACTCGAGATGGTGCAAAGCGGCCAAATCAAAATCGACCCGCTGTTGGAGACCAGGCCAATGTCGCAAATCAAACAGGCCTTCGAGGAAGCTCACAGCGGCGGGTTGATGAAGCGAATCGTGTTGACCCCAGACTTCTAGAGCGTCCAGAAACGAAGCAAGAACGTAGGCATCAAAACTAACCCCCCAAAGGCTGCACCTTCGGGGGGTTAGAGCGGCTCTCAAACAACGCTACGACAATCGCTCCTCGACTATGGCTGTTCAGGCCTTCTTGCGATAGCGATGCGATATATGTCATACACGTCGTACACCTTGATGTCAGAAAAGCCTGCTCGACTCAGATTTTCCTCTATCTCTTGCCTCGTCTCGTAAACGTCGCAGACTTCTCCTCGCGATCCAAAGAGTCCCACGAGCCCACCGGGTTTCAAGAAGTTGTACATGCATGAATAGATGGCGGGGCGCAGCCAGGGACGGATGTGGGGTATCATGAAAGAACTGATCACCTTGTCAAAAGGTTTTTCAGGTCGATAGTCTTCCACAGAGGTGGCAACAAGCGTGCAGTTTTTCAGCTCTTTTTTGTTTATTTTTTCTAGGCCCAATTCGATCATGTCAGGCGAGAGGTCGATGCCCACTACTTCTCGGCACTTTTGCGCAGCGAGCACCGTCGCTGAGGCGGTGCCGCATCCTACGTCGAGCACTGAATCTCCATCCTCGACGGTCAGTTCGATGAGTTTCCTCAAACCTTTCCGATAGCCTGGGTCCATCGACCACTGCAGGTCGTAGCTTTTTCGTCTGTACTTATAATATAACTGGATCGCCCGCTCCGAAGGCATCAATTTCACCACTGTCGTGCCCTGGATGTAGGCTGTCCTCAGCGCCTTCACTATCGGCCGTATCAGTTTTCGGAACGGAGCATTGTCCTCGCTCACCATCGACTCATTCATTAGGATACCCCCTAAAGGTAGTTCGTTCTGTTTTAAGACTCATCACAATATTACAGAACGCCATCAGTGGCAAGGGAAAAGTCATTATCGTGGGACGCATCCGCTTTCGTCATGCAGAATTTTTTGGCGTGCACGACGTTTTGGACATACTCGCAATCGTGCGTGAGAAGCAGTCGCGCTGCTTCGGCGCCCTGCTCGACGAGGAAGAGGACGGCCGGCTTTTCCGCAGCCTGAAAACGCTCCAACACGAATTCTTCGGCGCTCTTGTGCAGTGGAGGCCGTCCTATGCCAAGGCGGACCCTCTTGAAGAGCTTGGAGCCCAAGCTTTGGGCAATGGATCGAACGCCTTTGTGCCCTCCATCCCCGCCGCCGAATTTTATCCTCACTTTTCCCAGCGCAAGATCGATATCGTCGTGGACCACAATAATACGCTCAGGCGAGATGCCGTACTTCCTGGCGCAGGCTGACACCGCCTCACCGCTTAGGTTCATGAAGGTTTGTGGTTTTATGAGCGCGGCATTGCAACCGTCAATCAAGGCCTGCGCAATGAGATACTTACGTCGGCTATCGGCCCACGAGGCGCCCACCGCCTTGGCTAGCTCATCGATTGCCTCAAAACCAATATTGTGTCGAGTAAGTCGGTACGCGGTTCCTGGATTGCCGAGGCCAACGATCAGTGCTTTTTCCAACGACTGACAGCGCCCTTCCCTTTAAGAGTCTTTTCTGTTACAGCACACTGTATGCACGTAAAGGGCGCCGAGTGTCAAGGCGTCCTGCTCATCCATGATTCAGACGCCCACATGAGCAGCATGAGTTTGAAGTACTTCGAAGCCAAAGTGAAGCAGGCAATAGATAGCTTGCCGACTATCTTTTTGGAGAAGATGGAGAATGTCGAGGTGATCATCGAGGAATTCCCTGACAAGGCCACTCTGGACTCCCTCGGCATAGAGTCGCCATGGAACCTGCTGGGGCTGTATTCAGGGGTACCGCTCACGAATCAAAGTTTCTTTTCAACGATCACATTGCCTCAGCGTATTTTGTTGTATCGACAACCCATACTTCGTACAGCCTCCACTGAAAGAGAACTCAGCCGTGTGATCAGAGACGTGCTTATTCATGAGATTGGCCATCATTTTGGCTTCGACGATGATGAGTTGGAGCAAATGACGGGAGATTCTGAATGATGTGGCGCGAGCGTCGCCAGATGGCTCGCCGCGAGGGCGTTGGGCAGAGCCGAGGGAACCTATCTCAGCGGCGGCAGCCCGCCAAGGCAGACAGAGGACGTAACGCAGATGTCGCCGCCGGCAAGCCCTGAACTCGAAAGGAGAAAAAGGCGAAGAGAGCTAAGCGTGGCTCTTTTCGCTGCCATATTGATAGGCCTGCTCTTTTTGACAGAGACGCAACTGGCCAAGTCCACAGACGATATTCCCCTCGCCGGACATCTCCTGCTCTTCGGTCTTCTATCCGTCGTCATTCTGCTGCTCATCCTGATGATCTTTTTTCTTATTCGGAATCTTTTCAAGCTGTTTTTCGAACGACGGCGGAACATTCTCGGGTCCAACATCAAGACGCGGCTTAGCCTCGCTTTTGTGGCGCTTACACTCATTCCCACCGTTGTCTTGTTCATTGCCAGCGCAGGCGTATTGCATACCACCATCGAGAGCTGGTTCAAGACGCAGGTCGAGGACTCATTGCAATCCGCGTTGGTGGTCGCGCAGACGTACTATCAGTATGCCGCTGAAAAGGTGCTTTCAAGCGCGTCTCGGCTCGCTGGCGCCATACAAGCCGAAAGCCTGCTCGATCCTTCTCACCAGGATTATTTGAAAAAATATATCCGAGACAGATTGTCATTAGAAGGCATAAGTTCGGTCCAGATTTATTTCGCCGACGCCTCGCCGCCTCTGTTGATCAAAGACGCTTCCATAAATCAGGTAGCGGTTCCTCCTCCTCCGCCCAGTTTTCTCAAGATTGGCTTTGGGGGAAATGAGACATCCCAGATTATCCCTTTGGAGGGAGGAAGCGATTTGATTCGTGGGATAGTCCCGATAAAGGGCGGTTCCTCAGGAAGCCAGAGCGCAGTACTTGTCGCCGATTACTATATCCCGACCTCGCTTGCCACAAGGCTTTTAACGGTATCCACTGCATACGGCGATTACCAAGAGGCGAAGAGGATGCGGGGCCCGATCAAAACCATTTATATACTTATCCTGCTCGTGGTCGCGCTGCTGGTCATCTTTATCGGTTTTTGGTTTGGCATGACCATGGCGCGGGACATCACTGATCCTATCTTGAGTTTAGCCGAGGGGACAGAAAAGATAGCCGCCGGCGACTTGGACGTGCACATCGAGCCCACGGGAGACGACGAATTGAGTGTGCTCGTGAAGTCGTTCAACAAGATGGCGGAGGATCTGAGGAAAGGTCGAGACGACCTGATACGGATGAATTTGGACCTGGAGAGTCGTCGAAAATACATGGAGACGATACTCCGCAACATAGCCGCGGGCGTGCTTGCGCTGGACGCCGAGCAGCGGATATCCGCCGTGAACAACTCAGCTCGAATTATTTTGGGCATAGAGGAGAGCGACGTCGTAGGGAGGCCTTATGAAGACGCGCTGCCTCAGCCCTCTGCATCGATGGTAAAGAATGCCTTGGACGAGCTCTTTCGTACGGAAAAGGAAATCGTCGAACAGCAGGTGACGTTGACGTTTCCCCGTCATGTTGTGACGCTGCTTTGCTTTTTTAGCCGGTTGAGAGACGAGGACGGCAGAGACATGGGATTTGTCCTGGTCTGTGAAGACATCACGTATTTGTTGAAAGCCCAGCGGATGGCGGCGTGGCGAGAAGTAGCTCGAAGGATCGCCCATGAAATCAAGAATCCTTTGACCCCGATCCAGCTCAATGCTCAGCGATTGAGGAAAAAATACATGGATCGGCTGCATCCGGATTCGGATGTGTTGGATCGCTGCACTCGCACCATCATAGATCAGGTGGAAGTATTGAAAAACATGGTGAATGAATTTTCACGTTTTGCCCGCATGCCCGCGGCGACGCTTGCTCCCAACGACATAAACGAGCTCGTTGAGGAGGTGGTGGAGCTTTATGCGGAAGGCAGCGAGGGGACGATTTTTCGGTCGGAGTTGGACCCGAATTTGCCGCTCTTGGCCATAGACAAAGAACAGATGAAAAGGGCGATAGTCAATTTGATGGACAACGCTGCGGCGGCCGTGGGGCCAGACGGAGAGGTGATAGTCCGCACTCGGTATAACAGGGCATTGTCTTTGGCCTCGATTGAGGTCAGCGACAACGGACCGGGCATTGATCCCCAAGACAAAGATCGGCTTTTTGAGCCATACTTCTCTCGAAGACCAGGGGGGACAGGCCTTGGATTGACCATAGTGAACACCATCGTCGCGGACCACAACGGTTTTGTCCGGATCAGAGACAACGCGGAGAAGGGCGTCACATTTGTTATAGAACTCCCTGTAAAGAGGCAGGTCGCCCAGCGATGAGCGCATGGGAGGAGGCGTATCGAGTGATAGAACGCGGGGGCCTGGTAGTCGCGGCCACCGAGACCTTCTATGCTATAGCAGCAGATCCATGTAACCCCTTGGCCGTGAAAAAGGTCTTTGATATCAAGAAAAGAGCGAGTTCAAAGCCGCTGCCTTTGATAGCCTCGGATATCGCCGCTGTTGCACAACACATCTGCGAACCGCACCCGCTGCTCTTGTCCCTGATGAACCGTTTTTGGCCCGGAAGTATGACCATTGTCATGACCGTGGACTTGTTAACGGCCTCGGGCGTCAGGAATGCTGAGGGGAAGATAGCAGTGCGGGTGCCGCCGGATTGCCCGGCTCGGCGTATCGCCGCGCTCGCGGGCGGTTGGATCACCGCAACAAGCGCAAATGTATCCGGCGAGCCTCCACCGGATACAATGGCATCCGTGTCTCACCACATACGAACGCGAGTGGATATGGTATTGGATACCGGCGCGACGCGCGGGGGAAAACCCTCTACCATTATTGAAATTTTTGGTCCCAATGGGTACCGAATCCTTAGAGAAGGCGCGATTGGGGCCGATTTGATTGCGGACTGGTACAAACGCTTGACTCAGGGCTGACCATGGTGTATTGATTAGTGTAGAATACACGGGGATGGAGTCCCCCAGGACGCTTAACAAAGCTGATGACTCCTGCCGTTTGGAAACAGCGGTGGGAGCGCGGCAGAGGATACCCACCGCAAGGTGGGTTTTTTGTTTCTGGCAGAAAACGCTCTGTTTTTTGGCAAGAGCGTAGGAGATTTTGGGACACTGGCGGAGATCGCTTCCCTGCAAAGAGTTGTAGCAGCCTTCTTGCTGTTTCCAAAATTCGTCAGAGAGGAAGCTCTCTCAGAGAGCCTGTTGGGGAAGTATTGTCGTACGAACTCCGCTGCTTCCTGAACCGACGCGACCAAAAGGCGCCCAGGAGGAAAAATAATGGAAAACCTGGCAATAGACGGGTCTGGCATGGACATGGCGGGAGGCTCGCATTCGCGGCCCGTCATGGACTTTCAGATGCTGCTAAGCGAAGCCATAAAGATCGTGAGTGATCTCAACTCCGACTTCGCAAGTCACACTAATAGGTTGCTCTTTTTGCGGGAACGCCTCGAAGAGGGAAGATTTCATTTGGCGGTCTTGGGGCAGTTCAAACGAGGCAAGAGTACGCTGTTGAATGCCTTTTTGGGCCACGCGCTCTTGCCCACCTCTGTGGTTCCCCTGACCGCCATACCCACCTTTCTTCATTACAGCCCTGAATTGCACATGAAGGTGTTGTACCAAGACGAACGTCCCCCAAAACAGTACGCAAACATATCGGCCGAGGAGTTATCCAAGATTTTAGAGGGCTTCGTCACTGAAGAAGGAAATCCTAAGAACCGCTTGGGGGTGCTCCAGGTGGAGATCTACCATCCCGCGTCGATACTCAAGCATGGCGTGGTGCTGATCGATACGCCAGGCATCGGTTCGACTTTCACTCACAATACGGAGGCGACTCTCAATTTCCTTCCCCAGTGCGACGCGGCGCTTTTTGTGTTGTCTGCCGACCCTCCTCTGACGGAAGTCGAGGCAGAATTTCTTAAGAGGGTGCAATCCCGCGTGACGAGGTTGTTTTTTATTTTCAACAAGATCGATTACCTGAATGCCGACGAGTTGGAGACAGCCGTGGGGTTCTTCAAACGGACTCTCACGGAAAAAATTGAGGCCTCTGAAGATTATCCAATATTCTGCGTGTCCGCTCGCCGAGCGCTCGAGGGGAAGCTTTCGGACAATTCGAAAGAATGGCAGGAGAGTGGTTTGGCGGCGGTGGAACATCATCTGGTGAACTTCTTGGTCTCCGAAAAGACGTCCGCGCTTTGCGACGCCCTTGGCAGAAAGGTGCGAGACGTTTTGGAAGATGTGGTGATGAGGCTGAGACTTGCGGTTCAATCGATGAAGATGCCGCTGTCTGATTTGGAGAAGCGTCTTGATATCTTTGAGAAGGAGGTCAAGAACGCGGAACGCCAGCGCGTGGTTGCGCAAGACCTTTTGGCCGGAGACCGAAAACGGGCGTTACAGCTCCTTGAAGAGCGTGCAGAAGAACTTCGACAGCGCTCAGCGGAACATCTCGAGAAGGTGGTAGATGCCTGTTTTTCCGCAATGCAGGATGGGGACGTGTCTGAGGCCGCTATCTTGGACGCCCTGGCTGAAGAGGTGACCAACTTCTTTCAGAGCTCGGCGGGCGAGATATCCACAAATTTTGGGGGATATGTCGCCGAGGTGCTGCGACCTCATCAACAAAGGGCAGACGAACTTATTGAATTGATACGAAAAGCGGCAGCAGAACTCTTTGAAATCCCGTATCATGCGCCGGAGAGCTCCGAGGCGTTTGAGGTAAGACGGAAACCCCACTGGGTGCTGCGCAAGCGTGTACCCACCCTGCCCATTGTCGTCCCCGAAGAAGCATTGGATAAGTTGCTGCCCACATCCATTAGGATATCGAGGCTGAAAAAGCGTCTCCAAAGACAGATTCAAACGCTCGCGCGACACAACGTAGAAAATTTACGGTGGGCTACTCTGCAGAATTTGAACGACGCATTCCATCGGTTCGGTTTGACCCTTGACCAAAGGTTCCAAGACACCATTGAAGCGACGCATGGGGCCATTCAAGCGGCCTACCGGAAGCGAAAAGAGCATGCGGAGGCTATCGCGGACGAGGTCGCGCGCATGGACTCAACGGCGCGCGCCTTGACAGACTTGGCAAGCCAGTTGCATCGCCCAGCATAACCATTGTCGCCGCCAGCCGCCAAGGATCGGAGTATGACGTGACTGTGTACGCAGAATTTCCCAATAAGACTGGGGAAGTCCTTCAGTTGTCCCCTGGCGAGATTCATTTTCTGTGGTGGTTCATTCAGGGAAGCATCATGAATCCATCCACGCGTACTCGGCTCCGTCGAGCATGGGGATTGTGCCAGCGCCACGCCTGGGGCTGGATGGTTGTCGAGGCCGCTTTTCGGAACGCCTACATGCATGGTCCTGCGGTGTTGTATGAAGATCTGATGACAACTGCGGCGCCGCTTTTTGTGCTTCACGGCCCGGGGCAACTCTTCAGGCTGGCGAGGAGACTCAAGGGAAAAAGTCCGTGCTTGATGTGTGAAGAGGGTTACGACGCCAGTAGCACAGGGTTCGTCAAGCCTCACATTGTTCAGCAAGGACGTGATGTGACGCAATTCAAACGGCTTGCAGGAAAAACCGCGGCCTTTTGGAGTCGCGGGGTATGCGGCCGTTGCGCCAACACAGACTCGCCTCTGCGATGTCGAATTCACCTGATGGAAGACATCTCAACAGGTCATGCCAAACACATTGAGTTACATCGTGACGCATTCGCCAACATCGTTGAACGGCTTCGGAGGTACGCTCGCTCGTTCCAGTTTGAATTCCAGGGTACTCGGACGAATGAAGACGAGGCGGCCCTCATCGAGGCGGTCGGATGGTGCAGCGGCTGGGAAACGTTCCTGGTTCTTCTGAGGAGTTCGGACGGCGCCGGGAACGTTGGCCAAGACACTACTAAAACCTTATACATGAGGAAGGCTCAGTAGCCTGGGACGCGACTGTCAATATGACCCACGCACGGATTCGGTAAGGGAACTCATTTATGGGCCACAGTCATATCAGAGGCATCTCCACGACGCTTTCGCTGCTGGACAAGACCCTATGCGAATTTGAGGAATTTGCCCGAGGCAGGGAAATACGGTCTGTCCTGTATGAGATCGAAAATCCCCTCACGACTGAACAAAGAGAGAATATTTTGCAGCTCATGAAGGCCATGTGGGAGACTTTGAGGGAGATTCGAGACGAGCTGAAGTTGGAGAAGACGGTGCGAAGCGCTGACAAGATGATTTTGGGGTCATGCTCTACCAATTGGGTATCGCTCTTGGAACTCCAAGGCAACCAACTTCGGAGATACGGTGAAATTCCCGACGGACTCGTTGAGTACCTTGACCCCAAGGCAAACTTTCTCACGGAAACTTTGAGGCAAGTTGCTCGGATCACGGCGCAAAGCAGGCGCTAGAAACCGGCAGTGGGATCCTCTTTTTACCTGAAAATGCCATAGTTCTCTTTCGAACGGTATTTTCATCTCCTGTTGCGACCCCCTTGTCATGGGGGTTGGAGGGAGGGAGGTTTTGCGGCGCCGCTTTAATGAGCCGCCAGATGTGGACTGCATCGCGACGCGGCCTGAGAATTGCGTGTCTGAGTACGATAACGGCAAACTCTTTATAAATTTTATTCCCCGATGGAGACGCCGCGGTGACTTGTATCGCCGCGGCGTCTCTGTTGCAAAATTGAACAGCCTCCTTTTTCTCTATAGCGGCATTTTCTCCGAAATAATTTGCGATGACGCTCATTTGCCCTTGACGAGGGCGCACGAGAGGGGTATTAAAAAAAGGATAGTCATTGTCTATGGTCGCGTGTCCTTTTTGGACGCGCTGAGCCATGACTGGCCATACGGAGAGCGCCAGCCATAGGGGCGTAAGTAAGCCTGCTGTCGCTTGAACAAAGGGGCCTGATACTTCCAGCCAAGATCGTTCGACTGATACTGCTGAAACAGTTGCATATACCACATCACGGTCGGGGTGCGTACGCCTGCTGAATGGCATAGACGTCAAGAATAGCTCTTCACAGACGTTGTTTCGTAACATCCCGCGCCAAGGGAATTTAACCGCTCTGAAGAAGATACAAGAAATACTTTGGAAAAGGAGTGATCCCGAATGCCAGGAGTGTACGTGAAAGAGGATGAACCGTTTGAAAACGCGTTGAGACGGTTCAAGAAACAGGTTCAGAAATCAGGAGTGCTGACGGAGACAAAGAAAAGGAGGGCTTACGAGAAGCCCAGCGTAAAGAGAAAACGGAAGGCCATGGCTGCCAGAAAAAGGCTCCTCAAGAAGCTCAGGAGAATACGGAACAGGTAAGACTTCGGGATGCTCTCCCGCCTCGCGCCTGAGAAAGATGCTACAACACGGATGCGTTCCCGGACAGGAAAGTCGCCAGCCCGGCGCACGGGCGCGTTGCTGGTTCCTCTCAGCCTGAGGGTGCACAATCGTGGAGACAAAGGTGGGTAGATTAGCCGAAGGGCCCTTGCTAGCAATACTCATATACGTAGGAGCCGCGATATGCCTTATCAGCGCAATAATATTCGGCGCCGACCACCCTCCTGAGCCGCTCCCCACCTGGCGGGTAGCCATTCTCATCGCGGTCGGCTCGCTGGCCTTCTTCGTGTTCTGTATTTCATTCTTCGGACTGATCGCGTATCTCGTGTTCCACCCTTCCCTTTCCAGGCATGGTCACATCTTCGCGCAAGTCCATGCAGCGCAGATGCTGCACCCGTTGACAACTGCCTTTGTATTGGGGCTGTTTTGCATCTGCCTCTATTATGATGTTGCGTTGGCATGGTTTGTCTGGTTGGCCATCCTTTGCTTGTACGTGGTGCACACCGTGGTGCTCGTCAGGGGCGTGCGCGCCCAGTATGTGACGGAAGACAGTTCGCCTGGAGCGAAGGGACTTTTTGTTCTGATCCTCAATCTTATATTTGGCGCTGAAATCGTCACGTTTGCCGGTGGAGCTCGTCCGATAGCCCCTTGGCAGCTCCATGAACTCCCTGAAGACACGTGGATCGTGGATGTAAGGACAAAGCCCGAATATTATTGGAATAGGATGCAGGGAGCAGAGAACTATCCCTGGGGCGCCGGGGTGCTCGAGGCCGCCCAACATCACTCGGTTGACCGACCTGTGCTTGTCACCTGTCTTTCGGGTCATCGCTCGCCGGCGGTGGCCGTGTACTTGCGCAAGCTAGGCTTCAAGCACGTGTACAATCTGCATTGGGGGCTTATGTACCTTATGCTGTTGGAAAGAAACAAGAAAAGTATTGGTCCTTTTAGCTTGACAAGGCCTCATAGGGACCCCCACCGGAGGGGGGAGGACCTCAGACATATTTCCATCGGTTATCTTACGCTGCAGTTTTGTATCCTTGTTATCGCCCCGGTTGAGCATTGGATACGTCACCCGCAGGTTTCCAACATCCAGAGGATTGTCGCGCTCGTGATTGGAATTGGAGGGTTGATTCTTGGTTGGTTGAGTTTCCGCGCCTTGGGGAGAAATTTTCGGGTCTTTGCTGCGCCTAGACGCAGCGGCACGCTCGTGACCACAGGCGTGTACTCCAAGGTGCGCCATCCGATGTATGTAGCAGCTATACTCATTTTTGCAGGATATTGCCTCTTTTTCGGCAGCCTCATCTCCGCGCCGCTTTGGTTGGCCTTCTCCATACTGTATGTCATTAAATCGGTGCGTGAGGAGCGCATCCTCGCAGATCATTACCCCGACTACGAGGACTACATGCGCCGGACCTGGCGCTTCGTGCCCTATGTGTGGTAGCGAGGGCTATTTTCAGCCCAGAGCCCCTATTTTCTCGGATCTCACGGACTTGCGGACGCGGCAACTCAACTCAGACACCTGAGCTCGGTTCTCTTGCGAGATGTGAGTCATGAGGAGGTCTTCCAAGGCGTCGCGGCCGCGAGTGAAAAATATCTCTGCCAGCCAACGTAGCGGCAGGGCTGTTCGCGCGGTGACCGCATACGAAGCTTCGTTCACAGCCCAGTCGTTCCCGTTGAAGGACACGGCAAACCCATTCCCGTTTCTCACTTTCCTGAACACTTGGACGTCCGTTATGCTGTCTCCAACATAAAGGACCGTATCCAGAGAAAGCCCGAGGCTGGCCACTATGCGGTCAACAGCCGCCGCCTTTTCGTACCCACCCACGGGATTGACCTCCTGCGCCAACCGATAGATGTCGAGTTTTGGCAATTCCTGCCAAAATATTTTGTCCATTTCCCGTATTGCGGCCTGCGCGTCGTGATCGAGGTCTTCCTGGCGAGTGCTCGCGGGTATGGAAAACGTCGGCAGCGCGAGTATGCGACGGTGAAAAGACCGCAGTATCTCTTTCTCCTTTCCGGAAAGGAAATGTTTGTCGAGATTTACTGCGGTTGAAAAAGTGTTCAAGAAGGGAAAACCAATTGCGTCGCACACCGCCATAATATAGGGGGAGTAGCTCGTACTGACAATGTAAGCCGGCGCCAGAGCCATGATCTGCCGCAATGTTTCATCCGCGTCGGGGATGATTTGAATGTTTCTCCGAGAGAATTTCATCATACTATTGTTGTCCAGGCCGAAAGCCTTGAGGAACGGAATGAGAAGCCGCAGCGTGTCCCCTGCTTTGTAACCGGGCTTGCGCGCCACCTCTGCAAGATAATCGTCGTACAGGCTGAGTTTCGCGAAAAACACATCGCCTCTTGGGATGAAGGCTTCTGCCAGTTCTGCTGCGTTGTCGTTTTTCGTGACGGGTCCTTCACAATCCGTAATGAAAACGCCTGGTAAGTTCTTTGCCATTTTTTTACTCCGCCAGAACTTCGGCCATAAGGGCTCTTTTGACGATGTGAGGCGATCCCGGTTGAGGGCCTCGGGAAAAGAGGCAGACGCCTTATACCACTTCTCGAAACTTCTGTCGCAATGAGGCGCGCCGCGTCGTGAATATGATGACTTTCAAAGCCTGCGTCACGGCGCCTGGCTTGTCATACCGGACTCGATCCGGCAGCCACGAAGTCGTCATGGATTCCCACTTTCACCTGAAAATGCCATGGTTCTCTTCAGAACGGCATTTTGGTCTCCCGTTGCGACCCCCATGTCATGGGCGTTCGTGGAAATAACATGCAGCGGGTCAACAGCGCATCTCGCGATTCTTTTCGAGAATGGCCATGGACGCTTTTTTCTCGATACTCGGCGCGGGCCGCCTGCCTATAATACCGAACACTGTTGAGAGCTGTCTCGCCCTTTCTTCATAATCTCACGAAGAATGGTTTCATCCGGATACGCGCTCCTGCCGTATCCTTGAACACTCTTGGACGCCGCGGCCAGCGCAAGGTCCACGCACGTTTCGAGGTCAGCGCCCACCAGTAAACCTGCCACAAAGCCGGCAGCAGCGACATCGCCCGCGCCTGTGCGGTCAACGATACGCGCTGGCATCGGAGGCGCTTTGAGGACGTCCCTTTCCTCTGAAAAAACGTGGATCCCCGCTGAACCTTTCTTGATTACGATGATGCGAATGCCGAGGTTCATGAGTGTCCTCACGCTCTTGCCGGCGTCGTTCATTCTAGAGAGTAATGCAAGTTCCTCCTCCGTGACAAACAAAATCTTGGTTGACTCGAGGATAGGTTTGAGCCCCGTGACGCCAAGCCGACAATAGAGCGGGCCGGGATCGAAGCTCACCTTGACTTTACCTTCAAGCTGTCTCAAGAGACTGATCTGGCTCATCAAAGGCAATTCCGAGACAAAAGACGTCATGTGAAGCCATTGAAACTCGGAGACAAATTCGACGTCTATGCCTTCTGAACCGGCCAAATTGTTGGCGTTGGGCAATATGACAAGGGCTCGATCCTTCTGCGGGTCCTCCCGGGACAAAAGGGCCAAACACCTTCCTGACGGCATGTCGGTCAGAAGGATTTGTAGGCGAGGCGGCGGGCCGAGCTCTTCAAGGCGGAGTTGCCTTGCGTCACCCTTGCCAGCCGCTCCTATGAAGCTGGTCGCAAACCCCATCCTTTTGAGGGCCGCTATCATGTTCGCGGCGGATCCTCCGGGATCGACGCCCCTAAGAATGCCGTGAGCTTTTAACAGGGGATAAAATTTGTTGAACCATTCCACGTCACGGACGTATTCGTGGCCGATCTTCAGGCCCTGCGCGTCCAACAGGTCCTGGGGCGCCTCCCAGAATTCATCGAGATTAAGTGATCCAAACCCTATCACGTCCATGGCGTCTCTATTGCCTCTCTGCCTCTTTCCAGTTTGCGACCCGCCGGCTAGTCTAAAAGACTCTCTATTGCTGGGCCTCTTCTTTTTGACAATCGGTGAAGTCCCGAGCAGCTTCGTCTCGCAGGCATTTCCGGACGACGCAGGCAAGAACCTGGCCGGCGATCTCGTGACCAAACATGGTATAGTGGTCGCCGAACACTCGCTTCTTGGTTTGCGCTTGAGCTCGGGCAAGCGGCTCGAGCAGTGAGATAAACTTGATGTCATGTTCAGCGCAGTATCGTTGGACGCGTTTCACGGATCTCTCCATGTCCCAAGGGATAGTTGCATGAGCGCTTCCCATCCTGCGCAAGGCGCTCAACGCGGCCTCGGGGTCGACGCGGTAATTCACCTCAATCTCCGCGCCTAGATAGACCAGGAGAAACCCCACGCCTGCACGGTCGCACACCATCTTTGCCTGATTCACATAGTCTAGCGTCCTCTGCCACGCGGTTTCCACTGCGGGAAGTTCCTCGGCAGACCATTGCAGCAACTCCGGCGACACGATAATACGATTGCGCCACATACTCTCGATGCGTCGAGCCGCAAACACTGTAGCCATGAGACCGCGACGGGCCAACCCCCTCGTCAACGGGCCAAATTCACCTGACACGAGCACCAACTGACGTTTGAGCGCTGGATCGTCATCGCAGAAGTCGTTGCTGCACAACGTGAAGATCACAAGATCAGGCTGATATGCCAATCCTTCTTGCTGAAGCACGCGTAGATTGGCGGCTTGCCCTGCGCCGGAATTGCCCAACGCGATCACCTGGAATGCAACGCCTGGCGAGGAGCCGGGCTTGGCGTCCAGGGACGCCTCTAGCCGTTTGTGAAACGTCTGCATCAAGGGCGCCTGCACAGCCTCGACGTATGAATCGCCAATGACGACCACTCGCTTGGTATTGTCTGGCTTCACAAGGGAACGGTCATGATCGAAATATCCCCGGCTGTTCCAAAAAAAACGGTTCAGATACGTTTTGCCGGAATTTGGATCATAGCCGTGGTATTGGAAGGGTTCCCCCGGCCGGTGCCAGCTTATACGGCGCGCTTGTCCGAATGTCGCCTGCGTTCTTTTGACATGAATTTCTTGGTCCTCGTTTTCAAATACCGTATCCACAGCCGATGCAGGAACGATATTGCCCTCGCGAAAGACTTTTGTCAGATCCATGAGCTGGGCGTACTCAGCAGGCAACAAAGAAGGAAAGAGCATTTCGAGGGCAAGCCACGACGCACATATCACGGCAATATACAAGGACGACAGCCTCACGGCCATGACATGTATATATCGGAGGAACCATTTCGTAGGGATCAGCCATACCAACAGGTTGCCGACAGCGATGAAGGCAAGTATGAGTTTGCCCGCCGCGCAGTTGTTATAGGCAACAAAAAAAACCGAGACGCTCACGGCAACCGGGATGAACCCAGACGCCATCTTCAGCAGAAATGGCTCTCGTGGCTGAATGGGCGAAGGAGGCGTGGGAGTCATCTGCGTCCCGGGGATTGGCAAGACATGGCCATTCGTTTGGTCCTAAGGATAGAGAATCTTCCATAACTCAAACCGCCGGCCTGGGTCAATGTTTGGGATTTCATGCACCGTAGCCCCCATTTTTTCCAGCGCGTCGGAAACTCGCGTCTTCATGATGTTATTCTTCGCGTCCGAAAAGAAATAACTAGGCCTCCTTGCAGCTATGAGCCGTGCAATCTCATCTGGGGAGACAATGTATGCCTCGTTCTCCGGTACACCGCTGCGTACGAGCTCGATAGTGGGCAACCCGGAGAGATAATGGATGACGCGAGGGTGCATGGTCAGCACAGGGCCATCGTGGGCGTGACGCCTCAACCACCGACTCGCCTCAAAAAACGGCTTGTCCCGGTACGATTCGGCGCCGTGCGGCTCCAGCGCTGAGCGAGCCTGAATCACTGTGAGCATGTTGGCCCCAACGTTGAGAACGATTAACGCCGCAAAGAAGATAGGCGCCAGCCTATTTTGAAGGAACGGCGAAGACGCGTGGCCGCTCATTCGACGCGACAACGCCTCCCTCGCAAATGCGACGCCTTCCGCCAGGAAGATGGCAAAGGCTGGCACCAGGGCAATGAGATAGCGGCTCCCCGCAGGACTTAAGCATAGTCCCGCCATTTGGATGAGTACAAACGGTCCGAAGAGCCTTTCTCCTCGTCGCATCAGTCTGAATAAACCGACGAGAATGAGCAAGGGTATGACAAATTCCAATGCGCCCGTTCTTATGGAGACCCCTGTACAGGCATACGTGATCTCATAGGCGTAGTCCTTCAACGCGGTTAGCGCCACCGAGATCTGAGTAGAAATGTCTCTCCCCAACACCGCGTTCACGTACGTCCCCTCGGTGCTCGACGGTGGGAAAAAACTTTTATAATACTCCCATGCCGCGCCGGGCGCAGCCGCAACGGCTAGAAAAAGGGCGGTTTGCCCCGCGCGACGCGAGCGCGGGGCGTCGCTGGTGGTCTGAGCCACATAAAAGGCCAGGGCCGGAGCAACGCCCCAGCCGTTTATGCGGACAAGGGCTGGCAACCCCGCCGCCAGGCCGTAGATCGCTGTGGTGAGCAGCCACCAGCGTTGCCCGCTCGCTCCGAGCGAAAGCAGCGCGTGGAACGCCAGGAAGACCGAAAATGCGAACAATGTGTCCGAGCACGTAATGGTAGAATTTTCCAATAGAACATGACTGGTCATGCAAAAACCGCCCAGCAACAAGGCGGTGTCGCTCCCACAGAGTCGTCGAATGAGCAAGTACGCGAGCAGGCCGGTCATGAGCCCCAACACGCTCATGAGTACGCGATAGAAAAGTATGTCTTTGCCCACCAGCACATTCACGAGAGCGATAAGAGCGGGATACGCAGGGGGCGCATAAGTGTGAGGTTCATTATTGAAAACATACCCGCGGCCCGCGGCAAGGGACTCGCCTAATTCGAGATAAAGAGCCGCGTCCGGCTGAGCGCGCCACGACGAGTTGATAATGAGAGAGAATTGCAGGATGACCGTGGCGGCCAAGAGAAAGGGCCACCCTGCTCCAAAAGGGCCTCGAGTCGCTTGGACGACGTTGTCGTAGGGATAGGATCGTATGTCGCCGTTCATAGAGTACGTGCTTTTATGAGACGGAAAGTGATGATTGTGAAATATGCTCCCATATCACATGAGGTTTATATAAGTTGTATTCTCAAAAAAAGAAACAAGTACCTGTAACACTATGAAAAAACTTCTTGACATTTTTACAAGGTCGCATTACTCCATCCCTAGAGGTTGGGGTTAATCCGTTGCATGCGCCGGCCGCGGTGACGGCGTGTGATTTGGCCCTATGAGAGTTAATCGCGTGAAAACGCCCTTCTAAAGCACGAAAACGGCATCTAAATGGCCGTTTACGTGTGTTCCACTGGGATGGAATAAGTGTTGAGAATGTGACCCTCTTACCACACACGCGCCGTCTGTCAACAAAAAAATTTATCTGTGGTTGGGGAGGAGTCACAAGCGTTTCTGGTCTGGGATTCGCGTAGGAGCGTTGCGCGCTTCAGATTTGAGAAGCGCCAGCTGCGTGTGGGATTGTTAGAATTGAAGCAGTTCTGCGAGGTCCACCCCGAATCTTTTCTTTAGGTAAAGATTGATAAACTCCATAATGGTGGGTTTGAAGGGCTGACGGACGAGACGCATCCCTGCCTGTCTGGGCGTCATACCTCCTTTTCGCATATTGCACGCTTTACAGCTTGTGACAACGTTTGACCAATTATTGTCGCCGCCTTGAACCTTTGGCACCACGTGATCGACGGTGAGATCGCAGGGTGGAAACTCTCGCCCGCAGTACTGGCATGTGTACGAATCTCGCACCAGAATGTTCTTGCGGGAAAAAGGAACTTCTCGCTTGTAGATTTGGCGTATGAACTTATAAAGGCGTACGATGGCGGGGACGCGGAAGGTCTCTTTGACGGTCCTGACGATGCGGTCAGAATGCTTGACGACTTCGACCTTGCCGTTGAACAAGAGCACCATGGCCCTTTGCCAAGAAATCAGGCCAATGAATTCATACCCAGCGTTGAGTACTATAACGGCCTCCATGGACGACATTTTCTTGCGACCTCACTTCTGAACGACTTGTCTCCGACGGCCTTTTATGGTTTTGGATTTATCAAAGCCATGAAATAGGTGTCAAGGGCAAACCGTCGAGAGGCCACGAACTAATAATTTTCTGACAGTCGAGTCGCCGTTGGGGACTGTCATGTCGCTTCCTCCGATTCCAAGAGGATGCGGTGCCCAATGAGGTTTAGTTCAATCAGCCGGCCTTTCAGCCTCGTCTCTTCGCCAAAGATGCTTTTAAGAGATACGTAATCGCCCTGGAAGGTGACGTTGCCGACGCTT
This sequence comes from Desulfomonilaceae bacterium, assembly GCA_049969795.1. Classification (GTDB taxonomy): domain Bacteria; phylum Desulfobacterota; class Desulfomonilia; order Desulfomonilales; family Desulfomonilaceae; genus JAUPKT01. The sequence goes on from JBMFOE010000011.1 coordinate 48,614, forward strand.
TCCATGATCAATTGTTCGCTGCCGTCTTTGAGAATGTATGCATTAGATTCGCACATGATCTTTCCTCGCCACTTTTCTTCACATCTCTCGCGTATAATATATAACACGGATGCGTCGCAGTCACGAACCTGCGAGCACTTCTTTAACTGGTCGTCCAATCCACTCTTTTTTTGAGCAGAGGTTGAAAGATGCAACAAAGGAACGCTGAGCGGGATTTGGAAGCCTATGAATTTGTCTTGAACCTCCTGGAGAGGAAGGGGCTCCTCGCCGAAAGGCTGCCATATACTCCGGCTCTGCTAGAAGAGGCGGTCTTTTTTGCCTACAAGATGAGGCTGGTGACCCAAGGCGAGGTAAAAAAACTCCTGGGGCTGGATCGGGATCAATTGAAAACCTTGATCAACACCTGGAATAGCGGGGATGAGGGGAACTGCACGTGCCGCATGGCGATCAACCCTTTTGCCGCCGAGGTATGAAAGGCTTGCACAGGATGGCGATGGACGTTTTCGCGAGAGGAAGGAGGTCGGTTGGAATTGAAGTTCACCTCTCCAGCGGGAACTCGCATGTCTTTCAGTGATACACCTTTGGGCTCTGCCACTTTTCACGAACTTTTTTGACGACTTGATCATGGAGCGCCTCGATGTCTTCGATGGTGCGAGCTGGAACAGACGAGGTGTTGTCCAAGGCGTCTAGTACGATCGAACTAATTGCGTCGAACGGTATTTGGTGGTTTAGAAACAGATCAACAGCGACCTCATCCGCCGCGTTCAAGATCACAGCGCTGGAGGGCTGCGGATCTCGCAAGACCTCATAGGCGGCGGTCAACAGCGGAAACTTGTGGGTATCCGGTTCCATGAAGGTCAACTGCTTCAGCGACGGAAAGTGGAGAGGTTCGGCTCCGGAGGATATTCTGTTGGGATACGCGAGCGCGTAGCTGATGGGAATGCGCATGTCTGGTTCGCCCAACTGAGCAATCAGCGCGCCGTCTTGAAATTCCACCATGGAGTGAATGATACTCTCCGGGTGCAATACGACCTCTATCTCCGAGGGCTTCACATTGAAAAGCCAACGGGCTTCGATCACTTCTAACCCCTTGTTCATCAGAGTAGCTGAATCGATGGTTACTTTGGGTCCCATTTTCCAGCGTGGGTGACGCAGGGCCATTTCCACGGTGATATTGTTCATCTGATGTGGGGGAAGGTCCCGAAAAGGCCCGCCGGATGCAGTAAGGACGATTCTCCGGACCTTCTCGTCTTTGTTCCCCTGAAGACACTGGAATATTGCGGACTGCTCGGAATCCACGGGCAGCAGACGAATTCCCCGAGACGCGACAGAGTTCATGAAGAGCTCGCCGGCCATAACCAGCACTTCTTTGGTGGCCAGGGCTACGTCTTTCCCGGCTTCGACCGCGGCAAATGAAGGTCGCAAGCCTATGCTTCCGGGCAGTCCCGAAACCACTAAGTCGCAATCTCCCCATGTAGCCACCACCTGCGCGCCGTCCAATCCTGCCACGAAACGGGGGGTTAATTTCATATCGGAAACTCGACGTTTCAACTCGAACGAGTCTTGCTCGGACCAACATGAGACAATTGCGGGGTGAAATTCCCTTGTCTGCGCTTCCAACAGCTCAAGATTGCGGCCCGCCGCCAATCCTACTATTTGAAAGAGGTCTGGATGGCAGCGTACGACATCTAGCGTCTGGACGCCAATGGATCCGGTCGAGCCCAAAATAGCTATCTTTTTCATTCAGCCACCGCCGAGCCAGCAAGCACGAGAATATAATACACCGCAGGAAACGAGGGGATAAGGCTGTCTGCCCTGTCCAAAAGTCCGCCGTGCCCAGGCATGATGAATCCGAAATCCTTTATACCCAGCCGCCTTTTGAGTGCAGAGGCCATAAGATCCCCAATTGGTCCCACCACGGCCATGGCAAGCGTGAGGTACACGAGCAGTTTCAGGGGCGCCATATCCGGACAGCACAGTTTGGCGATAAACATCCCCACAAAGTTGCCCGCGACGCCTCCTATCAAGCCCTCGATGGTTTTCTTGGGGCTCACGTGTTTAGAGAAGTGATGAGTCCCGAGGTACCGACCGGCAAAATACGCCCCGGCGTCTCCGAGAGAAATGACGATAAGAACAAGGAAAACCCAGGCTGAACCCCAGGGAAGCCGATCGAGCAGAATGGCGTGGCCCAACGGCGCCGTGACATAGGCGAGGATAAAGACGCTCTGGCAAACCGAGTTGATCGTGTCTTCGATCACATTGAAGAGCAGGAGATGCGAAAAAAGCGCAACGAGAGGCAGGGCTACAATGAGAGCCGGCGCGGCCCTCAGCGGCAGCAAAGCCGCTGCAATGAGGAAGACGCCATTGGTACACATCAGTAGATATCGAGACGGCTGGGTCTTCACCGCGGAGAGTTTGTCCGAAAGCTCCCACACGCCAAGGCTGGCCAAGACCAATACCAGCATCGTGACGCCAAAGACGCCTCCCCATAGCAGAATGGGTACGATGATAAGTATGGCTACTATAGCGGAGAGGATACGCGTTGACAGCATTGCATGTCGCCTGCATTTTGAGAGGTCTCGTCTGCGCCATCCCGCTGATCGGGGATCATCCCAAAGCGTCGTTGGCGGCTTCCGTATTCTTCTAGGGCCTGAGAGAGGGCTTTTTCGTCGAAGTCGGGCCAAAGGATTGGCGTGAAGTAGAGTTCAGTATATGCGAGCTGCCACAACAAGAAATTGCTTACCCGCACTTCCCCGCCGGTTCGGATCAAGAGGTCAGGGTCCGGGATGTCGCTCGTATCGAGGAGTTCTGCAAAGGCGTGTTCGTTGACCTCCTCGAGCTTCAGCTCCCCGCCTTGGAGCTTCGTCGCCAATTTTAAGGCGGCATTCACGATCTCTTGTCTGCCGCCGTAGGAGAGGGCCACGATAAGGCGCATGCTGACGTTTTCTCGCGTTCTCGCCTTTGCGCGTTCGATCTTTGCGATAAGATTTGGGGGCAATCGACTCATGTCCCCTATGGTCATAAAACGTATGCCATGTGCGTGGATCTCATCCAGTTCGGAATCGATGAACTGCGACAATAATTTCATGAGTCCGGTGACTTCTTTTTTTGGGCGCTGCCAGTTTTCCGTCGAGAAGGCGTACAGGGTGAGGTATTGAATACCTGACTTACGACAGAACTCGACTGTTCGACGCACCGCCTTGGCCCCTTGTCGGTGGCCTTCCAGTCGGGGGAGACGCCGCTGCGAAGCCCATCGACCATTACCGTCCATAATAATGGCTACATGCCTAGGCCCCGCAACGGCCATGTCCGAATGGATCTCCACTCTTGTCGCTCCTCGATACGTCTCAGTCTTTACCCTGCAGCCGCTGGAAAAGATTTTGCTTCATTTTTGTGGTTGTTGCGACTGCGCTTTGACTCCGTGATGATTCTGCAGTCCCCGTATTCAGAACCGATTCTGGAGCGCGATGAGCCGTCTCACGCGCGTAGCCTACACTTCCATTATCTCGGCTTCTTTTTCGCTTACGATCTCGTCAATATGGGCAATCACATTGTCAGTGGTCTTCTGCACCCTTTCCTGGGCCTTATGCAGATCATCCTCCGAAATGTCCTTCCCTTTTTTCATTTCCTTCAGCATTTCATTCGCGTCTCTTCGATGGTTGCGGATTTGAACTTTGAATTCCTCTCCCATCTTCTTGACGACGCGTACAAGTTCTTTCCTCCTCTCCGCGGTCAAGGGGGGCAGCACAATGCGTATAAGCTTTCCATCATTCATGGGGGTCAATCCCAGCTCTGAACGGAGGATGGCTTTCTCTATGTCTGGGATGGCCTTGGAGTCCCACGGTTGAATAACTATTTGTCTCGGTTCAGGAATTGACAAGGAGGCCAGTTGATTAATGGGCGTAGGCGTCCCGTAGTAGTCAGCCATAATCCCGTCCAACAACGCCAGAGAGGCTCTACCCGTCCTTATGCGTCTCAATTCTTTCTGAAGCGCGTCCACGGATTTTTCCATGGCGGCTTTCATTTCGTCGTGTATGTCGTCAATCATACTAACCTCGATGAATCAGGATTCTGACGCGGCGACCAGTGTGCCCACGGACTCTCCTGCAAGGGCTTTGAGAATATTGCCTTCCTTATGTAGATTCAACACGATAACAGGAATTTTTTTTCGACCCAGGATTTCTGTGCTGGCAGCATCCATACATCGCAACCCCCGAGCCAGGACTTCTTCCGGCGTGATGCGGTGGAAAAAAGAGGCGCCAGGGAACTCTTTGGGGTCCTTGTCGAACAATCCATCGACCTGGGTGGCTTTGATCATCACTTCTGCGCCAATCTGCACGGCCCGCAACGCGGCGGCTGAGTCAGTGGTAAAGCAAGGATTCCCTGTGCCTCCCGCGAAGACAAGCACAGCGCCGTTTGAAAGATAGGCGTTGGCCCTCTCCATTTCAAACTGCTCTACAAAGCCGCCCACCTGAAACGAACTCAGCACCCGCACAGCCACGCCAAACTTCTCCAGCGCAGATTTCATGACAAGGGCGTTGAGTACAGTCGCGAGCATGCCCACATGATCTCCCAGCAGCTCTGGAATCTGCAATTCGGCCGCAGAGACGCCTCGGAATATGTTGCCCCCGCCTAGCACAAGCCCAATGTCGATCATTCTGAGGCGAGCGGACGCAATTTCAGATGCGATCCTGAAAAAACTGCTCCTGTCAAACCCGAACCCTTTGTCTCCCGCCAAGGCCTCGCCGGATATCTTTATAAGGGCCCTCTTGTATCCTCCAGGCTTTCTCATCTGAGACTATGAATCGCTCCCAAGTTGGAACCGCACGAAGCGCCCGACGGTGATATTTTCCCCAAGCTGGGCGATCTTCTCTTTGATGACGTCCGCCACGGATTTGTCGGGATCCTTGACGAAGGGCTGATTCAAGAGGCAAACCTCGGTGTAGAATTTCTGTAACTTCCCCTCGGCTATCTTTTCGAGGATTTTTTCAGGCTTGCCGGACTCCTTGGCCTGGGCAACGTAGATTTCTCTCTCCTTGTCAAGCACCTCCTGAGGGATATCTGATGCTGAAACCCATTTCGGCGCGCTCGCTGCGATCTGCATGCAGAGGTCCTTGAGGAGTTCTCCAAATTGTTCTGTTTTGGCCACAAAGTCGCTTTCGCAGTTCAGCTCGACGAGCACCCCAATCTTGCCCGTCATGTGAATATACGAGCCGATACGTCCCTCGGTGGTCGCACGACCTTCTCGCTTCGCGGCTTTAAGCGCACCTTTTTTTCTTAAATACTCGACTGCCTTTTCGAGGTCGCCGTTGGTTTCCACCAAGGCGCTCTTGCAGTCCATCATCCCCAGTCCGGTTTTTTCTCTCAACTCTTTCACAAGAGCAGCAGTAATTTCCATTGCGCTATCTCCTCTGTTCTGCGACGCATGGGCGGTGCCCATGTCGCAGCACGTTTCTGGTTTGGTGTTTTCCCCGTATCTGACGAGCTCACGGTTTCGCACTGCGCTTTGCAGCCGTTGGCCTGGATTAGGCGAGAGCTTCTTCGGATTCCTCCGCCTCTTCGTCCTCCGGCGCGGCCTCCGCTTCTTCTTCAATGCCTTCGTCGTATCCTTCTACAGCGGCTTGCGCGGGCAATCCAACCCCCGCGGCTTCCGCATGCTCAAAAGCGGCCTCGCCTAAATCTTCCTGGAGCGAGGCTTCGTAGAGAGCTCTTCCTTCGATGCACGCATCCGCGATGCGCGCGGCAAACAGTCTTATGGCTCGGATTGCGTCGTCGTTTCCGGGAATGACATAGTCGATCTCGTCCGGATCGCAATTGGAGTCAACGATGGCAACAATGGGAATGGCAAGCTTTCTCGCTTCTTTCACTGCGATATTTTCCTTCTTGGGGTCCACGATGAATACCGCAGCAGGGAGCTTGCGCATTTCCCGAATACCCTGAAGGTTCCTGCTCAGCTTTTCATGAAGTCTTCGGAAATTGACGAGTTCTTTCTTGGTGAAACTCGTTTGCTCTGGTTTCTCGAGAATGGCGGAGAGATGGTTGAGCCGTTCAATACTCTGTCGGATGGTGCTGAAATTGGTGAGCATGCCGCCAAGCCACCTGTTGTTTACGTAAAATTGTCCGCAGCGCGTCGCCTCTTCATAGATGGCATCCTGCGCCTGCTTTTTCGTGCCCACAAAGAGGACCGAGCCTCCTTGGGCCACAGTTTCTTGGACAAACGTGTAGGCTCGCTTGAACAGTCGAACGGTCTTCTGGAGGTCAATGATATAAATTCCGTTGCGCGCCCCAAAGATGTATGGCTTCATCTTGGGGTTCCATCTTCTTGTTTGGTGTCCGAAATGGACGCCAGCCTCGAGCAATTGTTTCATGGTGATAAGAGACAATGAACGCTACTCCTTTTTCGGGTTTTTCGTCCATCCCCAGGACTTGCCCTGCAAGACCCGACACAGAGGGGATGTGAGTGTTAAACGTATATATTCTCCTGAAATGCGCCGGAAGGCAAGATCAAAAACAGCCGCTTTCCAAAAAAAATCGTCCCCCTCGGACTGACAAGAACCGTTGGCCCTTATATCCATTCTCGAAAATAATCGCGAATTGCGCTGTCGTGCGGCGGCATCTCATTTCCAAGGAAGTGGGAATCCATGGTCGGTTTGCTGGATGCCGGATCAAGTCGGCATGACATATCAGGCTCGTAACCTTAATGATTGATTACGTCCTCACTGTGGAATAGACTTTGAAAGCCGCTGTCTTCACGCTGCATCCCGTGTCATATTCCGGCAGAACTTTCGAAAAGTCCTGTAAGGATTCGGAGCTGAACACGCCGAAGCGCTGCCAGGTCACTTAAACCGACCACCGGAGCCGCTATCAAGTCCGTGGCTTCCTTGGGGAACTACGGATAGGCTTACATTCGACGCTTCAGAAGCTGAGCGCGAGAGGAGTGAACGGCTGCGCGTATGGGGACAGCGGTACTCCGTGTGTACCGCTGTCCGGTATTGGATAAACGCTTAGGCAGCCACCTCTTGTTTCACGGTGACTGCTACTTTGTAGAGGATGGAGAGTATCAGGAAGCCAAGGGCCCAGACCCCAAGGGTAATGCCCATTTCTGGTATGGTGGGATGATACTCGGTAATAGTTTCCAAGGGCGAAGGGATATAGCCCGTCAGCACCAAGGTGATGCCCTTCTCGATCCACAGGCTTACGAACACGGCTGCGCATGCTATGGGAAGGGTTGTCTCATTGTTCCTGGTCTTGGGATTGATGAGCAGCGCGATCGCAATAAACGCCAACACCACGCAAGTCCACATCCATGGCACGAGCCCAGAGTGGCCGTGCAATCCGACGAACAAGTAGTTGAAATGATACTCGTGTTCTGGGATTTGGCTGTAATAGACTGTGAACAGCTCACACAGGACAAAGAACACGCTGACGATCATTGCATAGGTCACGATCTTTGCCAGCGTCTGCACAGCTTCCCAGCCCGCGTCGAATCGCGTGTATTTCCTGAGGAACAGGCAGATGAGGATGAGCAGCGAAGGACCTGAGGCGAAGGCTGACGCCAAGAAGCGCGGCGCCATGATGGCCGTGAGCCAGAATCCTCGTCCAGGCAAACCGGCGTAGAGAAACGCGGTGACCGTATGGATGCTGATAGCCCAAGGGATTGAAAGATAGATCAGGGGTTTGACCCACTTAGGCGGCGGCGCGCCTTTCGCCTCAGCCCCGAGCACCGTCCATCCGATGACGATGTTGAGGAAGAGATACCCGTTGAGGACGATCATGTCCCAGAAGAGTACCGAGTTGGGAGTTGGATGGAGAAGCACATTGAAGGCCCGCGACGGCTGCCCGAGGTCCACGATGATGAACGTGAGGCACATGGTGACAGATGCGACGGCCAGGAATTCTCCTAATATGGTGATCTTGCCGAAGACCTTATAGTTGTGGAGATAATACGGCAGCACCAGCATCACAGCGGACGCTGCGACGCCGACCAGGAAGGTAAACTGACCGATGTAGATGCCCCACGATACATCACGGCTCATGCCCGTAATGCCTAATCCATAGGCCAACTGCCGTAGGTAAAACTGGAAGCCTATTCCAACCAGTATGAGTAGGAAAGCTATCCAGATGAAATAGCCTCTATTTCCTCTAAGAGCCTTTTCAAGCATCGCTACCTCACAAGATGTAATAGACCTGCGGCCTCGTCCCAAGATGGGATTTACGTTGCACGGTCATGTTTCGCCTCAGGACCTCCCGAATCTCCGACTTCGGATCGCTGAGGTCGCCGAAGATGAGCGCCTTTTCCTTGCATGCTTCCACGCACGCGGGCTGAAGTCCTATTGCCAGCCGTTCTTCGCAGAAGGTGCACTTTTCCACCACGCCGCGCATCCTGGTGGGATACTCAGGATTGAGCGTCTTAATGAACGGTCTCGGATCACGCCAGTTGAGATTTCGGGCGCCGTATGGGCACGCGGCCATGCAGAATCGGCAACCGATGCATCGGTGATAATCCATCATGACTATCCCGTCAGCCCTCTTGAAGGTCGCCTTGACGGGGCAGACCCTCACGCAGGGGGGATTGTCGCAATGGTTGCAGAGCACCATGAGCGGCAGATTCTTGAGCCCTTCTTTCATGTACTCGTTGATATATGGATTGTCATCTCCTGGAAATGCATGCTCAAAGGACGTTTGCCAGATCCACTTGATTTCGTCTTTGGGGTTGCCGAAGTCAGGGATATTGTGGACCTGATTGCACGCGTTGACGCACTCTTTACAGCCTTCTTTGGCATTCAGGCACTTTTTGTGGTCGATCACCATCGCCCATCGCTTGCCCACGAGGGCTTTCGGATCAAGTCCTGTTTTGGGTTTTGTTCCCTGAGCCAACACATCGGTGATCGGTTTGGCGCCGATCCCGATAACAGACAGGCCAGCAATCTTGAGAAAAAAACGTCTTGAACTGTCCATTATTGATCACTCCTTGCGGCCTTTTGTTCCTGCTCTTTCGGTGGGATATGGCAGTTCCAGCAGTTCGGATCTGCGTTGACATAGTTGTGGCATCTATCGCAAAACTGGGTCTTCTTTGCATGGCACTTTGTGCACGTATTCTGTAGGCTCATGACAAACTGCTTCCCTGAGGAATTGGTGTAGATCCTCTTCCCGTTGCGCACCACGTCATCCCGCCATTGGTCAAGCAGAATCATGTGTGAAGACTTCATGAACGCGGTGGACTCCACACATTGTTTTTCCTGAGTCCCTACTTCCAGTTTGGGAGGCGCCGCGGCTTTGCCCGCATTTCGCCAGAATGGGTAGGTAACCAGCACCAAGAAGATGAGAATGCCAATTATTATTTTGCCTGCGTTATACATTATTCTTCCTCCTCTGCGCCTTCTTTCAAGGGTTCTCCACGCAGATCGAGGGTCCGCTCTTTCTCGCCTTTCATGATGAGGGCGTTAGCGACAAGTTCATGGATCCCGCCTACGTCCACCTCTGGTACCCAGTACTCCATCAGCGTACTGAGCGTGGCTCGGTCGATTGCACACATGCAGAGGAGTCGATTCACGCCGTGTTTGTCGCGGACATGCCTCACTGCGTTGGCTCGCGGAAATCCGCCTCGCATTCTCATCTCCATGTTCTCGTCGTTGCCAAGTCCGGCTCCGCCCCCACAACAGTAGGTCTGCTCCCTGATGGTGTTCTCCGGCATCTCAAAGAAATTGTTACAGACATTTCTGATGACGTATCGAGGCTCTTCGAGGAGGCCGACAGCGCGGGCCGGATTGCACGAGTCATGGTAGGTGACCCTGAATTTATCATTCCTGCTGGGATCGAGTTTGAGTTTGTTGTGCTTGATCAAATCAGAGGTAAACTCGGTGATATGAACCATTTTGGTCTGCTTGGCGTTCTCGAATTTGGTCCCGGTAATGGGCGATACCGGTTCCTCGAGAAAGTCGGCAGGACCGTTCATGGTTTCCATGTACTGGTGCATCACGCGCCACATGTGACCGCATTCGCCGCCAAGGATCCATTTGACCTTGAGACGCTTTGCCTCTGCATATATTTTGGCGTTGAGGCGTTTGATCATCTCGTGGGACGTGAAGAGGCCGAAATTGCCGCCCTCCGACGCATACGTGCTCCAGGTGTAGTCTAAGCCTAGCTCGTGAAAGAGCATCATGTAGCCCATGCACGTGTAGGTGCCTGGATCCGCGAAGTAGTCGCCGGATGGCGTGACAAAAAGGATTTCAGCGCCTTTTTTGTTCACGGGTAAATCAATATGAATTCCGGTGATGTTTTCGATGTCATCGGTCATGAACTCCCACATGTCCACAAGACCATGGGGCGGAATGCCGAGGTGATTGCCCGTTCGGAAGCAGTTCGCCACCGGTTCGATAACCCAGTTGATGTTCAGTCCCACCAGGTTGAGGAGTTCTCGACCAATCATGGTCACTTCTGCAGTGTCGATGCCGTAAGGGCAAAACACTGAGCATCGTCGGCACTCGGTGCACTGGAAGAAGTAGTAAAACCACTCTTTCAATACATCGATGGTGAGTTCTCGACCTCCCCCGAATTTACCGAGCATCCTGCCAAGCAGGGTAAAATCTTTTCGGTACACAGATCTTATAAGTTCAGCCCGCAATACCGGCATGTTCTTGGGGTCGCCTGAGCCGATGAAGAAATGACACTTGTCAGCGCACGCGCCGCATCGGACGCAGATATCCATGAACAGCCTGAAGGACCTGAACTTTTCCAGCCTATCCTTGAATCCCTTTAGTATGATTTCCTGCCAGTTGTCAGGGAGTTTCCAATCCTCATCGGTGGGGGACCACTCTCTGGGATTGGGGAGATCAAGGATTCGCAAGTTCTTTGCTGCCGCGGGATAGCTATACGTGCCGTCCTTGAACACCGTGGGCGTCTCCATCCACGGCGTTTCGGGCAGCCGCTTGAGATTCACGTTGCTCATGAGTTGCTGCGGATTCGGTAGTTTTTCTAGTGACATTGCTACTCCTTATCCACCGGAATCCCGGCCTCTTTCATCTTGGCTCGGAATTCGTTTTCATATTCTTCGTAGGTATGCACTTTCACGGGATAATTCCACGGGTTTACCCATCTCTCGCTTCGATTCACGTTCCTCATGTTTCTCGTTGGGCTGAGGAAGACGCCGCCCGCATGCATAAGTTTGCTGAAGGGGAAGTAAGCGAGGAGTACGCTTACCAGAAAGAGATGTACATAGAAGATGGGGCCGATGCCAGCGGGTACGGTCGGGTGAAGCGTGAAAAGCCCCATGGCCAATTGCTTCACGCTGTAAAGGTCCACTTTCCAGACGTTGCGCATCAACAGTCCTGAAATGGCGATGCCCAATATGAGGAACAGCGGAAAATAATCGGCGGGGAGAGATATGTAGCGTACTTGCGGGATTGCGACCCTGCGGAGGAACAGGTATGTAGCCGCAGCGAGCAAAGCCACATCAGTCAGGAATACAGTGGGGAGGAGGATTTGGAAAAAGCCATCCACACTGGACAAAAGCTCCACAAAAGGCGGCACGGGTTCGATGAAGAACCGCAGATGTCGCACAATGATTGTGAGAAATGAGTAGTGAAAGAGAATTCCGGCTAGCCACAACCATTTGGCTGAACCGTACGTTACTCTCGGGCCATCCCGAAGCTCCGCTTTGGTGTTCCGAAACAAGGATCGGAACAGCAGGACTTCTAAAGCCATTCTGCCGATAAGTCCCCATGTGTTGTACGGACTTTCAAGATTGTCTGCCTTGATCCACGGCAAGGATTTTTGCTGCCCGCAGACTGTTGGAATGCGGAAAGGCACCGGTACCATCGCCCAGCGGACAATCCTGTAGATCACTCCAATGACAAAAATCGCCATGGCCACATAGGGAATAACGACCCCGAACAAAGCGCCCAAACCGGCCGGACCTGCCCCCACATATGAGACCAGGGCCAGTATGGCTACCGTGATCAGGGCGGCAACAAGGGAAAACCATGCGTTCATACCACCACCTCGATTAAGAATACAGCTCTTTTTGCCATATCACCGGGATGAATCACCACGTCGATCACCATTCGTGAGGCATCCCATACTTTTGACAAGCTCTTTCCAAGATACGCGACGTACGATTACGAATCTCCGTTGCTCGAAGCTCGTAAATCTTTTCCCGACATTTCATGTACAGATCAAACGCCGTCAAGGCCAAGTTATCAACCTTTGATTCAAAGGCCAGCAAATCCGCCCACAGCTCTTTGTCCTGAAGCTCACCAAGTGCGGCGTTTCGAACCGCTCTTTTCACGAGAAAGATGAATCCCACCGCGTGAGAAGGGCTGAAGTCTTGAACCGCCCGGAGTCTCACCAAATCATCCAGAATTCTGGCCGCCTCTTCCCAAGGCAAGTCCTTTTCCACCAGAAGATCAAACAACTGATCCGTGACGCGACCTATGGCAGCGCCCACGGGATTGGCAAATTCGTCAGGCTGACTTTGCAAGAATCTGCTGGTTTCCGGAGGATAGGTGTCGCGGATGAATTGGGACCAGCTCTTCAGGATTTCTGAACGTTTACTTTTGAGGATTTCCTTGAGCATATCGAGAGCCCGACATGCGGGCATTCCACTGCGTTTTCATCCGCCATCAACCATCACGCAACGTCAGAATTATCAGCAGCGTTCTGTTTCCCGCGCCCTTGGCAGTGCTGCAGCGTCTGGTGACCTGCTGTGTGCTTGCGTTCCCACCCGTATATACGGATCGCCTTCCTGAGCGACGCTGCAGAACTATGACCTAAAACAGCGTTCCCGTCCCAACCGATAACTACCACGCCCGTGATGCGCCTTTGATGGCTGCCGCTCGACAAAAGGAATCGGGTCGGCAATATGGAAAGAGTTCTAAAGTGTTACCTCTACACTCTCCAACAAATGATGTCAAGCCTTTTAACGCAATACGACCAATCAACCCGATTTCCGGCACGTTCCAAAAATGTTGCGCCTCTCCCTTTGCTCGAAGCGTCTTGATTTTCCTGCGTGATAGATTAGTCTTGCCAAAGAGGCTGTTCCTTACGGTCAATGCGCTTGGCAGCCCGAAGAGTAACTGCACAGGAGATGCGCTTGATAAGCTTTACTGGAGTACATCACGTCGCGCTCGCGACCAAGGATATGGACGCGACCATACGGTTTTGGCGCGATGTGCTTGGAATGCGCCTAGTGGCGACCATGGGCAGACCAGGCTATCGCCTCTATTTCTTTGAAGTTTCCCCGAGCGCTTTGATATCCTTTTTTGAATGGCCGCATGTGGAACCTGCCATTGAGAAAGATCCTGGAGTTCCTGTAAAGGGTCCAGCAGCCTTTGATCATCTCGCGTTTGGGGTTGCCAGCGAAGAACAACTCTGGGAACTCAAGAAGGTCATCTCTGCCGCAGGTTTTTGGGTATCCGAAGTAGTGGATCACGGATTTATCTATTCTTTTTACTCCTTTGATCCAAACAACATTGCCTTGGAGTTTAGCTGGAATGTCTCGGGAAGAGACATACGAACACAGCCTTTGTTCAAAGACAAATCCCCGGGCCCTGCTGCGCGGCAGGGCGCCGAGAAGCAGCCTCTGCCTCTGACGAAATTTTCTGAACCTGACGACGAGGAAGAACGAATTCTATACCCTGGGGAAGGGAGCGAGTACTACTGATATGTATAGCTTTGTCGTTGTATGCGCGCTGCGGAGAGGCAAGGCTCCCTGCGGCCGTCGATGGAGGAGAAGAGGCTTGCGAGATGAGATGGAGACAGCATGAACATCGCATTTGACGTAGATGGCGTTGTGCTTCGGTCCATAGAGGTCATTTTGGAGACGATCAACGCCAAGGAAGGGCGGACCTTGACCGCAGACGATCTTTCATCGTGGGACCTTGAACCATTGGGTTTAAGTCCTTTGACCCTGAAAGAGGCCGTGGACCGGATGTACAGCGAACCCCGCATCGAACCGTACGAAGGGGCAGTCCAGGCGCTCTCGAAAATTTATCAAGAGACTCGACGGCCTTTACTTTTTATCACGGGAAGACCAGATCCCCGCACCGCGCAGAAACACCTCGAAGCGCTCGATTGGAACCCCACCGTTCCTGAAATGATCGTGGTGGGGGGCAACCGTGACAAGAGAGATTACTTGAGGGCGAGACAAGTCGATTTCATGATAGAAGACGACCCGAAACATTTGCTCGACTATCTCTCGATAGGTCTCGGTGTCGGGCTGATGCTCCAACCTTGGAATCGGCATCTGCCTTTGCCTGTGAGCGAGCGGTTCCAGAGCTGGCGAGACGTAGAAAGGTGGTTCAGGAGGCGTTTCTCCCCACAGAAAGCGGACTGACAGACGGCCTTGGGCGGATCGCATCAGGTTTCAAGAGAGGTCTAAAAAAACGAGCATGCTCATTCTCGGTATAGAAACTTCCTGCGACGAGACCGCGGCAGCGGTTGTGCGCGACGGCGCGTCAGTGCTGTCCAGCGTGGTGGTTTCCCAGATCGAGGATCACGCCCAATTTGGGGGCGTCGTCCCGGAAATCGCGTCCAGAAAGCATACGGAAGCGATCTCGATGGTCGTGCAGGCGGCTGTCAAGAAGGCCGGGATCTCGTTCCGCGATTTGGAGGCTTGCGCGGCGACTCGAGGCCCCGGACTGGTGGGATCGCTCCTCGTAGGCATCAGCGCGGCAAAAGCCATCGCCCTGGCTTTGGACATACCTATACGCGGGGTCAACCACGTGCATGGGCATCTGTTTTCGACCTTTCTGGAACATCCGGATCATCCCTTCCCTTTTGTGGGGCTGGTTGTGTCGGGAGGTCATACGAGTCTTTACTACGTGAAAGACCCTTTGAGCGTCGAGCTAGTGGGAAAAACTCGAGACGACGCGGCAGGAGAAGCGTTTGACAAGGTGGCCAAGCTCCTCGGTCTTGGCTATCCCGGTGGCCCCGTTATCGAGCGCCGCGCCCGTCTCGCCAACGGCCATACCGAAGCCTTTCCCCGCGCCTTAATGGACAAAAATACCCTGGATTTTTCTTTTTCTGGCCTGAAGACGGCGGTTTTGAGAAGGGTTGAAAAGCTCTACGGCGTCTGTCAAGACCGTAATGCGCACGGGAGCTTCCACCAGCTCGTGCCAAGTATGGACACAAATGAGAGCGCAGCCCTGATCAACTCCTTGGCCCATGGATTCCAAGAGGCGATCATAGATGCGCTTACGACCAAACTTTTTTGGGCTGCAGAGCGATGCCACGTTGATCACGTGGTAGTCTGCGGCGGCGTTGCATGCAATGACGCGCTTCGGCAAAGGGTGCGGGATCAAGGCAAGGCTCGCGGCATACGACCTATATTCCCCTCGCCTGCCCTCTGCACGGACAACGCCGCAATGATTGCGGCAAGGGCAGAAACGCTTTTCGCCGCATTGGGCGGGGACGACTTGGGCTTTAGCGCGGAGAGTCGATGGTAACCCGGAAGCTGACCTGTCACCCGGGCGACTCTCATTGGAGCGGAGGAAGACACATGACAGTGAAGAAGAGACTGCTCTTCGACGCAGACGCCATAGCCGCACGCGTCAAAGAGTTGGGTCTTCGCATTTCCAACGATTTCCCAGAAGGAGATCTCCTCTTGGTGGGCATCCTCAAGGGGGCGTTTATCTTTCTCGCTGATCTTTCACGAGCGATTGGTCGCGGCTGCCAAATCGACTTTGCGCGTTTGTCTTCGTACGGCAGCGGTACCGAGACGTCTGGCGTCATAAACGTCGTGATGGATATTGGCATCCCTGTGAAGGACAAGAATGTCATCCTCGTGGATGACATCGTTGACACGGGTCTCACTCTGCATATGTATCGTGAGCGCGTCGCGCAAATGGAACCGCGTGCCATACGTATAGCAGCACTGATCAACAAGACGTCGCGGCGGGAGAAAGAGGTGAAACTGGATTATTTCGGTTTCGAGATCGAATCCGGGTTTGTGGTTGGCTATGGCCTCGACTGGGACGAGCGATTTCGCAATCTCCCTTCAATCTATGCCATCGAGCAAGAATAATTTGGATCACGGAGAGAAACAGGCGCGCCCTGTTGCGCAGCGCAAAGGGCAGTGAAAGCGAGGGGATTGGCCTCGGCCAGTCGCAGCCGAGGCCAGCGGCGTATTTTGTTCGGCAGAAGCGCCTCACATCCCCTGGGGCCGAGGCGTCTCGCTCTGCCTTCCTTTTCCTCCATTACGGAGACCCTTGCTTCCTCAGAGGTATGATCAGACAGTTCATTGCTGGCGTTTCGTGCATCGCGGCGGCGCTCATGGGCGAATTTGCTTCAGGCTTGGCCCACCACGCTGGTATTGGGTATCGGTCCTGAGTGCTCCAGTTTGATCTCTTCGATGATTGACGCGATCTCTGCGTGGAGCACCTCGAGTTGCCAATTAAAATAAATGTCTTCCCCGAAATCACGGAGAAGCTGTTTCTGCGCGGTGATGTAATCTTTTGTCGAAACAGCGCCCGAGAATACATGAATAGGGTTGATAAGGGTGGCGATAACCTCTTCTTGTCGCTCTGCGTTTTTTTCAATGCTGTCTTTATGTTGGCTCATATTGCCTTCCTTCAGATGTTTTCCTCACAAGCCAAAGAGCAAAAGAAGTGCCAAGACCCAACAAGAAGCGAAATCGAGTCATAGAGTGGTTTTGGCGGGTTGCGGGCTCGGAGACCGAGGGATTGACTGTCCAATAACGCGACACCTGTCCAGACCGGTATCCAATTACGGCATGTAATTACAAGTAGTTAACAAACTGTCTTATATCCGACATGCCGTCCGCTTCCGCGCGCTCCACCAGAACAGTCCAACATTGACACTGAAAGCTAATGTAATTATATTGACTTCGCAGCAAATGCAAAGTTCTTGCGCGGTCCCTTTTTCTGGGACAAGGAGGATAAACCATGATGCCTGGCCCTTGGGAATTAATACTCATACTCCTTATCGTGGTGATGGTGTTCGGCGCCAAGAGAATTCCAGAAATCATGGGCGGCTTGGGCAAGGGGATCAGGTCGTTTAAGAAGAGTATGGAGATGGACGACACCCCTGCGCCTCCACCTCCACCCCCGACCTCCACGGAAACGCCCAAAGAAAAGATCGAGCCGAAATGAGTTGTATGGCCTTAGCGCATAAGGCCCAGGAAGACGCTTTGGCCATCGAGTGATAGCGCACCCTGCCCCACTCACGTCTTTTTCGCACATCCAATGAAATCGGGCTCCACCAAGGAAACCAAGTCTCCGATGCTGCCGCTGTATCTGCTCTATGGCGATGAGTTCTTGGTCAAGGAAGAGTTAAACAACATCATATCGAGCGCCTTGGGAGCGGACCTCCGCAAAACCAACCTCATCGTATTGAATGGAGCGGATTTGGATGAAGAGAAGCTTTTCTCGTTGGTTGCAACGCCTTCTCTTTTCGGCGATGCTCGAGTGATCGTGGTTGAGGATACGACCCTCTTTGCCAGTCCAAAGGATGCTGGACGGTTGGCCGCACGCATCGCAGAGGCGGCCCGCTCAGGCGACAAGAAAACTGTGCTCCGCTGCATCGGCCAGTTGCTGGGCCTGCTTGGCGCGGCGAACGAGCAAGCCATTCGCTCGGACGAGTGGTTGGCGGCGCTCGCCACGGAAAAACTGTCGTCGGATACCCATGCGGTATTGCGGGAGGCTGCCAGGGAGTGGCTTGAATCAGGGCAGAAGTTGAACGCGCCCCAGCGAGAATCGCTTGTGCAAGACTTGGTTCGTCGTCCAATACCGGAGGGGACCATCGTGGTTTTCACTGCCGACGCGGTGGACAGTAAGAAGCCATCATTCAGAGCGTTCCAGGAACATGGTCATGTTCGGGAATGCCTCGCGGCGCGCGACAAATTTGCTCCTAGGCTCAATAGAAGCTTCTTTGAAAGCCGTGTGAAGGCCATCCTGGGCGAGGCCGGCAAGACCATTTCCAGGGACGCGCTCAACAGAATTTATGCGCGGGCGGGAACAGATCTGCGGAGGCTTCAGGGCGAATTGCACAAGCTGCTGAATTACGTCGGGGAAAGGCGTCGCATAGAGACGGCCGACGTGGAGAGCGTCTTTGAAGATTTCCACGCGACGGAATTTTATGAATTCGGCGCAGCGATCAGAACGGGCGACCTCCACAAGTGCCTCATATCCTTGCATGAACACTTGCGAATCGCGGCCCACCCGCTTCAAACGCTGGCGGCTATCAGCGGCGAGGTGCGGCGTTTATTGATGGCCAAGGAATTGAAACAGACGGTCTTTGCCGATACGTGGCGACCAGGGATTTCCTTTGCGACTTTCAAGAACTTGCTAGCAGATAAAGAACGCAAGGACCAATCCCCGGACGCGGCGGCGCGTATTGCCAAGACGGGCATGAAACCATATTCGCTGTATGTGTCTCTCGAGGCGTCAGACAAGTTCTCCGAAAAGAAGCTGATCGCGGCGATGGAAAAGCTGCTGCAGGCTGACATCATACTGAAATCATCCAGACTTGGTCGGTATGGCGCCCAGGCGATCCTGGAAGATATTCTGTTCCACCTGTGCCATCGTTCCTAGTTTTTCCCAATGACATCCCCCCTTTTCTATCTCCATTGCGATTTGCCTCCTCCAGCGGCAACGTCGGCGTCCGCTGCGGCAAAAGCGCGATGAACGTTGACAAGCTCTGCCGTCAGTTTTAGTATCTGCGGATCAAACAAAACAAAGGCCTCATTCCATTATCGTCGCACAACCAAGGGGTAGCTATGAACTTCAAGATAGGTATAGATGTCGGCGGCACCTTTACGGATTTCTTGCTGACGCGATCCGATGGAGAGTTTCGCGCCTACAAGGTGCTCAGCACTCCCAAAGACCCTTCCATTGCCACAATGCAGGGCATTTCGGAGATGGCGCGTGACGAGGGACTCAGTCTGAGCGACTTTTTAGCGGCCGTGGACGTCATCGTGCATGGGACGACGGTGACCACAAACGCGGTTTTGACCTACCGAGGGGCGAAAACAGGCCTCTTGACCACCCTCGGAGTCAGAGACGCTCTCGAGATGCGTCGGGGAATTCGTGAGGAGCAATACAACAACCGATACACCAACGTTGCACCCCTTTCCCCGCGTTATTTGAGGCGACCTGTGGCGGGGAGGTTGGATTATGCGGGCGCCGAAGTTACTCCGCTCTCAGAAGAAGATGTACGCCGAGAGACGGAGTTCCTCCTCAAAGAGGGCGTAGAAGCAGTTGCCATCTGCTTCATGAATTCCTTTGCAAACAAGGCGCACGAAGAGAGGGCGGCGCAGATCGTCCGAGACCTTATGCCCGATGCGTATGTCTCTGCATCTACGGAAGTTCTTCCATCAATTCGTTTTTACGACCGGGTTTCGACCACGGTGTTGAACGCGTATGTAGGGCCTATCCTCAAAAAATACCTGAAAAACTTGTTGAAGAAACTAGCGGAAGCGGGCTTTTCAAACGTGCTCCTGATCATGCAATCCAACGGCGGCGTGGTGTCTCCGGAAATCGCCATGGACCACGCGGCGACGACGCTTCTGTCAGGCCCTGCGGGAGGTCCCGTGGCAGGGATCGTGTATTCAGGCATACAAGACTACCGCGACTGCATCACCATGGACATGGGAGGGACATCGTTCGATTGCGCCCTGATCAAGGATGCGGTTCCTTTCACGACAACAGTGGGAGAGATCAATCGTCTTCGCCTGGCGCTCCCTATGTTGAACGTGGTCACCATCGGGGCTGGCGGCGGTTCCATTGGTTGGATAGATGAGGGAGGGCTCCTGAGAATGGGGCCGCAGAGCGCTTCATCCGATCCTGGCCCCGCGTGCTATGGCCTTGGCGGTCAAGATCCCACATGCACCGATGCAGACCTTGTGCTCGGATATTTGGACCCGGACTTCTTTGCTGGTGGACGGATGAAACTTGATCCCCAGAAGGCTGCCAAGGCCATCGAAGAGAAGATCGCAAAGCCCATGGGTTACACCTTGGAGGAGGCTGCTGCCGGGATGTATCACGTGATCAATGTGAACATGGCCGCGGCAGTGAGGGAGGTGGCGGTCAAACACGGGCAAGACCCACGAGATTTTCCACTGGTCGTCGCAGGCGGCGCGGGCCCGAATCACGCCTGCATGATAGCCTTGGAACTTGAGATACCCGTTCTTATCGTCCCACGAGAATCGTCAATATTTTGCGCCGCGGGCATGCTCATGTCAGACCTCAAACACAACTTCGTCCGGACATACGCCGTCCTCCTGAATGACGCAGACCAACGCACGTTTCGCAGTCTCTTCGATGAGATGAGGGCGGAAGGCAAGAGTCTGCTCATTTCGGAAGGCTTGAACGAAGCAGCGATAGAGTACCGCTATTCTTTGGACCTGAGATACGCAAAGCAGTATCACGAAGTTGAAGTGGAGGTCTCAGAGGCTGAGGTCAATTCTTTTGACATCGAAAGCATGGCAGCGCGCTTTCACCCTGCCCACAACGCCCTTTATGGCTACTCTCTCGAAGAGCAAAAAACCCCCATCGAATTGATCAACATGCGGCTGGTTTGCATTGGTCGAACGGAAAAACCGGAATTTAAGAGCCAAGAATATGCCGGGGAAGATCCATCACGGGCATACAAGAGAGAGAGAAGCGCGTATTTGCCGGACGTAAAGGAATTTCGACCCGTTCCCGTGTTCGACGGTCTCGCGATGCAGTTTGGCAATCGAGTCGAAGGGCCTGCCATTATCGAGCAGGTAAACACTACCACTTTCGTCACCCCCGAATTCAACGTGCTCACGGACAAGTATGGCAGTTTCACCATGTATCTCAAGGCCCTCGAGGATGATGTGAAAAGGAGGATTCTCAAGTGAAGCTCGATATCGACAAAGTTCTCGTTTCCATCCTTCAACGGCGATTAAAGTCTATAACTCAAGAAATGAGCATCGCCCTCGCCATGACGACTCGGTCGCCGATCTTGTGCGAGGCAAAGGACTTCGTCACCGGTCTGTACGACGCCAAGGGCAAGATGCTCGAGCAGACGGAGAATCTTCCCATCCTCTCTTTTTCACTTGGGCCGGTGTGTGAATATATCATCGACTACTTCGGGGATGAGATTTACCCGGGCGACGTCATTTTTCACAACGACGTGTTCTCCATGGGAAATCAAAACAATGACGTGGCGGCCTACAAACCCATATTCTGGAAAGACACCCTGGTGGGCTGGGCTGCGTGCAAAGGGCATCAGGCGGATATAGGGGGCGCTGTTCAAGGGGGCTACAACCCGAACGCCACCGAGGTATGGCAGGAAGCGCTGCGAATTCCGCCTGTGAAGGTGTACGAAAAAGGCAAGCTTCGCAAGGACGTATGGGACTTGATATTTGCGAACATCCGCCTCGATATCGTGGCGGAGGACATGATGGCCGAAATCGGCTCGTGCGTGGTCGGGGAGCGAGGACTCCTCAAGATCATCGATCGGTATGGTCTGGACGTCTTTGAAGCCCACAAGGAATACCTGTTCGACGCCACTGAAAAGATGATGAGGAGCGAAATCAGTACGATTCCCAAGGGCACATATTACGGCGAATCCACGTGCTATTATGACGGCAAGACGCCTGGTTCAAAGTATAAAATTCGCGTGAAGATTACGGTGGATGATGACAAAATACGCTTCGACTACACCGGGACCGATCCCCAAACCACGGGGTTTGTGAACGGCACATATACGTCAAGCGCCTCAGCCACCATCTTGACGTTCCTCCAAATGGTCAATCCTGATATACCTCACAACGACGGGATGGTCCGTCCCATCGAGATCATCATCCCCAAAGGCACCATTCTCAATGCGGCCTACCCTGCGGCTACGACGTACGGCAACCACCTGTGTCCTAACAACGCAGACGCGATCATGCGCGCCCTGGGGCCGGCAATCCCTGACCGAGTGACTGCTGAGTGGAACGAGTTGCTCTGTTCCCTTACCACCGGCATTGACCCGAGGAAGAATTCACCTTATGTGGATATCTGCTTCATGGGGCTGAAGGGAGGATCTGGCGCCATCAAAGGATGCGATGGATACGACCACATTGGGATGATCGACCAATCCGGAGGCGTCCTGGATCAGGACTACGAGATGTTCGAGCAGCAGACGCCGCATCTCCTTGTGCGTCATGAATACTGGACTGACTCCGCGGGCCCCGGGCGATGGCGGGGCGGTCTTGGCGTGGAAACCGAGTTTATTATTGGTTCGGATAACACCAAACTGGTCACCTTTGGCGATGGGGATGTCGAGCCGCCTTACGGCGCCCAGGGTGGCCTGCCGGGGACGTTGAACAAAATTGAACTGACCTATCCCGATGGGAGGTACTACCTGTGCACGACAAAAGACCTCGTTGAAAATGTGCCAAAAGGGACGAGGTACTTTCAACAAGCTGGCGGAGGAGGTGGGTACGGGTCGCCCTTACTGCGCCCGGCTTCTTTGGTGGCCTCTGAGGTTCGAAATGGGGTGATTTCAGTCGAGGCCGCAGCGAGGGACTACGGCGTGGTCGTAGATTCCGAAACTTTTGAAGTCAATGAGGCGGAGACCGCACGCCTCAGATCCTCTGCGACCGAAGGAGGGCAGCGGTGAAATCGTTCATGCCCACTTATCGATCGGAGGAGGAGTTGGCGGCTCTTCAACTGGAAGGGCTGAAATGGACCGTGGCGCACGCGTACCAAGGGTCGCCTGTATATAGGAAGAAGTTGCAAGACGCGGGCTACAAGCCAGGGGACATCTCGTCCTTGGCGGACCTGAAGGCGCTCCCTTTCACCACCTCGACGGACCTGGCTGAGGGGTATCCGTTCCCCTTGCTCAGCGTGCCCATAAAGGATGTGGTGCGGCTGCACGCCTCTTCCGGCACCACCGGCAAGCGGAAAGTGCTCTGTTACACGCAGAAAGACATCGACGATTGGGCTGAGATGTTCGCTCGGTGCTACGAGATGGCGGAGCTGACCCTCGAAGACAGGGTTCAGATCTGCGTAGGGTATGGCGTCTGGACGGCGGGAGTCGGCTTCCAACTCGGCTGTGAGAAGTTCGGCGCCTTGGCCGTACCCGCCGGACCGGGAAACCTCGACATGCAGATAGAGTTTCTCCTGGATTTTCAGAGTACGGTCATCTGCTGCACGGCCTCCATGGGACTCCTCTTGGCTGAAGAAGTGGAGCGCCGCAACGTTCGCGACAAACTCAACCTCCGCAAGATGATTTATGGGTCTGAGAGGTCGTCTGACGCGATGCGGAACAGAATTCGGACGCTGCTGAATCTAGAGCACATGTATGATATTCCCGGGATGACGGAACTTTACGGCCCGGGCACTGGCCTGGAGTGCAGCGCGCATGATGGCATCCATTACTGGGCTGATTACTATATCTTGGAGATAGTGGACCCAGATACTCTCGAGCCTGTACCAGACGGCGAAATAGGCGAAATGGTGGTCACGACTCTGAAAAAAGAAGCCGTGCCATTAATTCGGTACCGCACGAGAGACCTCACTGCCCTGAAGCCGGGGCTGTGCGCGTGCGGGAGCCTGCTCCCGAGGCACGACCGAATCATGGGCAGGTCTGACGACATGTTCATCATTCGGGCGGTCAACGTGTATCCAGGTCAGATCGACAGCGTGTTGAGCAAACTTGAAGGCATTGGATCGGAATACCAAGTGATACTCGAGCGCATTGATGGCAAAGACTTCATGAAGCTCAGAGTCGAAGGGGAACTCGCTCTGGAATCCTCCGCATTTCCCGAGAAAGCCCTCATGGTAAGAGACCAGATCAAGAAAAAGATCCTCGTGACGCCAGAAGTGGAAATTGTCCCCTATGGGACCCTCCCACGGAGTGAGAGGAAGACGAAGCGCATCATTGATATGCGTGGAGATTAGTCGATACCTCTTCTCGACATTTCCGTCGGAATCAGATATGCATCGGCGAATTCGCGAGTAATCCCAAAGACGCTCTTCATACTTGGCATCCGCTTTGCGGGGAACAAGGCCGCAGAGTTGAAAGGCGCTGCTGAGAAAGACAGCCATGCTGTGCTGGGGGTTGCACGGCAAGCTCGCATAATTACCGAGTCCCTTTGTCAGATTTTATTCGCTGGTTATGGCATTATTGATTACTCATCGTTTCAGAAAAAATAGTTCTTGACGCAACCCCTGCCATGAACTATTTTCAAAAAAGTTCGAGAGTAGCCAAATGTCAATTTGAACCAGTTTCTGAACGTCCTCAGAGGGTGCGTGGGAGATCCTGCCGGGGATGAGAGCGGCAGCAATGTGAGACGACGGGTTCTATGCTTACTCGTACCCGCGGCGCGGGCGGCGTTGCGACCGCGCCCAAGCAGACGAGACGACATCCCGCTTTTCAACTGGAGGCGGTGAGCGTATTAGATTTGCGAAAGGGGTTAGAGCATGAATGCAATTGTCGTACTAATCCTGGGATTGATCGTTGCGTTTATCGGGTATCGGGTTTACGCCAAGTACATTGATACCAACATCATCCAGGCAGATCCGAAGCGGGCAACGCCGGCCAAGATGTACATGGACG
Organism: Desulfomonilaceae bacterium; assembly: GCA_049969795.1. Classification (GTDB taxonomy): domain Bacteria; phylum Desulfobacterota; class Desulfomonilia; order Desulfomonilales; family Desulfomonilaceae; genus JAUPKT01. Next base: position 73,145 of record JBMFOE010000011.1, read on the forward strand.
GCGTGGAATTTATGCCCACCAGCAGAAACATCCTTTACGGGTACCAGTTCAAGTCCATTGCGGGCGCGGGGCCTATCATCGGGCCAATCATCGCCATTCAATGGGGGTGGTTGCCAGCGGTTCTTTGGATTCTGCTGGGGACATTCTTCATTGGGTGGGTTCACGACTATGCGAGCGCAATGATAGCCATCCGCAATGACGGCGCCTCTTTCGGCGGGTTGAGTCATCGCCTCATTTCTCCCAGGGCTCGCGTGATCCTTTTGTCATTCATTTACTTTTATCTCTTGTTGATCGTAGGGGCGTTCGGGAATGTGGTCGTCAGCACCGCGATTGGCCTTAAGGCCTCGCCCATGGCCTGGTTGTTCCTCACGGTTGGCGGGGTATTGGCTGGCCAGATGATTTATAAGTGGAAACAGGACATTGTCCTGACCACGGTGGTCACGGTTATCCTGGCGCTTTTGGGAATAGTGGTGGGGACTTGGGTGCCTTCTGACTCGGTCCTCGGCGAGGCGGTGGCGAACAATCGGTGGGTTTGGGCCATTACCGCGTTTGTTTTCTGCTATTTTGCATCAGTCCTTCCGATATGGCGATTCGCTCTCCCCATAAACTATGTGGCGTCTTACATAGTGTTCTTCGGCCTCCTTTTTGGCATGATCGGCGTCGTCATTTTGAGGCCGGACTTTACTCTGCCCGCGTACACCTCATTTAACATCCCCATCGGTCCCCTATGGCCTATCATGTTCGTGACCATAGCCTGCGGCGCAATTTCCGGGTGGCACAGCATTGTGTCGAGTTCAGGGACGGCTCGGCAGTTGGAGAGCGAGGTCGATGCCCGGCCGGTGGGCGCAGGCGTGATGTTCTTGGAGATGATGCTGGCGCTGTTTGCCTTGATCATCGCTGGCACCATTTACGCGACTGCGCCCGAGTATAGCGCGGCGGTGGCCAAAGGACCAGGCGGCGTCTTTGCAGCCGGCGTCGGAAAATTCCTCAACGCTCTTGGACTCCCACTGGCTTACGGCAGGACCTACGGAAGCGTGATGATGATCTTTCTTGCGGTCACCATCATGCAGTTGGTCGTGCGTTTCATGCGCGTCGCCACGTCTGAACTTTTGAGTGATGTGAGTCCTGTATTCAAGAATGTGCATGTGGGCACCATTGTTGCCAGCATCCTGGGCATGATCCTCGTGATGACCGGATGGTGGCAGTATCTGTGGGTCCTCTTCGGCGGGGCCAATCAGCTCATGGCGTCCCTGGCATTGCTCTTGATAACTGCATGGCTTATCTCAGAGGGCAAGTCTTCGGCGTGGGCATTCTACCCGATGATTTTCATGTTCGTGACCACGGTTGCGGCTCTCATTTACACCTCGTATAACCTGCTGATCAACAAGGTGTTGGCTGGTAAAGTGACAGGAGAGGCGCTCGTGGGAAATACCTTGATGGGCATTGTGGCCATCTTCTTGGTCGTGGCGGCCTTCGTGCTGGCGTGGGAAGGCTACAAAGCGTTCCAGAGATACCGAACGGTAGGCGGTCAGACGGTTCCGTCCAAGGCCTAGACGAAATACAAAAGGGGACGGGGCGATTAGCCCCGTCCTATGACGCGGAGAAACAGCGAAATGTCTGAAGAAAAAAAGAAAAAAGGCGGTATTTTTCAGTCCGTAAAGGAGTTTGTATATGGCGTGGCGGCCCATGATTCCGCCCGTTTTGCCCTCAAGACGCGGGCCAGCATGGAGCACCTGTTTATCCTGATTACCATGGGCGACATGCTCGGCGTACCCATATTGCCGCCGTATTATTCACTGAGGCTGCTGCCATACGTCGTGCCTCAGATTTCGACCTGGAAGCGCCGTATGCTGCGGGAAAAAGATCTCACCGACGCTCTTGCCTAAGCAAACATTATTCCGATACACGGCCGCCCTCCACGCGTGGGCGAGACAAATCGGAAGGCAATCTGTCGCCAGTTGAGTATGCACATCTAAAGACTATAGAGAGGGAGATGCCTATGTCCTTAGCAGCCATTTTCGAAAAATTTCCCGAACGAAGGTACATCATGTTCGGCGGGAAGGGGGGATTGGGGAAAACCACCTTTTCTGCTGCGACGTCATACTATCTCGCCAAGACGGGCAAGAAGGTGCTCGTGTTCTCTGTCGATCCCCAGGCGTCTCTGACGGACATTTTCCAAAAGGACATTTTTGGCAAAGGCCCCACTGAAATTATGCCAAATTTATACGCCCAGGAGATCGACGCGGATAAACGCGTCAGGGAATATCAAAACGAAATTCGCAACAAAATTCTTGACATGTATGGCATGGATAAAGTGCCTGAAGAGATCGAAAGTTATATTCAGGCGGCCGCGGCAGAGCCTGCCATGGAAGAAAGCGCCATATTCGACGAGGTGGTGGACATCGTGGTGAAGGGCGGCTACGACTATTATATTTACGACCTCGTTCCCCTTGGCCACGCCTTGTACTACTTGAGCATGGCGTCCGTGTACGACGCGTGGATCGATAAGATCACTGGCCTTCGGGAGCAGATGCGTGAATACGACCAGGTCGCTGCTGTTATGCGCCGAGACAAAGAACTTGACGAAGACGCCATCCTCAATGAGCTATTGTACATCAAAGATCGAATAAACAAATCGGCCAGCATACTCACTGATAAGCAGAAGACCGCGTTTTTCTTCGTCTTGACAGCCGAAGAAATGGTCATCAAGGACACGCAGAAGGCCGCGGAGTTGTTCGCCAAATTCGATGTACCTTTGAGCGGATACATCGTCAACCGAGTCTTGCCCGCGGAACTCAAGACCAAGAATATTCCGGAGTATTTGAAAAATCGCTTCGAGATGCAAGACCACTATCTTCAAGTGATAGAACAGGAATTTGCCGGTCATATTCTGGCCTCGGTCCCTGAGATGGAGCGCGACGTGACAGGGTTGCCAATGATCGAAAAGTTGGCAAAGGCAATGTTTGGAAACTTTTGAGGGCAAGGGGGTGAGGAAGTGAACCAGATTACCGTAAGCATGCAACAATTTATGAAGAGTCATCCGAAACTCAAATACATTTTCTTTGGCGGCAAGGGCGGCGTGGGGAAGACGGTCATGGCCGGCGCTGCAGCCCTTTGGTCGGCGAAACAGGGCCGCAAGACCTTGCTGGCATCTACCAATCCAGTGCACAGTCTGTCCAATCTCTTTGAAAAAAACGTCTTCGGCAAACCCGTGACTGTGTGCGACGAAGAAAACTGCTATGCCTTTGAAATAGACACTAGAGATACCATCGAGCGTTCAAAGAAAGAGATACGTGAAAAGATAAACTGGTTTCTCAAATTTGCGGATATCACCACCAAGGCTGAAGACTTTATAGAATCGGCTACCATGAATCCAGCCTTCGAGGAATCCGCGATGTTCGAGAACATGATGGACCTCATGTTTCGGGACGAATATGACTTCTATGTGTTCGACACCGCGCCCACGGCTAACGCCCGACGACTCCTCGGGATGTCCAAGATTTACTCCATGTGGGTTGAAAAAATGCTCAAGAGCAGGGAGGAGGCAAAGTCTTTGAGGGAACTCCTGTCTTTCTCCAAAAAAGACGAAAAAGACCCCCTCCTGGATTATCTGCTCAACTTCAAAGACAGGATGGCCCACGCCAAAGAGTTGTTGACCGACGAGGCGCTCACTGCCTTCTTCTTCGTGACGCTGCCCGAAAGCCTACCCATCGCCGTTATCACGCGGTTTATCAACTGGTTTTACGAATTCGGGATACCGGTTGGCGGCGTAATCGTGAATGGCTTGATCCCGCAGGATCAAGTGAACGCCGAGTCGGCTGAATTTGTTCAGAATCGCGTGAAGATGCAGCAGGAGCACATGGAAGAAATCTGGAAGATATTTGGAGAGCGCGTCAGGGCAATAATTCCGCTGTTTCCGACAGAAGTCCGCGTCGGCCCCATGTTGGATCGCATGGTGAACGAACTCATGAAGCCGTAATCAGCGCGAGAGATTTCTCATCCGCGGGAGCCCTGACCCCTGCGAACAGGATCAGCGCATTGTCACTGACCTGCGCGGATATGGCGGTCAATGAGGGCTTCGAGTTTTTCCGCAGACAGGCCAGCGCACACGTCTTTTTTTTCCACGACGAAGGCTGGCAGCTTGCGTATGCGGTGGCGAATCTGTTTCCACAGCCCTGGGAAGGACTGCGCGTCTATCAGCCTGAATCTCACTCTGTGTTTGTAGAGCTCGGAGAGACGGGTGAGCATTTCCGTGAGGCGCTCAGAATCTCGTTTCCACTCTTCGGGATATTCATCGGCGCATGAACGCCGGTAGCTTTTTTGGGCGCCCACCTGACTGAAGACAAGTTCGCACCTACTGCACCCAAATTCCATCGCGGTAAGCATCGGCGCGATGATTTCAACGTTGATCGCTCGCATTTTCGGACCTCTTGCTGTTCGTAGAAAGTATTCGTCGCCTCACAAAAATATATCGCCGCGGTTGGCCCCTGACAAGGGCAGCATTGTGGGGCTGCGCTGTGACGGGGCTACTATGCCGGTCACTGGAGGGAATCTCTCATTCGTTGAACCGGCCGTCGTTTCGAGCACTCTCGTGCCCGTTATTTCGAGAACTTTTCTGCCTGTCATTTCGAGCATAGCGAGAAATCTTGACTCCACGACGAGTCTTTCTCAGTCGCCTTCTCTCACTTCCCTCGCGTCCGGCTCGCTCGAACCCCATGACAAGGGGGTCGCAACGGGAAATGAAAATACCGTTCGTGAGAGAACCATGGCATTTTCAGGTAAAATGCGAAATCTGATCTGCCCGTCTTTCTCAACACAGTTTTTCGAATGTACTCGCAACCTTGATGATTCTGACCTGAGTATTCCGCCCAAACCTTCGACAATCAGGAGAGGTTTTTGACGCCCACACGACGCTCCATCGTCCTGAAACACAAAACCGCCCGAGGCTTGGGCGGATACGCGCAAAAGGCTGTTCTGTTTTTCTTCTGGTCGGGGCGACTGGATTTGAACCAGCGACCACCTGAACCCCATTCAGGTACGCTACCAGACTGCGCCACGCCCCGACGACGCCAATAAAGTACCCGATTGCTCGTTCCATGTCAATAACGCAGGCCGTCGCGCCTATTGCGCTTCTCAGAATCAATCGCGAATTCGACGGGCGGTTGTTACTGCGAGCGCTTCGCTCTCTGTTATCTCGAGCGCAGCGAGAAATCTTGGCCCGCAGAGGAAGAAGATTTCTCAGTCGCTCCCTCTCGCTTCGCTCGAGCCTCGCTCCTTCGAACGCCCATGATAAGAGGGTCGCAACGGGAGATGAAAATACCGTTCTGAAGAGAACCATGGCATTTTCAGGTAAATGAGAGGCGCTCGGCTCTGTGGTCAGCTATGGGCGCCATAAGCGCTCCAGAACTCGATGATGAGGACCTCGTTCCGTCGGGCATACCCCGCTTCGGCATGGACTCTCGGTGGCCTCTTAAGCCCCGCTCCTGCGGGGCGCCATACAATAGCCCAGGGCAACGCCCTGGGTAACGGCAATGGCTCTCACCTGGCTCGAGCCTCGCTCCTTCGAACGC